>JAXMBP010000025.1:0-85836 GCA_046349795.1 Pirellulales bacterium | reverse complement strand
GGAGCATCGTAGCCTGCCGGCCCGCCATTTTGATAACCATTATTTTGATAGCCGCCGCCTAGATTTGGAGCTCCGCTCTGCATCGGCTGATTGTAAGCCGCCGCGCTGTTGTAACTAACATCAACCGGCGCGTCGTAGTTTGGCTGAGGTGCAACAGGTCGCAGATCATTTAGCGAGCCTACTAAGTCGTCTGCTGGAAGCGATGGTGGTGGTTGTGAACCACCAAGCCCCGATAGGTTCGGTAGATCAGTGAACTGCTGATAATAGGTTGCTCGTACAGCGGGTGGCTTTTCGGCCGTTGAAGTTGCAGTCCACCCGCCATATGATCTGCCATCGCCAGTCGAGCTGACGGGCTGTGCCTGCTGTTTTGAAGTCGGAGCAACAATCGGTGAGGTAGGTCGTACGACGGGACGCAGTTGAGTTGTCGGTCGATCGGCAGACTGCTGAGACAATCCAACAATCGCCAATTGATTGGTGACTACTAAAGATGCTATGCCGACCCAAGTTCGCAAGAGCTTTCTAGGATTCATCGCCATGTCTCGGATTGAGTTATTGCTACAAACCTGCCCAGTTCGCTGACTGGCAGTACCTCGATGCAATTCCACCCCGAATCGCGTCGACTCCTTCACACCTAGGTCATTAGCAAAACGCGGCCTTCCGTGTCCAGGTCATTTTTAAAAAGTTTGCGAACCGCCTGAGCAAAAAATGTACACCGGAAGCAGCGCCTAGTGTCCCAAAACCTAGACTTTTGATGCAAGCGTTCTCGGCAGTAGTTGATAACCCAAAATTAGGCTAACAGTCTATCAACCACACGTCCGCCTACGTCGGTCAACCGATAATCACGGCCTTGGAATCGGTACACAAGCCGCTTGTGATCCATGCCGAACAGATGTAGCAGAGTTGCATGGAAATCGTTTACATGAACGGGATCTGACACTGGATTCCATCCCAATTCGTCTGTTTCGCCAACTACGGTACCAGCTCTTGAACCTCCGCCAGCCATCCAGGTTGCGAAGGCTGACGGATGATGATCACGACCTGAAGCTTCTGGATCGTGGTCTCTATTTTCACCAATCGGAGTCCTACCGAACTCACTGGCCCAGACGACCAATGTCGTTTCCAAAAGCCCTCTCGCTTTCAGATCTTCTAACAGTGCCGCTATCGGTTGATCGACTGCTTTGCAGAGTCTACAATGAGCGCTATTGAGATGAAAATGCGAGTCCCAATCTCCCATGAAAATATTCACGAAGCGTACGCCACGCTCGACCATACGTCGGGCTAGCAAACAATTCCTGGCAAAACTCTTCTCTTCGTCGGTCTCTCGATCAACACCGTAAGCACTCAGCGTCGCGCTGGTCTCTTTTGAAAGATCAAACAGTTCTGGCGCCGCCGATTGCATCCTGAATCCCAACTCATAATTGGTAATTCTCGCTCGAATGTCATCATCCAAGGTTTGCTGATATCGCATTTGATTCAGTCGATTAATTGCATCAAGGCTGAGCCGATTTGCGACGGGATCAACTTCGGAGGGTAAATCAAGATTCAGGATCGGAGGTCCTTCGCGCCTAAGCGCGACTCCTTGATGAGCACTTGGCAAAAATCCGCTCGACCAATTAGAAGCTCCGCCATCAACCTCATTGCCCGACTGCAGTACTACAAATCCAGGGAGATCTTGCGACTGACTGCCCAAACCATAATGCAGCCAAGCTCCGACCGACGGTCGACCGATACGTGTAAAACCTGTGTTCATCAGGATTTGACCGGGGCGATGATTGAAAGAATCCGTATGCGTCGTCTTAATGAGACTGATCAGATCAGCGCAACGAGACAAGTTCGGCAACAACTCAGAGAACTGCATGCCGGATTGCCCGCAAGAACTAAATCGAAATTGTGTTCCCTGAAGTCGTGCCGTTTCTTTCTGTGCAAATGCAAAGCTAACTCCCTTGGCTATTTCGTCGGGTATCGGCTTACCATGAAACTTGTTAAGGGTTGGCTTGTAGTCAAACATGTCCAATTGACTTGGACCACCCCACATGAAAAAGAATATGCAGTTCTGTGCCTTGGGCTCGAAATGAGTAACCGGTTTTGCATGGGAATCCAGATCTTCCGCTTTGATTATTCCGTCGCGAGCCAGCAACGAGGCCAATGCCAAGCCACTGATACCGCGAAAGGCTGAGCCCAGCAAAGTACGACGAGTGGGATTTTTACCGCAGTCTTGAATGCTTGTCATGGATTCAGCTTACTACTCGCGAGTTGTCATCTCGTCCAAATTGATAATCGTTCGAGCAATCAAGAAAAATACTTCACTCTTGTCAGCGGAATTCGTTCGCGAGTTCAAGTCTACGTACAACCGTTGCACCTGTTGCAATTCATCGTCCGTGGGAGTCCTTCCCAAACAGTGCTTCCACATTTCCGACAAAGCAACGGCCGTATCCTCTTCTGACCGAGGTTGAAATCGCTTACCGATCTCCTTGGCGGCTTCAATCATCAAGGGATCGTTCAGTAGCGAAACAGCTTGAAGCGGAGTGTTGGTTCGCTGTCTAGCAGGACAGGAGTTGCTTCCCGATGGCGAATCAAAGTTCGATAGCATCGGATCGCCGATCGTACGTCGAGCAGCAATATAAAGCCCGCGCCGATACAATGCATGTGGCTCCGGCAGTAAGTGCTTTTGATCCCAATCATAGTAAGAATCAGCAAAGTTTGGTTCTGCCGGATAAAAGGTTGGGCCACCAATTTCTGTTGCCAGTAGCCCTGCGCGATCCAATAGCGTATCTCGAAGCACCTCGGCCTCCAGGCGGAAGCGATTCTGTCTTCCCCAAAGATGGTTTTGAGGATCAATACGAAAAGACTCTCGCGAAGAAGAAGATTGCTGATAAGCCGCGCTCGTGACAATGCGGCGAATCAGTTGCTTTCGACTCCATCCATCTTCATGCACCAGTTGATAGGCCAACCAATCGAGTAATTCTGGGTGTGTCGGAGGATCGCCTTGCTTGCCAAAATCTCCAGCACTACGAACAAGTCCAACGCCAAACAGGTGTTGCCAAACATCATTGACCATGACTCGTGCTGTCAAAGGATTCTGAGGACTGGTTATCCACTGAGCCAAATCTTTGCGATCTAGAGATCTAGTTGTTGATTTCAAGTCGTTTTGTTCTCGGCTCTTACCTTCTTTGGTTTCGCCAAAATCGAAAGCCGCTGGTAATCCAGGCGAAACTTCTGGACCCGGTCGTCGAAAATCACCTCGCAGGCGAACAAAAGTTGGCTGCGTCTTCTTCGATTCTTGCACCACCTCTGCACCTCGCGGACTAATCCAATTGGCGGCTTCATCCAAAGTCAGATTCCACTCCACCAACTCGATCGACTTGGCATCATGAGTTGCTTGATAGTAGCGTTTGATCGTAGCGCGTTGCAGTTCATTCCGCTGCGTATCTGGGATTCGAATTAAGTCACGAATATCGCTTGGAACAACTTGATCCTTGGACAGTTCAGTTGCAATGTTTCCAACCGTAAGTTTGAATCGTGCCGGTGATCTTCCCTCTCCCGAGTTGAAGGCAAGAACAACCTTGACTCTGGAGCTGCCTGGACGAAGAGGCTTGTCTAAGAGCAGAATGGCTGAGTGCGATAAGCTTTGTGATCGATCGACCAACCAGTGTTCTTCTCATCTACAATCGGTTGTAAAGCATCCGTAGCGTCGTAACCGTCTTGGCAATAATCCGTAATGGTTAGAGCAACCAGAAGCTTCAATATCGCTTCTTGGCAAATCGTGTTTGCCGACTGACAGTTGCACCCGTCAAGATGCAACCACCGGCCCAATTACGACCTGGACCTGCATGAAATCGATCCACCGAGGGCAACAATTCGATTCTGATTGCGTTTATTTCCGAAAGATCCGTTTCAAAAACAAAAAACAATTCGTCGCGTTTGCGAATGCGTCCGTCAACATCCATAGATCCGTCATCGCGCGGGTGCACTTGGGCAAAAGAGGAAGTCCTTAACGACCGCGGCTCAATACGCACCGGCAATCGCCAAGGCTCAGCTAGTCCTTGAACCATCCTTTCCCAAAGCAACTGTTCCGAGCTTACAGATGAGGCATACAATTTAGCAGCCTGCACAATACGAAGTTCGACCTGCGATGCGTGATAAGCTTCTTGTTCACCAGTATCATCTATGAAACGATCCTGCAAGTTGTTGAAGAATGCATACAGCCGATAGAAGTCGCGTTGTGTAATTGGATCGTACTTGTGCGAATGACATTCAGCGCAGCCCACGGTTAGCTCCAACCAAGTAGCGGCCACCAAGTTGGTTCGGTCTACAGTCGTCTTGGAAAACTCCTGAAAAGGATCTGTGCCTGCTTCGTGATTCGTCAAAGCATTGCGAAAAAAGCCTGTAGCAGTTAAATCGTCGCTTGAGCCAGTATCCAGAAGATCACCGGCGAGCTGAAGCCGGCTGAAATGATCGAATGGCAGGTCTGCATTGATCTTCTCAACAACCCAATCTCGCCAGCGCCAGGGATGCAATCTCACGACGTCAATTACACAGCCACTGCTTTCTCCATACTGACTTCTGTCAAGCCAATGCCTGCTCCATCGCTCACCAAATTCCGGCGAGGACAAGTATCGATCTACCAGTTGCTCATAACTGGTTAGATCACTTGAAGCCACAAACTGTTCAACTTCGTCTGCATCTGGAGGCAAGCCGCGCAAGTCAAAGCTCAATCTTCGAATCAATGTTTTGCGATCCGATGCATTTGCAGGAGATAGTTGATTCTTCGCAAGCTTTTCTGCGACGAAACGATCGATTTCGTTTCGACACCAGTTTTTAATTTTCTCGGTCGGGACATCAGGAAGTTCGATCATACGAAATGCCCAGTGGCGGCTCACCTCATCAGATTTCAACTGATTCCGTTTGGAACTCCACTTTGCACCAGACTTGATCCAGGATCGAAGCAGTTCAACTTCGGCCTCGCTTAGCCGATCGCCCTCTGGCGGCATAATGCTATCGCCATCACCTCGAACATATTCAATCAATCTAGACTTCTCTGCCGACCCGCTGACCAAGACCTCTCCAGAATCTCCGCCAGCCAATAACCCTTCGGCAGAATCCAAGCGCAAGCCAGCTTCTTGTTTTGCGGCTCCATGGCACTGGGTGCACTTGGCTTCAAGCAGCGCAATCGCTCGACTGGAAAAATCGTCGTGCGCCGACTCCTCTTGTGCTAATTGGTGCTCAGCGTTGATCGATGGATGAACAACGAAGCACAACACGAAAGCAACAATCCATTTCACGGCGAACTTCAAGCGATTTGAAAAGTTGCAACCTCCGACTAGACCAATAGAGGAATGTGTTAGAGCTTCATCCATGTTCGAACCAGTAGGCGTAGACATTGTTCGATCAATTATCTTTGGGCGACCAAATCGACATTTCCCAGTTTTTGTGGGAGCCTGATTCTATGCGAAAGCCACAATCTCAGCAAAGAAAAACTGTTAACACACAGGGTTTTAGTGTCCGTCGGATTAATCTTTTGCTGTTAAAGTTTGCTGGATCTTCCGAACTTAGTTGCCAAGCCAGTGAGAAAACTGAGATTTTGGCCTATCGAGGGCGGTGAATTCCAGCAATCCCATATTGATAGGCTAAGCTTCTGCTGAGACTTTTTAGAGGTGTGGACATTACCAACGCAGCCCTGTAATTCGAGCTTGGTTGCTCGAAGTCGCGATTTTGGTCCACTGAATCAACCTCTACAAACATGGATGTTAAAGCACGGTGGCTTCATGAAAAACATTCTACACACGGTTGTGTTTGGTTTTGCTATTTCTCTTCTCGGCTCGCTTTCCCAGGCTGCTGATAACTGTGGTACTGGATGTGGATGCACTTGCGAGCCGCCCGAGCTGTGGGTTCTCAATTCACGTTGCGCTCCCAAATGTGATTGTTTAGACGAGGGATTCGAGAAAATAACCTACCAACGCTATGACAAAGATGCTTGTAGGTTCGTCACAGAAAGCCGTGAAACATTCCTAGCCGCTCAGATCAACATCCCAACTCTTCTATTCTCTCATGGCAATACACTGGAACATGATGCCGCAATGAAAGTTTGCTGGCAAGTTTATGAGCGACTGAAAATTTGCCCAGGCCCTAAGATGCTTGTGTTCTGGTCTTGGCCGTCAGAGATCTTTTACACCCGCCCCCTGATTCGCCCCATCGAACTTGCTCGCTCCAATATCAAAACCAAGTATGTGTTTGCGGAACGACAAGGTTATTACATTGCCAAACTAACCAATATGATGAGCACTGCTCAGCCGTTGACGCTCAGCGGTCACAGCTACGGAGGGGTGACAGTAATTTGCGCCCTTCATTTTTTGGCTGGAGGATCTTTGGATTGTTTGAGTTTTGCAGAAGGACGGCCCGAAGAGCGCAAGAATCTGCGGGGTGTAATCATCTCAGGTGCCCTGGACTGCGATTCGCTCTATCCAGGCTACCGATATGACAAAGCCTTGGTGGCAGCAGACGGATTCTACACGACCTACAACGATACCGATTCAACGCTGAAGCGATGGCCCACACATTCATTTCGCGGTCAAGAAGCGCTGGGTTATGTCGGACTTTGTATTCCACGCCTGTGCGAGAACGCTCACAAGGTTAAGCAAGAACGCTTAACGGAAGATGTAGGCAAGTCACACTATATCAAGCCTCACCTGGCAAGTTGCCAGATGGTAAATTCCATCTGCCAACTTGCATTCGAAACTGAAGCCTGCTGCTGCCCTGGCAAATCAGGCAAAGGCTCTGTAATGCGAGGCACTCAAGCGGTTGAACAGTTCATTGATCGCCCTGCAGCAACCATTTTCCCAGGTCTCGGGCTGTAGTTTTATCGCAGTACCGTTCAAGTAGTGCGAAATCTCATTCGAGAGACACGAAGCGAGCCGTACGGTTCCCAGCGTTTTCATAGCCGATTACGTAGCTGGCTCGGCCGTTTGTACATCCGGCTACGGCATCGTGTACATCACACTTGACGCAGCCGGACGAGTCTCCCGCAAACAAGATCAAAAAGGCGACACTTGTACCTTCAACTATGACCTGGCTGGCAGGCTAACATCTCGTGACTACCGTACGGCCGCCAACAGTCCTTCAGGCACGATTGCTGATAATGACCAATTCAGCTACGACAAGGCTGGCAGGATGTTAACAGCCTATTCCGGCCGTTACAGCAATACGGTGGGCTACGCTTACGATTCGGCGGGTCGTAATAAGACGGAAAGTCTGACGATTGCGGGGCAGACTTATACAACCAAAGCCGATTATAATGCTAGAGGTGAACTAACGAAGTACACCAACCCAGATAGCACTGTGGTCGATCGAACCTATACTGCTGGTGGTGAACTGTACCAGCTCAAGCATGCTGGAACGACGATTGATACTAGGGCTTATGATAATGGCGGACGGATGAGCAGTTCGACACTCAACAATGGAGTTGTTGATACAAGGGCTTACGGAACAGACAACACGCTATCGTCGATCACATTTACTGGTAGTGGCACATCGATTGGCAACTTAAGCTACGCTTGGGACAACAATCACAACAAGACCTCAGAGACCATCACAGGTACCATGAGTAACTACGGCTTCAGCATTCCGACGGGTGGCTACGATAGCGAGGACCGCTTGGTCTCGTTCAATCGCACCAGTGGTCTAAGCCAATCATGGAGTCTCTCGGCAGTGGGTGATTGGAACAGTGTTACCACCAATGGCACAGCTCAGACCCGAACTCATGGTCCGACCCACGAACTGCTAACGGGAGCTGGTAGCAATGTGAACACCGATGTTAAGGGCAACATTACTCTGATCCCTTCTTCCCTCAGACCGAACGCCTCAAGCCTAACGTCTACCTGGGACTTCGATAACAGGTTAACCAGCGCCACCACAGGCTCGACAACTGTCAGCCATCAATACGATGCGTTAGGACGCCGAGTCGCCCGAACATCTGGCAGTTCAACAACTGTCTACGTGCAGGCAGGTCAGCAAACGATTGCTGACTACGCATCGGGAGCTGCTCCAGCCTCTTCAACCTATCGTTATGTGTATGCCAGCTATATCGATGAACCCGTCATGCGCTGGACCACATCCAGCAGCACGGCTGTCTACTACCATCGCAATCAGCAGTACAGCGTTACTGCTCTGTCTGATTCCTCTGGTGCAGTACTCGAGCGATACGCTTATACAGCCTACGGAGCACCGACGATTGCCAATGCCTCTGGAACCGTTCTTAGTTCATCTGCTCAAAACAACCGCTACACGTATACAGGCCGCGAATGGGATAACGACATCCAGCAATACCATTATCGTGCTCGCATGTACGATCCTGCTTTAGGACGTTTCTGCTCCAGAGATCCCGTTGGGTACGAGGGTAGTTCCTATTATGTTTCTGAAGATTTCCTTTCCAATTACTCAGCTGACGCCTTACTTGAAGATTCTACAGATATCTCTATTCCACTAGGCTTTCCTTTTGAGTGGCTGCCTGAGCTACCTCAGCCGTGTGGATCCATGAGCTTTACAGCGACCGCAGATGTCTCGGTAGTTCCAAAGAGTCTGCTCATTAAAGCTGCGGTGGTAGCCCGCCTCCGCCTGAATAAAACATTTCCGATTAGTTTATCCGCATCAGTGCCGTGCTCGAATGGCAAGACGTGCTGTCCTAAACAAACGGTTGATATGAATTTGAAACTTAAGCTGAGTTTTAGACCAAAACAAACTCCAAAACACAAAGTAACCATCGACATTGACTTGAGTCTGTCGCGAACCGTTGGTGTTTGCATTATGGACCCATGCCCTTGCCCTGAGCCCGATCCTACAGTTACTTGGGTTTTTAGCTATCAGTTCAGCTTGGACAATTTCAAAAAATAGGTACTATGTATGAAATACACAATTGTGATTATCCTAATGCTTGTTGGAGCTTCTTATTCGTTCGCGCAGGAGAAAAACGTTGTTGATCCACTGAAACTCTTTCCAGGAATTGGCATTAGTAAAGAACTTTTTGGAGAAAAGCTTGAATCAGAGCTGATGGCCAGCATTAGCGGAAGCTGGACAGCAAGTACGGGTGAATTGATTCACATTCATACATCCAAGGATAGATTAATTGCTGGAATCGTTTCTTGGAATCCAAAAGGCGAAATCTTTGATATTTACAACGAGGTATGGTACATTCGAAAAATTGGTAAGGAACTAGTACTCTTTACCAAAGAACGGTCGAGTGAGCGTGTTGACTACTATATTGTTTCACTTTTCACCATCACCTCTCCCGAAACAGTTGAATTATTTGCGCCCACTGTGAGATTTACAAAAGTCCTATCCCACTCTATCGACCTTGCGAACCAATCAACTGACATCCTCAATAAAGACGAGTTCAGGGTGAAGTTCGAGAAGAATCCGTTTCTTAAACTGCAAAGACATGGAAAGGCTGAATCTACCTTGACAGAATAGGTGACGTGTTACGGGCCGAATTGTGGTCGTAGTTTTGGCCGAATTGTGACTGTATAGATTTGCAGCTCTTGTGTGGGGTGCGCGGCCGAATTGCGCGAATTTTGGAGAAGCATTTTTGGTCTGACCTGTAGACCAGGTTGCTCTGGCCGAATTGTGATCGTATCCTGAAGTATGACGTGCGTGCACCTTTGTCTGGATGTTGATTCGATTGCGATGGTCGAGCTGAGTCTCCAATTTTGAACTCTGGTTCGGAGACTTCTGCTTAAAAAAAATGCGATCACCTTTGCCAAGCAATCGCACTTTTGTTTCTTCACTTCGACGAGCTTGGTTAACTGGCTGCAGTTTGCTCAGACTTGTTGCTACAACCCAGGTCGTGTTGGTAGTCCTCTAGCCATTCTTTGAGGGGTCGCTTCGCTACAATGCGCGGAAAACTCGACAATTACACGGGCACCGCCAATAACCTGCTCACTTGGTCCTGCCAGGCGCATGATACAATCACCGCAGTGGCTGGCTTCGGCAATTGCCTAGAATCGCGATCGATCGATGCTTTGGGTAATTCCACCAAGAGCCTAACAGATGGGGCTGGACGAACGCTCCGCTCGATCGATCAATTAGGAAACCCTACCATATTTGCTTACGACGCTGGTGGCAATCAGCTCTCCGTACGTGATCCAAACAGCGTTGGACAGGATGTGGTTTACGATGCAATAGGTCGAGCCGGACTGACTACCGACACTGCCAATCACACTACCAATAGCACCTACGATAAAGCTGGCAATCGAATTGCAGCCATTGACGGCAAGAGCCAGACCACCAGCTACAAGTTCGATGCTCGCGGGCGTCAGAAATCGCAAACCGACCGCATCTCTGGGGTGACCTCGTTCACATACTTGGCCACAGGGCAACTAGCCTCGCTAACCGATGCCGAAAGCCAAACTACTAGCTACACCTACGATTGCGGGTCGCTTCGCTCCAGATTGTGCCACCCATATACCATTGACGTAGGGCGGCAAGTTTGGCAGAATATGGGAAATTGCTGAAAACCAGGGAGGAATCATGGGAAGGCCGAATCGAAGCGAGCAGTTTAATCCTGACGAAGTTTGCATCGTGCACACCATCCAACGCTGCGTGCGACGAGCGTTCCTGGCTGGTGTGGATCAGCAATCCGGTAAGGATTTTTCTTACCGGCGTGAGTGGATTCGCCGACGCTTAGAGTCCTTGGCTTCCGTGTTCGGCATCGATGTATTGACCTATGCGGTGATGAGCAATCACATTCACACCATTCTCCGCAATCGCCCCGATGTCGTTGCTAAATGGACCGATGAAGAAGTGGCCATTCGCTGGCTGAGCGTCTTTCCTGGGCAACGCTTGGAAGAGCTGCATTTAGCTCAGCCAACCGAAATACAAGTCTATACGCTTGCCAACAATCCCACCGAGATCAAAAAGATTCGCCGTCGCTTGTCGGATATATCTTGGTTCATGCGAGCGCTGGCCGAGCCGATTGCTCGTATGGCGAATAAGGAAGATGAATGTACTGGTCGTTTCTGGGAAGGACGCTTTAAGGCTCAGCGTATTACCGATGAAGCTGGCTTGCTGGCCTGTGCAATGTACGTCGACTTAAATCCCGTTCGAGCCGCTATGGCTCAGTCGCCCGAGGATTCATTGCACACCTCGGCCTATGATCGCATTCACGCCGAGCAAGGAGCCGAGATTGAATCGTCAGCCTTTGAATTAGAAGCCATTCCGCAAGCCGAAGTTGCCAAAGAGCGTACGACTAAGACCGTTGATCAACTTCGTAAGGATCGAAAGGCGAAACGTAAAAGCCCAACAGGTCGAAGTGTCTTGCGAGATAGTTGGTTGGCTCCACTAACGATGGACGAAGGCATTTTGGCCAAGGATGCACAGGCTAGTTCGAGTCGCCTGCGAGCCAGTGACAAAGGCTTTCTCAGTCTTCGACTAGGGGAGTATGTCGAACTGTTGAGCTGGACAGCTCGGCAACGCATCAAAGAGTTGGCTGAAGAGATTCCCGAGTCGCTGAAGTCGGTGCTCAGCAAAGTTGGGATCGAGGCCTCGATGTGGCGAGACTTGGTGTGGAATTTCAAGCGTTACTTTGGCAAGAGCAGTTGCGCTGGCTCACCGAAATCGATGTCTGCCGACGCCGAGCGTCACGGCAAACGCTGGCACCGCGGTCAAGCTCAAGTCCGCGAATGCTTCGCGTCGTAGAAGGCCAATGAGTTAAGTACTCTTCGTAGCTGACACCGCCAGGATTCAGTGGATTGTAGATCAACCCACGCCTCGCTGACGCTCGACTCTCCCAGCGGGAGAGTTCAAAGGCGTCTGAACCGTGGCCGGATCAGCTACGAGAAGGAATACTAGAAGTCTGAACAATGGCCGGTCCAGCTATGGAGCCAACCCAGGCTAGAGGATTGTGGAGTCACTATTGAGTTCAAGCGTTGTTCGCTTGCACTACTCCGCTAGAAACCCCGAGCCTTCGTTGAACGGTATTGCGTCTAAGCGGACCATTCCTTAGGCCAATAGTTCGCTCGATGTGTGTAGCGAGTAGTCGTCAGGCATATCCGGCCTGGCCGAATGCGTGAACAATTTTCCGATGTTGTTTAGCTGGTCGGAGCACGTTGATGTCACTTCGGGTAGCGCTTGCAAGCGATCGTAAATCGTAGAAACCGACCGATTGAGGTTAATCAATTGATCTTTCGCGTTGGAAATTTGACCTTTGATTTCGTCAAAGATCACACTGAAATTGCTGCTGCTACCCAAGGCCGTAGCCTCAACCGTTCCAACCAGTTGACTGAAAGACAGTGTTAGAATCGTCTTGCGCAGTTCTTCGCTGGCATTGCCTAGATCAAGTAATGGTCGTTCAACCGCTTCTAGTTCAGAGGCGACTTGATGAAACGTCTGTCGAAAGGCTGTTTGAAGGCTCTTGATCATCGGTGTAGCGTGACGCATGTACAGCGAATCTGTTGCTTGCCCCGCAGAGTTCAATCGATCGATGAATTCAGCCGAGAACGACGTTAACATCTCAACCTGCAAGCGTGACGCGGCCAATCCAAAGCCGATTTTCGACAGCTCTGGAATGAGCTTATGAATCTGTTCTCTGAGCAAATTGACTTGGACTGTTACTTCGCGAGATGTTTGACCAAGGTGTTCTGCGATGACGCCCAAACTTGGGACGCAACCACGTATCTTTGCCGACTCCACAGATGCATTCAGCGAAATTAACTGAAGCGAGTGGGCAAGTGAAAGTACAAACGTTGCATCTTTTTCAAGTTGCTCACTCAGCCCAATGAAGTCGTCTATGCGCTCAAACAAACGCATCGTATTGGCGTTCAGAGCTTGACCTTCGACAAAGACACTAGAAAGCGTTAATCCAAGTTCACTGGTACCGCAATAAGCATTCGAAGGAATCGACGTTAGACCCAGCTCCGACAGTATCGCGTCTCTACTCTTCAATTCAACTCGGAGGACTTCCGCCATAAACTGATCGTAGTTTTCGTAGCCGTGCGACTGAAGGATCTCTACCAGTCGTTCGGTAGCAACTCGCATCCCGTCCTGTCGCTGAGTTCCAAAATCACCGAAACATGTTTCGATGGAACGTAGCTCTTTGTAAATTTCCTCAACCACCGGGAATAGAGGGCTAGATGGCTTGAACCGCACCGACAGATAACCATCATTCAGTGGAGTTACCAGTGCTAACACCCAGTAGTAATGACCATTTATCGCCAAGTTCTTCACGTAGGCGACGATTGGTTTCTTTGCATGCAAGTAGTCCCACAATAGCTTAAATACGGTGCGGGGCATATCAGGGTGACGGATAAGGTTGTGCGGCTTACCAACCATTTTTTCATACTGATAACCGCTGACTCGAGAGAAAACTGTGTTTCCAGATTCAATGATCCCTTTTGAATCAGTTGTTGAAAAGAACAACTCTTCGATGCGGAATGGCGATTCCACATTCAAAGGGGTAATATCCGCTGCCATAAATGCCCCCATTCAGCAACGAGAATTCGCTTCAAAGAATGGCCTCAGATTCTCATCTTTGGCCGTTAGGGAACTCTAGGGTCACCTGAATAGGATTGACAAATCCAATTTTCGATAATGCGCTGTTTGCGCAGGCTAATGCTCCTGGGACTACGATGCTTAGGACTTTAGCGATTATTCGAATTGTGCCATCACAGCCTGGCTAACTCCATGGCAATTTACGAGCAACAGTTCCACCGAACACACCTATGTAAACGGTCTGTTTCGAAATAGACTGTTGGTGGCTCGCAATCTGTGTGATGTTTTTGTTTGTCCGGAAATGTGTTTTGAATTTCGAACTGTCCATGAAGCCAGAATCAAAACGAAAAATCAAAAACCACGCTTCTGCCAAAAGTTCCACCAAAGTGTTGCCAACTGGCCGCAAGACAAACTGGGCAACTGTCGTCGGCGCTGGAATTCTAGGTTCGATAGTCATTATTCTATTATGGATCTGGGTAACGCCACCGGATCTGAGCTCTACCCAAAACTCGGCTGATTTGCAATTTCCGGATCAATTTCATAATTCGGAAAACTCAGCAATTAGCAGTCCCAGCACACCAGACCTCACGAATCTTTTTCAGATTCCGAATGGAACTAAGAAAGTTTCCACTGAGGAACTGCAAGCGGAATTGGGCAAAATCAGCGAGTATCTTTCGAACAAGTTTCCCGATGACCCCAAAGCACTTCATACCTCTGCATTGATTTTGGCAGAATTGCGACAAACCGAGCAAGCCAGCAAACTCTGGGAACGGTGTATTCAATTGGCAAATAACGAGATTGGACCGGTCCTGGGTTTCAGCAAGCTGCTAATTGATCAAGGAAACGACCTGCGTGCCATTGAATTGATGGAGGACTTGGGAAACAGATCCACGAATAGTTTGCCCGACAACTATTACCATCAACTCGCTGAAGCTTACTCCAGAATCGGCGATGTCGAGAACTCTCAACGAATTCTCAGCACAGGGCTTGGGCGATATCCTAATGATTCAGTATTGTGGCGGTTGGATGGCCTGGACAAAATACAACTTAGAAAGTTGGAGCAGGCGGAAGAGTCATTGCGTAAAGCAATTGAACTTGGTGATAGTTCCAGTAACACACGAAGTTCATTGTTGGTGCTGCTACGGCGACTCGGAAAAACCGAAGAATCAACTCGCCTTGTAACTGAAATCCAAGCAGCAGCAGAGGCTGCGGCAAATTCGCAAGCCTCAACACGATCTGACTCAAACGAGCAAGATTCTGTTTTTCAGAGCAAGTATCGAAATGCTCTTAAGGAAATCTCTGTTCCATTGATTCGAAACGCTGCATCAGTTGTATTAGCTCACCAAGAAAGTAAACAGGCTGAACAATGGCTCTTACTTGCTATTAACGAGGCACCAAGCTTGCCGGCTACGTACATGGATTTGGCGGCAACCATCCGAGCCCAAGGCCGGCTCGGCGATTGCCTTCAAGTCCACCAACGACTCCTTGAGGTTCAGCCTAATAATGTCTTCAACTATTTGAACCTTGCCAGCTTGCATGCGCAAAACAACAAACTTGATCGCGCTCAGTTGACCCTGGTAGCAGCTTCAGAACGATTTCCTAAATCCGCGATTGTTGTTGCCGAGCTAGCCAAAATTGCGCTTAAAAAAGGACAGTTCAAACTTGCAGAGCAACAAGCAGAAATAGCCCTTGAAAATGAGCCCAACAACATTGATTGGATTCTGCTTCAAGCAGTAATTCTCAAGCAAAGCAATCAGTTGGACCGCTTCCAAAAGCTGATTTCACGGGCAAAACAACTATCTCCCAACGATCCGCGGCTAACGGAATTGGCACAGTAAACTTCATTAATCGGGGTTATGGTTGGTGGATGGCCCATAATCGAGCTTTACGTGATCCCCGTATCAATTAGAATCTCAGTGTAGAACTTACTGTACTCGTTTGTCTTTTTTCCTTTTTGCATCAGGAGGTTTCTTGATGAAATCCTGCAATCGAAGGCCAGCGTTCACGTTGGTCGAATTGCTAGTGGTGATCGCCATCATTGGCATTTTGGTAGGCCTCTTACTACCTGCTGTTCAGGCTGCTAGGGAAGCAGCCCGCAGAACCCAATGCGCTAACAATCTTAAACAGATCGGACTAGCAACACTCAATTATGAATCGGCTACCAAGCGACTACCTGCTCTTGGACACGATGGAAATGGGTCTGGAGCTCCGGGATTGGGAGCAAATGCCGGGCGATCTTATTCTTGGGTGATTCCAATTCTACCCTACATGGAACAAGCTCCGTTGTATGATGCTTTGCTTACCCAAGCTCGACCCGGGGGCGCTGGACTGCCTGATCCATGGAACACGGGGACAAGTGCTTTCTTGGATACATATTGGAAGAAAGATATTCCGGCCTTTTTGTGTCCGTCAGATACTCCTCCGACCGATCGTTCGGAAAGCCCAAGCTTGCTGAATTACAAAGCCTGTGTGGGTGATGACTACTTCCAAAATCATTTCCGACCAGACCAAAGCAATACGGATAGCCGAGGTGTGTTCCAACGCAACCGATATGCCAAGATGTCCGTAATTACAGATGGAACATCCAATACCATTGCCTTTGGCGAAACTGTTGCAGGTGGAGGTGCTGATGACGTCCTCGGTGGGGTAGCCTTATCATTAACCACGTGGAACCCTGCATCCTGTCAGGCTCGACGAGATCCAGCTAATCCCAAAAAGATCACGGCTCCGGTTCGTGCAATATTCCGGAACACAGGCGGACGCATTTGGGATGGCCGACCTTATTATTGTGGATTTGCGACTATGGTTGCGCCTAACGGACCATCATGTCATTGGGGAACTGTCGATGGAAATGAGCAAATGGGTACTCTTTCGAGTCGACATCCTGCAGGTGCGCAGGTTGCATATGTGGATGGTTCCGTTAGATTCGTAAGTCAAACTGTTGACACTGGCGACCAAACTATTGATGACATACAAGCGCCTGCATCACGAAGATCACCATGGGGTGTTTGGGGTGCGATGGGCAGCGCTTATGGTGGGGAAGCCGCCAATTTAGATTAGTCAATATTCAATGCAATAGATGAAGACGAACAGCAGTTGCTGTTCGTCTTTTTTTTCACAAGATACCAAAGGAATTATTCGATGGCGACAAGATTGGTTTTGCTAGGCCTTTTGCTTTTCTCACTTTCGGGTTGTGGAGATTCTGGTCCAAAAGTCGCACCTGTCAGTGGCAAGATCACTTTTAAGGGTAAGCCTTACACAAAGGCAATGATAACGTTTCAGCCTAGGGACGGTGGACCGCAAGGGTTTGGGCGTACGAATGAGCAGGGCGAGTTCTCAATTCTGACGGGCGAAAAGAAGGGCGCTGTGCTGGGAACTCATAAAGTTACCATCGTAACCATTCCGGACCCTGTATCACCCGCAGCAAATTCCGAAATGCGCTCTGACGATCCAGCTTATGCAGCCCTATCCGTTTCCAAAGAGTCGGATTACGCGAAAGCGGCGGCTACACCTAAGGAACCAATTCCCGCCAAGTACAATTCATCGTCGGATTTGATCTACACAGTTCAACCGGGCAATAATGCACCGTTGAATGTGGACATTCCCTAAGCCAAGATTTGTGAATTAAGCCTAATTCGTACCCTCAAGGCCAGCAATTGAATGCTGGCCTTTTTTTGTTTGTCTCGACAGAATCACGAAGGTAGACAATAACCTTTTAGTGATCGCTACTTTTAGGCTTCTTCGTACTTCGAAATGGGTTGTAGTGTCCTGCACCAACTGGAATCAGTCTTTTGGGCTTTTCCGGATCACTCAATAAGATGCACAATGGAACATCAATTTTCAGTCCCATTGGTCCATAACAATGATTGAATTGATCGACAAACTGCTGTATGTCTTGCTCAGGTAATGCGACGCCTCCGACAACTTTCTTGCCCTGTAGAATCGTACCCGTTAGAGGTTCACGCTGAAGACTAGACATGCAATTGGCTGCTTCCGGTCAACGTCCGCTGAGAGGGGAAAATGGAAACAGTCGCGTTCAGAGTTACCATTGCCTGATCGAGTATGCATATTCAGTTCTCTGACGACGGCTCAATCCAATTTGAAGTGTACTCAGTTATCTAGTTGACACCAAGTGGTATTCATTTCCAACTGGCCAATTCACAGATAGAACTATTCTGGACTCGCTTCGAGGAGAGCCGAGATTCGTCGAGGAGCGCCCTCGCGGAAAACCAATAATTCCGCGTGACTTCCCGCTGGAGTAAGACCGACCATTTTGACCAAATGACCGTCGTTCTCCACTGGCCTTCCATTTAGTTCCAAGATAACGTCACCCACTCGAATCCCGGCATTGGCGGCGGGAGAGTTGGGAAGAATGGACTTTACTAAAGCTCCTCTGCCAGATTTTAGTCCAAGTCTTACGGCTGTAACCGCATCAAATGCGTTTTCTAGTTGCACTCCAAGGTAGCTGCGACGCATTGAGCCCTTTGAAACCAATTGCTCGGCAACAACTACCGCCATATTGATTGGAATCGTGAAACCAATACCTTCGCTTCCGCCCGAGTTACTGGCGATTGCTGTGTTGATTCCAATAACTTCACCTCGAAGGTTAATTAGCGGTCCACCACTGTTTCCGGGATTAATGGCTGCATCTGTTTGGAAGAAGTCCTGAATCTCAATCCCTTTGGAACCTAGCTCTAGGTTGCGTCGACCCTTCGCAGAAATTATTCCGTAGGAGACCGAGTGACTCAATCCAAACGGACTTCCGACTGCCAATACAAAGTCACCGATATCCATCTGATCACTGTTGCCTAGTTTGGCAGTGACTAGGTCGTTCCTGCCCAGATCTAGAACAGCAACGTCTGTTGACGGATCTGTCCAAATCTTGGTTGGCCGGAGAGTTGATCCATCGCTTAGCTCAAAACGAATCGAATTGAGATCGGCAGGATACACAACATGCCTGTTGGTAAGCACATACTGTGAACCAAACATTTCAATGATGATTCCAGCTCCGGCTTCTTCGACTCGACCAGAAGCAAAGCCCTTGCCAGATTCAGCTTTCTTGGTGGCTTCGATGTGAACGATGCTTGGGCTAGCAAATTTCACGATGCGACGAATCAAACCCAATTGTCGCTCAAGTGCTTCGGACTCCCGAATTAACGTTTCGTATTCTGCATCGCGATTGATCGTTGTATTGGCAGCTACGGGAGCGGTCAATGATCCGCGAGTAGGTAAAGGCGACGGCAATACATTTCGCGAAACTGGAAATTCGTCACGAACTTTACGCGAATCCTCCCGAACGTGCCGTGAGGACTCTGATGGACTAATGACATTGGGACTTTTGTCGTTGCGAAGGGTAATCTGCGCATCTAGTTGCCCAACCCAAGGCGAGAAAATAGACGATGCTAGCCCCAAGAAACAAATCTGTCCTAACTTTCGACGATAGCCCGACATTGAATCTCCTCAACCAAAAAAATGTTGCGGCAAAAGTTAACGTCCAGTCATTCCACCCGCAGAAATCGTTTCTGCGACATTTTTTTTGCAGCCCGCAGGTCAAGCACGCTGCCTTAGGTCGTGACCTAAGTTCGAACTGAAATGTGATCTACCATCAGCCGTTATACATTGCCTAATCGATTCGGACTTCTAAGTCGAACCTGGTGATGTTGGCTGCTAGCACTCGACGTACTTCCCACAATCGGCCCATGCTTGATTGGAATTAGCATCAAAACGACTTCGAATGTTTGAATGCATTGATTGCCTGCTAGCTGTGCTGTTATTGCATGGGTTGTGGAAAGGTTTGATTTTGCGGAGAAAACCGATACTGCACATGATGCCTACCAATCCGATTTGCAACCTTGTTGACTGCAGATTCTGAGCTTCCGAGCAACGCAATAGTACGCGGCCTTCTTGCCGGAGAAAAGATGTGTCTTGAGCGGATTGTACGGGCTTGTTTGCTTGGAAGAACGCTAGCAGGCCACTCTTCTATTCGCTACGCAAACTTGCCAATAATGGTAGCCTTAACGCAAATCGTATGGCAATCACGGCAGATAGAAAGCCACAGGCAAACACAACGGCTAACATTCCTAGAGGCTGCAGCAGACTTAGCTCCGGCCCAACCTGCAATACAAATGGAATTAGCGCCACCGTTGCAGCAATAATACCGATCGCTATACCAAGTCCCAACAAGACCGTAGTTTCGATCGTAAGTAAGTTCCCAATGCGCAGTTTCGAAAAGCCAACTGCTTGCATCAATGCTAATTCCTTTCGTCGTTCCCACACGCTGCGCAATTGAACCGCGACTAAGCCAATAGTTCCTAAGAGCAACCCCAAAGCACCCAACGACTGAAATGCCGAGATGTAGGTGTTTTGTACACCGAGCAGTTTTTCAAGAACTTCAACACTCGATTGAACATCCATGCCCGCTGCGCTTAAACCACTTTCCAGTATAATGGTTATTTCTCCTTGATTGCATTTTGAGCCCGATCTGATTATGAAAAAACGATATCCGCTAATCTTCTGAAACATCACCTGAAAGTTTTGCTCGGCAACAAGCAACTTTCCTTGGAGAATGCTGTTGTTCAACAATCCCACGACTCGGAAGTAAGTCGGATTACCATCGATCTCGATTACAATGCTCGAACCTATACTACCACCTTGTTTTAGGCTCCACATCGCAGTGTTTTGATCCAGAATAACCGGTATAGGCTGGTTTTGAGCACCGGTTCCGTATTGGTTTAAAGCATCCCAGGGGGAGTTAGGGCGAGCACTAGCTGCCCAAGCAAACTCATAATCTGCGACCGATTCGGTCAAATTCTGAAGGCTTGGAATCACTCCCAAAATTGTAGGGGCCTTGGTTTGATAAAGATTGTTGCAACTCGCATCATCACCTTCGCGCATACGCATCGGCATTACAACTGCGCCGCGCATCTTTTCCGCGTCATCGCCGATAAGAGCCTTTCGAGCGGCTGGAGAGCCAATGTTTTCGTAAATTGGTTGAGAACTAATCGCAATGAGATCGAAGCCGCCGTAACCGGTTTTTGAGGGACTCATACGGAAGACTCCTAATGAAGCAATCAGAAAGCTGGCGACAGCTAGTAAACCGATAGACAAAGAACTTCGAACTGGATTGCGGCGAATCGCCTGAGCCGCAAGCATCCTTAGGTCGTGGCGTCGCGAGCTGGATGTTGGCTGGCGAATTAAGATTTGCCGAACTGCCAGCCATGCACTCAATAGCAATAGCATGCCGACTCCGAAGAAACATCCTGCGCGGCCCATACCTGTTTGACTTGCCGCAAGCAACGAAAGCCCAAAGGCTGCCACAGCAATAATCGCGGGCGCGGCCCATCCTGCTGCACTCTTTCTCCCACGAGACGTTTGAGTATCGATATCGGTGCCGCGCAATAACGTTAACGGCGCAGCGGACGCGATCTTTCGTAGGCTGAAAAGGATGGTTATTAAGCTGGCAAAAACTCCAGATCCCACACCAATCAACAAGCTGCTAGGTGTAAAGCTAAAGGTGAGGAACTTCGTAGAGATCGCTCCCACCCACCAACTTTCAAGTCCAACAATCATCAGCTTGGCATAACCCAACCCCAATGGGACTCCAATCAAGCCGCCCAACAGCGAAACGATCAAGAACTCTGATAATAGCAAACCTCGCACTCGTTTGGTCGTAAACCCCTGCGAATACAGCAGTCCAATTTGCGCAGTTCTTTGTTGAACACTCAATTTGAAAAGCAGGGTTACTAACATCAAAGCGGCTACGATTACAAAAGAACTGAGCGACAAGAACAGCATGTCAAATGGAGTTGTTCCTGTAGCCGACGCTAACATTTGCTGCCTGACCGGCGAGAAAACAAAACCCGATTCGCGAGAAACCTCACGTAGGCCTTTCTCGATGACCGCCCGCAAGTCGCCCTCAGATTGGAAATTTGCGGCCGGAACTCGAATCGAAGTCAATTCGCCAAATCGACTTCCCAGCTAGCTGTTGAGCTTGAAACAAAGGAATAAAGATCTTGGGAGTTAAACGATGGTTGTCGTAGTACAAATCATCTTGCTTCAGTATTCGATCCTTCAGCTCAAGCTCGAAAGGCACATCCCAAGCAGTCATACTGGTCTGATCAGTAACCCCCTCAACCTTTGGCGTGAGGTTGGGATCATTAAAAACTGTTGGCACTTCAGCAAATTGAGCTAGCTTGTTGCGTCGATACGGAACCACTGGCTCCTTCACATCAACTGAACCAATCACTCGCATACTTGTGTATGCTTTGACAGGCCTTCCATCAATCGTCTCTGGTTCGTAAAGTTCCAATTGAAGGCGATCGTTATCCTGCAATCCTAGTTCGTCCTTGAGCCATGAATTGATGACACAGGTTGTTCCTCGCAGCGAATCACTCGACTGATCGAGTCCAACAAGATTCAGATCCGAACCCGGTGAGACTCCCACGACAATGGAATACGGAACCACTCTGCCAGTCGTAGCTAGTGTCGGTGTTTTTGTCCGAACTGCTCCGGCAACCCCCAGCGCTCGAGTCATCGGGGCCGGTGCACCGCTCAATCCCTCTGAAGGTAGCCTAGGACGGACCTCCGCCTTTTGAATTGAGTTCACTAAAAAGCTGAACAACCTTGAGCATTTCTCTGCACCAATCGACCTGAGGATGGACTGCGAAGAATTTCGGTCAATGAGTAAATCCCGAGAGGTCAATTGATAATAATCGTAGACGGTAACGGGCTCGTGATCGCTCGTTTCTCCACGATCTTCGTCAGGAAATACCCGTCGATGTCGAGTTAGCCTAAAACCAAAATCTTCAAGTCTCGGCTCAAGAGCTTCGGTTAGTCCACCCACTCGATCAACTACTGATTGCGATAATGTCGAAGACGGGTTGGCGCTAAATGCAATTGCGGCGTTGAATTTGTTTTCGCGTTCGAGGAGATCCTGCACGGTTTGCAAGTTTGCGAAAATATTTTTCTGAACCTCTTGCGAAGATTGGAAGGCGATTGAACCAATCGAGTTGTCGCTAACGATTCGTACCACTTTTTGTCGAGGTAAGTTCTTAGTATTGATGTCGCGTCGACCCAGGGGCGTGTCGGGTGGAACTCCTCCGGTAGAACTCAGCAGGATTGTGACTTGATCACCGACCTTTACGCCTAACTCGCTGGCTAGAGCTTGATTGAGAATTACTTCATCAGTTCTAGGCGCAGAGTTCAGCTCTCTCCTGGATACTTCATCTAGTGAATTAATGAAATCGCCGCCGATTGCTAACAGTTGAATTTGGGTCGCTCGGCTAGTTTGTTCATTGCCGCGAAATTCTACAGCGTTGTTAGTCAAGAATATCAAAGGCACAACTTGATCGGTAGCTGACGGATGCTTCTCGCGTAGCTTGGAAAACAATTCACCCTCAACGAACTCGCGGGTTCGCAGAATAGCTTCGATGTTACCCAAACGCGTGAACACAAGGCCTTTAAGACTTCCTCGCACACTATCTCCGACTACGAGAGCTCCCACAATAACGGCAGTTGCTGCTGCTATCCCCAAGGCCAGGGCTAGATGAGAACGCCAAAAAAATCGAAGCGACTTTCGAGACAGCAATCCTGTTCCAAGCATGATGGAAACTTTCTTAGTATTGAATCAGTGTCCTAGATTCTAATCGCAAGCGTCGACTGGCTCGCTCAGCGACCTGCTGGCTATGGGTCACTACAACTAACATTGCGCCCTCTCGTTTGGGAAGATCGTACAAAAGGTCCGCCACTTTCTTACTAGATTCGACATCCAGATTACCAGTTGGCTCGTCCGCAAGTAACAGTCTGGGACGCCTTAACAGTGCTCGAGCCACGGCCGCTCGCTGTCGCTCTCCTCCGCTGATCTGTGCAGGAACGTGGTTCATACGATCCTTCAAACCAACTGCCTCAAGCAGATGCTGGGCTCTGGAAACATCTTCTGCAGATGAAACTCCAAAAGCGATCGAGGGTAAAAGAACATTGTCTAGTACGGAAAGCTGTGGCAGCAGATGATGATCCTGAAAGACAAAGCCAATTGAACGATTGCGATATTCGGCCAACTTGCTGTTTGGCAGATTGAATGGATTCATTCCATCCAGTTCAACCGTACCACTGCTTGGCGTGTCGAGGGTGCCTAGAATGTACAGAAAAGTCGATTTCCCTGAACCACTAGGACCAACAATGGACACGTCTTCACCGTGCTGCATTGTTAGGTTCACATCCTGAAGTACAAGCAATCGTTCTGCAGAGTTTGCAAATTCTTTGCAAAGGTTGTTTACGATCAGTTTTGAGTTTTCGTTCGGCATGCGTAGCAAGACTTACAAGTTTTTCTCGAGAGCGCCAAAGACAGTGCAGCCTAGAAAATCGCTGACTTGTCGCAAAATGAGTAGAGAGTGATTTTAAGCGAAATGCTTTGATCGTGTTTCACCGCAAGAGAAATCTAGCCAGTGATTTAGCTTCGAAGATATTATTGCCGTTGATAGAAGCTACTGGCGTTGATTTAGGCGAACTGAACGTCGGCAATCTTGAACAGCGTTTCAACTCGACGAAAGCCTAATCGCTCGTAAAGTCGAATTGCAGCCGTGTTTTGGACGGTAACTTCCAGATAGACCGCCTTGCAACCGACTAACTGAAAGCCCTTCAAGGCTGCATCGATCAAAGAGGTTCCCAAACCGAGGCCACGAAAATCCGGATGAACGCCAATGTTCTGGATCGCTCCTTCGCGTTGACTAGCTCGCAAACCTTGAATCGTGCCGACGGGGCGAATGACATTGTTAAACTCGGTGTCGCGAGAAAGTAACCATGTGGCTGCTGGAATGAAGTCTTTGCGGCCAGCAATTTCGTGCATTAGATTTCGACATCCATCCAAGTCACCCAAGCAGGGGAAGACGTGCGAATCGATCTCTTCTCGGAAGCTCTCGAATTTTACATCGGCATGATCCAGAACCAACCGAGGCGACCATGGAACTAGTTGAAATCCGCGCGGCAATTGCACGTTGGATTTGTACTGATCCAACTTTAACTCCATTCGATATCTTTTGAAGTATGTCAGCGACATCGAGGGAAACCTTGGACAAACAATCTGGGATCTGATTTCGTCTTCGTGGGAGATAAGTAAAGTTACACTGAGCTTGCGCAAAGGTCAAATTTGCTTAGCCAATCGTTGCCGATGGGCCTCATAAAGTGTGACGGCCGCGCTGATTGATAGGTTTAAGCTGTCGGCTCGGCTTGACATTGGAATCGTGAAATCCTTGCCCGATCCACCGCGCCACTCATCTGAAAGCCCTTCCGCTTCGTTGCCGAACACAATGGCGGCTCCTTGATCAAGCGGCAGGTCCCACAGTGTTACTTGGGCGTCGACTCGAGCCGCGTAAATTGGCAGTCCGGCTCCGCCGGCGGCATCTACGAACTGATGACGAGTCGCTATCGCCAACGGTACCCGAAACATGGTCCCTCGACTCGCTCGAATTGCATTGGCATTGAAGGGATCGCAAATCGGGTCAGTCAGCACAACACAATCGACTCCACAGGCCGCCGCCGAGCGCATGCATGCGCCAAGGTTGCCTGGCTTTTCCGTTCGATCTAAAACCAACACAAGGCTCGTTGAGTCAAGCTGCAACGATTGCAACAACAGTTCAGGCTGTTCGGCCACAGCAATTGGCTGTTCATCCCACTGTCCGTAGCTCAGCTTTTCCAACAGGTTTTTGGCGAGTGGTTGGATGGGAATGGATTGCAGATCACATAATTGTAGAAGCGATTCATCCAAGCAACCTTTCTCGGACACGATGAGCGACTGAATCTTCAAGCCTGCTGCAATTGCATGGGTAATCTCCATCGTTCCGTCAATTAAGAACAGCTTGCTACGCTTGCGTTTTCGATTATCGCGGAGCTGCAAACAGTTCCGAAAAAAAGGATTGTGCGAGCTAGTAATAACTGGATTTGAATGCATTGCACCAGACTAAACTGTCAGAATATTTGGGACGTAGGAGTTGTTTCTGCCTGCGGTCTAGTGCCTAACCCGCAACCGCTGACTTCCTGTAATGGTAATCTTGGGTTTGGATCGATCAATTAGAACTGCGACTCAATTCAGGAAGCAATTGCATGCAGCCCAACGATCCCGATATCAATCCATACCTACAGCAAGAGATCCTATCTGCCTCGCCAGCTCGCCTGCGCCAGATGTTGATTCAGCGAGCTGAGGAGCTTTGCGGCTTTGTACAGCAATTGTGGATTGCCGACGAGCAATTGCAGGCATCCGGCTGGCTGCTAAGGATTCGAGAGATCCTTGGCGAACTGCTTGAAGGGGTTAAGGACCGGGATAACCCAATAAGCAAACAAGTCACTGACTTCTACATTTTCTTGTTGCAGCTACTGACCAGGATCGAGCAAACAAAGGATCCCGAGCAGCTTAAGACATTGGAAGAGTTGTTGCACATGGAGAACGAAACCTGGCAGAAGGTTGTTCAAAAAATAGCTTCAGAATCCAATCCGGGCAGTGCACAGACACCATTCTTTCCCGGCAGTTTGTCCGCTGAATCTACAACGGACTACGCTGGTGGATTCAGCCTCGAAATTTAGGCTCCGTTCTAAGCCAGTAGAAATGCTCGCCATAGCCTGGGATTCTGTCGATTAATCCACGATTTGGCGTTTGCGGGGAATTGCTTTTTTGGCGTTTAGAAACAAAACCTAGTCTTTGAGGCTTGTGATCTTTAAGGTATGGCTATTTTTGTTCGCGATAAGTCGTCCAAGCCGCGTAGGCTAATCCCAACGAAGCCACAATAAACAGAATGTCCATCACCAGGCTGGTCATGCGCAGCGGAGCACTCTCGCTACCGGACATTCCCAGTGCGATATCTGCAAGAAAAATTAATGCGACCAGGACAGAAAAGACTAACCCGATCAAACACAGCGCTTTCGGCATCAGCCAACCTTTATGGCTTACAGCAGACGAGTCCATGGTGAATTGCTCCATGGAGGAAATTTCGATGGATCGCTTTCCGAACTATTCCCCAAAGGGAGTGTCAATTCGGTGAACGAGTACCAAGTCCCAACCGTCTAGGTTAAGTTTGGTAATGGGGTAGTATAATCCAATCCTTTCAACTGTCACCTATGTTCTCTATTTATCCTGAGTTCCTTTTAGTTGACGGCAAAACCCCAGGCATTCTGGAGCAAATGTAATGGTTGAGACGGCCACAATACGGGAAAAGCTTCGTTCACAGATGCCGATCACCCAACGATATGCCTATTTGGACCATGCCGCTGTGGCTCCACTTCCGAACTCGGCAGCTAACGCAATCAAGCGGTTTGCAGATCAAGCCACCCGCGAGGGTGATACTCGTTGGCTGGAATGGTCTGCAGCCATCCAACGAACCAGAAAACTCGCCGGGCAAATGATTGGGGCGACAGACTCGGAAATTGCCTTAGTTTCGAACACTACTCACGGAATTGGCATCGTTGCTGAAGGATTTCCTTGGCAACCAGGTGACAATGTGGCGGTACCAGAGAACGAATTTCCTTCCAATCTTTTGCCATGGAAGAATTTGTCTCGACGAGGCGTAGAAGTCCGACTGGTTCCTGTAGCGGCTAATGGTGCGTTGACCGTTGAGGCTATTTCGAACTGCATTGACCAGAAAACTCGTATTGTGTCCGTTAGTTGGGTTGGGTTTTCTTCAGGATTTCGCTGTGATCTAAAGGCAATCTCTCAGCTCGTACATGATCGAGGATGCCTATTTTTCGTCGATGCAATTCAAGGACTTGGAGCCTTTCCCATTGATGTCCAATGCATTGATATCGACTTTCTAGCAGCGGACGGGCACAAATGGATGTTAGGACCTGAGGGAGCAGGCGTACTTTTCATCAAGGAGCCGCATTTGGATCGATTGGCAACCATCGGAATAGGCTGGGCGAGTTTGGCTGCCGCCGGATTTGATCCCAAGTCTGTACAGCTCAAGCCTTCTGCGGCCAAGTTCGAGGGCGGTTCCAGCAATATGGTTGGAATGATGGCTTTAGGCGAGAGTTTGTCTCTCCTTCACGAACTTGGTGCGGGTCGGTCGGGAGGTGGATTTGATGAAGTCATTCTGGAAAACGTCTTAGAACTTTCCGAATTGCTTCATGCAAGCGGTTTTCAATCGTCTTTGCCCGAAGCAGTTGAGAATCGTAGCGGTATTCTTGGAGTTCGGTGGCCTGAAGCTGACCAAGTAGGTGAAGCTGCCTATTTGAATGCTCGTAAATTCTTGCTGGGACTGGATGTTGTGGTAAGTGTTCGAGGGGGTCGCCTTCGCGCTGCTACGCACGCTTATAACGATCGGCACGATCATCAGCGACTGGTCGATGGGTTGGTTCAGTTTCGTTCCCACGCCTAGCTAGACTTCGAAATCTGTCCGATTTGGCTGTATAATTCCACGAATCTCAGACAGCAAGTTGAAAGAATTCTCGCAAGGGTGCCTCAATGCCTCAATCCAGAAGAGTTGGTGTCTATACAGGATCGTTTGATCCGATCACTTTGGGGCATTTAAGCGTTATCAACCGAGCCAGCAAGTTGTTTGATGAGCTGGTGATTGGCGTTGGAATCAATGCAGAAAAACGGCCCATGTTTTCCCCTGCCGAGCGAGTGGATTTATTGCAGCAGGTTGTAAAGCCCTTCGCAAACGTCACGGTCCAAACATTCGAGGGATTGGCCGTGAATTTTGTCAGATCGTGCGGTTCTCGAGTCATGGTGCGAGGGGTTAGACCACTAACCGACATCGCTGGTGAATTCACGATGATGATGGCCAATCGTCAACTCGACCCGGAAATCGAAACAATATTTCTGATGTCCGACGAGGAGACCTCGCACGTCTCTAGTACGTTGATCAAGCAAATCGTACCGCTTAGTAACGATAAGATGCTTGCAAAGTTTGTACCGGTTGAGGTAATTGGACCGTTACGTTCAAAGATTCAAGCTGCTGATTGAATCCAGTCCAAGATGTAGCTTTAGCATTGCTGTCTATTTTCTTTTGAATCGAATCAACTAGGTGAGTTCGCAAACGTTGGTAGCGAATTTGATTTTGCTTTGCTGCTTAACGCTCCGCCAGAAACCGGACTTTGGCTGTCAAAGATTTCCGATCATTCCGCTATTGAGGTTGCTATCATTAATCATTGCTGCTCACTAGTTAACGGTTAATCGATTCGATTGCATCCTGACTCCGATACTCGAACTAACGATTCTCGTAGCTAGGGGGCCATGATGAGAGTTAGTCGATTTCAAAAGTTAACTTGTTGGATTACTATGGCAGCCGTCCTTTCAAGCGGCTGTAATCCAAACCGACCCTTTCGGCTAAAGGACCGTTGGCAGTCTGCGCCAAGCCATTTCCAGACAGTGGCAACTCAGATTGAGTATCCCAATGTCGACTCAGTGCTAAAGTCGGAAGTGGTTCAGTCCAACGAACCATTCAAGTTGGAGAACCCATCGGACCTGCCAGCACGAGATTTGACATTAGCCGATGCCGTCAACATCGCGATGAGCAACGGTGATATCCTGCGATCGCTGAACGCCAGCGTGGTCCAGACAGCCCCAACGATTCAAACTAAGTTCAGCCCAACTCTCACTGAGACAAACCCACAAACCGGCGTTGAAGCAGCTCTCTCAGCTTTCGACGCTCAGGTTATTGGGAGTTTGAAATGGAACAAAGACAATCGACCCAACAACATTGCCATTAACCCAATTTTGGCTAACTTCCAGAGAGCCAACTTCCTGCAGGAAGCTGCCAATTTCAGCTACGAGATCAACAAGAAGACTGCAACGGGTGCGAAGTTTGCTGCTCGTCATAACATCGGTTATACGCTGCCAAATACACCGAACCTGCTTTATACCAGTTCCTACATTGGATACGTGGAAGCGGAATACCGCCAACCATTGTTGAAGGGTTCTGGAGTTCAATACAACCGCATCGCTGGAACTAGTTTGCAGAATGGTGTCTACAACGGAGTTCTAATTGCTCGAATCACAACCGACGTTTCGCTGGCGGACTTCGAAGCGGGCGTCATTTCCTTCATGAACGATGTCGAAGGAGCCTATTGGGAACTGTACTATGCGTACCATAATCTTGAGTCACTGGTAGCTGGTCGAAACAGCTCTTTGTTGACATGGCAACGCGTGAAAGAGTTAGAGCGAGTTGGGGCTCGTGGCGGTGACGCTGCGGCTGAAGCTCAAGCTCGATCGCAGTACTACAGTTTCGAAGTTCAAGTCAAAGAAGCCCTTACTGGCACTAATGGACTCTACGGAGCCGAACAGCGACTGCGCTACTTGCTGGGCTTGCCAGCCAACGACGGATCGTTGATCAAGCCAGTCAGTCAACCGATGGAAGGCGCAGTAGTCTTCGACTGGAGTTCGGCGATGACCGATGCATTGACGGCTCGCGTTGAAGTTCGACGGCAAAAGTGGAACGTCAAGCGACGCGAACTGGAAATGATTGCTGCTCGACTGAATCGACGAGCAACGCTGGACGTTGTAACGCAGTATCGATGGCGAGGTCTAGGCGACAAACTGGTGGCTGGTTACTCGCCAGTAGCAACTTCAAGCTTGTACCAAAGCATTTTGTCTGGCCAATATCAAGAATGGAACGCTGGCTTGGAATGGGGTTACCCAGTCGGAATGCGTCAAGCAGGTGTAGCCGTTTCAAATGCTCGTCTCAATCTTGCTCGAGAACACGCAGTGCTTGAAGAGCTTGAGTTGAAGATCTCTCACGACCTTAGCAATGCTTCACGATCGTTGGCTCGCGCCTATGCTCTGATGGATGCTAATTTCAACCGACAGATGTCGGACAGACAACAAGTAGCAGCCTTACAAGCTCGTTACGAAGGTGGTTTGGATAACATTAACCTGTTGTTGCAAGCTCAGCAACAACTTGCAACCAGCCAATCTGCCTACTTCCGATCCTTGGTGGACTATCAGTTGGCCCTTCGCGACTTCAATCGGGAAAAAGGTGCCTTGCTGAACTACAACCAGATCGGCATGAGCGAAGGCCCATGGGCTGGGGAAGCTTACCAAGATGCTGAAGAGCGAGGGCGATACTTTGCTCCTCGGGAAAACGGATCAAATGTGGGAGCGCCATCACCAATTAGCGGTGGAGCATTCGAACCGAGCCACGTCGGTTCGTAATCGCTGCGTCGAAAGTTATCGCAGCCACGCCTAACTTTCGATCAGTTCCTTCAAAGCAGGGTTCATCGATTGATCGCCACAACTTTATCGTTGGGCGAAATATCGGTGAACCCATTTTTGTTTCTTCTCAAAACAACATCTGCTGCACAGGCTGTGGCTCATCTCTTGGTTGGATGATTTTTGATACGGGCGATCTCTCTGGCTGCAGGATTGCTAGTTGCTGAATCACCTCGGCATGTAATTGCACCGCCAAATCCGGCGCGAAGGTATCGTCGGGAGCATGAGTGAAAACATAGGGTGTTAATCCGCTGACAATCCACTGAGCAATCCTAACGGCCCAGTTCTGTACAAAGGCCTGCACCTGACAGGCTTGATTCCTACCGATGAAACGCAGCATCGGACGTTTGCCAGTTACCGATGTGCGAAAGGGACTTTTGGGTTTACGGCTCTGAGCCTGTCGTTCACTTTCGTCAGTAGGTGGCGATGAAAAAAGCGGGCTTGAGTCGAACAAGACTCGATCAATCTTGTGTTCTCGCAATAGTTGATCTAACTGCGATTCAATGGTTCCAGAATCGAACCAATCTTGATGCCGCAACTCAACCGCCCACGGCCACTGCCTTGGTAGTTGCTCAACAAACTTTGTCAGTTGGTCCAATTGTCTTCCAGAGAAACTTGGACCTAGCTGCAAGAAAGTTGGTCCGAGCTTTTCCTTGTTTGCCAGGATGTTTAGCCGTTCAAAAAACTGATCAAGCTCTCTTTCGCAGTTCTGCAATTGCCGTTCATGGCTGATGACCTGAGGGAACTTAAAACAAAACTGAAAGCTGCTAGCCGATTCCTCAACCCAGCGCTTGAATTGTTCGATTGGAGGCAACGCATAGAAGGTACTATTTCCTTCCACCGTGTTGAACATTTTGCTGTACCAATCCAAATATCTTTTAGTCGAAGTTCCCTCTGGGTAGACTCGTCCGGCCCAGTGCTTGCAAGCCCAAACTGGACAACCCAGGCGGTAAGGCCACTCAGTGCATTTAGTTCTTTCCGACTGTACCATCACACGGTTATCCGCCAAATTCAATTCTGTGACTTGAGACATTTCCGCGTCGTCACGCAGACTCAACATTTTCTAAGAGTCACGACCGTGTTGATCATCGCTTCAGCAAACTCAGGCAAGTCGTCGGGCTTGCGACTTGAAACAAAATTGCGGTCAATCACGACGGCAGCGTCTTCCCAAATTGCTCCTGCATTTTCAAGATCGTCCTTAATTCCCAAAGATCCTGTAACTTTAACTCCTCGATACACTCCAGCAGAAATGGCCATCCAGCCTCCGTGGCAGATGGCGGCCACACATTTGTTCGATCTTACAAACTGCTGAATCAGTTCCTTAACCTTTGCATCGCGGCGGAGTTTGTCTGGCATAAAACCACCTGGGAGCAGTAGCGCGTCGAAATCTGGTTCCTGACATTGGTTGATTGCCAAATCTGAAACACAAGGATAACCATGCTTGCCAAGATATCTTTGTCCAGCCGTTGGTCCTGCCGTTAGAAACTCTGCTCCGGCAGCGATTAGTCTTAACTTGGGGTACCAAAGCTCCAAATCTTCATAAATTTCATCCACAAAGGCTAACACTCTGCAGCCGTTCAATGGAGCGATGTTGTTAGGGCTCATCGAATTGCAACTCCTGGGAAAGCGTCGAACAAGTTTGCACAGTATATTAGTGAGTGGAGAAACTCAGAATAGTCCTGAGTCAGCGATCGAACGGGACCAAACTTCAAGTACACCTCAAATACACCGCTATGAGTATTGAACGAATTCGAAATCACTTGGCAGCCTCTTTTGTGGCTGGAATCGTCGCGATTTTGCCCATCGTTGGCTTAGCTGCCACAATCGTTTACTTTGAAAATTCGTTAGCCGGACTCTGGCTCAAGAAACAGGGCTTCTACTTTTTCGGCCTTGGAATCATTCTGGTCACCGTGGCGGTATACCTAGTTGGCTTGACCGTTTCAACATTTGTCGGCCGCTGGATTTGGAGGCGCGTTGATCGCCTGTTGGAGAAACTGCCCGTGCTTGGCAGCCTTTATCAGACCTTAAAGCAGTTGCTCGGCTACGGCGAAGGACCCAAAGGACTTTTTCAACGCGTTGTTTTCGTCAATTGGGAATCAGCAGACCGTTGTGAACTTGGGCTAGTAACGAAAGAAGCCAGCGAAGAAACGATGGGCCGAGTTGTTGTGTTTATTCCCAGTGCTCCAACGCCCACTACTGGTCGACTCGTTTACATCGATCCCAAACAAGTCCAACCCAGCTCAATGACGGCTAGCCAGGCCATGCAGTTACTAGTATCGCTTGGGACAATACAAGTGGAGCATTAGGGAAGTCACCAATAGGAGTTGGCTCATGCGAAAAGTTAAAGTCATCTATTCAGGCAGAGTTCAGGGTGTTGGATTTCGGATGACAACACAGCAAATTGCGTTTCGCTTTGAAGTATCCGGAACGGTCTGCAACGTCAGCGACGGAACAGTGGAATTGGTGGCTGTCGGCGCGCAGCAGGAATTAAGTCAGTTTCTGGCTGCAATCGACGAGCGGTTCTCCCGAAACATTGAAAACGCTCTGATCGATTGGTCGGACGGCCGTTTGGGTGAGTTCATTGGATTTTCCGTGCTTCCCGATAAGTGGGGTGGCTGAGCTGTGGAAGTCCCTTTTCGACAGGTAAACCTCCCTCGAACAGCCTCTTTTTAGCCGATCGGCTGAACCAATACCCGTCCACAAGTCGTACAACCTCAAATATACTGATCAGCCGGTTCCTCACACTTCCCCTTCCAACCCCCTCATCTTATGATCCCATCGCTAGATCTGAGTTTAAGCCAATTCATGTTTCCGTTGGCTCAGGTTTCCGATTACTGGCTACGCTCCTGGCTCCAGCCAATTTGGTTCTTAGGAATCGGGATTGGAATAGGGCTAGTTGCTCTGTTTTTGGCCATCGGATTATTTCGAGTATTGTCGCTAACTCCTTGGTCAAACCTTTCGAAAAGTCCAGCCGGCCACGCAGTGGCTGCGCTGATCACTACCGGTATATCGTCGTTCATCATCTACCGGTTATGGGGCGACCTGAATACCAATACTAACCCCGATGCGAAGATTGCTGGCGAGCCAGTTTTGACGGCCATCGCCATCATATTGTTAAGTGCGATTGTGGGATGGGCCGTAGTCTTTTGTAGCGGGGTGAATGCCAGTAGATCTACGCTCGACACACTTACCGAAGGTGCATCTGGTTACATCGGCGTTACAGCTCTGGTGGTCGTATTCTTCGCATGTGTTCTGTGGGCTATTGGTGGTCGAATGGCCAATCCAGTTGTAGAAAATCCAATGGCTGCTATCAAAAGCATCCCGTCTGTCTTTACGGCCGGTCGTCAGGAGATTCCGTTCACCGTTGACCCGAGTCCGGAGGCTGGCAATGGCAAGTTTGTAGAAATGCCGCTTCCATCCGATTTCGAATCGATTGCGTGGATCCGAATCAAGTCATCAACCACGGTAGTCATGGCGGACTCGGCAGATCCATCACAGGTTTTCAAGCCACCCTATCGCTTGGCTTCTGGAGAAACTCTAGGCTGGATGAGACCACAACCGATTTCCGAATTCCCGCTTGCAACTGGCAAGGGAACAAAGGTCTATATTCAGAACTCAGAAATCGACAAAGCCGACGTGAAGATCGAATATGTAACTATGCCAGAAGTGCCGCAAGCACTCTCTTTGGTCGCAATTGCCATAGGAACTTTCCTATTCGGGCTGTCGATTTTGCTGCAGGCTGGCGTGGCACCTCGAGTCTCTGCAGTGGCTTTGGCAACAATCAAGAACGAACTCGGTCAACCGCTTTTCTTAGTCTTGATGTTGGTCGGTTCGCTGCTAATCGTGCTTTTTACATTTCTCTCGTTCAACACCTTCGGTGAAGATATCAAGCTTCTGAAGGACTGCGGCATCACAGTCATCATGTTGATTGCCGCGTTCCAAGGAGTTTGGTCAGCGAGTAGTTCGGTCAGCGACGAAATTGAAGGCCGAACGGCTCTGACGGTTTTGAGCAAGCCAATTCAAAGACGCAGTTTCGTGATTGGGAAGTTCATGGGACTGTTCTGGTTACTTGCTCTCATGTTTGTTGTTCTCGGAACCTTTGAACTGGTTGCGGTTTCGTACAAGCCATTGTACGACTCCAAAGAAGCCTCCTTGGACATGCCAACTTGGCAGATATGTCATATGGAAATGTGGAAGACCTTTCCCGGTTTGTTAATGGCCTTCATGCAAGCCGTTTTGCTGACCGCGGTCAGCGTTGCATTGGCAACCCGCCTACCGCTGCTCGCGAACCTATCCATCTGTTTTGCAATCTACTTGATCGGTAACCTATCGACTTCAATCGTGAGCAGTACGGTAGGAACATTTCCGATCGTTGAGTTCATCGCTCAGTTAGTTGCAACGATTATTCCGATCTTGGAGCACTTTTCGATGCAGTCTGCCATCGATGCCGATAAGACGATTACTGCATCCCTGCTTTCGGGCAACTTAATCTACTGCCTGTTGTATGTGATGCTTGCGATGTTCCTCGCGCTTATCCTCTTCGAAGACCGCGACTTAGCGTAATAAATGGCAATACGAACACGGTTCGCTCCTAGTCCTACCGGTTACCTTCATATTGGCGGAGTTCGCACTGCGCTATTCAATTGGCTGCTGGCTAAACAAACCGGTGGCCAATTCTTGCTAAGAATCGATGACACAGACGCTCAACGCAACGTCTCTGAAGCTCTGCTACCGATTCTAAATGGATTCAAATGGTTGGGAATTGACTGGGATGAGGGTCCAACTGCTGACGGTCAAGGATCTCATGGACCACATGGACCATACTTCCAATCTCAAAGGCTCGATTTGTATCAGCAGGCAGCGGCCAAGCTGTTGGCAAGTGGACATGCCTATCGGGATTACGCAAAGCCCGAAGAACTTGCTGCTCAGCGCGAAGAGGCCGAAAAAGCTGGCAAGACATTCATCTACGACCGACGTTGGATGGCCGAATCTGACGATCAAGCTCGCCAGTTCGAAGCAGAAGGACGAACGGGAGTTGTACGACTGAAAATGCCTCGCGACGGCGTCTGCGCGTTCAACGACTTGGTTCGTGGGCCGGTCGAATTCGAATGGGCTGCTGAACAGGATCATGTGGTTCAGCGTGCTGACGGCACCTGTCTTTATCACTTAGCCAGCGTTGTTGATGACTTCGCAATGCAGATCACTCATGTAGTTCGCGCAGTTGAACACCTGAGCAATACGCCACGGCAGATATTCATCGCTCAAAGTCTGGGCTATCCATTACCAGTGTACGCGCACTTGCCTTTCGTTGCCGAGCCAGGTGGTTCCGCTAAGTTGAGCAAACGAAAGCTGTCCGCATACTTAAAGAACAAAGACTTTGCCGGACTATTTGAGCTTGGTCAGAGCATTGCCAAACGAACGGGAATGACAACCAGCTTAGAAACCTTTAATCCGGTTATCGTGGACTTTTATCAGACGATTGGATTTCTGCCCGATGCGGTGCTGAACTACCTGCTGCTACTTGGATGGTCACTGGACGATAGTCGCGAAGAGTTTTCACGCGACGAGATGATTCGGCTATTCACCTTGGATCGAGTCAACAAAGCGCCTGCCAGCTTTGATCCAGCCAAGTTGGTCGCGTTCCAATCTCGTTGGATGAACTCCGTCAGCGTCGAGCGCAAGGTAGAACTCTGCTTAAACTATTTGCTCAGCGCCAAGCTGATTCCAGCACATCCAGGTCAAGCTTGCTTGGACCGTGTTGCAAAGGTCATTCAGGCAGCCGGAGACCGTATCAAAGTTGCGGGAGACATCCTGGACTACGATGACTTTTTCGTCGACGATTCGCAACTAGTATTCAGCACTATGGACGTGGATAAGCGGCTTAAGGGTGACTTAGCTGCTGTGGAGTATGTCAAGAAGTACCGCAAGGTCTTGGCTAGTCTGACGAGTTTTGACACAGCCACTCTTGAGCAGAGCCTAAATTCGTTCATGGAGACTGAAGGAATTAAGTTCAAGCAGATTATTCATGCGCTTCGGGTGGCCGTAACCGGCAAATCAGTTGGCTTCGGTATGTTCGATGCGATGGCAATTCTCGGGCAATCTAGCTGTTTAGCTCGAATTGATCGCGCAATGTTGTTGGTCTAACTAGTAGGCCGTAACGATTTCAGTAGGCTGTAACAAGTAATTCAACTGTAGACTTTACGCAAGTTTTCTTTGAACCGCAGGCGCTAGGGCGCTAGCCGCAGTCTGGAGCACTGAACAATTTACGCGAAGGACTCTTATTGAGGGACGCGTCCACCAAACTTCCGCTGACTGCGGCTATGGCGCCTTTTGATGTTGCAAAGATTCTGGGATTTCGGGCCGAAGGCCCAGCAATTTACAAAGCCCAACCCATCGGGCTGGGAACAGAGCACGAACATATTAAGGCCAACGGCCCGACGGTTTGAGCTCAAACAGTCGGGCCGTTGGCCCTCTGTTCTACTCGCGAAATGCTTACCCAGCCCTACAAGGCTGGGCTAAGTAAACGAACAGGCCTTCGGCCTTAAATCCAAAAAGTGCAACATCAAAACTAGCGCCTGCGGTTCATATCCCTAGGAACGAATCCTAGGCGATCGCTCATTTTCTTCAGATTTCCGCCGACCTCCGACCCTCGTCAGATTCCTCTGGCGATGATAAGCTTATGAGGCAAAAAGTAACTCACTTTATACTACAAGATCTCTAACCATATGCGAGGCGAACGATGAGCGTACTAGTAACACAACCAGCTCCTGACTTCAAAGCTCAGGCGGTAATGCCTGACGGAACTTTTAAGGAAATTACCCTTAGCGGCTTTAAGGGTAGTTACGTTTTACTGTTCTTTTATCCTCTAGACTTTACCTTCGTCTGCCCAACTGAAATCATCGCCTTCTCCGATCGCGCAGCCGAGTTCGAAGCGCTGGGTGTTCAGATCCTGGGCGTGAGCGTGGATAGCCACTACAGTCACTTTGCTTGGCGAAATCTTTCGCGTGATCAGGGTGGTCTGGGCAACATTCGTTATCCGCTGGTAGCCGACCTGAACAAAAAGATCGCCAAGGACTACGACGTTCTCCTGAATGAAGCAGTTGCTCTTCGAGGACTCTTCTTGATCGACAAGAACGGCGTGGTTCGTCATCAAGTGGTCAATGACCTGCCGCTTGGCCGTAGCGTCGATGAGGCTCTCCGCATGGTGCAAGCCCTACAGTACTTCGAGAAAAACGGCGAAGTCTGCCCAGCAAACTGGAAGGAAGGCGCGCGAACCATCAAACCGACGGTTCAGGACAGCAAGGAGTTCTTCCGAGCCGAATATAAGAGCTAGACTACCGCCCCTGAGTTAACTGCATCGACAGAACTAAAAAAGTTCCAAAGCTCGCACTTGATCCGATTGGGTCAAGTGCGAGCTGTTTTTTTGTGCGAGTGCATACGCTAAACTAGCCGCTGAGTAGGCTAGCACCTGACATCGTAGTCCATTTCCTTGCCAAACAGATTCCAACTCATCAAAACGGGAGAACCCTTCATGTCAATTCGTTACGAACATCAAGAAACCATCAAGGCTGATCCCACGAAGGTATTTGAAACTATCGACGACTTGCCTCTAACCGCCAAATGGTTGCCACCTTGCATAAGCCTATCCAAGGTTGGAGATGGCCCCAACGCAACCGGCGACAAATTGCACTATGTATTTGAACAGGGTGGACGAAAGAGTGAAATGGAAGGGGTAATTCTGAATCGAGTAGCGGGCGAAAGACTTCACAGCCAATACAGCGATGATTCGTTTGAAGTAATGGTGGACCTGAGAGTTGCATCGTCGCCTGAAGGTACACTATCGACGCACATTATCGAGATCACTCCAAAAACGTTTGCAGGCAAATTGATGAAGCCGTTGATCAAATTGGGCCTTGGCAAGCAGACTCGCGATGCTGCGGCTAACTTGAGAAAACTTGTCGAGCAGGGGACGGTTTGAACAACCCAAACCTCATTCGACAAGCATGAGCATTAACACTCAATCTATCTCTTTTGGTTGCACTCGGATCGTGGGCTGAACTAAAATGTCCCTCTGAACTCAATCTTTAGCAAGTCTTTTACAACTTGGATGAGATTATGAAATTCAAGATCAAGTGTCCCAACTGCGACCATTCATTGTCGTTGTCCAACCCCAAGGCTGGCAAGTACAAACCCACTTGTACCAACTGTTCAACTCGATTTCAGATCATCGTCGAGTTGAATTCGAATAGTGAAGAAGCGTCGATCCGCGTTTCGCGGCTAGATGAAAAACCACCGGCTCTAGAAGAGACGCTGTTAACCGAATCTGAAACTACTTCGGCTGCCCCCAGCATCTCGAAGGCAGCTCTTGAACAAACTCTGGCTCAAGTTCCAAATTCAGAAAACTCCAAAGAAAAATCATCGATTCCAACTTCCTCTCACACAGGCAATCTCGCAGCTTCGAAGACTGTCGAAAACAACAATGCCGACGTCACGCTGGATGCCATTCCTAGTCACAGTACTTCAACTAAACAAGATGAAGTTACCCTTGATGCTTCTCAAAGTCTTGGGTTGGCAACGAACAATCTCAGCCCACAAGCAAAGCCGTCCTCGGAAACGCAAAAATCATCTCCTGCCGCTATGAGCCAGAAAGATGCTCCAACAGATAACGATTTTTCTGTTGATGATTCGAGAATTGTCGCAGGTGCGAATTCCGAAGGTAAAGGATCTAAAACCGGCGAAGTTACCAAACTGGGCGGTTATAGAATTGTCAAGCAGATTGGCGAAGGCGGCATGGGTAAGGTTTATCTTGCCAAGCAGTTGTCACTTGATCGCCCCTGCGCCGTGAAGACCATTCAAGCCAGTTGGGCGGCGAATCCAAAGGCCATCGCAAGATTCGTTCGTGAGGCCTACGCAGCAGCTCAATTGACTCATCACAACGTTGTACAGATTTATGACTTGGGTCAAGACGCTGGCACAAGCTTCTTTAGCATGGAACTTGTCAGTGGTGGCTCACTGGATGATCGCGTCAAATCCAAAGGCAAGCTGCCTCCCAAATTGGCTGCAACACTCATACTTCAAGCAGCCCGAGGCCTTAAATTTGCCCATGATCATGGGATGGTCCATCGGGATATTAAGCCCGCCAACCTCATGATGACGTCCGATGGATTAGTCAAGATCGCTGACATGGGATTGATCAAGACCTCTGCCCATGATGAAGTTTCTGAAGCCAACGATGCTCACTCGAAAATGTTGGCTTCTGCAAAGTCACAAGTAACAATGGCCGGATCTTCGATGGGAACTCCGGCTTATATGTCTCCCGAGCAGGCCGAAGACGCTGCGTCCGTTGACAAGCGCGCTGATATCTATTCACTAGGCTGTACATTCTATGCCTTACTGACTGGAAGACCGCCCTTTGATGGCGATACAATTCTGGATGTCATTACCAAACATCGAACAGAAAAGCTGCAACGGCCCGAGTTTATCGTCGATGGATTGCCGCCACGTTTGGGCGACATCATCGAGAAAATGACCGAGAAGTTACCCGACGACAGGTTCCAAGATCTCGAGGAGGTGATCGAGGAGCTGGAGGTGTTTCTCGAACTTCGCGAAGATCTCTCTAACGCCAAGATTCGCTACTACGATCAAAGAGATAGTCGGCGCGATGATTTTCAGCAAACAGGATCTGATGGTGACGAAAAGCCCTCACCGAAATCTGTCGCTCCATTTGATATCTCGCCCGAAATCAAAAACAGGATTCAAGCAGCTTCAGCGGCGTTTCAAAAATCTCCATTGATCTTGATTCGAAAGCTCTCGAGCATAGGTTGGTTCGGACTGTCCGGAGCTATGTGCATATTGTTTCTTCTGTTGTGCATGTGGTCCGGTCTTGGTTTAGTTGTAAGTGGTGCGAAATCGATGGCCACCTCTGCCAGCAATGCCCTAGATAGTGTTACTGGCTCAGCAGCAAGTGGCGGAGAGAATAGTAATACAAACACGACGCAAGCTGGCAACGAATTACTGACCTCGCTTGTTTCTCGCTTCAAGACATCGCTAGGATTCGGCTTCGCATTCTTGATTGCTCCCGCCGTGTCCGTCCTAATGTCTGGTCGAGACGGAAGAAGCGTTCTAGCTCTACGTATACGTGAATCGTTCCTAGCCGGAGGATTGTTGAACAAACTCTTTGCGATTTTGGCTGCGATTGCATTTTTGTTTGCAATCCATTTTCTATCGCTTTGGTTTACCGCCTTGTTTTCGGGATTGTTCGCAATTGGAGCTGGGTTGGGATACTACTACGGAATCGAAAAACCTCTTGGTCAACAGCGGCAGGATGCTCAGCGTCAAAGTAATGAAGTGTTGAAGCAGCTACGTTTGCAGGGAATGGACGAAAGTCGTATTCAAGATGCATTTGCTCATAACAGCGGCAAGAACTGGGAAGAGCTTTACGAGCAGATGTTTGGCTACGAAGCCATGCGAGCGATGCGGAATAAATGGCAGTCACAGCGAGGGCCATCGAAGTTAAACATCGACTACTACCGCGACAAACTAATTGACCGATGGGATCTGCAGCTAACTGAGGCCAAGAGAGCCCATGAAGAGAAAGTTTTGGCCGCAACCGAGAAGGCAGAGTTAGTTGCTGCAGGCATGACTTTGGCCGAGGCACAGAAAAAGGCGGAAGCTGTGGCGGCTTCGATGGTCGATGCGGCTACTGAAACCAAAAAGGCGATGCATGAACTGGCTGAAGGTAAATTAACAGATCAAGCGGCTGAAGCGAAACGCCAAAGAATCAAACAGATGCTTGCCGAAGCTCGCTCCGGCAAAGTGAACTCAGCGACTCGTAGTCGTCGCGTTTTCGATGCAATGCTGGGCCAGCTTCTTGGCAGCAAACTTCGATTTCTGCTGTCATCCATGTTGATCTTAATGGCAGGCTATTGGGCAAACATCAATCGAGCCGCCATTGAGAGCTATTGGCATCAAGCCAAAAACACCGTTTCGCAATTGTCCATTGATGATGGGTTAGAGAAGGCGACAGAAACTGCCAAGGCAACCTTGAATCAGACCAATCAGAATTCATGGCAGCCGATTTTCGGCGGCTTAGTCAATCATCAGAATGTACTTTTTCTTGTTGCGGCTGGCCTAATTCTTGGCGTGGGAACTTTGTTCCATGGTTGGAAAATTAGCCTTCTCATCATCCCGGCGGCATTAGCAGTATTAGCAGTGCCGTTGGTGTTTTTTTGACACTCATGGTTCATCACTTATCCCTCAACGGCGATTAAGCTTAGGTCGCATGGCGAGGACCTGTCGTACTTTAGCCATTGCAGTGGTTTTCTTGATTAATTCTCATGCGCTAAACCACACTTGACGATAGAAACGGAAAGTTAGATTAAGCAATCGCTTTCCGGAATAGCTCGCAATGAACGCTAAAACGATGAACCAGAAAATGACTTCAAAGAGAAGCGCACGCGTGGCACTTTTGCTAGCCTTAGCAATTGGTCCATCCGTAGGCTGTGCGTCCATGAAGCCTACGAATTGGTTCTCCAAATCCAGTAGTGCTAGCCCCTCGTCGGGATCGTGGACCGAATCGGTCGCCGGAGCTGGTAAGGGCATTGGCGATAGTTTCAAGACCATGGGTTCGACTATGACTAGCGCCGTCGGCAAAGCAAAGAATGCCGTCGTCTCAACATTTTCGGGTACCGGCACTGACAAGCTCGATCCAGCAACAAGTCTAGCTGATATGCCTTCTAAGAACTCTTTGGGACCCGAAATTTGGGTCACCAACGGGCAAGTATTCGAGATGAAAGGTGACTACAACAAGGCTTTGGATAACTACACCAAGGCCTTAGAAAAGGAACCTGATAACCTGCCCGCACTACAAGCAGTTGCCAGACTACATGTTCGACAGGAACAGTACGCGCAGGCCGTCGATGACTATCAAAAGGTTGTCAAAGTTAGCCCGACAGCCGAAAACTTTTCCGATCTTGCATCGGCACAGCAAAAGGCTGGACGACTTGGCGATGCACAAACCTCAATTCAAAAAGCGATTTCGATGGAGCCTTCAGTGGCTCGTTATCGCAACAACTTGGCAGGTATTTTGGTGGCGGGCGGGCGGTCGGACGAAGCTGTCAAAGAACTGCAACAAATATTCCCACCTGCTGTCGCCAACTACAACGTTGCCTATTTGCACTTCATGAACAAGAATACCGCTGCAGCTCAACAACATCTGCAAGCAGCTCTAGCAGCCGACCCCAATTTAGCGCCAGCTCGCGAACTGATGAACACGCTCGCAGCCAGTCAAACCGGGCAAGGAGCCGTTGCGGCCTTCAACACCGCAAACCAAATTTATCGATCAGTTCAAACGCCAACCACAGGTACTCAAACCAACGCGGTTCCGGTGAGTGGGACAGCAACGAGTGGTTCATTCCAAGCCACTTCTGCCACGCAGATCTCGCAGCTTCCACAGGTTCCACAGATTAACCGTTAGCTAACGAGACTACCCGGCCTAGTAATACAAGCCGACACGCCTTAGCGTTCGGTTTTCTTTAGCATCGAGCTAGTGTCCGCATTCGAAATAGCGCGCAGCCCAATCGAAAGCTGCCCATAATCCGATTTTCAATGCAGGCACACCGGACGCTAACGCGTTGCGGCTAGTTTCGAAGGCTACCGACCGCCTAAGCGCGATGACCACTTTGATAGCATATTGCCTATTCGGTTGCTCTTGGGATAGTCTGGTAAAACTGATACAAGCCACCTTAGTGTGCTTCTATTGCGAGCCGCCAAGGCAGCTCACAGTTCCTACGTGGTTTTGCCAACCGTAACTGCAGCAGATGGTTGTGTCTCGGGTGTCGATGATCAATCACTTTCAACGACTTCAAACAGCGGTCCTTTTTCTGGCAATTCTAATGTGCCAGGGCGGATGCGGTCTGTTTACGCGCAACACTGCAAGCAAGAGCAAGAGCGAAGGCAGAGTCGCCCGAGGGATCAATGCTGTTTTGGCTTCGGCGCGATTGCCCGCCAGAGCGAAACCGAGCCACGATCGCATATGGAAGCCAAATATCAGCGTTCTTCCCTTTGCGGAAATTCGATCTGATCAAGTTCACCTTCACAACATCCGCGATACTCACTATCGCACCGAAGATGATTGTGATGTTCGGCATTTCGATCAGGTGGTTCGCTTGGACGATATCCAGTCGTTGGATTTCGTAGTAATTCCGTTCAAGAGCACACCATCATTGGCGCACACGATGATCAGCTTTGGATTAGCGAATGGACAGCACATTGTCTTTTCCGTCGAAGCGAGATTAGAGCAAGGTGAAAGCTATGCTCCCTGGGAAGGTTCATTGAACTCCTACGAATTGATTTGGATCGTAGCTACAGAGCGTGACTCGATAGGCCTGCGAACAACAATTCGTGGTGATGATGTTTATCTGTATCGAACCCGAGCACTCCCTGAGCAAGCTCGACAAGTTTTCTTGGCAGCTACCGCGCGAGTTAACGAAATTGAACGCACTCCAGAGTTTTACGACACCCTAACCAACAACTGTACCACCAACATTATTAACATGGTCAATCGTCTTAAGCCAGGCACCATTCAAGAAGACATCCGCGTCTTGTTACCTGGTCATTCGGACAAGCTCTTATACGATCAAGGCTTGTTGGTTGCATCCGGACCGTTTGATCAATTGAAGCAGGCCAGTCGCATCAACTTAGCCGCGAACCTCAACTTTGGCTCACCGAATTTCTCACAAGCGATTCGTGGTGACGTTGCGCCTTGATGCCGACCTAGCGACACTTCCCAGAACATTCTTTTCGAAGCGGTCTGTTTGGCGTTTCACCAAAAAAAGAACCCACCAAAATTAGCTTTGGTGGGTTTTGATTTTTTCGCAAGCTATGTGCGTGTGCTATTTAGCCTTTGGCTCTCGGTCACACTTACTTCGATGGCGAGTTCGCACTCAACTGAGCTAGAACTTGAAGTACGCCGTTTAAGTGAGCCAACCGAGGACCATATCGATCAACAAATTCACTTAGCACGAATTCACCGTCCAGCAGGTTCTCTTCTTCATCTTCAACTTCAACGGTCAGTTGCTGCAGGAACTCGCTCTGGACCTTCGAAAGGATCTCAGCCGCGCGACGGCAGGAATTGGCCAGCTTTGGATTTGCATCCTTCCATTGTTGCAATTCGGTATTGCGCTGTTTCTGTGAGCTGACAGTAGCTTGTACCAGTTGCTCCAGCAGTTGATTTTGACGCTGTTGAGCAATCAACAATTGATGCAGCAGAGCCAATGTGGCTTCGCCAGGATTACTAGTATTGCTCGCATTCGGAGCCTGAGGCTCTGCTGAAACGTCGATGCGAAACATGGGAGAGAATTGTGCTGGATCGCTACCCACAACAGAACTCCACGAAAAAGAGAAATGTACACCGCAAGTGCTTGTTAATGACTTTATTGTAATCAGTTGCGGAAGCCCGTCGAGCAACCGGCTTGAGTCAAAGTCGCCTAAATTTGGAACAAAGGGCTAGAACAATCGGCACAAACCGAACGTCAAAGTCTGGTAATTCATTAGGGATTCAGCAAATTTCCGAGTTGAAATGCAGGCATTTTCTTTGTCATTGGCTTTGCAGTTGCTCTTCAAGTCATCCAGTGGACAGTTCCGACTTATGAACTGTTCAGGGACTTCGTTTTGATCGCCAGTTCACAGCACTTATGCGAATTGCTTGCAATCTCGATGGGCAGTGAGTGGACGACAACACTTTCCAATGGATTACGCAACAAGTTATGGCAGCAATTCTCGGGTTCATTTCGGTACGACAGCACGCCGAGCATGGCTACTTCGGCGGGTATCTGATTGTCAATCACATGGCACGTCCGCTCGAGTTTCACTGCACCTTGCCTGTCAAGCCAACCAAGGCTCAGTCGCTGCTTTACGGTCCAACAATGGATGATTTTGTTTGCGGAGAACAAATCGCCAAAGCTCTGATTACCAAAGCCAAACTGACACCAGACTTGGTTATTACAGATACTCCACCCGTCTTGTCCGCATCATTAGTGTGCGATGTCCCCATTATCTGCATCAATCAAGATGATAGTTCGGAGTCTAATTCGCTCCGTCGCCCCGCTGAATCAGTCGTCAAATGCAGCACTTTTCAGGAAAACAAGCTGAAATTCAGCCGCAATACAGAAGCGAACAAAGTTGAATCGGTCGCCGCTGAGGTGATGAAACAACTGAGTGATCGATTCGATGTGACGGAGCCCTTCGGTCGAATTGTCGAAGCATTATTCGAGGCTCATCCGGTAATCAAAGCTGCCGCGTAACCCGCTCAAGGAAAAGTCCAATGTCCGAATCCTCAACCAATTGGGCAGGGATAGGCTTTGTGGATGATCAACATGTGTCCGTCGGAACGTTAGACGTTGATCTACTCGCGACAGGATGGCAAAGCGGACTTGCCCGGTCGCTCAATATTGAACTGGTTGAATGTGCGGCTTCGGCCAGAGCCAGTTTCGATGTGCAGGCCGTTTCAATTCGCCTGCAATCCAAGTTGCCTCAGACGATTGGCTTCTCCTTTCCTGAAGCGGCTCGAGTTTCAAATACCAGCCGAAAAACAGCCGTCCAAAGATAGCATCGCAGGGACGAAAGAACCAACTGCTCCATCCGAAGTGGAAAACACTGGTGCAGGTTCTGAGGCTAGTGGAAAGAAGCCTCCCACAAAAACTCGCATCAAGCCTCCAGCAGATTTAGTGAAGCTTGAAGATCGACTCTACTTTGTACTTCAACCTCCACTAGAGACCCTTCTATCGTCCAACAAACTTGAGTTTCCTTTCGATCCGTTTCCTTACCAATTCGAAGGCATTGCGTTTCTCTTCCCGCGCGAGATTGCAATCCTGGCCGACGAGATGGGTTTGGGGAAAACGATGCAGGCCATTAGTACCGTTCGGATGTTGCTGCTAGCTGGACAACTGCGAAACGTACTTTTGATTTGTCCAAAGCCACTGGTAACCAATTGGTTGCGTGAGTTTAAGTTGTGGGCTCCAGAAATTCCTGTGACCGTGATTGAAGGCGATTCGGCTAAGCGACAATGGATTTGGAGCCAGCATGCTGCTCCGGTTCGAATCGCAAACTATGAACTCTTGATGCGCGATCGTGAGACAGCGATTGCTCCCGATGCACACTTTGATTTGGTGATCCTGGATGAAGCTCAGCGAATCAAGAATCGAAACAGCACCACTGCTCAAATAGTACGGTCACTGCCGCGCACGCGATCTTGGGCATTGACTGGAACGCCCATCGAAAACTCATCCGAGGACATCGTCAATATCTTCGAATTCTTGTCTCCGGGCTACCTCCGAGAGGATATGCATTTGAAGAGCATCTCCAAAGCAACCAGAGACTACATCTTGCGTCGCACCAAAGATAAGGTGCTCACCGAAATGCCGCCCAAGATGTTTCGTGACGCAGAATTGGATCTGACGGCGCCTCAGTTGGATAGTTATCGTTCAGCCGAAGATGAAGGCGTGGTTCAACTGACCGACATGGGCGAAACGCTGACGATTCAACACGTTTTCGAATTGGTGTTGAGACTAAAGCAGATTTGCAATTTTGATCCTGCAACCGGAGCTAGTTGCAAACTGGAGCGTTTAGAAGCAGACATGGAAGAAATTGCCGCCAGTGGTAAGAAAGCGATCGTATTTAGCCAATGGGTTAACTCGCTCGATAAACTCTCGGCCGCACTGAAGCGATTTGGACCCATGGAGTATCACGGAAGAATCCCATCCAGTAAGCGAGATGCGGTGATCGCTCAATTCAAAGAAGATCCGACGAAGCACTTGATCTTGATGAGCTATGGAGCTGGCAGCGTTGGACTGAATCTACAATTTTGCGAATACGTTTTTCTTTTCGACCGCTGGTGGAATCCTGCTATCGAGGATCAAGCCATCAATCGCGCGCATCGCATCGGAGCCAAAGGCGCAGTCACGGTCACTCGTATGATGGCGTCGGGAACCATTGAGCAGCGTATTCACGATGTACTGGAACAGAAGCGAGAGTTGTTCAATCAGCTTTTTGCTGAAGCTGGCGCACCCAAGCCACTGGGCTTGAGCCAAGATGACATCTTCGGGCTCTTCAAGCTGAGTGTCCCCAAACCCAAAAAGCACGCCGCATAATTCCGTGTCCTAGGCTTCCAGCATGCGAGCCTTCGTAGCTGGACTGGCCACGGTTCAGATCCTTGAACGGTAGGGAACAGAGGTGGCCAGGAAACATATGAACAGGCTGAGAAGTTCGAAGCGAGGCCATAGTAGATTGATCGCGATGGCTGTTCTTGGACGCTCCCGTGCGCTGGACTAAGCTAGCGACCACTCAATTTTTTCGCGGGCAGGGTCGCACAGCGAGTTCAACGAGCATTTGCGGTGAGGGCGATAGGGGAAGGTAATTCAAGGTTGAGTATCAGTCGCCCCTGACTCATCGCTTGCTTGTGAACAGTCGGCGGCGTTTCCGTGCGACCTCAAGCGAAAAGATGTTTTGAGCGGTGGGTGATGTGTTGCTGCGGTGAAAATGACTTTACACTCTGATCAACGCTAACCAAAGACGGGAATCTACCTGATTCCTTTTTGCATCCCGGCTGCTCCGGCATGCTAAGAATGATAAACTGGCACCAGGCATCTCAAGCGACCTATTTCCTACTTGATCGCAACGGGCTCCAGGTCAAGTCATGAACTGTTTGCTCCAGCTACAAACAAAGCACTCATGGTGGCGAATTCTTGGCCTTCGTTTATGTGATCAAGATGGCAAGCTTCGAGCAATACACGGACACTAATACTGGAGCCACACTTTGGGTCACGTATTACCATGGAATTCGGTATTTGGGCAAAGACGAAACATATCCTGTAATTGGAGCGCCGGCTTGGTGCTATAACTGCAACTGCTTAGTCGTAGCTGAATCGTTCATGACGAACTCTGAATTCCAGTTGCGGCTGAAACAACTGGATGAGCTAATTGAGGGCAAGAAGAGTGAGCTTAGCATGCTGTTCGAATCAATTGAGAAGGCCCACGCTCAAAAACGTGAGATGTTGAACTTCCGTGAGTTCATTCGCCTTCGCAAACGCGGCCCAAGTTGCTTAGAATGTAATGACACCAACATTTACGTGTTGCCAAAAAATAGAAACGAAGCGATCGCGATTCCCGGTGGGCCATCTCTCAGGTACGATAGTTGGGGATTCGCTGATTGCGGTATCGAACCGTGTTACCTTCTAGACTGTAGCGGTCATAGAATTAGAGAACAACACGATTAATCGGAATCCCGACTACCTTTCGATATGAGTTTCACGACAGTACGCTGCAAAACATGCTCGCACGACTCTACGCTAGAACCGTTTACTATCCCACCTTGCTGTGGAACATGCTGCTAGGCCGATGGCTGGGCGTTCGTCACTGGTGGGATCGCGTCAACGATCACTGCATCTTAGGTGCCGTTCCGCTAGGCCGCGATCCCGAGCGGCTCAAACAACTTGGAGTCACTGGTGTTGTTAACATGTGCGAGGAATACGCTGGACCTCAAGCCGCCTACCAGCAGCTAGGAATCGAGCAGATATGGCTGCCTACCACCGACTTTCAACACCCCAGTCCCGAGATGGTCGAACGGGGCGCTGAGTTTATCGAGCGACATAAGCTCAAGGGTGGGCAAACCTATGTGCACTGCAAAGCGGGGCGTGCCAGGAGTGCAACCATTGTTCTATGGTGGCTTGTCCGCTACGGTGGAATGACGCCGGAAGCCGCTCAAACAAAACTGTTACAGGTCCGTAGCCACGTTAACCCGCGAGTTTACCAGCGACCAGTGATCATTCAACTGTACTCGCAGCTTTCAAGCTAGCGGCGTGTGCAACAATGCCAATAAACCACCATCACCAGGGCACCACTATCCTCGACGCTTCACTTCAACCAAACGACACGTCACCTAATGCTTAATATTCTCGTCACATTTCTCGGGATCGATGTACCACGCCATTACTATTCCGGCGATTGGACCAATGCAGGCAAGCGAAAAGTTAGGAGAGAGCGTTCCATTCATCACAATCTCTGTTCCCGCTCCAACAACAACTATCGCAGCAACACCATACAGAGACATCAACATGAGCACTGGGAAATCGCCAAGTTTGTAAGTGTTCATCAAAATCATAGCCGAACTCGAAGCGACTAGGATCGCGGCAATCCAATATGGAATATTTAACCCCAACGTACTGAGACGCCCGCTTGTACCGGTCACTGGAAACTCTTGACCCGACAAAAGCGAAACAAGAATTTCTGATATTTCGTTTGGCACGCCCGTTTTAGATCGCACGGTGTCCGGAGTAAGCTCAGGCAGCGTAATTTTGCCCCCAAGTCACGAAAAGCGACAAAACGGACGACGCGATAATTCCTATACAGACAAAGAACAGGTAACCTTTGCGTCTCGTATCCATGTCATCCCAACTTTCGTATCTGACGAATTGATCGCTATTCGATCAAAAGCTAACCACACAGTCATTTTCCTGCCTTCGGAGACATCCAACATTTCTAGCCGAACGGTTGGGTTAGGGGAACTGCGAGCAATTAACGCAACGCAAGTCCTTGAGCTAGCGTCCGAGTCGCTTGCGGACGATTTCCATGTGGTAGACAACGTGTCCTGCCAGCATCCAAGCTAGAGCCCTTACAGTGACATCGTAGCCGGACGCTTGTCCGCGTCGATCAAAATCCTCGGGCTTGATTCTCTTGATCAGTAGCAGATTGGCTCGACGCAACAACAACATCTCAGCGACTAGTTCCTCCAATGCAGGACGCTCGTAGTCGCCGTTTTTGATGTAATCGTCCTGGTTCATGCCAGGCAATGGTTGGAAATCAGCAAATGCGAAGTGATGCAATCGCTCCGAAAAGATGCGCTCAGTATCGATCAAGTGTCCAACGACTTGCTTTATCGTCCATGTATAAGGCGGATGCAAGGTGACGGCTTGTTCAGCAGTAATGGACCGGAAGAAGCTCTCCAACTCATCCACCTGATTACTCAAAGTTGCCAAGCAGCGGCCTTCGGCAACTCGACTGATATAAGTGTTGTAGTACTCATTAAACTCGTCTGGATTGGGACGCCGAAGAGCAGCTTCAATTGAGTTCATCAGTCGATGTCAGTCTGATAAGAGTTAGCTTGTGGAGTTAGTGAACAAACTGGCTTAAGTTGTTGACTCCAGTTTGAATAATGTGAGGCGCGAGAACGAGCGGCTGATGTCGCTTGGCAATCTGAACCTGCATTTGCATCGACCATTTGCCTTCTCGGTCACCCGAAATAAACCAGTGAGGCTGAAGCGAAACGGATTGATGAACCAATTCAAAACCAGCCTCACTTTGACTGACCGTCTCTATCGGAAAGCTCCACAAGGCCGTTGGTCTATCAAACTTCAAGTTGATATCGATTCCTAGCCAGCAGTCGATTAAGCCCAACTGATCTTGACCTTGCAAGTCAAGTTGCGAGCCCAAATGGCCCAATCGATCCCCACTGGCATTGTAGAAGTAGCGATCCTCAGCACCGGCTGGCAATCCAGCAAAGTTCCATTCGCAAGCCAAATGGAAAGTTCGATCCTGAGGCAAGCCTTCAATCAAGTAAGCCACATCGATATTTGAGCTGCCAGCTTGTATCGTCAGAGCTTTAGTGATCCTGAAAGGTACACCCCAAGCGTTTCCTGCACGACTCATCTGCAACTGAACCTTGTTTGCCGCTCGACGCAGCTTTGCTTCAAAGGCAGATGCCACAAAGTCACCTCGCTCCATGGCACTGCCGCTCGTGACGGCTTCGAAGCTCACATCGTTATCGTAGAAGTGATCGAGGAAACTCTTCCGTGGATATTTGTCATACTGCAAGCGTTGATCCAAACCTTGTTGTTTGAAGACGATGCGATCGTGAATGCTCTCGGCAAATCCATGATCACCCTCGCTATGCTGACCGGAGATCTTTTGGTGATAAGCTTCTGGCCGTCGTTGCATTGTGGCTAGCAAATTGTGGCGATTGGATCGAACATCCAGTTCATAGATCATGCCACCCTCAGCAGGAGCAGCATAAAGTACAAATTGATCATTGGCGATGCGCACTTCGGACTTTAAATCGAAATTGAAGTCATCACAAGTCGCTTCGACCCAGTGACCATGGCCATGCTCTAAATAGTCTAGCTTGTTATCTGCCGCGATCAGTTCGGAGTAGATCGCGTTGCGAAGATGAGGCAAATAAATGCCGCCAAAAGCACCGTGCCAGTAGGCACAGTTGCATTGGCCACGATAGAGGTGATCTTCGATCTGAGTTAGAATTTCGACATCGCCACAACATCGTCCAGCATCATCTAACTTGCGGCTGACTTGCATCATCCGCGAGTACATCTCGTTGGCTTCGGTGTAACGAGACTTAAAGTTGCGCCAATTGCCGGCCCGAACAAACTGTCGCAAATTATCCCAATTGGGATGGTGCTGAAATTCTTCGGTTAGTTCGTGATACAATTGCTGCTGTCGAGCTGGTAACGCCCATTCGGTCATCTCGCGATAACTGCAGTCTGGCAGGTAGACTTTGCCACGTGGTGGAACCTCGGATATGGCCTCTGCAAGTGTACAAGTCTTAAGCCAGTCTTGATTGGCCGAAAGGGCGTCAAAGAAACGTCGCAGCCAACCTTGGTGATACACATGATGATGAGTATTCGGCCACGTTCCAAACTTCTCGCCATCGTCGCCGCAGACTAGAATGGCATCTGGTTGAGTTTGAGCAACGTTTCGCGCGTAGTTGATCGACTCTTCAACGTCCGCAAATGGAATTAGGTAACGCAATCTCTCGCAGCCAGCGAAGACTCGCAGTACATGGCCGTCATCTTCAGTCACAAAGCAACCAGCTAGACTATCTTGCGACCAACCCGCAGAAAGAAAATGGTAGTCGTCGAGCAACGTATATCGAATGCCAGCTCGAACGATATCTGCCGTGAGGCTACTTTCCCAAACTCTCTCTGGAACCCACATGCCGGAGACTTCCGTTCCGAAGATCTCAGCCAGGTAGTTGGTGTATGTATAGATCTGCCCGACTCGGTCACGACTGGGCAGCATCGTCAGGATCGATTCGTACATCGGGCCGCCCAGAATCTCAACTCGACCAGCAGCCACCAGCGCGGAAACTCTTCGAACGTAGTCCGGCTGATGCTTTACCATCCATTGCAGCAACGGGCCGGAGGTATGCAGTGTGAGGTGGATGCCAGGGCAATCTTCAAGCACGTTGAGGAACGGCAAATAGCTTTCGTGAAAAGCTTGGTCGATCACGCCGTTGAAGTTCCCGATTGGCTGATGATTATGGAGAACCAAGCACAGTCTGACAGAGTGATTCATTGTTCAATCGCTAAGTTGAAATGACAGCCATGAAGAGCTAGCATTAGCTTCGTCACGATGCTTTTTTCCGCTTTATCGACACAGCCGTGTGCGATTGTGCAAATGAACTCTGTCGGTTTTCATCTTTAGGTTAGATCGTGGCGTAGACACTGCGATTTCACTTACACTGTGTAATATTTTCCTTGCTGACATCAACAGCCACTGAGCCTACAGCGCTAGCTAAGGGTTCAGATATATCAGCCAATGACGGTACAACGCTGGTGGCGAAGTGGGTTCAAAATGAGACACCCTCAGCTAGCGCTTTTTGATGTTGCAGTATTTGGTTTTAAGGGCGAAGCCCTGTTCGTTTACTTAGCCAGCCTTGTAGGGCCAGATGGGCTGGGCTGAGTAAATTACTGGGCTTCGGCCCGAAATCCCAGAAACCGTGCAACATCAAAACTAGCGCTGTAGATTCAGTATTGAACCCTCAGCTAGCGCTGTAGGCTCAGGTGATCGCGCGTGGTGTGCTAGTTTGCGAATTGCGTTGAAATTCGAGCTAAGCCTTCTGCCGTTGTACAAGTTGGTAACCACTTAAGTTGGCGATAGCAAAGTGAAGCGCCACGGTGATCGCAAAGGTTGAATCAAGCATCAAGATTTCAGCATAACCGCCGCCATTTCCGAGCACTGCATTGAAAAATGGTTCTTGGCTCCAAACCGTCAAAGCAAAAACACCAATTGAAAGAGCAGTCAATATGACTCGCATTCTGACCACGAAACCGGCGAATAGCAGCGGCCAAAAAATCAGAAAGTGGAAGATATTGATGCAAGCTAACACTAGTACGATTCTGCCAAATCCTCCGCCAATCTCCGATCGACCATCGATGCTTCTCATTACGGCAACTAAAACTGCTACGATCGTGGTAACGAGCATGATCTCTGCAAGACCATAGCGAATCCGATTTGAAACTGATTTGTCGAGCTGATGCTTGAGTCGAATCTCGACTCTCGAAAGCCACTTCAAGAGAATGACCGAAAGTAGCTTTACGAGCACAAAACCTGCATTGGCTAACAGAAACCCAAATATCAAAGACAATATCACAGGAATACCTGGCCCTGGCTCAGTCATCGCTATGGCAATTTGAATGAAGTAAAGCAATCCAAACATGATCAGACCTAATTTGAACCGATATGTTTGATTGCCAAAAACCCACCAACAACAGATTAGCGTGTAGTAGCCTGAAGCAACACCGATGCATAGAAGTATAGGAGCTTCCCTAGAGCTAGTTAAATAGATCATTGCCGCCACAATCGTTGAGACGATGATCAAAAATAAACCTAAGGCATGTTGCCACCAATTAGTTTGACTGTCGTGTGATTGAGATGATTGTGGAGCACTTTCAGCGTCCATGCATTCGCTGGATTGTGCTATTTCGAATTCAAATGGCGAATCAGAGGGGGCGTTGCTCATAATCAGAAAAATCTGGGATTACTCGGCCGGTAAATTCAAACCCTGCATCGACTTGCTGGCCGAGCTTAGTTGTTCAGATATCTCTTCAATCGTAACAGTTTTAAAGTCAACCACTCCATCGTAACGTGGTTGCGAAGAATAACCGCGTTGAGTTTCCATTACTTGGTCAACTTCTGATTCTAAGGCCGACAACCATTGAGGTATATCTAGCCCAACTCCAGTTGGCTGCTCCATCATCAATTTGCACTCATCAATCAGCAGCTCAAACAGTGGCGATGCAGCTCCCATAACACGATACTGCCGAATGGCTGGTCCAACCAAGGCTTTCATTCGATCCACGGTCATCGGACGCGTAAACCTTTCCCGCAATCGATCAGCAACGGTTGGCATTCGCATCGCATATCGATTTTGAAGCTCTGTCAACTGCTCGAGGTAAATCTCACTTTCGCGACCGATTCTCTCGGCCAAAGCTCGACGCCATTGCTGTGCGGCCAAGTGGCAACCGGCTCGGACCAGAACCTCGTGAGTCCAATAAATCGGCTTTAAATTCCAGCTCACGCGATCATAGCGAACTCGCAGTCGCAAGAAGTCGAGCAACATGTACAGCATTTCACCACGATCTGACTGTGTCGTCGTACTGTTGTAGTCTCGATACTCGCTGTAGTGATCAATTACGGCTTCGAGCACTACGCTGAGCAGTTTTTCGACTTCTGCTCGCGTTATGACTCCGGCATCCAAATCCGCAAACAGTCGCTCAAACTGCTCGGTCTCGCTCTCTTCGATCAATTGATCCAACCAGTGTCCGACGCCTTGATGCAGAATCGCTCGAACGTTCCCCAAACGTAAGAAGCTTTGAGTAAAGATCGGACCACCGTACTGCTGAATGAATTCAACTAGCTTGGACCACTTACGTTGAGTGTCGACCGATTCCAAGATACTTAGCCGCAATGTACGACTGTGAGCTAGCCAGCTTGCCAGCAACACTTCGGTAGCCTGCTCCAGAATGACGATCATCTCTTCGCTCACAGGCTCAAGATCGCACAACGATTCGCCATCGTGCAGATTGAGATCGATAGAAGCTTGCGCCTTTTTGGCTCGCTTCTTGGACTTCGGACTTTCGCAGGTACCATTCACGAAATTCTGCACGACCGCTCGAATAATTGAGACGAAGCAAAGTTTGAACATGTCATCAAACTCTGTTACCGCGCCAGGGCCAATCGGATTGTGATGCTCCATGAATCGAGCTGTCTCGATCAAATGGCAGGTTTGATAGAAGAATCCTTGTCGTGGTAGCCACATCAATAAGTGTGATAGAATTCTGCGGCGCAAACGAACACTGTAGATAGCCGTTGGCTCTCCGCCGCGAGCAAGCGGAATGTAGAGCAGATTCTTCGTTCGCAAAGCAATCAACAGCTTGGGGAATGCTTGTTCGACGCGTTCGCGTTTTCCATAAAGCAAAGCGCCAACCGTTTCTACTGCCAAGCGATCATCATCACTAAGTGTCGTCATCAACTGAACAACTGCTGGATTGGTATCGCTACAACCGTGGAGATTGGCAACCAACAGCCGACGAGCGTCGGCTGTTTCGATGGTAGTTGAAATGATTTGATCAAGCAGCGATTCTTTGATCAATCGCATCCGATCATAACGTGCCATTTCATCGTGAGCTGTTCCGCTACGGGATATTGGAAAATCCGCAACGCTCTTGAGCAAGTTGAGTAGACCTTGGCGGTTTTCGGCAGCCTGTGTAGCCCAGTTCTCCATCGCTTGCAAGCGACTATCGCGAACTGGCGAATCGGAGGTGATCTCTTGACGCAGCACTCGACTAAGTGCTGCCCCCTTCCACATCTGCGCTAGGGCGCTCAGGAAAGTCAGGTGTTGATTGAGTCGATTGGATTCCTCTAGCAGCTCCGTTGTTGTCTCTGACCCTGAGCCTTCCTCCTCTGGCGTATCGCTGTCGACGCCATCATCGGTCGAATCATTGTAGACCACATCTTCGTAGGCTGCATCAAACAGGCCCTGTTCGTCGTCGTCGAACTCACCACTGTTTTCTAGCTCCTTCGTCCAATCTTTGTCCTTCGACTTGGAAGTTGCCAGCGCGAACGTAGGTGGGCTCCAGAAATGTTCGGCGTTGGCCTCAAGGTAATCGAAGAACTTTTGGGCAACACTCCAGCTCAATTTCGCGTTGCTTCCATCAAGCAAAACGTTTTCCAATCGCTGCATCCAACGGCGAGCCAAATTCGAGAAACTGTCCTCGCCCTTTTGTAGACCAACTCTACCTGCCTGCCCGAGCCAGTGAACAAGTAGTGCCATCGAAGCCACGAAGTCATTTCGCTCCAACAGCGATTCAACGACAAGTGCATAGGCTTTCGGGGAATCGAACAGCTCGGCGTGTGGAGCCCAGAAGCGTACGTCGCCCGCGCTGGCTCCACCAGCGTGCCATAGCTCAAGAGCTTTGGCGACCAACACCGCTGACTTCAACGAATCGAGTGGATCGGTAGCCTCAAGATCGGCTATCTCGTGAGCTGCGAACTGTCGCCACCAGTTCGCTGTGGTATTCATTTGAGTTTCAATCTGCTCGTAAAGATCATGTCTTCCAGCAGCCGCACATTCTCGCCAGATCCTAGATTGCAACGCAAAGACGTACTCCATCAGTCGCACCAAATCTTCGACGCGATGGTCGTGGACGGCGGAATCCGGCCCGTCGAATCGAGCAAAATTGCCGGCAAATCCAAGGATATTCCAAGGGTCTACGATCGCACCGCATTGGATGCCACGATGAATCCAGTCGACAATCTGAGGCAGTATTTGAACGGCATCTTCCAGTCGATCTGAGCGAAGATGTAGATCTGCCGAGGTGATCAAGCAATCGACCAGTGAGACAATCCGCGCGGAAGGCACTTGAACAAAATCGGACTGCTCCTTCGCAGCCTCCGAATTTCCCATCCGAGCGAACAAACGTGCGAGCTGAACATGCTCTAACTGACTCGCGCGATGCTTTGCCAAATATGTATTCAGATGTTGCCGAGCGCCACCCATCGCTTGACGACGAATCTTGCGTTCCTCTTCAAGTCGGTCGCGATGCGGCCCGTCAAGGTTTTCAAGCAGGTTTTCGTAGAATCGGTCTCGATACTCGGCAATCGGTCCCAGTAGGCTGGCCAGTGAGGTGGTCGAGCTAAATGCTCCCGGCCCCCATCCTGAGATTCCTGAGGCCATCAGAATGGTGCCTGACAAAACTGATGCCGCTTCGAACATCAACTCTTCGCGCGGTCCAACCTGATCATCATGTACCCGAGCAAGTAGTGCATCCAAAGTAACTTGCTGAATTGCGAATCGTCGATAGTTGCCGCTATTGTCGATTACGTGCGGATCCCATTGCCCAAAGTGATAGTTGGGACGCTGATTGACAGGATGATCAAAATCGTATGAGCGAGGGTCTAGCGACAACTCGTCCAACATGTCTGGATTGAAACAAGCTTGACGTAGAATCTCTTCGGGTGTCTCGCGAAGAATTGCTAAGCACTGTTGAATAACCTCATGATAAGGTCCGGCCGTCGTGCCAACACCTGCAATATGTAGAGGTATGGGGCGAACCCATTCGTTCGAGTAGGGCTCAAGTCGGCGTCCTTCGAGGACCGCCACAGGTCTATAGCCCACGAAGTCGTTCAACTTTGCGATTGCACCGTTGATAATGCGATCTGTGTCGGTCCACGGTGCCCCTTGAAGGACCACGGCTTCGATGGCTTTACCCATAAAGAAGCCGTTGAAAAGTCCTTCAGCCTCTTGATGAAAAAGCAGGTCGCGATGGAAGTCTAGGTAGGCCGGCAATAACTGCCAAGCGAGTTTTAAGACGCTGGCAGCCTGTGATGAGTCATTAAAGCTTGGCTTTGTCTCGCCGAGTGTCGTTAGCCAGTCGCCGAACCATTGTTGAACCTGCAGCCAACTTGGCATGCCCTGAAACGGATTCAGGCTGGGCAGTGCATCAGCGTAAATCCTGTTCATGGCCGCCAGTGTGCCAGCATCCATTTTGCCGGATGAAAAGTTCATGTAACCCAGCAACTGAATGATGTCTTCGCCGAGTTCTGAATCTGATCTGCGCTTTCCCACGCGGTCTATCCCCCAAATCAGGAGATTGTGAAGCTTCCTGGTTTAACGAACAAAAAGTGCCCTTAAAGTAGAATCCAATCGTAAAACACAGGTCGAAAAGGGTCTAGGCGTAGCGCACAAATGTTTAGTGAGAATTGCATTAATTGTAGTAAATTCCAAGGGTTTCCGAGGCGAATTAGTACTCTCTTGTTGGCCAACCTATCGGCCGAACCACTTGGATCAAATTGGTAAAATCTAGCGATTGGCCAAAGCTCGTATTCTGTTCCACTCAGTCAATTTGGCTAAAACGAAGCGGTTCTACTCGAAATAGCGAGGTACGCCGATGACTTCTAATCCGAATGATTCATTTGTAGCAATTAATCAGCTCAAGACACTCGATTCTGATTGTGACGAATTTGTCGATGTGTGGCTATGCTTGCGCTTTCAACGTAATCCTATCCAGTAGCCACCACTTAGAAACTAAACCTGCCCCCGCAATCAGCTCGTCGAGAGATTTTGACCGATGACCCGAATCAATACTAACGTCAGTTCTCTGATTGCACAAAACCGACTTAATCGAACCAACGCTGAACTTCAAACCTCGTTAACCCGGCTCAGTACCGGTTTAAGAATTAACACGGGTAAGGATGATCCCGCCGGATTGATCGCTAGCGAAGCTCTACGCAGCGATATCACCAGTGTGAACCCGCGGTGAGTAATACTCAACGAGCAAAGCAAATCATTGCCACTGCCGACAGTGCTTTGGGTCAGGTAAGTTCGCTACTAACGACGATGCGAGGCTTGATTGTTGAAGCTGCGAACGTTGGTGCTGTGAGCGACGATGAAATAGCCGCAAACCAATTGCAGATCGATAGCTCGTTGGAAGCCATCAATCGGATCGCGCAAACGACGACCTTCCAAGGCCGAAAGATTCTTGATGGATCTTTGGACTTCATTACCAACCTGAGTACTCTTCCTCAAGTTACGGACGCGAAGATTGATCAGGCCAATCTGGGTGCGACTGGAAGTATGAATGTTGAGGTGGTTGTTCAGTCTCCTGCAACACAGGCGGAATTAACCAACGACGCATTTAGCCTGTCTAATGCCAACGCCACGATAAACTTCAACGCTCGATCGAACGCAATTCTAGGTGATATCAACGTTGCGGCCACGGGAGAGACTCAAGCCGTGACTGTGAACTTCCAAAACGATATCTCCTTGGGCGCTAACGTAACTCAAGCAAGTTACGATGAGAATACTCGTACCGTTACAGTATCTGCGAACGCGTCTGCGCCGACTTCAATTTCCAAAGGTCAAGTGGCAGCAGCAATCGATGCGTTGCCAGGTTTCACAGCCAATGCTGATCCGATTACGGCCACTGATCCCGCAGGTGATTTCATGTTCGGAGGCTTTCCACCGGCTCCAGCAACTTTGTTGCCAAGTTCAATTGCATTCACCGCGGATCAACCTGGGCTCGATTTCAATAACGTTGCAGTTGTTTTCGAAGTGGGTGCTACGACAGGTGCTACGTATGACTCAAATACCAAAACGCTCAAAGTTACTTACACTCCAGGTACTTCAACGATCAGCGACTTCGCCATAGCTATCGACAATCTGCCCGACTTTTCCGTACTATCCTCCACCAGCGGATTCCTACCAACAAACGCTTTGGACGCAGAAACAACAGCTTCAACCGGGGTTACTGGAGGTGGAGTCCTTTTAGACAAACTGGTCTTCGAGTTAGTGGGGTCGCTGGGTACGCAAAGTTTCAATTTTCAAGGTGGAACGAGTGTGAAGCAGATCTCTGATGCGATCAACTTGGTCAGCGATGCAACGGGAGTCACCGCCGCAGTTAACGCCTCAACCGGAGAACTTGAATTCCATTCAGCTCTCTATGGATCAGACAGTATTGTTGGAGTGAATGTGATTAGCGAAGGTACCGCCGGAGTTTTCCGGTCTCACCTGAGTGCGTTGCGCAGCACGGGCCAAGACATTCAAGCTACTGTAAATGGTTTCCAAGCAGATGGCCGTGGGTCCAGGTTGTCCCTCAACACCTCGACGCTTTCGATGCAGATGACTTTAGACCCTACAGTTGCGATCAACACGCTGAATTTTACGATAACGGGTGGTGGTGCGCTTTTCCAACTTGGCGGCGATGTCGTCAGTAACCAACAAGCACGCTTGGGCATCGATTCACTTTCAACAAGTTCGCTCGGAGGACCGTCGGGCAGACTTTATCAAATCGGCAGCGGCCAGGATAAGTCCTTAACTGCAGATGTGGCTTCTGCAGGGGATATCATCAACGAGGTAATTAACAAGGTAACGAGCCTTCGTGGAAGGCTAGGCGCGTTCCAGGCCACTACATTGGAGAGTAACGAGTCCTCATTGACCGACACGCTCGGGAATTTGACTGAAGCGGAAAGTACCATTCGCGATGCTGATTTTGCCAGGGAAACAGCTCAGCTCACCAGATCTCAAATACTTGTGCAGTCTGGAACAACGGTGTTGGGAATAGCGAACCAAAACCCGCAGAACATTCTAAAACTGTTGCAACAGTAGTACGTCGGTTGAGTGAAAATATACGGCCAGTAACAGTTGTAGTGACCTCTAGGTCTAGCTGATTGAAACGTCTCAAAATCTTCAATCAAATTCTGATTAGTGATCCAGAATCCCAACAAGTAGGTTGGGATCACGAGGTGTGGCGAAAAATTAATCGACATGCGTCAGTTGCCGCCTCTGCGGGTAGCAATCATTGTCTTGGAAAAAGCATCAGCTTGGGGTAAATCCCAATCAATTGCAGTTGATGTTCTCTAGCAGCTTTTTTCTCTTGATCGATTTCAAGACTCGTGAGATCCCTAGATAGGCATACTCCATTTTGACCTCATCCTGGGGATCTACCGGATTTGCGAACAACGAGTGTTCGCGCGTTGGATCGTCCTGATTACGAGTTAGTTCCTTTAGTCGTCCTCTCATCCGTAGGCGGAAGACTGCCCGTGGGGCCATCGCGTCTTTCAACGGTCTTAAACATCAGGGAGTAAATGAGTTATGACACGAATCAATACCAACACGGGCTCGCTGGTAGCTCAAAACAGGCTCAATAAAACAAACCAAGACTTACAGACCGCTTTGACTCGATTGAGTACAGGTCTTCGAATCAACACAGGCAAAGACGATCCAGCAGGTCTTATTGCCAGTGAAGCATTGCGAAGCGACATCACTAGCCTAAACAAGGCGGTTTCCAATACGAACCGCGCTTCTCAAATTATCGCTACTGCGGACAGCGCTTTGGGGCAGGTTAGTTCCTTGCTCAACAATGTTCGCGGGCTAGTCGTCGAAGCCGCCAACAAGGGCGCGCTGAGTGACTCAGAAATCGCAGCTAATCAGCTTCAAATCGATAGCTCGCTCGAAGCGATTAATAGAATCGCACGAACAACAACATTCCAAGGCCGAAATCTGCTAGATGGGAGTCTAGACTTCCTTACTCAAGCAGGCACGAACTTTTCAGACATTCAGGATTTGAAGATCGACCAGGCCAATTTGGGGCCAACGGGCCAATTGTCGGTTGCAGTGACTGTTTCTCAGGCAGCTCAGCAAGCTCAAGTCTCAGTCGACGACGTGACAACACCAGTAGCTGGTGTAGCAGCGACGGGCTCGATTGACTTGACCAAGACTACTGCAGCAAGTGGTGCCGTTCGCACGTTGAATTTCGATCACACAGTAGCAGGCAACACCTCTACCACCGGCACGATCTCGTTGGCCGCTGGTGCGCGTGAGTTTAGTTTGACAACCAAGAATGACACCGATGCATTCAATGGTGCTACAGTAACTGTCCAGACGACTGCGGCTGGAAACTTTTCTTCGATCACCGTTGACGATAACACCGGCAACATCATAGTGACTTTGGAACAAGGCAAGAGCCTTAACACCATCGCAAGCGATTTGGCTGCACATTCAGACTTTGACTTTCATGGTGACGGGTGGTGCTACCAACGTAGCTAACACCGACGCCGGTAGCGGTACCTTTGACAATTTAGGTACGGAAGCAACCACTCAGACTGCTTCGATAGAAGTAACTGCCGACGTTGGAGGCGAAACAAACTTTGACTTTAACGTCTCAGCTTCTGCTCCTCCGTTTGCGGTTCCGACAGTCGCTTGGAACGCAGGTACCAACAAGATTGACATCACCGTTGGTTCAGGCGGAAATACGAGCTTGGAGTCGATTACTGAAGAGCTTAACAAGCTAACAGGGTTTACGTCTGTGCTTGATGACCCAGATTCGATTGGCTACTTTGATCCGGCCAACGATACCACTTCGTCAAGTACTTTGACCGCGGCTGTTACGGCTTCGACTCAAAATGCCACGATCAATCTGGCCTCAAAGACCACTGGTGCAGCAGTAAATGGAAAGACGATTTCATTCGCAACGGGCGCGGTCGTCGCACCAACAATAGCTGTTGATGCTAACGGCAACCTGTCGGTAACCGTAAGCAACTCTGGAAGCACGACGATTGCGGATATCATTCAGGCAATCAACGACCAAGGAACCTACACCGCCACAGCGGCTTCAGGAAATACGCTGACCAGCTATGGCTCCGGCGCTACATCTTCAACCAACAATTTTGATGGTGGAGTCACTGCTGTGACCGGCGGCATTAGCCAGGACGTAGTTTTCGAACTACTGGGTAAGTCGGGCTCCGAGGTATTCAATGTCAAGGCTGGAACTACGATCAATGAACTTATTACTCAGATCAATCTTGTAAGCGACGCAACCGGCGTGACAGCCCAAGTCGACGCTAATGATGGTACTAAGTTGAACTTGAAATCTTCGGCCTTCGGCTCGGATGCGTTTGTTGACCTTCGCGTGATCAGCGAGGCCTCGACAGGAACATTCACTCAGTCGGTGGGAGCGGGCGCAAGAGACATCGGCTCTGACATCGTAGCCAAGGTTAATGGTGTGGATGCAAATGGTAAAGGCAACTCACTGTCCATCAACACTGCTTCATTAGCTTTGTCGCTAACAGTCTCTGCTGGTTCAGATGACGACATCAATTTCAACATCACGGGGGGGGGAGCACTATTCCAGCTTGGTGGCGACGTGGTTAGCAATCAGCAAGCTCGCATCGGAATATCCAGCGTTAGTACAGCTCGACTAGGCGGCGCTTCAGGTCGCTTGTTCCAATTAGGAAGCGGCGAAACAGGATCTTTGGCAAGTAATCCGAGTTTGGCTTCCAACATCGTTGACGAAGCAATAAACCAAGTCACAAGCTTGAGAGGTCGTTTGGGTGCTTTCCAAGCTACCACTCTTCAAAGTAACTTGGCATCGTTGAATGATACAGTCTCCAACTTGACCGAAGCAGAAAGCACGATTCGGGATGCAGACTTTGCACAAGAGTCAGCAGCTCTGACACGTGCTCAGATTCTGGTTCAATCGGGTACAACCGTATTGGGAATTGCTAACCAAAGTCCTCAAAACGTACTGAGCTTGTTGCGATAAGCTTCGCCGACTAATTTAAGATTTCCCCAGGATGTTTGACCTAGACGCATCGAGTCATTTTGAGACTCGATGCGTTTCTTTCCATTTTAGGTCCGTCAAGAAAATCTTCTGGTTCCATTGCCTTATCTGGTGGACCTGTGAATAGTAGGAATTACTGCTGAGCGCAATACCGTTCAATTGTGGACCGGATTTCTAGAGTAACGCTCGCGCCGATTCCGCTGGATTGCGGAACTAGCTCTGCTCGAACATTTTTTGATGATGCCGAATCCTGCCAATCACGCCTGACGAAGCGATTGAGATCGATACAAAGCTGAGTCAAAACAGCCGAAAAAAGTTTGAAACCGTGCTAAAACCATGGGAAATCGCTATTGTCCTAGGTTGCGAATCCTTGCAAAATAGTCGTTCAACTGTGAACCAATATGCGTTCACGACATACAGGCTTGAATGGATCAAGCCGAAGTAAGGGGCTGCCCCCTAATAACTGTTGGATAACATGGTGCAACATGAGTGGCTCCATGAGTCCCTTTAAAGCAAGGAGTGCTTTCAATGCGAGTTCGCTCTCTCGTTGCCGCTATTGCCGTAGGCGGCCTACTGTCTCTAGCTCAGGTGCATGCACAAGCACCGAATGCTCAAGGAAATCAACCTGCCGCCCCAACCGGTGCTGCATCTGCTGCAATTGGCGTGATTGATGTAGGTCACATCCTGCAAAACCACCCAACTCTCAAAGTCAAAATGGATGCTATCAAGTCGCAGATGGAAGCTGCTGACAAAGAGATGCAAACCAAGCGTGAGGGCATCATCAAGCAGATGGAGCAATTGAAAGAGCAGTTTCGCGAAGGCACTGCCGAGTACGATCGCGCTGAAAAGGCCATTGCAGATCAGGATACTGCGTTCCGCTTGGAATTAGTGAAGAAGCGTAAGGAATTCGAAGCAGCTCAAGCCAAGGTGCTGTACGAAGTCCACGGACAGATCACAACTCTGCTGGATTGGTTGTCCAAGCGAAATGGCTACATCGTCATTCTGCAAGTGAGTCGCCAACCAGTTGACGAGAAAAAGCCAGAAACGCTTGATATGGCTATGTCCCAAAGCGTGTTGTACTTCAACAAATCTGTGGACGTCACCGATCAAGTGCTGAGCATTCTGCAACAGCAATTGGGTGGGGGCGCTCCAACACCTCAGCAACCAGCAGCACAGACTGGTGGTCTGCAAGGCCGAACCAATCGCTAATTGTTTTAAGTATTGTCGACGTGGCCAAGTCCAAATCGCTTGGCCACGACTTCGGCTCGGCTTGCGAGTATAGATTCGGTAGCATCTTCGCAGGCCAGCGCCAGATTGGAATTGCCCAGGTTGGATTAAGCAACCATTCCACTCTCTTAGAATTGCTATGGCACAAATCAGGAATCAAACCACGCTCAAAGGCCCCTGCACGATCACTGGTCGAGGCTTTTGGAGCGGCATGGTGAATACGCTGACCTTTTTGCCAGCTCCTGCCGGCACTGGGATTCGCTTTTATCGCCAAGACACCTATGATGAAGGTGTTGAAGCGGTTTGCGAAAACTGTCAAGGCATGTCGATGCGAACTTGCGTTGGTAACGCTCAGCGTCGCTTCGAAATGATCGAGCACGTGATGTCAGCTCTGGCTGGCCTTCAGATTGATAATGTGCAAGTATTTTGCACCAACACCGAAATGCCTGCCATGGACGGCAGTAGTTTTCCACTAGTGGTGGCGCTGCTATCAGTTGGAAAAGTTCAGCTTCGCAACAAACGCGAATCGCTAGTCATCGAACGTCCTATCCGCGTTGGCAACGACCAGCAATGGATTTCGATTGAGCCCTCTGCCCAATATGAAGTCGAATATCGACTCGATTACGGCTCCGAAAGCCCGATCAAGAAATGCTCCTTCAGCAGCCTCGTTACTGAGCAGAAGTTCGCCACCGAAATCTCGTCGGCTCGAACATTTGTCACCAGTGCAGAGGCTGAGTTGCTGCAAGCCCGAGGTTTAGCACCTCATGTAACTCATCGTGACCTGTTAGTTTTTGGCTCAAACGGCCCAATCGACAACAACATGCGGTTTCCTGACGAATGTGCTCGACACAAAGCGCTAGACGTCATAGGTGACCTAGCGGTGGCTGGCGTAGATTTGGTAGGAAAAGTAGTTGCCAATAGAAGTGGTCATCAATTGAATGCGGAGTTGGCACGGAAACTACGCGAATTGTACTTCGCTCAACAATCCCAACTCAATGCGGCATAGGCGAACCCTGAACGCACTCGACCGGACAACACAAACACGAGAAAAGTAATTCATCTTAGAAAGTTACTCTATGGCCACAATCATCGCTCACACTGCAGTCGTCGATCCACGCGCCGAGCTGGATGAGGAAGTTCGCATTGGCCATCATTGCGTCATCGGCCCCAACGTTCGCATTGGCCGAGGAACAAGGCTTGAAAATAATGTTACTGTGACCGGCAATTCAACAATCGGTCGCAACAATCATTTGTTTCCGGGAGTGGTCATCGGTGCCGAACCGCAGGACCTGAGCTACCAAGGCTCGCCAACACAGGTCATCATCGGCGACGGAAACGTTTTTCGAGAATCTGTTACCGTTAATCGGGCCACAGAAAAAGAAGATGGGATCACCTCATTAGGCAATAATTGCTATCTGATGACATGCAGCCACGTCGCTCACGACTGCAAGGTTGGCGATCGAGTTATCATGGCTAACAATGTGATGCTGGGTGGACACGTTCACGTTCACCATGATGCGACGCTAAGCGGTGGAGCTGCCGTTCACCATTTCGCATCGATTGGCTGCTACAGCTTCGTTTCTGGGCTAAGCCGAGTATTGCACGACGTTCCTCCTTACATGCTGGTTGAAGGTTTTCCAGCCAGACCCCGAACGATTAATATCGTTGCACTGAAACGCAAGAATTTTACGACAGACGCGATTAAGGCACTGATGGAGGCCTATCGACTGCTCTATCGTTCACGCGTCGGCATGGAGCATGCTCGTGAGATTTTGGCGGGCGGTGAGCCGTTGATGCCAGAGGTTCAAGTACTTTTTGATTTCATCCAAGACTCTCAAGTCGGTCGCCATGGTCGCGGTCGTGATCGGAGAAAGGCAGCATGAGCAAGCTGAAGTTGGCAGTTGTCGGTGGAGGGCACCTAGGCCGAATTCACGCAAAACTGGCAAATGCCAATGAGCAGTTTGAGTTCGTTGCCGTCGCCGATCCCAGCACAACTTCCCAGCAACTGATCACTCAACAGCTCGGCCTGAACGTCGTCGCCGACTATCGTGAGTTGATCGGTAAAATAGATGCTGCTGTCATTGCTACTCCCACGACAAGTCACTACGAAGTTACTAGTGCATTGTTGCGTGCTGGCGTTCATTGCTTAGTAGAAAAACCTCTTGCAACGACTTACGATCAAGCTGATCGTTTGGTGCAAATCGCTCGAAGTCACTCTAGAGTGCTTCAAGTCGGTCACGTAGAACGATTCAACCCCAAGTGGACAACTGCTGTTCCGGAACTTGGTAAGCCAAAGTTCATCGAAGCCGTCCGATGCGGTAGCTACAGTGGCCGCAGTACAGACATTGGTGTGGTGATGGATCTGATGATACATGATCTCGATCTGATTCTATCTTTGGACCCCTCTGAAGTTGACGATATTCAGGCTAGTGGCTTAGCACTGCTTGGTTCACACGAAGATTTGGCCGATGCTCGACTAACTTTTGCCAGTGGCATGGTAGCGAATCTTAAGGCATCACGCGTTTCGACCTCAGTCAAGCGCTGTATGCAAGTTTACACGACCGACTGTTTTGCCGAGATCGACTTCAATGCCGATCAGCTTCAGATCATTCGCCCCTCGTACGAAGTCGCCGCTCGATTGGTAGCATTGGATGAAATGCCGATGGACCAAAGAATGGCCATCAAGGACAAGGTTTTCGAACAGTTTTTTGCTGTAGAATCTCTGCCTGCCCCTGGACGAAATGCAATACTTGACGAGCAGAATGACTTTGCCCTTAGCATTACGACCGGCAGTTCCCCCGCCGTTCCAGGTGAAGATGGCGCAAGAGCCGTGGAAATTGCTTGCCGAATCGTTGAAGCCATAGGAAAACACCGCTGGGATGGAAAAACCAGCCGAAGCTGGCGTATCGGAGCGCAAGCAATGGCGCAGCCAAGGATTATTCCAATTCGCCCCGAAGTCGATTCGACTCAAGTTGATCCAGCTCGACGAGCTGGCTAAACTAGATTCACTCTTTCGCAATCGGCTTGTCATTTGCTGCGTTTGATCGAGCCATCCTTGGGCTCGATCATTTGCGGACTGCAAGGGTGACGACAATGAAAAAACGATCTTTACTTCAGCCAGTCTTTGTTGCCGGAATGTGCTGCACAGCATTCGCTTGGGGCTGGATGGGATATCGTCGAAATCACCCTGCCATGAATCAAGTGTCAACCACTACCGACGCTTTGACTACCAATCATGTGAGCAATTGCCAAGAGATTCAGAACTGGACAAGACCTCCGAGCCCTAAGACTGCAAGAAGCCAAAGCCAGTTGCTTTTCAGCTTCAATCAACGCCAGAGATGATGAACTTTCGACCAGGTGATCGGATAGATATTCTCACCTCTATCAAGCGTACGGACATTCCACTGGTTTACGACGCTACGGTTCTCAAGCAACAGCACCAGCTTTATGTTCTTGGTGCCGTTGTCTGAGCAAAGCAGTTTCTCAAGCCATCGTAGAAGGAAAGAGCATAAGCTTGTTCCAAGTTCGACAGGTGTGACCGACGACAATTACAGGCCTGCTTAGCGCTCGACTCTGAATTGTATGTGAGTTCTAGCTACGAATCGCAGCCTTGCTTGGCAGCTCTTTATTAAATGTAGGCTTCACTTCATTCATCTGAATCAGGTGGGATGGCGCAGCCGCGATAGTACTCGATTAAGGTTGAGTAGGGTTGATTTTCTGGGCGATGAAGATAACGGCCTGCAGCCCCCATTTGCTTTCAATGAGAATCGTGCTGTCAGGTAGAATCACTCGGACAAGTCCAGTGTGAAGTATTCGGCCATCCTCGGAGCGATAGATAACGATATCGTTTTCTACGGGTTGTGTTATCGGTTGATATGCATTGTCTTGCAGGATCAACTCCACCTCGCTACCTCATAAAAAATGCTTGCCGCCAGTGAACACCCATCCATGACAGTTGTAGCCTTTATTGGGCGGTTCGACGTCAATAATCGGGTCCGCAGCCAACAAATTTTGTTCCTCAACTGCCATCGCATACTTTGCAAATTCATCTGCATCAGTCTCTAAGCGAAACAGTTGCACAGGCGAGCCAGCTCGTGTGAAGGCCGCAAACCTAGACTCCTCTACAATCTTACCAGGCGTGCTTAAGTCAATTGAGAATTCGCGCTCCAACGTATGGTTAGTCAGTCGTTGCCAACTCCAACAGCTCAACGTCACAAGCAATACCGAGAGAATAAAGGAAAGTGACCGAATTTCAGACTTGGATTTTGCTGTGCACAAAGTTCGAATCGACAGCCAAGAGATCCCCATCGCGGTTCCAACTAACGGAAAGTAGCTCCAGGGCTGAAGCAGTCGATACTGAAAACTGCTTAATAAGTTGATTCCATCCACAGTCAGAATCAGTACAGAACCAATCGCTAGAATTAAATTCAGGTACTGGATTGCTAGTCGCTGCTTGATCCACTTTCTAGCAATCAATTGCAGGGTGATGAGGATGTTGGCACCAAAACTGATTAGATACAATTCAAGCCAAACATCATTCCAGGTCATTTGCAACTATCCAAGCTTTGCGAATTAAGGTTGCTACACAGATTAAATTTATGAAAACTTGGGTGTAGCAAGGTCGCGGTGATAGGTGCTAGAACACAGGCGTATCTTCAAAGTTTCGAATCGCATCGTTGCCTTAACAAGATTTAATTGCTTGAAGTTGAAACTTAAGCACTAGTAACTTGGCTGACTTGATTCCGTTACGCCGACGGAACAAATTCATCCTAATAAGGAGATACTAAGAGCAAAGAAAAAAGGGGTTGCAACTATCGCAACCCCTTTGAGATTTCAGTTGGAGATTAGTGCCGCTTGGCACTCACTCATTCAGTTCGCTGGCAAGCGTTTCATTTCAACCTTTGGCAACGGACCGCTCAGTGCTTCCATAAACACAACCAAATCTTTCTTCTCTTGGTCGGTTACTTTGAAAGCCTTGATCTTGTCGCTCAATTGAGGATTCGGATGTCCGCCTTTGGAGTACCATTCGACTACTTCAAGCAGCGTCCTCTGACTTCCGTCGTGCATGTAGGGACCATTCTGTGCCACATTGCGAAGCGATGGGGTCTTGAATGCACCCTTGTCTGCGTCGACCTTTGTCTCTTTGTAGCGACCCAGGTCCGGAGTCTTTGCAGCCATACCAACACCTAAGTTGTGATACTTCTCGTCGGTGAAATTAACTCCCACGTGACAGGCCGAACAATTCACTTCGTTGCTGAAGAACAGCTTTTGTCCGCGTTTTGCCGAGTCACTCATCGGGTTCTCGGTGGCCACCTTCTTGGCTGCGACGTAATCGGCATAGATCTTGGGTTCTTCCTGCTTCAACTCATCCAAACTCTTGATACCCTCAGATTGCATATAGGCATCCAGCTTATCCACACGAGCCTGATAATCGTAGGGACTATTGCCAGTGACGATAACTCGTTCAAAGGTTGCGAGGGCTCGACCAACATCGTCGATATTCGCAGCACGACCGAAGATCTTTTCAAACTGAGCCTTGTAAACCGGATTGGCACTAACGAACTTTACAACCACTTCGTGAGTATTGCCCATCTCAATTGGGTTGGCGATGGGACCAACGGCCTGAGCTTCTAGATCTTTAGCTCTGCCGTCCCAGAATTGAGCTTTACTCAAAATCCGGTTCATGGAGGTTGGTGAGTTGCGGTCGCCGGTTAGTCCTTTGATGCCAACGCCAAATTGCGTGTTTCGGCCATAACCGTTGTCTGGATGATGACAATCCGCACAACTAACTTCGTTTCCAGCGCTCAGTCGTCGGTCGAAGTACAGTTGTCGGCCCAGTTCGATCTTGGCTCGGGTGATCTGGTTATCGGCAGGAATGTAAATCGAATCTTTGCCGGGTGCTAGACCTTCGGGAAGCTGAACCTCTAATGGCTGATGATTCTCGGGCTTCGCCAGCCACGCGGTTACCTGCGGAACAGTCAAATCGCCTTGGCCCGGAATTCCTGCCGTGAGGGCTGGATCGCCCAACTTGACCTGATCTGCATAGGTCACCGACTGAAGGCAAGCCAACGCGATCAGCGCGAAAAAAGTAGCCTTGCGCATAGTGTGTTTCCTCTGGGTGAATTTTTTGAGCTAACTGGACGCAAGATTATAACAGCCAGCAAAGTATGTCACAGTGATTGCCAGCGCTGAAATCTCAATCAAGTGTTTTCTCATTCCAGCGTAATGGCGCGAGCCATACGGTAGCTACGTTCGCCAGAACGTGGATTGTAAACTTGTCGCTCCGCGACAGGCTCCTCTTCTTACCGACGGAGCGGAAAGTTGCTTTGTAACCTCGTCGCTCCGCGACAGGCTTCCTCTGCTTACCGACGGAGCGGTAAGTTACACTGGCAGCGGCAAGTTACACTTGGGTGATTTTGGTGTAGACTCGCCCCTCATTCTGGTCGATCCGCTCAGGACGACCTTTGTGCAGGTAGACCAACTTGCGATGATCAATTCCAAGCAAATGAAGAACGGAGCTGTGAAGGTCGTGAACGTGCAATCGATCTTCAACCGCGTGTAAGCCAACTTCGTCTGTCGCTCCAAAGACTTGACCACCACGAACACCTCCGCCAGCTAGCCACATCGTGAAGCCAGTTGGATTATGATCGCGACCGTCGCCTTTTTCGCTTTGCGGAGTCCTACCAAACTCACCGCCCCAGATAACCAGCGTTTGATCGAGCAAACCTCGCTGCTTTAGGTCAGTCAACAGGGCGGCCACCGGCTGATCCATCTCAGCGCACATCTTGGTGTGATTGGCCTCGATCTTACTGTGAGCGTCCCACTTACTGCCTGCACCGTGATAGCACTGCACAAATCGCACTCCACGCTCAACCATGCGCCGCGCGAGCAAACAATTCTTCGCGTAAGCAGCCGTTTGTGGATTATCGAATCCGTACATCTTCAAAGTATCTGCTGACTCTTGCGATAGATCCACAGCCTCAGGCGCGTTGGATTGCATCTGATAGGCTAACTCAAATGATCCAATTCTCGCTTCTAAGTCGCTATTGTCGTGCCGAGCTTGCAGATGTTGAGTGTTGATCGACTTCAAGTAATCTAGTTCCAGGCGCTGTTGCTGAGACGATATCTGCTTGTGAGCTGACAAGTTGGGAAACGGAGTTCCCTCCACCTGCAATGCCGTCCCTTGATAAACGGCGGGCATGAAGCCAGCACTCCAATTTCTCGGACCGTTGGTTACCGTGGATTTCGTATCCTGCATCACTACGAATGCCGGCAGATTTTCATTCTCAGTTCCCAGACCGTAAGTCACCCAAGCTCCAAGAGATGGTCGCCCCGCAAACTGGCTGCCCGAATTCATTTGGCACACTCCGCCGGAATGGTTGATGCCGTTGGTCCAACACGATCGAATCACGGCTAGTTCATCGGCGTGTTGAGCGATGTGGGGCAGCCAATCGGAGATCCATAAGCCGCTTTGTCCATGTTGCTTCCATTTTCGTTTCGAGGCCAACACGGGCGATTCGAACTCGCCCATCGCCGTTATGACTCGAGTAAAACTTGGTGGCAGTGGCTTTCCGGCTAATTCCTGAATCGCTGGCTTCGGGTCGAAGGTATCCAGGTGACTAGGACCGCCTTCCATAAACAAAAAGATAACGCTTTTCGCTCTGGCTGCATGATGGGTCAGCTTGGCGGATAACGGAGCAACATTGTCGCTCAATGTTGCGCTGGCCCCAGGCGCATCAATCAGGCTGGCAAGTGCCAAGGCTCCAAAACCACCTCCGCTGCGCAACAACATGTCGCGGCGAGATAAGTAGTGATGATTGGTTGGTGGCTTTTGCATGCTGTTAACTTTTTGTGCTGCTTGCAAGTTAATCGATGTAAATCATCTCGTTGGAACTAAGCATTGCATGAATGAAAGCTAAACGAGCTTGATCTTGAGCTGAAAGTACCGGTTCAGGCTCAGTTTTTTTATCCTTGTCAGATGATTTGCCATCTGGCTTACTTTCGGGCTTCGTTTCCTCTTTCGGCTTGGCTTTACCACTGGCTCCAACAATTGGTTCATTGGTAGGATCAACAGGCTTGGAAGCGCTTGTAGTACTGGCGAGAAGGTCAGGCTTGTCTTGCGAGGGTTTGTTTTGCGCAGCTTTAGGTAGCTCCGTCTTAGATTGATCGGCTTTGGGAATGTCCGCCTTGGCAAGCTCGGCTGCAGCCGCCTCGAGATTCACATCTGCTTGGTCTGGGGAAATCGTGGCGTACTGCTGGATAAAATCTAGCGCAGCCACTATTTCGGTGCTTTGAGCTGAACGGCCCAGCAGCTTCTGATGAATCTGCTCAGCAAACTGCGCACTATCCAGATCCTTCGTAGACCGAAGTATCTTCATAGCACGCCCGCGAATCCAGTCATTGTTCATTAACAATAAAGCCTGAGTGCTCGTAGTGGTGCGATGTCGCTTAGATACGCTTCGAATACGATCGGGAAAGTCAAACAGCCCAGCGATGGGATGCAAATTATTTCGCATCACTTTTTCGTAGATGGTACGCTTCGATGAATGATTCACCATTCGCCGCTCGCGGCCAGCATTTCATCGACGATTTCTTCGCCGCTTAATCGCCGAGGATTCATCTTCCAAAGCCAGCGATTGCTCGGATCAATGCGGCTTGCGATTGCTCGAATCTGCGAATCGCAATCGGCAGATTGCGAAGATTGTCGATAAGCGGCCGAGGTGAGTATGCGTCGATGCAGTTTTTTGATGCTCCAACCATCCTCAATGAACTTACTTGCCAACCAATCGAGCAATTCTGGGTGCGATGGCTTTTCGCCCAAGCGTCCAAAATCGCTCGCGTTTTCTGCAAGCCCAACTCCAAAATGCTGCTCCCAAATTCGATTTACGATCACTCGAGCCGTAAGCGGATTATTTGGACTAGCAATCCATTTCGCTAAGGCGGTTCGACGACCAGTTGATTGAAGCGCAGGAGCTGGGGGCTCGATCAATGCGGGCTTACCATCAATAATCATCGGAGGTCCAGGTTCTACAGGTGTTTTGCTCTGATCGCCTACAATCCAAATAGCTGGAGCTTGTGGACCAACGTCGGCGGCAACAAATGTTTGCGTCGGCAGTGGCTTAGGTTTCATCGAATCAAATGTTGCCAGTTCATCCAGCAGCTTTTGCCTGGCTTCAAGCTTTTCTTTGCTGAGCCATTCCGGCAGCTTCTCTGGAACGAGATCGTACTGTCGCTGAGCTAACGTCGCAATTTGATGCTCATGCGGCGTCCGCTCATAGGGCTGCTTCAACACCATCGCCTTGATTTCGGGCACGAACTTGTCAAAGCCCTCTCGAGTTGCGTGAGCCAACAACGGAGGATTCTCGATCTCGTAGATTGCTAAGCGGATTTGACGCGTTGCCGTTTCCCAAGCCGCGTACTGCTGATTGTACTGCTCACGCTGCTCGACGGTGGCTACCGGAACATCCTCGCGAGGATGCATAGCTGCAAAGTAGGCTTGCAGTCTGAAGAAATCCTTCTGAAGCAACGGATCGTACTTGTGATCATGGCATCGCGCGCATTTTAGTCCTAATGCCAAAAATGCGTCGGCCGTAGTCTCGGTAACGTCATCCAAGATCTCTTGCCACTGGCCTTCGACGTCGCGTTGATTGTGCTCGTAAATCCAATGTCGCAAGAACATCGTCCCCACAATTGATTCGCGATTGTCTGGGGCAATTTCATCGCCAGCCAATTGCTCCATCACAAAACGATCGTAGGGTTTGTCCTGATTGAACGAGGCGATCACGTAATCGCGATACTGCTGCGGCTGCTGGCCGATATGCATCTGCGCGATAGCCGTCGGATTCTGCGTATCGAACTAAATCGAGCCAATAACGAGCCTGATTCTCACCGTAAGCTTTGACAAAAGTTGCTCTACAAGTTGTTCATACCAGTCAGGCGATTCAAAATATTCGGAGCTTGGAACACTCGCTGGCGGCAAGCCTGTCAACGCGAAGTGAATTCGGCGGTAAAGTTGCTGTGGCGAAGCTTGTCGCGTCGGACTGAGTCCTTCAACCTCTAGCCTCTGAAGAATGAAGTAGTCGATCTCATTTCGGCACCAAGCAGTTTGCTCAACTTGAGGCACCCCTGGCTTCTGAACCGGCTGCATGCACCACCAATCTCGATCCTGATCGGTGATTTCGCTAACGACTTTTAAAACTTGCCCAGTCGGCCAGTAAGCTCCATAGGCGATCCAGCGCGAGTGGTTCAACGAGCTTGTCCTCCAACTTGCGGTCGGGCGGCATTTCTAGCGACTGATGCCTGACTGCTTCCATTACCAGGCTCTCATCCGGGTTTCCGGCAACAATCGCTGGCCCAGAATCACCACCGCGCAAAATTCCGTCGATCGAAGACAGATCCAAGTTTCCTTCGCGCTTGGTTTGCCCGTGACACGAGATGCAATTCTTGGTCAGAAATGGTCGAATGTGATTCTCGAAATGGTCGACGGAAGCTTGAGGCTGAGTGGCTTTGCTTCGGAGGTTCCTGCTTCTTGTAGAGCAGCATTGCATTTTGATGCAAACCCACCAGCGCAAACAGCATGATCAGGATCAGAAGCCGATAGAACGATGACGGTCGCCAATAGACCACGTGCGAGCCGTTATCCAAAACTGACTTGTACGTCGATTCATGACTGTTTAGGTGGGAGAATGGTTCAAGGCGGGAATCGTTATATTCTACCCCAAGCTCGTCTGGGCTCGCAACATTTCCTGCTCCCATTAATGGTAGGTGGAGTAGAAAGTTGAGTTTTCTGCCGACTTTTCGCAATTCGGCAACTTTCCCATTCAGGAACGATCAACCGTCAAATACTAGCGATGCCTGCCGTCGAGTCAGATTCGATCCCCAAACGCCGCTTGATTTCATCCAGCTCCAGACGCAAGTGCTTGCGGAACAGCATGTAATCGGCCGAGTGCACCAACATGTTCGCACCAAGCTCAAACATCTGCACCTGCTGCTCGACACCTCCCCAATAGTGAATCCCGGCTCCAACGCCTGCTGCACGAGCTGTTCGGAAGATCTTTTCGCAAGCGGCCAGGAACTTTGGATTCTCCCACTGCTCGGGAATCCCGAGGCTACAGGTCAGGTCATGTGGGCCAATCAAAACACTATCCAGCCCTGGAACTCTGACGATCTCCTCTAAAGCTTTAATAGCAGGCACGCTTTCCGTATTGACGATGACGAGCCGATTGGCCGCGGAAGACTTCATGTACTGGTCCAATTCAGGCTCGATCGCACCGCCAGCCAACATATCGTCCAGCCGTTTACCACGGATTGGGCGAAACTTTACAGCCCCCACCAGATCGCGAACCTGCTGAGCCGTTTCGACATAGGGAGCGATTACCCCCGCTGCACCACCATCTAACACCATCGTCGCAGCGTACGGGTCGGGAGCAGGAATTCGAACAATCGGAGCAATCCCCAAAGCGTTGTACGTTTGGCACATCCAGGACAATGGAATCCTATCAATCGCAGTGTGCTCAGTGTCAATGAAAACGAAATCAACTCCACTTCCCTTCAGTACGTCGGGTAACCGCGGTGATGTAGACACGGTTAGGGTGCCGAAGACTTTTTGACCTGATCGAAGAGCGTGAGCTAAGTCGGCTGGTTTCATTTCGTGATACTCGGGGGATGTTGAGTTGAGCACAAGGATCATCACTATAGCGAGTTGATACCATTCTGGCAGAAGCCGGACACCGTCATCGACCGTCTAGAGCCCAAAAAGACTTGACCAATTCCGTCACTTTAGATATCAACATGCAGTGTAACACAATCATTACTTCTCAAATCATTTGAATCAGGGAGCGAATCGCAATGACCATCACTCGAGTAGGCACCAACGAAAAGTATGCAGCGGGCTGGGAAATGGCTTTCGGCAAGGGCAAGTCTGCTAAGAAAGCTGGCTCTAGCGAAACCAGCAAAAAGGCAGCACCAGCAAAGAAAGCCGCCGTGAAGAAGGTAAGCGCCAAGGCATCTGCGAAGACGACCACAAAGGCTCCAGCGAAGAAAGCCGCCACCAAAAAGACGGCAACGAAGAAGAAGGGTTAGACATAAGTTACCAATCTTGGTGCAGTTGTTGCAAATCGAACCTAATGACTTAAAAATCGATTCAGACCATTAACCCTGGGCATTTGCTGCCAGTTTTAGACAAGCTGGCGTTGCCCAGGCAGTCTACCCTCGGGAATGCTGAAAGTCCCAAGAACCACGCGTAACTTCGAAGCTGCAGCTTGAATTTAGTTCCAAACGCCGCACCGCGGGAATTGCAAACCAGAGCTCTTGGTTTCCGAAGGTAATCGGTAAGTCTTCCAACAATCTTGCAAGCTCTTCCGACGTCCAGAACTCAGTCATTTCACCGTTATTGTTGAGTTTATTGGGAATTGGATTGAAAGGAGAGCTATTGCCCATCTTCATCAACGCTTGGATCGTTGCGTTTTGGTCACTTACCTGATGAATAGTTAAGTCCGCGTAGGCATACTTGATGTTTCGATTGTGAGCCCAAAAACAATCGTCTAGCGCGTGACATGAACCAAGTTGATTGATGTATCCATCTGCCTTGTCGATGATGAATCCTGCGCATCCAATCCATCCATAGGGATGTACCACCACGTGGGAGCCTCGATCGAATTTGATTCATCGAATGAGATCTCTCTTCCCAATTTGCACTCTAAGTGTGTTTTTGCTGTCATCAGCGTCGAGATTACACCCTCAACCGACGCTCCTGCATTGGGTACTCCATACTTCATTCTAAGTGTAACTATCTCGCTGGCCCTATTCATGGATATCTCTCAAAAGATACGGGAGTTTGCGAATGGTCTATCTGCATCGTGGAAAGCGATGCAAGACCAGCCATATTGCTAGATGTCCAGTGCAATCATTTCGTCTATTGAGATGGGCGATGGTCAGGCTTCAAGAAGGTAAGGCCGCGGAAATCGCAGAATTAGGCTAAATAAGGTCCTTGCTTCTGCGGTCTTCTGCGTTTTCAGCGGCCATACTCTATACTCTGGTAAAGGCTCGGCAAAAATATCAAGTGGTCGCAAAGCAATAAGTTTGCGGGCCGAACGCGAGGACGTCAATTTCCACACTCTGGCGAACGTAGTTGCACGGAACCACGTTCTGGCGAACGTAGCTACTTTCAACGATCTGACGAAGTCTACGGAACCACCTTCTGGCGAAGGTAGCTACGTTGCTACGCATTGGCCTTCATTTCTTTGACGATATCCAGTACAGCTTCCTGGCCATCGGCGTAAAGCATTAGCGTCTGAGGCAAGGCAAACAAAGGATTGGGTATGCCCGCGAATCCAGGGCTCAGACTGCGCTTGATGACAATTACCGTTCGGCACTTGTCTACCTCGATAATCGGCATGCCCGCAATCGGACTCTGCGGATCGGTCTTGGCCAATGGATTAACCACGTCGTTGGCACCAATGACAATCGCAACATCCACGGTGTCGAGCGTCGGATTGATGTCGTCCATTTCTTTGAGCTTGTCATAACTAATGTCAGCTTCAGCCAGCAACACGTTCATGTGCCCAGGCATACGCCCCGCCACGGGGTGAATCGCATACTCCACTGAACAACCACGAGACTCCAGCAGTTTGCTCAAATCGCGAACGGCATGCTGAGCCTGCGCAACTGCCATTCCATAACCGGGCACAAAGACAACTCGTTGAGCACCATCCAGAATCATGGCTACATCTTCGGGCGAGGTGCTACGAACGTTGGCGTAAACTTCGTCAGCGCTGGCAACTTTGCCTCCGCCAGCCATCTTGCCGAACAAAACGTTTGGCAACGAACGATTCATGGCTTTACACATGATCTGAGTCAGAATCACTCCCGAAGCTCCCACCAAGGAACCGGCAATGATCAAGCAATCGTTGTTGAGGATGAAGCCCGTCGCAGCTCCAGCTAGTCCCGAATAGGAATTCATCAGCGAAATCACAACTGGCATGTCAGCGCCACCGATGGGCATTACCAAGAACACACCGAGTATCAAGGATATCACCGTAATCAGCAGATACAGTCCCACTTGACCGGATTCACTTGTGGTGCGCACCAAGAAAAAAGTGAGCAATAAAGTGATCAGCACCAGCGCTCCGTTGATGATCGGTTGATTGGGAAGAGCCCAAGGATTGCGAAACTGTTTGTACTCCTCCAATTTCGCATAGGCAACCATACTTCCGCTGAAGGTAACAGAACCGATTAGGCCGGATAAACCAATCGCAACCAATTGATCGCTGGTTTGTCCAGTGTTCAACTGCAGATCGGCCCAGGCAACTAAGGTCGATGCCGCGCCGCCGAGACCGTTTAACAAACCGACCATTTGCGGCATCGCTTTGATGTCTACCGTGAGTGCCAGATAGGCACCGATCGCGCTACCAATTACCAGGCCGATCAAGATATAGCTATAACCAGCCACGGTAGGATCAAGTACGGCAGCCACGATTGCAGCTAACATCCCGATCAACGAAATGATGTTCCCGCGGACAGCCGTTCGCGGATGCGACATCTGCTTGAGGCCTAGAATAAAACAGAGCGATGCTGCTAGATACGCAAGTAACAAAGGTATGGGTGTCAACATGGCCAAGCCAAAACAAAAGTCAAGTTATTGAAAAAACTGCAGCGAAAAAATCATCTCTTCTTAAACATCATCAGCATGCGGTGAGTCACTAGATATCCGCCTACCACGTTGATCATTGCCAGTACGACAGCAACCATTCCTAGCATGGCACCAAACCCTCCACCTACATGTCCTGCGGTTAGCAGAGCACCGATGACTGTGATTCCGCTAATCGCGTTCGAACCGGACATGAGCGGAGTATGCAATGTTGGAGGTACTTTATTGATCACTTCCACACCAACGAATACTGCCAGCAGAAAAACCGTGAAGCTGGAGATTATTAGCGCACCCTTACTGACAGTCCCAGTTGAATGCATCTCGGCTTCAGGCTTTGATGCTCCTTCCAACTCCGATGAAACCTTTTTATCGGCAGCTTTGTCGTCGCTGGAGGTTGCGGCAGCCGGAGTATCACCCTTTGGGGATTCTGAACTGTTGAGATCCGATATTTTTGCTTTTGTTTCCGGCGTCTGATTTGCAAAAGCCGACGAAAAAATCGCCAAACTCAGCAGCATCAAGCCACCAGCCAAGGTAGCTCGTAGGTACCAAAACAACTCTCGAGATTTCTTAGACATCGCTCTGACTTTCATATCAGTTAGCTCCTGGATTCAGGACGATTTATTTCAGCTTTTTAGATTGAGTTTGACGCGAGAACTTCACTGCGGAGCCGAACAGTTGGCACGCAGAACATCATCCCAACAGACTCACCCTTGGCTGGCCACTTGCCCTTCATGCGCCACCAAAGTGTCGCGGATAATCTCGTCTTGAAGGTTCATCACAAGCTCACCCTTCTTGAACATATTGCCCAAGAACTTAACCACATTGTTTCCAAACATCTGGCTGGCGTGGCTGGGAATCTCGGAAGGCAAATTGGTCGGTCCCAAAATCGTAACGCCATTTTCAACGACTCGACTATCGGCTTTGGTCAGTTCACAATTGCCACCGCGCTCTGCAGCTAAGTCTATGATCACTCCACCCGGCTGCATTTTGCGAACCGCATCGGCTGTAACTAGAACCGGACTTTGTCGGCCTGGGATCGCGGCAGTTGTAATTACAACGTCGCTCTGTGATACAACCGACGCCATCAACTCCCGCTGCTTGCGGTAGAATTCTTCGTCCATGGCTTTGGCGTAACCGCCTTTGTCTTCAGAGCTGCCAGCGTCCAACTGTACCTCGACAAACTTACCCCCCAAGCTCTCTACCTGTTCGCGGCAAGCTGGTCGAACGTCGTAGGCATGTACAACGCCGCCCAGTTTTCTCGAAGTGGCTATAGCTTGAAGACCAGCAACACCAGCTCCGATAACAAACACTTTCGCCGCAGTCAGCGTACCGGCGGCGGTCATCATCATAGGAAACATTTTTGGCAGTTCCATAGCGGCCAGCAACACTGCTCGATAACCCGCGATCGTTGCCTGCGAGGACAAAATATCCATGCTCTGGGCTCGAGTAATCCGAGGCACAAGCTCCAGCGAAAATAGCGATGCGCCTGCTTCGGCAAATTGCTTGATGGTCGCCGGCTTGCCAAGCGGATCACAAGATCCAATAACGATTTGTCCTCGTCGAACCTTACCGCAAATTGCTTGGCCGGAATCAAGATCTGCGCCAGCGGATCGCACCTGCGTTACGATGTCGGCGGCAAGCGCTTCATCAAGGCTTCCGACAACCGTCGCACCTTTTTCACGATAGTGGTCGTCTAAGAATCCTGCCGACACTCCGGCGCCAGATTCAACAACAACCTCCAGACCCATCTTTGCCAATTGAGGAACGTTGGCGGGAGTCATTGAGACTCGACGTTCACCTGGATAACGCTCTTTGGTGATCGCAACCTTCATAAGAACCCTATCGTAGAAGACTAAGCTGATGCATTGAGTTCAACTTTGGGACGCTAAATATAGCAAGAGCCGGACCGTTTGACAGATGGGGCAGTTTTATCGCGTTAATCCTGGCGTATGGGCGATTTCAGAGGGCACGTCTAAAGCATGTGCCGAGCCTTAACTTCAAGGTATTGGTTGACCAGTCGAGCCGTCATGTCCTCTGGAAAAACATCAAGCGTTAAGGTTCCGCCAGCTCTGAGTCGTTGGAGTACTTGATGCCGCCAAACCAACAACTTACTGGCCGCAGCGCTGCGGAAAAGCACTTCGGGATCGTTAGTCGGATGGTCAGCCGAATTGAATACGCTGTGATCTCGCAGCAAAACTAGGAGTGGCAAGTGACAGCCAAGCAGATTCTGCATGTAGTTCTGAATCTGATCTGAGTTGACTTGATCGATGACATTCGTCAAAAGAACAACCAGCGTTCGGCGGCGACAGTGTGTCGAAAGATAGAGAAAAGCTTGATCAAATCGAGATTGAACCAATGAGGGAAACTGATTGAATCCACCATGCAGAATCCGATTCATCTGCTTTTTGCCACCAGCCACAGGGACGTAGGTGTGAATATGATCTGAGAAGCAGAGCATGCCTACTGAATCACCCTGATCCAGCGCAACGTAGCTGAGCATCAATATGCTATTGAGCGCATAGTCCAACAGACTCAGCCCCTGATACTGGTTGGTCATCATCCGCCCACAGTCGAGTAGAAAGATGATTCGCTGACTTTGATCCGTTTGAAATTGTCGAACGGTCAGCTTTTGTCGCCGGCCAGTACTTCGCCAATCAATATGCCGGTAGTTGTCATCTTGAGTGTAATCGCGAAGGCGTTCAAAATCGTTATCCTGACCGGCTTTTCGAGTTCTGCGAACACCGATCTGCGACAGGCGATTCGTCCTAGCCAGCAGCGCGTACTCGCCGATTTGCTTGATGTTGGGATAGACGTTCAAACTTGATTCACACTTAAACTTATGAGTGCGTAGCCAAAGTCCGACCAACGACTGAAAATGCCCATACACATATTGCAGCAGATACTCGCCGCGCTGCGAGGGAATTATCTTGAACTCAATAACCGAACGTTTTTTGGGTTGCAGCTTCAACTCGTGCTTTTCCGGAGTGATCTGCAAACCCTCCATGCAATCTTCGCGAACGAAAAGATGAATCAACAGTCCACTGCGATTGTCGATGCTGATCTCAACCTTGTGGGAGTTGCCCAGTGAGGCAACTCGCTGCATTTGCCGTGAAACCTGAACGTCTCCGATGCGCGTCATCGTCAAAAACAAAACCAAATCGACGATGGCGAAAAGTGCGATCGCACCACCCAGTCCAATGACAATCCAGGGATACCAATCAGGTGCCCACGGAACAATCAAGGATAGGACAAAAGGAACTGCTGAAGCGTAAGCCGTTCGGCGCGTAGGATAAATGCCAAAATTCAGCAGAACTAACAGCGGCAAAATGCAAACAAACAGCGCAACCCAGGGCGTAACTCCCAGGTCAAGAATCGAAAAATGATCGTCAACAAATTGAGTCGATCCCTGCATTAGCCCAGGACCTCACCCATGATATCGGCTCTCGGAGCATTAATCGTTCCACTAACTCCGGCACCTTTGGGCACTTCTACACTCTTGAGCAGTTGAATGAGTTCATTGTCAACCTTCAACCCTTCAACTTCCGCCTCGGCATTCATGATCACGCGATGCCGAAGCGCTGGTAAGGCTATATCCACTACATCATCGGGAATAGCAAAATCGCGACCTCGGAAGGCAGCCAAAGTTCTCGCACCTTGAACCAAAGCCAAACCTGCACGAGGCGAAGCTCCCAAGTGAAAGCTCGGCCAGTTGCGTGTCTGTCGCACGATTCGATTTACGTACTGGACCAATTGAGGCTCGATTCGAATGGATGCGGTGCTCTTGGTGATTGCCAAAATCTCTTCGGGAGAAGTCAGCGGCTGCAACTCGGCTTCCATTCGCTGACTCAAATCGATCTGCTGACTGTGCAGCATTAAAATCTTAGCCTCTTCGGCTTCTGTTGGATAACCCACTACAACTTTAAACATGAATCGATCCAACTGAGCTTCAGGCAGGTTGTATGTTCCTTCGCTCTCGATTGGGTTTTGAGTTGCCATAACTAGAAATGGCTTTTGCAGTTGATGCGACGTACCGTCGACTGTGACGCGGTACTCTTGCATGATTTCGAGCAAGCGCGGCGTGGTCTTCGCAGGGGCTCGATTAATTTCGTCTGCCAATAGCAGTTGTGTGAAGACTGGGCCTGGTCGAAAACGGAACTCAGATGTCCGCATGTCCAATAGCGGAGCGCCTGTGATGTCCGAGGGCATCAAGTCAGCCGTGAACTGGATTCGACCAAACTGACAATTGAGCACTCGACCAAGTGCCCGCACAAACAATGTCTTACCCATGCCGGGAAGACTCTCAATCAATACGTGTCCACCAGAGAATAAGGCGACCAGTGTGGATAGAACAAGCTCCTCCTGACCGACAAAGATCTTGTGCAACTCAATTGAAATCGATGTGAAAAGGTCTTTCGTACTACGCATTCAGCATGTGCTCCGGAAACTCGGGCGAAGTTTTATATGCATGGGAACGAGAAACCACTATGGTACGCGATAGCTAGCCGGTATCCTAGCCGTCCGGCGTTAGTATCAAGGCCAATTTCGGGGAAGCCATTGCCAAGGATTCGGTCCGTCTTGTGGTACGCAGTTGATTGTCATCAGCCTAACCACTGGTTTATAATCGGATGACTTAGGAGGTTTTCCCATGAGTAATAGTCTGACGCTGACAGTTGCCGAATTCGACAAGATGGTTCAATGCGGTGCGTTCGAACATTTGAATAGGAAAGTAGAACTGATTCGCGGTGAGATCCGGACGATGAATCCGGCAGGCACCATCCTTAACGACTTGATCGCATTTCTGCTCGACTGGTCTGTTCGTTCAACGAATCGGAATGAGATCCGAGTAACGGTACAAGCTGGTATTGATCTAAGGGCCCTCCAAAGTCAACCCGAGCCAGACTTAGCGTGGGTTCGAGCCGATCGGTACCGTGATAAGCACCCAACAGCAGAGGATGTTCGATTGGCAATCGAAGTCTCGGATAGCAGTCTAGAGACAGATTGGTTGAAAAGTTAGGCCTATATGCTTCAGCCGGGATTGTCGAATACTGGATCGTTGATGCAAAAAGTTGCTGTATCCATCAATTCCGGTACCCAAAATTTGGAGATTATTCTGAACGAAGCATCGCCAAAGCTGGAAAAAAGATCGGTCCACTCGTGGGCTGTAGTGACCTTCGAAATCTAAGTGAACTTTTCAGGGGCGAATAGTCATTAAATCAAGAAAGTGCAGCAATTTGAATAACCCCCTTTTGATTGCTGATGCTCCGATCATTTTGACCGTCTAGCTCATAGATGCCACTTCCATCGCTGTAGAAAATCTTGCCGTTACGTGAGAGGTCAAAACACAACACACCGCGATGCAATATTTCCACCTCGCCTGAATCCGTGTTGGATTTGATAAGCTCCCAATCGCTTGGAGCTAAGACCGTTCTCCCATCTGAAGTTTTCCTGAGTTGCTTCTGAGTATCTAGAACACGGCCCCACAGCATCATTTCGCGAGTCACATTGGGCATCGCCGGACTTCGATGGCTTTCGGCTAAGGTCTTTCCCGAGAACATGACTGAGATGAAATTTGCAAAGTAATAGGCAGCTCGCGCTAATCGCAGCGGAAACAACAAGATGTCCTTTAACAATGTTAGCGGAGAAGGTGGCCTGACTCCACTTACCTGATACGGCCTGCGAATGCAGAACAATTCTCCGTTTGCATTCACTCGTGGTTGTAGATAGTCAAACTGCCTTGATTCTAAGAGTACCTCCACGTCACCAGCCTCGAAGGCAATTCGGCATACTGTCGCTGGTGCAATCCCCATCAAAAATCCTTGTGCGTTGCGACCTAGCCCCATCGAATGAAAGTAAATGTAGTCCTTGCCATCGACTTTGGCCCAGACCGGAGC
>JAXMBP010000024.1:0-90993 GCA_046349795.1 Pirellulales bacterium | reverse complement strand
TCTCCGATTCAATTTCTTGGCATGCAGTCAGAATCACGTCGCGCAACTTGTCGACCAAGAACCTGGGATAGTATTCATCCTGGTACATTTCCTCGAGTAGTTTCGCGGAGTCGATCTTCAAGTTCTTAGCATCCATAATTTCACTCACACGTGGCTTGAAATTCTTCGCTTTCAATCACTATCGTATCGGGTCTTCCCTGACAGCAGGGGGGTTGTCAGATTCGCAACTCAATTTTTGGCAACAATTTTCTTGAATATGCTTTGGAAGTCGCTTAAGCTCAACGCGCTTATCTTCTGCCCTCCCGACCATCTTGAGACTATTCTTCGGAGCGTTTGATATGTCCCGACTGTGTATATTTCTTTGCCTAGGCCTACTCTTATACTCTCGAGCTGATGCGCAGGCTCCTGTCTGGGGAAACTACAACGGTAACGCTCAACACACTGGACTCTCGACCGTAGCTTTGGCTGGAATGAATGGAATCAAGTGGTCAACGCCTGTTGATCTAAATCCACAATACTCGGGGACCAGTCTGTTAATACACTATGGATCACCATTGGCAACGGCTGGCAATACGATCATCGTACCAGTTAAGACTGGAGCCAGCGGCGGCTATCGGGTTGAGGGTCACCGAGGGTCGGATGGAGCTTTGCTTTGGACGCAAACCAGCGACTATGCTTTGCCGCCTCACGATTGGGTTCCAAGCTACTCACCTACGATAACTCCAACAAATCAGCTCTACTATGCTGGCGAAGCTGGAACGGTGTTCACTCGATCGAACTTGGACACTGCTGGTAACATCGCCAATCCAACGCGTTTAGCCTTTTATGGCTCCGCAAACTACGCTGCTGCCAGCGCTGTAGAACGAGCAAAGGTGATGATCAACACTCCTATAACCTCCGATAGCTCTGGCAGTATCTACTTTGGCTACGAAGTTACCTCCACGGCAACGCTCGGAAATGTGACTCTTACTCAAGGCGGTGGAATTGCCAAGATTGACTCGTCAGGCAATGCAACGTTTCAGTCGGTTTCTGATATCGCATCGTCAGCCAACATTACTGACATGACATTGAGAACAATCTCACAGAATGCGGCTCCGGCCATAAGCAATGATGGCAGTAAGATTTATGTTCCTTTAACTACGACAACCGGAACGAGCGTAAATGGAAGCGGTTATTTGGTCGCGTTGAATTCAAGCACGCTGGCTCCTATGTCCAAAGTCGAATTAATGGACGTGAACTCACCTGGAAACAACGCTCGACTACCAGACCAGGGTTCAGCTTCCGTCATGGTTGCCCCGGATGGAAAGGTATTCTATGGAGTGCTTGAAAATACAAATCAGTTTCACAGTCGTGGTTGGATGTTGCAATTCAGTGGAGACCTGACTCAAACCTTAACACCCGGTCGTTTTGGTTGGGATGACACTGCCAGTATCGTTCCCAGCTCTCTGATTCCAACATACACAGGTACTTCAAGCTACCTGATCATGACAAAGTACAACAACTACGCTGGTACTGGCGGTGACGGAGTAAACAAGCTGGGCATTTTTGATCCCAATGCAACCGACTAGATGAGATCTACGGTAAATCGGTGATGAAATTGATTATGTCGTGGCCGGTCCCTCCAGATCCTGAGTATATTGCAACTCACCCTAATGCCGTGCGAGAGTGGTGCATCAATGCAGCGGCTGTTGACCCTTTCAACAAGGCAATTCTCGTTAACAGCGAAGATGGTAAGTCGTACTGTTGGAACTTGGTTACAAACACGCTCGAAGACATTATCACTTTAACGCCGGGCGTCAAGCTTATACACCAACCATCATTGGTGCGGATGGAACTGGTTATGCCATTAACAATGGAATACTATTTGCCTTGGGAATTGTTGCTGTTCCGGAGCCATCATCAATCGCACTGCTGATGACCTCTTGCATTGCCTGTGTGTATTCCTGCGTCTTCGAAATCGAAATTCGAGCCTACCGATGGAGTAGACTTGGAAACCGTACGGCTCGCGGTTACTCTTGAAGTGGATTCAAGCTGAGATGCGCGGTGCCACCGGTTTCCAGTGTTTTTTGCTGATGGCTAGTTTAGGGACTCGTAACCGCGTCCACTAGCCGAGCGAAGAAAACTATTGCAGCAGTTCAAGATCAAATGGAATTTCAGGACCTCGAATGGCTGCTCCAAGCCCGCTTTTGTTAGCATCTAACGACCGAGACAAAGACATTGTCATTCGCTGAGTGCTCAGTGCATCGACTTCAGCAATGGCGTGAACCATGCCGTCAGTAGCAGGCAAATACCGGCAATTCTCTTTGAATCGTTGCCCCCTGAACTCTTGAGCATTTCGCCAATAGCCTTTCGCCCTACGCTAGTTAGTTCAATTGTCATGCCAGGCTGTAGATTCGAGGTTGATTGAAAACTAATCTCTTTGACCATTTCGGGAGTCAGCTTTGTATCCCCAGAAAGACATGCGGCGCTTACACCAGATCCGAGTTCACTCTTAACCAATGCATTCGTAGTATCTAATCCGTCCGATACAGTTCGATAAGTATATTCGTTGACTCCATCTTTCGGATCATCAGACTTTCCAGCAAGCAGAACTAACGTGGGAGACTTAGCAATCTTCAGGTTGTCTTTGATGTGCGGTAACTCACGAGCCCAAGCAGTCACAACTACTCGATTCGATCCTGACTCTTTGAAGCGAACATCGGGGTAATCCACCAAACGCTTCTCCATCAACTCGATAGCTGAGCTGCCTTCGGGAATAGCTCCGACGATTCTATAGCGAAGGGAGGTAGGATAGGCTCCGAAGACATAGATTCCGGCGACAACAATCAAGACCACAAGTGCTGAGCCATTTAGTATCGAGAACCATCGAGCTACGCGATTCTCGCGAATAAAGATGAGAGTCGTTTCTCCCCAGCTCTTCGAATTGGCGTCTTTAGGTAACACACCGGCATTGGACTTCATCCTACTTTGATCGATGAAGTACCAAATGGCCAATGGGGCAGTGAAAAGGAATACTGGCGTATTGGGAATTAGCGCCGTTATCATCGCTGCACGGTAAGGAAATACAAACCCATTCGTGATGTGTAGAATTCCTCCGATTATCTGCAGAACGATGATGTTGCCGTATAGCATTGAAACAATTATTGCTCCGACTGCACTCTCAGGATGCCCATCGCCAGCAAAGAAAGTCAACAATGCGGCCATAAATCCGGCGTTCAAAAAGCTACAAATGATCAACAGAATTGCTTGAGTTGGATTCCAATAGGCTTCGGGGGTTGGCCTTGCGGTAGGAAGTGGTGCAAATCCCATTGCTGCAATCACTTTGTCAGCCATGTCGCGATCAGTGCGTTCGACCTTCAATTCAACTCGGCCAGATTCAGAACGAGGTAGGTCTCCTAGAACTGCAACACTATGGGATGAAATGGTAATTCGAGGACTGAAAAACCTGTTATCAAGTTTGACCGAATTCAACATCGATATTGGGATTTCTAAAGTGTAAAGCTGAGACTTGATACTACCAAAAATCCCATCAGTCATCCGATACTCAATCTTGGCAGTGGTGCCCGTTGCCTGTAGAGAACCATAGATCTTCCCAAGGCCTCCAAAGGTCTCCATATGGAAAGGAACGCTAACGATCTGGCTCTGAACTTCGTTTCCAGATACTGGCAAAGCTGACGCTTGTACAAAATGGCTCGAATTGATCTGATCAATATCCGACTTTAGTTGCGATGCATTCTGATATCGATGAGCCGGTCGTCGACTTAGAGTCTTCAGTACAATTGCATCCACGCGTTTATCAACGCGTGGTGTGATGGAGCTCGGTGGTTCAAAGTTACCCAGAGGAAGCTGACCAGTAAGCAGCTCGTAAAAAATCACTCCGAGTGCATATAAGTCAACGCGGTGATCGACTTGCTCGGGCGATTCAATCTGTTCAGGAGCCAAATAGTGCAACGATCCTAAAACCTGACGCGTGGCGGTCAGGGTGGGGGCTCGCTTCGATTCATCTACAATCTTGGCGATTCCAAAATCAGCGATTTTCAGCGACCCATCTTCACCCAAAAGAATGTTTTCAGGTTTTATGTCTCGGTGTACAACGCCTTTGCTATGCGCATAATCCAACGCCTGACACATAGTAGCGATTAAACTCAGCGCATCCTCAGCTCCAACACTTTTCGTCGCCAGAGCTTCACGCAGATTGACTCCGTCGACGAACTCCATGATCAAGTAAGCCATTCCAGACTGCGTGCGACCGAAGTCATAAACGGTAACAATGTTCGGATGTGAGAGCTTGGCGAGCGTTTTGGCTTCACGCTCAAATCGCTCAACAAACATCGGATCATCGGAGACCTCCTTGGCAATGATCTTTAAAGCTACCTCGCGATCCAAGGCGGTCTGTCTGGCAAGATAGATTGCTCCCATTCCGCCACGACCGATCAATCGCTTAATCTCCAATTGAGGAAACTGGCTGGCTATCTCTTCGATGCTCGGCAATGTTCTGGCCCAAGGTTGATCAGCACTTGCAGAGCCGGGATGTGACAATCCAAGTTGTAGTAAGCAAGCTTGGCAGCTTCCATCTGAAGAAACTGGCGAATTGCATTTGGAGCAAAGTCGTTGCACGGTAGGACCTCGATCTGAAACAGCTTGTTTTGGTGATGTTTTCCAGGTTCAACAGTACATTCGCTGGAGAGATGAGTCCGGTTACAGGTCGAATAGATCTTTTTTCCCGATTTCCTCGCCACCCCTCCATTAGAGGTCCGCACGAAATGAAGGTCAGACATTTGAAATGACGTGAATTATTAACTTCGTAGAGCCTCAAGAAGCTCAGCTAATTCTCGGTCAACTTCGCTCGCATCGTCAACCGTGTCAGCGACAACAGCTCGAAGAGTTTCACCGTATCGTTGACGCAGTCGATGAATGGCCACCTTCACTGAACTTGCTGACATTCCCAGATGCTTGGCCAGCCGATCGTACTCGGCAGCGTCCAGTGGTTGCGTCAACATAGGCCACAAGATTTGAAATAGTGATTGTCGACCTCGGTCGAGATAGTCCTTGGAAAGTTGCTGCTGGACTTGTGCCAATACGGAATTGGCCCAGGCCAGCGTGAAAGCTCGATCAGGTTCTTGATTGCGGCTTGCCAATAACTGCCAACCGGATTCCGATGCCGCAGTGTCGATAGACCAGCGTCGAAGATTTCCACCGGCCTTTTGTCGACCGGCCTTACGATATTCATCGACCAAGAAACGTTTCCAAGCTGTCAGTAAGTACGACCTGAAGCGACCCTTGATCGGATTAGCCTGCGAAAGAAGCTTTCCATCCAGAATTTCGCTTAGAAACTCCTGAGTGGCATCCTCGGCATCAGTTAGCGAAAGTCCGTTTTGTCGCGCGTAATAATACAGCGGCTGCCAATAGGATTGGATAAAGTGCTCTAGAGCTGGCCGCGAGTGATTTGAATCATCGCTGGCTGCCTGCCAAACTAAAGTCCATTGAGTAGTGGCGAAGTTTTGTCGAGGAGTAGACATTGTGTATCTTTTCGGGCTCCTCGAAACTGGTTTCGAAAACTACTTCTTCAGCATTCCGGAAAACTGATCAAACAGGTATTCGCTATCGTGAGGGCCTGCGGATGCTTCAGGATGGTATTGGACCGAGAAGGCCGCTTCCGAAGTGTGGCGAACACCAGCGATGGTATTGTCATTTAAGTTGCGATGAGTAATCTTCAGGCAGCTCGGCATCGTCTCTTCTTGTACCGCAAAGCCGTGATTCTGCGACGTGATCTCAACTTTTCCAGATTCAACGTTGAGCACCGGTTGGTTGCTACCACGGTGTCCGAATTTGAGTTTGAATGTTCCTGCTCCACATGCCAAGCTCAACAATTGGTGACCGAGGCAGATGCCGAAGATTGGCTTCTTTCCAACCAAGTTTCGAATGGTTGAAATTGCATATTCAAGCGGCTCGGGATCGCCAGGGCCATTCGACAGGAAAACTCCATCTGGCTGCAACTTCAGAACTTCATCTGCCGTTGCAGTGCCTGGCAAAATAGTCACTCGATTGCCGCGCTCGCAAAGGTGTCTGGCGATGTTCCACTTCATGCCGTAGTCCAAACAAACTATATGCGGAAGGCTGTCAGTTGGTTGCTTTTCCAAATAACCATTACCTGCTAGCCGATATAATGCTTCCGTCCAAGCTCTGGCACGCTCTGGAATCACCTCGCGCACCAGATCTCGACCAACCAGTCCTGGACTCTCCTTCGCCTTGCGGACCAACGAATCGCAATCAAGATCGGTCGTCGAGATAATGCCTTTCAAAGCTCCCTGGCTGCGGATGTGTCGAACCAAGGCGCGCGTATCAATTCCGGCAAGAGCCACAATGTTGTGAGACTTTAAATATTCGCCTAGGCTCGATTGTGACCGAAAGTTGCTGTGCAAGCGACTTTCATTTCTCACGATGAAGCCCGCAACCTGTGGCTTTTCACTCTCGCGGTCCAACAGATTGGTGCCGTAATTACCCATCTCCGTATAGGTCATGGTGACGATTTGACCGGTGTAACTGGGATCAGTAAGAATCTCTTGATAGCCAGTCATCGAGGTGTTGAAGACAACCTCGCCAAATGACTCACCCACAGCACCAATTGAAGTGCCTCGAAAAACTTTGCCATCTTCCAGAGCTAAGGCTGCAGGTTGTCCACTACGCTCCACCAACGATTCTCCTGAACTAACGAGTATTTCGAGTTACTACCGCCGCCGTCCGCATGATTGCGTACCGCGCCCCTCTAAATTCGTCAAATTCCAGTTGGCGAATGATTAGAAGTGCAACCGCTTTTAGTTACGATCCTGCATTTCACTTTCGGGAGAAGGTTGACACAGGTTCAAAGGCTGCTTCAGGTAGCGTTGGAAAGCAGATTCTACGCGGCTATTTAAAGCTGTCCACGTTAAACTCGAACCCGTCGCCACCTTCGTTGCCAAATCCATCCGAAGCACCGTTATCAGCGGCTATTTGCATGGGAGCAGGCTGCATCATTCTTGACGCTGCGGCTCGCGCCTTCTTCTCTTTGATTGCTGCAACGATAACAGCAATGACCGACCCCAACATAAGGAGAAGGAAAAAGATCTCGGGAAGCAAGCTCATCTCAAAATCCTAGAATTTCGTTGTCTTAGCGGTGGTTTTTGACCTTGGAAAACTGGCCGAACCTCTCGAATTCTGGTTTCGTACCAAGCCTTAAGTTTAATTGCCTTTTGGCCCAGTGTAACTTAACGCTCCGCCGATAAGCAAGTTTTCGTGCCATATCACTTCGGCGATTACCAACTTTTGAAACTTATCGCTCCGTTTAAAAGCTTGATTTCGCTGTCAGTTACCGGAATTGACATGAGCTGATCGACTTGAATTCGGAGCCTTAGCCCCCCCCATTTCGGCTGTGCACCCGACTGCAAACTGAAAGCAACCTGGTTTCAGTGGCATTAACAAATTCAATACAACAGCTTTAATTACAGCGATTCCAAGAATTCGATCCGACGCATGAGGCAACAGCATGGTTGATATCCAACAGCTCAAAGAGTTGATCGCCCGAAAGTCAGAGCTATTGCAGCGGTTGCAGAGCGAAATTGCCAAAGCAGTGGTTGGACAGGAAGTGATGGTATCTCGGCTCCTCATCGGGCTGCTGACCGGTGGGCATGTCCTTCTAGAGGGTGTACCCGGGTTGGCCAAAACGACCGCCGTCAATGCATTGGCAAAAGCGATTTCCGTCAAGTATCAGCGCATCCAGTTTACTCCGGACTTGCTTCCTGCTGATTTGATTGGAACGATGATCTACGTTCCTTCCAGCTCCTCGTTCACAACTCGCAAGGGTCCAGTCTTCGCCAACTTGGTACTAGCCGACGAAATCAACCGAGCACCCTCTAAGGTCCAATCCGCCTTACTCGAAGCCATGCAAGAGCGACAAGTAACTATTGGCGACGAGACATTTCCGTTGCCTTCACCGTTCTTGGTTCTGGCTACGCAGAACCCAATCGAACAGGAAGGGACCTATCCTCTACCAGAAGCTCAAACCGATCGCTTCATGCTGAAGGTTCGAATCAGCTATCCAAAACTTCAAGACGAACGCAAAGTTCTGGATATGGCACTCGACGGGACAACGCGGACGATTCTGCCAGTCATAGCCGCCGACGAAATTTTCGCGATGCAAGAAGCGGTTCGCATGATCTATGTGGATGACCAAATCAAAGACTATATCTTGAATGTTGTTACCGCGACACGCCGTCCCAGCGATTATAAGCTCGACAAACTCGTGCCCTTAATCGAGTTTGGTGCATCGCCACGGGCAACGATCTTCCTAGGAATGGCAGCTCGCGCGAACGCGTTTCTCCAAGGCCGCGGCTATGTGACTCCCCAAGATATCAAAGACGTAGCCTACGACGTTCTGCGCCATCGCATCCTGTTGACGTACGAAGCCGAAGCGGAAGAGATGACTAGCGACGATGTGATACGCGAGCTACTTTCGACAGTACCCGTTCCGTAATGGCAATTCTCGACAGTGAAAGGCTCGGAAATGGCTGAACTGAGTATTGCCGAAATCGTTCGAAAGGTCCGTAAGGTCAAGATCGTTGCCAATCGATCGGTGAGCGATCTTTTGGCTGGCCAGTATCGCAGTGTCTTTCGAGGGCAGGGGATCGAGTTTGATGAAGTCCGCGAATATCAGCCGGGAGACGAAATTCGTTCGATCGATTGGAACGTGACCGCTCGAACCGGCTCGCCCTTCATCAAGCGCTACATTGAAGAGCGCGAAATGACGGTGATGATTCTGCTTGATATCAGCAACTCAGGTATTTTCGGCTCGAGCAATCAATCTAAACTAGACGTCATGATCGAGATGATCGCTGTGCTAATGTTTTCAGCTCTCAAGAACGGCGACAAAGTTGGCCTGATACTGTTTGCCGGCGTTAGCAACTTCTACTTTCCGCCCCGCAAAGGCAAGTCCAATGTGCTTAGGCTGATTCGAGAGATGCTGGCCGCCAAGCCCTTGCCGCAGCGTGCTGACGTAGATCGCGCGCTGCAATTCCTCAATCGAGTTCAACGGCGTAAGGCTGTCGTCTTTGTTGTAAGCGATTTTCAAGAGCAGAAATCGTTTCGAGCTTTAGCGCTCAGTCGCATGCGTCACGACCTAATCGCCATGACGGTTTCAGACGTTCGCGAAAAGGAGTTGCCCAAAGTCGGTTTTGTCACGCTGCAAGACGCTGAAACTGGTGAACTGGTCGAGGTTGATGCTGGCCATCCAGCCGTTCGACGTTGGTTTGAACAAACTGCTGCCGCAAAGCAAAGCGAATTAACCACTGGACTTCGCCGAATTCGAGTCGATCAACTAGAGGTCAATACGCACGAGTCATACGCTAACAATCTTCGCCGCTTTTTTGAAACTCGAGAACGTCGACACCGCTAATGAAAATGCGTTGCGAGATCTTTCAAAAGTCTGTTGCATGGCTGCTACTGGCAGTTGCCATGTCGGGCTGCGCACCTTCCGCAGAATCTAGAAGCCCTGCATCGAACTCAACCTCCAAGACGGCGAAGCAGACCAATGGAAATGTAGAGCTTACGGCACTGATTGAGCCGGACAATATCCAGTTGTCGGAGGATGTTCGACTGACTCTTTCCGTTCGTAAGCCAGTGAACACGCGAATCGAGTTTCCCAACTTAGCTGGCCAGCTCGAGGATTTCACAGTTGCTGGAACTCAAGACGCCTTGCCCATCGTCGATGGCGAGATGCAGGTTGTTCGCCGAGACTACCAATTGCAACCCAAACGCCCTGGCGATATCAGTCTTGAGTTGCCGCCAGTGTACTTCTCAAATTTTGAGGATGATTCAACAGAAAAGAGTTTCGTCGAGGTCAGTCCAATTAACCTGAAGGTCGTTTCGGAAGCTGCGGATGGAAATATTAGTATTGAGACCGTTCGAAAGCCGAGTGCCCCCATTGAACTGCCAACATCCGAAGTTCGAAGGCTTGCCATTTGGATCGCTCTGGCCATTTTAGCAGTCGGTATCACTCTATTGGCTGTTGTCATTACCTTGCTCAAGAAACGAAATCGAAAAGCCATTCAGCTTACTCCTCGCGAAACTGCTTTACGCGCGCTGCAAAGGCTGATTGATTCGCAGCTCTCTAGGACCGATAGCAAGCAGTACTACGTTGAACTAACGGCTTTAGTGCGTCGGTACATTGAAGGCTGTACGGCCATTCGCGCACCCGAGCTAACCACGGAAGAGTTCCTTCGCGAGGTTTCGTCGACTGAGAATTTTCCGGCCGAGTTGAAGCTGAACCTCAAAGCGTTCCTAGAATCGGCCGACTTAGTGAAGTTCGCTGGCCAGCACCCTTCCGAGCAAGAACTTGCCGGCAGCGCACAAAGGGCTCGCGAGTTTGTCGACACACAGTGGCCTAGTGGAGGTGCGTCGGCATGAGTGCCTTTCGATTCCACGATCCACTTTGGCTGTTGCTTTTGTTGCCTGTTCTTTGGGTAACATGGCAAAGCCGAAAGCAGTTCAACAAGGCTTCGATACAGTTTTCCAACGTCGAACATCTGAGAAATATTCCCCGCAGTTGGGCTCAACGCCTAAAGCCTTTTGTAAATTGGCTTTGGCCGCTAGCGATGATCAGCTTGATAGTCTCTCTTGCCCGACCGCAGTTGGGTCATGAAGAGATTCGACTGAACACCGAAGGTATTGCCATTATGATGTGCATCGATCGGTCGGGGTCGATGAACGCAATGGATTTCGAATTTGAAGGGAAGCGAGTCAATCGATTAGAGGTCGTCAAGCGAGTTTTCCGCGATTTTGTGCTTGGTAAAGCGGGATTCAGCGGTCGTCCCGATGATTTGATCGGCTTAGTGGCCTTTGGTGGTTTTGCAGAATCAAAATGCCCTCCCACACTCGATCACGATACGCTGGTAAAGATTCTGGACACGGTCAAAATCCCAGAGCCAGTTTTTGATTCTCGTGGCCGAATCATCAATGAGAGTTTACTCAATGAAGAACAAGCTACTGCCATCGGTGACGCTTTAGGTTCGGCCGTCGATCGCCTGAAAGATCTGAAGATCAAAAGCAAGATCATCGTTCTGCTTTCTGATGGCGAAAGCAATGCTGGAGTCTTAACACCCGAGGAAGGAACCGAGGCTGCGAAGGCCTTCGGAATCAAGATCTATTCCATCGGCGTTGGCACAAATGGCTTGGCTCCATTTGTTTTTACCGACCGTGACGGCCAACAATTTCTTCGCAATCAAATGGTAAAACTGGACGAAGCCGCGCTCAAGAAGATCGCAACCTCCACGGGCGGAAGCTACTTTAATGCCGCCGACACTGAATCACTAAAGCAAGTTTATGAAGCAATTGATCAGTTAGAAAAGACCGAGACCGAAGGCAAAGTTTATACCGACTACCGCGACCTGTTTCAGTATTTCGTTCTTCCAGGAGCAATCCTGATTTTGCTCGAGTTGTTTTTGTTGGCTACACGATTTCTTTCGATTCCTTAGAGTTCTTTCCAAACCGCAGATCTTATGAACTGGGCTTCACCAAACTACTTATGGCTGTTGTGGCTGACTCCACTGGTTCCGGCTGCATTGTGGTATACGGATCGCCGTCGAGCTGCCGCGCTAAGCCGGTTCATGCAACCCATCATGGCCAAAGCGTTGGCTCCAATGCCTTCAGTGAGTCCTCTGTGGCTACGAGTTCCCTTCGTCACGCTTGCCATGATCACATTGGTGGTAGCGCTGGCAAGACCACAATACGGAGTTTATTTCGAAGATGTCAGCGCCCAAGGAGCGGATGTATTTGTCTTGATCGATGCCTCTCGGTCGATGTTGGCCGAGGATGTTTCTCCCAATCGTTTAGCTCGCGCAAAATCGGACGTGATGGACCTACTGGAAAAAATTCCAAGCGACCGAGTTGGCTTGATAGCTTTTGCCGGTGCGCCAGCGGTGATGGTGCCGCTGACGTTGGATCACGGATTCTTCAAAGTAGTACTTCAAGAGTTGAGCAATGACAGCGCGCCGCGTGGTGGCACTAACATTGGTGACGCGATTCGAAAGGCCATTGAACAGTTTGACAAAGCAGCAAACCGCGATCGCGCGATCGTGCTAATCACGGACGGTGGCGATCAAGAATCATTTCCAATCGAAGCTGCCAACCTTGCCGCTGAACGTAACGTCAGAATCATCACCGTCGGCTTGGGAGACCCAACGGAGGGTGCAAGAATTCCCAAGCGTGACAAGGAAGGCGGCTTAAGCTACCAACAGTTTCAAGGCCAAGAGGTCTGGTCGAAGATGGATGATACCGTATTGAAGGAAATCGCTAGAGTTTCCTCCGGCGCATACATTCCCGCTCAGACAAGACTGTATGATCTAGGTCAAATCTACTCGGAAAATCTGAACCAGTTGCGACGCGGCGAGATGTTCACGGAGAAGCGCAAACGGGCTCATGAGCAGTACCAGTATCCCGTTGGAATCGGTGTCATACTGCTATTACTCGAGCGAGTGATGTCACGACTCACTGCGCGCACAAATCGGAAGGCTCAATCATGATGAGGTCACAGTCTCAGCTTGCCTTTGGTCTGGCGATCGTTCTTGGATCACTGTTCAACTGCACCACAGCATCTGGTGGCGAACCCGATAAGGTCGCTCGAGCCAAAGTAACCGAAGGTATCAAGCAGTTCAGTTCGGGAAACTTCACCGAAGCGGTGAACGCGTTCTCAGAGGCCGCAGAGGTTGAACCGGAAAACTCAATCATCAAGTTCGACAAGGCCTGCGCACTAATGGCTTCGGGCAATGATAGCTCTGCTCGTGAATTGCTGCTTCAGTCGGCCCTAAGTAAAGATGTTCAAGTAGCGTCAGCCGCCTACTACAACTTAGCTTGCATCGCAGTAAAACAGGGGCGAGCCAGCTTGGGAGACAATCCACTGGAAGCCAATAAGGAAGCACGCGACAAAAGCATCGAGCGATTGCAGGCTGCCGACGCTCATTTTCGCGACTGCTTGAGAATCGATCCTTTCTATAAGGACGCCAGATACAACCTTGAACTTTTGCGCAACTTTGTCAATCACCTACAGTCGCAATGGAAAAAAATCGATCATCAGCGCGAATTGGAACAGAAGGATCTGTTCGAATTATTGCAACAATTGGACGATCAGCAGGCTGCACTGCGTCAATCCTCAAGACGATTGAGCACTCAAGCTGGCGGTAAGCCGCCTAGGTTTGAGAGGCAGAAGCTGGCTGCGAATCAAACTGCTTTAAGCCACGACGCTAGTTTGCTTGAAGGGCGAATTCAACAAGTCCTGAACGGTGGGAACTCGTCGCAAGATCCATCGCATAACCAACCAGCCAATTCATCTGGCGATAACGATCCAGTTGATGAGACGACCAGAAAGATAAGCGAACTGTTGCAAAAGATAGTTGCCCAAACATCCCAGGAAATGAAATCGGCGGCAGACAACATTTCAGCCTCGAATTGGTCAACATCCCTGCAAGCTCAGCGCTCGGCCCTCGATCATTTGCGAGAGATCTACGCGCTGCTGCAAGAGTTACCTGGGTTGCTTAATCGCGAAATTGCCATTCAAGAGGCACTCATCGCGCTGCATGATCCAAAGGCCATTTCTAGCGGGAATGAACAGGCCGAGAACTTTAATGCTACTCGACGCAAGAATGAACAAGTTGACGATTCTTCCGATGGTCAAGCTTGGCAACAGCAGTGGATTACACTGTTCACACAGGCACTAACGGCCAAAGCTCGAGCCATGCAGCAGTCGATACCCAATGATGAATCAGCCATCGATGTTGAAAAGCCTTCATCGGAGAATTTGAATCTGGAGCCAGAGAATCAAAAGAGGACCAAAGCTGAACGCGAGGGCCCTGATGACTCTTTAGCCAGCTCGGTATCGGAATTGCAAACAGACGTTGACCAAGCCGCTGCGGAGAAGAAACAAATCGAACAACTTCGCAAATCACTCGGAAAGATCCTACAGAAATCACCCGAGATCATCGACCTGTCCAGGCAAGCTTCCGAGCAGCTATCGACGAAGCAATTCGAGGCTGCGAAAATCAATCAAGTTGAAATCCTTAAGTTACTAAAGGAACTGGCCGAGTCTCTGCCGAAACAACCTCCCCAAAACTCCAAGGACAATCAGCAAAACGATCAGAAGAACAAGAATCAAGACAAGAAGAACGATCAGAAGAATCAAGACAAAAACAACGACGACAAAAAACAGGATCAGGATCAAAAATCACAGGACGATCAGAACCAGCAGAAATCAGAACGGAAAAACTCCGACCAGCAGAATCCCAATCAGCAAGATCAGCAGAAAGACAACAACGACAACAACAATAACGATCCTGAGAAGAACTCTGATCCCAAGGAGCAGGAAAACAAGGACGGTTCAAAACAACAGAGCGACTCACCCGACAAATCTGACTCAAAGTCCCAGGAGAACCTGCCTGAAGAAAAGGACGCTAACAAACCTGACGAAAAGCAGTCCCAGAAAGATCAGGATAAGCCTGATAACAAGCAGCAGCCAGAAAAACCTGAGGATAAACAGAGCGGATCCAAATCAGACGAAACAAAAGCTGAGGAAAAGAGTGACCACGCATCAGCTTCCAGTGCTGAGAATGCGAACGCTACCGATGCCCAGCGGCAGCAGCAAGCTCAGCAAATGGCCGAGCAGCGTGCTCAGGTAATCCTTCGTCGAATTCGAGAACGTGAGGCAAAGTATCGAGAGCTGTTGCAACAGTTGCGCGAGCTACAAGGCAAACGATCCCCAGTTGATAAAGACTGGTAACCTACACTATCCTCTTGTAGTGGAATCGCCAGAATCCTCTTTTACTGAAGCCGTGGAATTCTGGCGAATCCCTCTAGGATAAGAACTTCGCAATCAAACAGCCTTCAGAAAAACAACAACGAAAATGTCGCGGATCTCAAACAACCTTCGAGCGGCCATCCATCAACTTTCGATCATCATCCTTTTTTCAGCTCAGCTTTCTATGACCGCTCCCTCTCAAGAGATTTCGAAACCACCAATTGCAGCCAAGAAGCCGAAGATCCTTGAGTCTCATGGCCACAAGCGGACTGACAATTATTACTGGATGCGTGAGCGTGAAAATCCCGAAGTGGTGAAATGGTTAGAAGGCGAAAACGCTTATCGCGAAGCCGTCATGAACCCAACGTTGGCACTGCAGGAAAAGCTGGTCCAACAACTGCGAGATCGAATCAAGCAGGACGACGAATCAGCCCCCTTTCCAAATCGAGGCTACCTGTGGTACGCACGAACTCGCGATGGCGATCAATACGCCTCTCACTATCGCAAAAAGTTGGCCGCTGACGGCAAAACGACTGTTGGAGACGAAGAACTAGTCCTGGATGAAAACAAACTCGCCGAAGGTCATGAATTCTGCGAAGTGGCAGAACTGCAAGTTAGCACCAATGGTCAGTTCGTTGCTTGGCCTGCGGACTTTGTGGGCCGTCGCATGTTTGATATTCAAATTCGCGACATGAGTACTGGCAAGATGTTGACCGAGACAATTCCAACTACGACCGGCAACATGGTTTTCGCCGAAGACAACCAGCACCTTTTCTACACGCGACAAGATTCAGAGACACTGCGATTCGACCGACTTTTCCGTCACAAATTGGGAACTGCAGCAGATCAGGATGTGCAGGTCTACTTCGAAGAGGACGAAGAGTTCAACCTGTTCTTAATGCCAACGAAATCGCGTCGTTATATTCAGTGCATTTCGATGCAAACTTTGATCTCTGAAATCCGCCTGATCGATACTCAGAATCCAACGGCCGAACCAGTCTTGTTTTTACCTCGAGAAGATGATCACGAATACGCGCTAGACCATTTGGACGACCGATTCGTCATCGTGACCAACTGGCAAGCTCCGAACAATCGTGTCATGCAATGCAGCAAGCCAGGCGTTGATAAGTCGACATGGGAAGAGGTCCTAGCTCATGACGGAAATGTATTGGTTGAGGATATCGAGCTGCTGAATGATTGGATGGTGGTAGTCGAGCGATACGATGGGCTGACCAGAATTCGCTATCGAAAAAATAGCGATTCGCAGTGGCAGTTCATTGATTTCGGTGAGCCCTGCTACTCGACGATGCTTACACCCACAGCGATAGCCAATTCTAACGAGATTCGCTACACGTTCAGCTCGCTCAAAACCCCCAAGAGCGTCATCGACCACGATCTCAAGACGGGACAAAAGGTAGTCGTCAAGCAGGATCCGGTGCTGGGCGGGTTTGACTCGAAAAATTATGTCACCGAGCGTTTGTGGGCGACCGCGAAAGACGGAGTCAAAGTTCCAGTTAGTATCATTTACCACAGGAACACCAAACGCGACGGCTCAGCGCCTTTGATGCTTTACGCCTATGGATCGTATGGAATTAGCATGGAAGACGAGTTCATTCCCTCAATCTACAACTTGGTCGATCGCGGATTCGTTTGGGGAATCGCTCACATCCGAGGTGGTCAGGAGATGGGACGTCACTGGTACGACGACGGCAAACTGCTGAAGAAGAAAAACACCTTCTCGGATTTCGTAGCCTGTACTGAACACCTGATTGGGGAAAAGTATGCCGATCCCAAACGAGTCTTCGCACAGGGCGGTAGCGCAGGCGGCTTGCTGATGGGCGCGGTTACCAATCTTGCTCCCCAGTTGTACAAAGGAGTTATTGCCGAAGTTCCCTTCCTGGATGTCGTTACCACGATGCTCGACGACAGCATTCCACTTACCACCTCCGAGTATGATGAATGGGGAAATCCCAACGAAAAGGAGTACTACGATTACATGTTGTCGTACAGTCCCTACGACAACGTTCAGCCCAAGGCATATCCAAATGTGCTAGTGATTACAGGCTTCCACGACTCACAGGTTCAATACTGGGAACCTGCAAAATGGGTCGCCAAGATGCGCGAGCTGAAGTCCGACAACAATCTCTTGTTAATGGATGTCGAGATGCACGCGGGGCACGGTGGTTCGAGTGGGCGTTATGACCGATACAAAGAGATTGCCAAAATGCAGGCCTTCGTGCTGATGCTCTCAGGAGTAACACAGTAGCACTTAAAAAGCGAATGCGGCAAGGATTACGAAACTCTTTCCAAGGCTCTGCGTTGGAACGCATCGTCGTCGAGGCTCTGCCTCGCTATTTTCCTTGGTCCGTGGATCGCGGCTAACGAAAACCGCAGGCAGAGCCTGCAAGACACAGGGTTCCCAGGCAGGAGCCTGGGAACCAGACACGCAGTTGCGGGTTAAGCGTTCTTAGTCGCGAACTTTTTCGCGGTCCTTTCCTTCTTTTGAATCGGACCTCGACTTTGACTCTGATTTGGATTCGGACTTCGAATCGGCTTTAGAATCAGGTTTTGCCTGGGATTTTGATTCCGACTTTGCGTCTGACTTAGCATCAGGTCTGGTTTCTGAACGGCGCTCAGCCAGTTCCTTCACACGAGCTTCAAGAGTTCGACTGCGATGCTCCAATTCATTTAGCTTTCGAAGCAACTGATCTCTCTCAACTTCGAGTTCCTTGGTTGCTTTGGAGTGAGCACTTGCATCAATCTTCATGCCCTGTACTTCGACAACCATGTCTTTGGCGATGCCAATCTTGTGGCCATCTCGATCCTCTATCACCCGCAATTCGATCTGCTTCGGCTGGGGGTCTTTACTGTCAAGTTTATCACCTATTACGGTCACAGTTGCGGTCTTGGCAACGGCCGAACCTTGCTCAGAATTCGGCTTAGCACTGGAACTCTTCTTGTTGTTTTGAAGCTCTCGATCCTTTAGCAAGTTCATTCGCTCAGCTTCGAGCTTCTTTCGCATCATTTCCATTTCATCGCGTTGACGCTCCAACTGATGCTGTTTCTCAAGTAGCGCGGCTTGCGGGACATGCTGCTCGTGCTGATCCCGAGAACGCAACTGCATTTCCAGTTCTCGAATTCGCATTTGCGATTCCATTTGAATCTGCTGAATCTTTAACTGACTCTTCAGTTCCATATTCTCCTGCATGAGCGTCATCATTTTCTTGATCATTGGAGACTCCATCATTCGATCCATCGAAGGCTGACTGCCAGGCAGGCTCATCATTGGATCCATACCTGGGGCACCGATCACTCGGCGTTCAACCATCATCCTGTTGCCGCTCATAGAATTGTTGTTTGGTCCCATTTGATGCTGTGGTCCGTTGTCTGGGCCTCGGTTATCTGGGCCTCGGTTATCTGGGCCTCGGTTATCTGCCCTCGGTTATCTGGGCCTCGGTTATCTGGGCCTCGGTTATCTGGTCGGCCATCAGATCGTTGATTCAGTGGACCTCTGTTTTGCGGTCCCCGATCCTGTGGCCCTCGGTCTTGTGGACCGTGGTTCGGTCGACTCATTTCCTGGTGCTGTCGACTAGGCCCTCTTTCAGGACTTTCCCCGCGATTGGGACCGGGACCTTGCTGGTTGCGATTGCGTTGTTCTCGATCTGGTCCTTGAGGTCCTTGGTTCGATCGACGTTGCTCGGGGCCATGTTGACCTGGCCGATCTTGACCTGGCCGATCTTGACCTGGCCGATCTTGACCTGGCCGATCTTGACCTGGCCGATCTTGACCTGGACCGTCTTGATGGGGCCTGGCCTGCTGAAGCATTTGTGGCTGAAAAGGTAAACCTGGATTAGGTGGACCCTGGTGAGGCGGTTGCCCCAAGGGTACGCCTTCGACTCTGTGGATCTTGAATCCTTGCGTTTTTCGCGTCGTGGGCTCACCTGCTTGAGGTCCGTCAGCTTGAGGTTCAGCTACTACCGTTAAGGTCAAAGGTTGACCCGGGTTTCCATTGTCATTTGCAACGACCGTAAACGTCGCCGTGGTTTGCTGAGCTGTAGAAGTTGTTACTGAATTGGCTGTCGGGCCGCCTTCCAGCGGGACGCCAACAACAACCTTTTCATCTACAGGTGACGAGACCAACATGACTTTCGCTGGTTCGCTCTTAGTCGCAGCCACTTTTGCAGGTTCAATTCCGCCTAGCATCAGAACAGGTCGAGAAACTCCCGGCTTTGCTGGAGGCAACATGATTGGTTCATCGGCATTTGCTGTTGAGCCAAATGACGAACTGCAGGCAGCTAGAATTCCGGTCAACAAAGCGGTGCGGAAAATGCTGCGCTTTTGGTGGCAGCTCGGACAAGAGGTTCTTTGTGAACATTCCATGATCGACTCCATCAAGATTCTTAGGTGGGAGGCAAAAGTATGCGCCCTCAGGAGATCAAAGTAAAAGCGGTCTGCCAAAAAGATCGAGGCTTGGCTATAACTCTGTCTTCCTAAGCGGTTGGTTGGGCGGAGTCCGATTGCCCTGAAAACGGCCCGGGCAACTGCGCTGTTGAAGTGACCATTATACCCACATTTGTGGCTAGCATTGCTACCCGAGTTTTGAGATTTTCTATGGTGATTGTTAAGATTCCAACAAGAGACGAAGTTTCCTTATCTGATTGCTGGGACCTTTCCAGCCTTTATCCAAGCGTCGAAGCTTGGGAGGTTGATTTTAAGCTTCTTGAAAACCGAATCGGACAATACGAAAAGTTCAAAGGCAGGCTCGGCTCAGGCCCCGAAGTGTTAAAAGAATGCTTGGATTTCGACCGCGATGTAGAACGCATGTCAGAGCGACTGGGAACTTACGCTTTCTTGAGGTCCACGGAAGATCAAGCCAATCAAGCTTCTCAAGCTTTGGTAGCCAGATTTCAAAACTTGTCGGTTCGAACTAATCAAATCGCAAGTTTTTTTCGTCCAGAGATTCTGGCCATCCCACAAGCTACGATGGAGCAACTTCTGGATGCTCCGATCCTCGCAGAGTACCGCCTTATCCTTCAGCGCATCACGCGTTATCGAGAGCATACGCTCGGCAACAATGAAGAGAATTTGTTGGCCATGCAGGGCGAAATGGCTCAAACCGCCAGCAAGGCATTTCGTCAACTTTGTGATGCAGATTTGAAGTTCGGCTTGGTCGAAAATGAGAAAGGTCAACAGATCGAGTTGAGTAATGCCACGTTTACGCAACTGCTAATCTCTCCCAAGCGAGAAGTTCGCCAGACCGCCTTTCATCAATACTACGATCAGTTCTCGGCTCACGAAAACACACTTGCGGCCACGCTGGCTGGAAGCATTCACACCGACGTCTACTACGCAAAAGCTCGACGATATCCATCATCGCTCCAGGCAGCTTTGTTCCCAGACAATGTTCCTGTCAGCGTGTATGAGAACTTAATCTCAGCCGTGCGAGCGAATCTGCCCTCGGTCCATCGCTTCTTCGATTTTCGAAAACGATACATGAAGCTCGACCAGATCCATCACTACGATACCTACGTCCCATTGTTGTCTGACCTAGAGCAGGAACGCTCATGGGACGATGCTGTTCGAACGGTGATGGATTCGCTGCAACCGCTTGGTGACGAGTACTGCTCGGTTTTGGAAAAAGGGTTAGCTGGCCGATGGTGCGACCGATATCCCAACAAGGGCAAGCAGAGCGGCGCATTCAGTTGTGGCACTTTTGATGGCGACCCTTACATCCTGATGAACTACAAGCCGCAAGTCTTGAACGATCTGTTCACGCTGACGCACGAAGCCGGGCATTCGATGCACAGCTACTACTCGGCCAAGAATCAGCCCTTCCAGTACTACAATTACACTATTTTTGTCGCGGAGGTTGCCAGTACCTTCAACGAACAATTACTAACGCATTACCTGCTTCAAACTACTTCGGACAAGCGATTCAAGGCCTACCTGCTGAATCACGAGATTGACAGTATCCGAGCTACGATCGTGCGGCAAACAATGTTCGCTGAGTTCGAAAAGATCACGCATGAGATGGCCGAAAATGGTCAACCTCTAACGGTTGAATCTTTCAAGCAGGTCTATCGAGGACTACTGAATGCGTACTTTGGTCCAGGTTTCGCTATCGATGACCAGTTGAGTCTCGAGTGCTTCCGCATCCCACACTTCTACCGTGGCTTCTATGTTTACAAGTATGCTACTGGATTGTCCGCAGCAATCGCATTATCGCGACGAGTGCTTGAAGGTGGCCAAGCTGAGCGAGCTGATTACTTGCGATTCCTCAGCAGCGGATGCCGCAAAGATCCGCTCGATCTGCTCCGCGATGCGGGAGTAGATATGTCTCAACCAGAGCCCGTTACGACAGCACTCAAGCACTTCGACGACTTGGTAAATCAGTTAAGTGAATTGTTGTAGCTACTCTACAACCACCTTTCCGCTAACTTGAGAGTTATTCCAATCGGTCTTTAGGGAGGGAATATCATCCAATGGAGCAGGTTCCCAGGTCGCCTTGAGAGAGTCGCGGCACGCGCGAGCTAGTCTGTAAGAAAGCTGTTTTAGTCCATTTGCAGCTTCTGGCTTCAGTTCAAGTTCGGTAAGATTCTTTCCATAGGCGACCATAGCTTCTTGAACCGCCTTGCTTTCGACAATCGAAAGCTCGCCCCAATAGAGAGACCAGAACTCTGCGCGCTCAGTGTGGACGGAGTCCAGATTCCGCGCTAGAGCAATTTTCGAGGCCGCGCATGTGGCACGAGAGTAAAGTGAATAGCGTTTCTCCCAAAACGCCTTTCGGAACTCGTTCCTAGAAGTCTCGAAATATTGGTAGAGCCCCCACCCGAACGCAATTGCTGCGCCAAGCAAGGTGATGCTCTTGACGAACAGCTCAAAACGAGCAGTTTCCCGGACCTTGGCCTCTACATTGGAAAGACGTTCTTCGATCGATTTTGGCGAATTATTCATTATGGTACCGGCTTCGGATCACCGGGAGCCAATTCATTTTGATCCCGGTATTGGTCTGAACAGAACTTAAAGCAAGTCACTGCTATCAGTGAAATTTTACTCTGTCCGAATTCTGATGTGGTAACGATATAACGCATTTACCGAGCTCACCGAAGATTCAAATGAATTGAGCTAATCGAACCGATAGGCACTCGTTATCATCTAAACCCCAGCAGAGATTGATTGAGCCACCAAGTCTGCTATTCCTAGGCAGAAGGCTGGGAAGGAGGGTGTACTAACCGAAGATCTGCGGGATGGTCGATAGTCGAATATATTAGTTATGTTATTGTCGTAACCGAGGCGATCAAAATGTCAAAGGTAACTGTTGCAGCTACACAGATGATTGGTGGATGGAATGTCCAAGAAAATATCGACCGAGCGGATCGATTAGTTCGAAATGCCTGCCAGCAGGGCGCGCAGATTGTCTTGTTGCAGGAGTTGTTTGAACGAAACTACTTTTGCCAGAAGCAAAAGCCTGAGTACTTAGACTTTGCCGTTCCCGTCGATCAGAATCCAGCAGTTCAGCATTTTTCCCGCGTTGCCCGAGATCTACAGGTTGTACTTCCGATCAGCATCTTCGAACGATCTGGAAACTGTCTGTACAATAGCGTTGTTGTTCTGGATGCCGACGGCGAAAGTTTAGGAATCTACCGCAAGAGTCACATTCCAGATGGACCGGGTTACAGCGAGAAGTATTACTTTACGCCTGGTGACACTGGCTTCAAAGTCTTTCAAACTCGTTATGCCGCGATTGGCGTCGGCATTTGTTGAGATCAATGGTTTCGATGTTGCTCGCGCTTATGGCGGCATTGGGCAGCAGGTTGCTATTTTATCCCACGGCGATTGGCAGCGAACCTCATGATAAATCGATCGATTCCAGGCGCCATTGGCAACGAGCTCAGCAAGGCCACGCTGCTGCCAACATCGTACCTCTAATTGCTTCGAACAGAATTGGCACCGAAACCGAAGGTGATTTTGCAATTACCTTTTACGGTAGCTCGTTTATCGCCGACGAGACCGGTGCGATGGTTGCGGAAGCCAATCAAGCCGACGAGTCCGTACTAGTTCATCAATTTGACCTTTGCGCTATCGCTGCCAAACGAGCGGCTTGGGGAGTCTACCGCGATCGGCGTATCGATTTGTACTCGCCAATCTTGACCAAAGATGGCTCAACACGTCCTGCAGTCTAAAGGTTCTAGCGCGTGATGAAACTCTTCGAACTATACCGTCGCATGATGGATTCTCGATGCCGCCTGAATGGTGCGAGCACGAGCAGACTTGGATGATTTGGCCTGAACGGACGGACAATTGGCGATTGGGAGCAAAACCCGCTCAAGATGCCTTCTGCAAAGGTCATCACAAGTATCGCTGCGTTTGAACCCATGGCTTTATTTGCGTTTCTGCGAATCAATTTTACCACGCAGCAGAACTAAAGCAATACAACACGAAGTTTCCCATTCGAGCTGTCGAAATGAGCACCAACGATGCGTGAATTGCCGTGATACTGGGCCAACATTCTTGCAAGACTCCTCTGGAGATGTACGCGGCGTCGACTGGGCCTTTAATGCTTGGGGCGGGCTGGAAAGCGGACTCTACTTTCCGTGGGATCGAGACGACCAAGTTGCGCAAAAGATGCTTGAATTGGAACGATGTGACCGCTATCGAACCGAAGGATTTATTCTGGAAGGTGGTGCTATTCACGTTGACGGTGAACGGACATTGTTAACGACGGAAGAGTGCTTGCTGAACCCAAATCGCAATCCGCATCTTGATCAAAAGATTATTGAACGCGTGCTGCGAAGAGTGCCGAGTTAAACGATTATCTGGTTGGATCGCGGTATTTACGAAGACGAGACTGATGGACACGTCGACAACATCACCAACGCTTCGTCCGACCTGGAGTCATGTTAACTGGCCTGGACCGATGACACTAATAATCCACAGTACGAGCGAAGCTTGGATGCATATGAGCGTTTAACTGCGGCTTCGATGCCAAGGGGCGAAAGCTGGAAGTTCTGAAGCTTCATTTGCCTAAACCTCAGACCGTTTCGAAGGAGGAATGTCGATCGATCGACCACTCTTACAACTGCATGCCTCGACGACCTGGCATGAGGCTAGCAGCTTTGTGTGCGCAGCTTCTATCTCTGCAATGGCGGCCTAATACTTCCACGACGTTTGATGATCCCAACGATACGCCCCTGCGGCTGAGTTTGCTCCAGCAACTTTTTCAGACAGACAAGTCGTTACAGTGCCCAGTCGCGAAATCTTGCTTGGCGGCGGCAACGTGCATTGCATCACTCAGCAACAGCCCAAACGAAAGATCAGGTAGGGAGAGTCAGTAACTGGGCAAATTCTAGAGACGGAGGGTAATAATATGAGAAAGAATTCGCTACAATCAATTTGTTGACCGATTCTACTCAATAGTTTTCGGAGAGTTATCATGCCCGCTCCGTTGAACTTAGTCCGTCACAGAAGGCCGTATTTGAGTGGTTCAAGAGTTGTTGGTCTATGAGCAACGTATTCCACTTCTGGGCAAATGATGGCTTTGGACGTTCGACCATCTGCAAAGCCATTCACGCGCAATATGGCGGAGCGTTTGTAGGGCTAGGTCAGTTTGTCAACTCAACTGCTGGGCATCATCCACTAGCTCTAGAAGATGCACTGTACAAAACCGTTTGGATGGCTTTAAAAACAAACAACACAGTGATCATTGACGATTGGCACGTTGCTACCTGTGCTATGGGTGAATGTGGCCACTTCTATCCTCGTCGCGGGCAACTGGATGCCGTAATTGGCGCGCTCATGGATAACGTTCAGGAGTCGGAAAAAAAGATCCTGATCGCCTCAAATGGACCTGCTCCCAGAGCGATCGCGGAGAGAGCCCTAGCATATGGACTAAGCGAGCTATCGAAAGAGGATTACAAGTTTCTTTGTGGGCAGTTCGGCAACCGAAATGATATTGACTTTAGCAAGGTTCATCGTTTTGCACCTCGACTGTCTGTGCATGTACTGAAAACTGCCACTAGTTTCTGCCTTAAGAATCAACAAAACACTACCGAAAAGTTCATCAATTACCTGCAAACTCAACAGCTCACCAGCAATGTTGAGATTGGCGAAGTGGCTGAAGTGTCACTTGAAGAGTTAGAAGGGGTCGACGATGTCTTAGAGAGTCTTGAAGCCAATGTGATCATGCCATTCGAAAATGACGAGATTGCGATGCAACTAGGCCTCAAACCCAAACGTGGAGTATTGTTGGCTGGACCTCCAGGTACTGGGAAGACTACTGTTGGCCGCGCTTTGGCTCATCGTCTGCGAGGTAAGTTCTTTTTGATCGATGGCACGATTATTTCTGGAACCCAGGACTTTTATGGCATGGTTCATCGAGTTTTCGAGAGTGCGAAAGAGAATGCGCCATCGGTCATCTTCATTGACGATAGCGACGTAATATTCGAGAGTGGCCAAGAACACGGTCTGTATCGTTATTTGTTGACGATGTTGGACGGGTTGGAAAGTAAAAGCGTTGGTAGGGTGTGTGTCGTACTGACTGCAATGGACGTCGGAAATTTACCACCGGCCTTGGTACGTTCTGGTCGAATTGAGTTGTGGTTGGACATGAAGTATCCCGATCTAAAAGCCAGGACAAATATCCTTCGACGTCATGCCAGTAAATTGCCATCGCCACTGTGTGACATAGAAATTGATCGAATCGCTGAGGCAAGCGAAGGCCAATCTGGCGCGGACTTGCGACGAATTGTAGACGAAGGCAAATCCCTTTATGCGTTCGATTTGATCAAGCTGGGATCAGCCGAAGATCCTACTACCTACTTCCTCAAGGCGATTGAGAACGTTAATACGAGTCGTCAGAAATACGCTCAGGCAGAACAGCGGGCCAACATCAACCGTCCCGATCGACCAACTTGGTTCAATCCAGATCTTCACAACTCTCAGGCTGAGTGAGCAGTGTGCTCCGAAAAAACTCAGCTACTATTGGCAGGTGGGGTTCGTTGATCTAGCCAACCGTTCTTAGCTGCCGACGTTTTCTGGAGCCAGTACCGAGCTGCACTTGGAAGTCTGATGAATGGCCCGACATGGCTACTACTTGCTCGCCCCAGCGCAAAATCAAATCTTGCAGTTGAAGTTGAGCTGAATCAGTGGCGGAGCTGTCTGATTCCGCTGTGGACTCTAAGTCAGCAATTGCTAGTCCATTGCCATTCTGTGCCGAACTTGTAAGCCGCGGATAGATCGGCTCGCCAAAAGTGATGCGAACTCTAGCCGGCATCAGTATTGGGCTCCAGACAGTTCGGCAATAGGGACTGCCTTCAATGTACAGCGGAATTACGGGAACTCCAGTCTTGATAGCAACCATTGCTGCTCCACCTCGGATCGGCAACAAAGGAGCCGAAGTGATGTTGATTTTGCCTTCGGGGAACATCCCGACCAATCGACCTTCCTGAGCAAACTGAATCGCAAGTTTGGTCGAGTTCAAATCTAGTCCGCTTCGATTGGTGGGAATGACCATGAATGGTTTCAGCACTTTGCCGAAAATAAAGTGCTCGCAGAATTCTCGAGCTACCATCCAATGCACTCGCCGCCGCGCTGCAAGCTGTACAAAGAACGGATCGACGCTGCTTCGATGGTTCGCGGCTAAGATTGCGCCCTGTTTCAATGCTTCGGGCGCGCTATTGGTGAAGCTAACTCGCCACAACATCCGTCCCACCAAGAAGACAGGGATGTACAGAATGGTTTCCCAAGTTGAATAATCGCTGTGCTTGAATAGCCAAATTGCGTAGCCGATCGACACGAGCGTCAGCAGCAACAACCATAAGATCGAAGGAGTCAACGTCTGTTCCGTGCAGGGGTTATCTTTTCCGTAAAGCCTGATGTTACCCCACATCTATCAGCGTCGCAATGTAGCTTCAATCGAGCACCAAATTAACCTGCTAATTGGGCGAATTGTCACAGAGGGGACTAGAGGGACTTACCGAACGCAGTTTTGACCTCGCTAAGATCGAACAAGCAGAAGCCGTATTCGCGGGAGTTTAACAAAGCCTGTTGATTGGCAAGCTCCCTTAGTCTGTCGATGCGCTGCTCGAATTGAAGCAGTATTGGTTTAGCCTGCTCGGCGAGTTGTTGCTTGACCTTCTTCATGGCAACATGCCACTCCCACTTTTCACCTTTTTCAGGTATTGACGCAAGCAATTTTCGCTTTTCACTAGCCGAAGCATGCAACTGCTGCAGAGTATCATGACCGACGCTCAGCGAACTCAGATGATCTAACAACAGTTCGGGATTTGCACTTGCCGACTTGAACAGCCTTTCGGCAGACTGAATTTGCGGTTCAATCGGTTGCTGAAGTCCGTCCGGAACGTTGTTCAGTTTCAGCCTCAACGTCGCCGATGCGACAATCATGGCAGGCGGAGTCGTCTTGAAGATTTTGCTGATGATCCGGTCAGTGATTTGATCATATTTCCCACCACCAATGCCATGAACAAATAGATCGCTCATCAACAGACGAGTGAACATCGTGGTCAGGAGAGCACGCGGACGAATCTTCATTCCCCGCTTCTCAATTGCTAACCATTGATCTAACGCTGATGCGCTATCCAGTGATCCAGTCAATTCAGCTTGCCAGCCTTGAAGGTCACTCAATAACAGCGAACCTGCTCGCGATTGGACATACATCGGCGTGCGATCGGAAGTTCCAGAATAGCACCACCAGGGAACTTCCAACCAACCATCGCGACTTTCAAGATTTGGAAGCGGCTGAGCGTGATTTCGAATCCGGTGAGCGAGACGATAGGAGTCCAGTTCACTGTTATAGGCAGATCGCAGCATCTCAGCATGTTCAAGCAAGTGGAGACTGAAGGCTGCAAAAGATCGTGTGTCGCACAAATGACTTAAGGGGACTTCTATTGTACGGAGTCCTGCGTTTGCTTCGAGCAAATGTCGCGACTGAGAGAGCAATAGGCCCAGTGGCAGAGTTTGATCCAAATGCGTCGCGTATTGCCAAAGTTGCTGAAGTATTGGTTGGCCAACTGTATTGGGTAATACTTGCTCGACTCGACTAGAGAATGTTTGCCAAGTGTCTCGGTCGATCAGCTTGCGATTCTCCCACGGAATAGGATCTAACGCTTGATCATAGGCCACAAACTTTGAAACGACTCGATGATCTACGACAGTTGGTAGTTGTATGCCAGGAGAGCGACAAAGGTCGTTGTCGACGATGAAGTTGATCGCAAGTGCACCAGTGGTTTCAGTTAGTCTGGAGATCAAGAAATTCTTGAACCAGACCCCGCAATGAAATAACTCAGGTTGATGCCCCGAAAGCACGATTGGCTGCGCGTCAGAAATGATCGTCATTTCGAACTCAGGTAAGTCGCGATAGCTCGAGGTGTAATTGCAAGCTAGTGAAACGATTTCCGATTTCGCAATTGATTTCCATCTGGAAATAAAGCTGTTCGAAGAACTTTGTCCGACAGAATCTATCAAGCGTTGTTTGGCTGATGCCAAATCCGGAACGATCAAACACTCGCCGTCATGCTTCGGTGCCGAGTAGCTCGCGTAGGAATTAGATACTTCGTCTGTCATAACCCGGCGATTAGTCGAAGGCCCAGTGATTGAATTCTAGTAGCACCGAGGCCTGAAAAGTGCCGACTTAACCATGTCCAATTGATGGATTGAGCATTGCCACTATTCGGAGCAACATTGACGACACAGCTTGTTCGGTTTCGCTGAAGGCAAGCTAAAGCCTTTATCCTTCATCGCTGCAACGCTTTTATCGATGCACTGACGATAATATTGCAGACGCTGTTCGCCGTTGTCTAAGGAACCTCCAAAGGTTCGATTCAAATCAACATAGATGAGCGGCACTGGAACTTCGATTACGCTCAGCCCAACCATGGCAGCCTGAACCCATAGCTCTAAAGGCATAGCGTACCCATCGTCAGTGATATTCAGTTGTTCGAGGGCCTTGACTCGATAGGCTTTGAATCCGCAGAACGCATCAGTCAAGTTCAAGCACAGCAGTTCGTTCAGATCACGCGTGATTTGTCGATTGATAAACAAACGCTCGGAAGGTGGTGCACTATCGCCTTCGTAACGCTTCAAGTAACGAGAACCTGAAACGATATCGGCGCTGGTACTGGCTGCTACAAAACGAGGTATTCGCATCGGTTGATGCTGCCCGTCGCAGTCCAGGGTCACCAAACAATCGTAGCGATTTTCGATTGCGAACTGAAATGCCGATTTCAGGGCTGCTCCATAACCCCGATTGACTTCGTGGTTGACAACGTTTAGCGACGACCAGTTCTTCAAACGGTCCATAGTGCCATCGGTAGAGCCATCATTGATCACCAAAATGTTGTCTGCGTACTTCGAAACTTCTGCCAAGACATTGTCGACATAGCCTTCTTCGTTGAAGACTGGCAAAGCAGCAAGCCACTTGGTCATAATCTATTCCTTTTTGTTTCCCAGGGTTGCGCGGCTAGCGCGATTGTCGATGTGCTTTACGAGGTGTTTATGCCTGTTGCGAGCCCCTTTTACCATTCGGCTGGTCACATTCTAGGCTAGGTCCCCGTCCAGTCAACGAAATGCGTAGTTAGACTGTCTATTTTCTAGTAGCTATGGAAGTCTTTGACTGGATCTTGCTCCATTTGGCTCGCCCAACAGTCAACTTCTGCAAATTGCAGCAAAATTCGATTCGCCAGCTCGACCATGGCGAACTGCTCACTGGCAAAGTGGCCAATCAGCAGCATTGAGATTCCAGCTCCCTCAGCTTCCAAACACTGGTGGAAGGTAGCTTCGCCAGTCAAAAACAAATCGCAGCCATGCTTCACAGCGGCTCCCAATAAGCTTGCACCACTTCCACAGGCGATGGCGATTCTGCTGATCGAGTTGCTGCAATCCACGCCTCGCAAGCGACAGTTGGGTATTACCTGTCTTACCAGCTTGCAAAAATGCTCGACACTTGGCTTGCTATCCAACTGGCCAGTCCGTCCAGCGCCTAGGTGACTTAGCCCTTCAATACTCGAAGGAATGAGCGGTTGAACTCGACTCAGACCAAGTCGAGTAGCGATCATGGCGTTAATTCCGATCTCTGCTGAATCCCAGGCTGTGTGAGGTGAGTAAACTGCGATTCGATGACTTGCAAGCTGCCACAACAGCTTGCCAACATAACTTTCCGTAGTGATTCGATTGAGTGGCTTGAAAGGCGTGGGATGATGAGCAATCACTAGATCGGCTTGCTTCCTAATCGCTTCATCGACACTTGCTGGAGTGAGCGTCAAACAGGTTTGAATCTTAGAAACACCGGCCGATAAATCACCTAGGAGCAGGCCAGTATTGTCCCACGATTCGCTGAGCGCCAATGGCGCTTGAGCGTTCATCCAACTCACGATATCACTTACGACTGTCATCCCTGAAAACCCGGCAATAGATACTGTTTATAGTTCAGAGGCGCGAGGAAGCTTGCGAGGATACGGCGGATCCTCTGGCTCAGGCACGGGTTGCATGTACTGCTGAATGTATTGAAGTCGTTCTGTCTCCGTTGCGTAGTATCGCAGCCAGTTTTCGGTGTCAGTTTCATCCAAACATCGCCAGCATAAGTAATTACCAGCTAGATCGATTTTCTTTTCGCAGGCGGGAAGGATATCGCGATAGATCAACGTGTAAAGCTCGCGGTCTGACAGGTGATCGGTCATTTCAAGCACGACACGCACTGAAAACAGTCGATCCACTGTGTCGTCTAGCAAATTGCGAAGAAGATCGTCGTCGAGTTTCCCGGGGGAAGGCAACTTCAACTCAGGATCGAACCAACGCGAGATCGGCAGCGCTGGCGCTCGCTCCCAGGCCAGCATTGACTCAAGAAAACAGTTTTCTTCCTTGAGGTTCATTTGACGGAAATGTACCAACGAGACAGATTCGTCGATGTATGGCTCCAGCTCATCTCTCAGCCGCGCATTGCGCAGTAGCAGTTCCACTTCGTCAGTTGCGTGTGTCATAGAACTTTTGATTGTTAAAAGGGGTGCGATCGTTACAACTGCTACCGCTTGATTCGATGCCTGGGGAACTGGAGGATGATCTAGGTGAGCTGAATCTATCCAAGCACCGAAGCTACTTGTGCAGTCATTTGTTTTCAGGAAAGCGACGTCAACCGGTGACGCCCATCTATCCTTCGCAACTGGTCTGGCGGAGGCAAGGGGAAACCTTTTACTCCCCTTCAGCAGCTCAATCCAGCGCTAACACGTTCGACTTTATCGAGTTCGTTTTGCAACTCAATAATCGACTTCAACAATTTCCTAAACTATCCAGAAACAGGCAGGTTACCCGTCGTCAGAAATGGTACGATCCTCAAGATTTGCAGGAAATTGCAATCAAATTTGGAAGCGCTGAACTCGGTAGTTTTCTGAGTCCAAAACATGCATTCGGTGCTTACTATCCAAAGCCAATCCCCAAGGGTGGAGTAGTTGACCAGGCTTCTTCCCGAAACCGCCCCAAATTTCCAGCGATTTGCCCTCTTTCGTGAAACGCTGAATTCTGTGATTGGCGTATTCGCAGACAAGTAAAGTGCCATCACGATCGAATACCAAGCCGTAAGGCGTATTCAACTGGCCAACATCTTCGCCAGCAGTCCCCCACATTGCGACCAGCTTGGGCTCACTGAAGGAAAGATCGTAAGCCTGAATGCGGTGATTGCACGAGTCAGCAATCCATAACACTCCGTCTGAATCCAACTCCAGCCCCTGCGGCCTAGAGAACTGTCCAATCTCACGGCCCTGTGAACCAAACACGCGAACAAACTTACCATCGGGATCAAACTCTTGAATTCGATCAGTTTGACCATACTGACCGATCAGATAGTAACCGCGCTTGTCTTGCACCACATCGGTAACAAAAGCGAACTGACCTGAGCATCCCCCAGTTCTCCACCAATGGTCCGCGATTCAACAAGTTCACCTGCAGGTGTGTAGAAAAGCACTCTGAAGTAATGAGTGTCTGCCACGATTAGAAGGTCATCGTTCGACCAGGCGAGCCCAACAGGCTTTCCTTGCTCAACAAGCGGCGTACTCCAGGTTCTCTTGAAATTGCCGTCGGTATCGAAAACTTGAATGCGGCCCATCTTGTCGACAATATACATTTCGTCGATGGGTGAAATGGTGATAGCTCTGGCCTTTTGGAATCGGCCCTCAGAAAAACCCATCTGGCCCCAAACTAAATTTGGAGGTCTTTGACCATCGGTTTGCGGAACACAACCTGTTGCCGCAACGGCAATAGCGCCGAATCCGGTGGCAATTGCCAAACGACGATCCATCTTTTTCGATTGTGATTGGCTACCCACGATAGCTGTTAGCTCAACAAAAAGCGGTTCTGTTGCCCGAGTTCGATTTCCATTATATTACAGGCTTAGAAAGCGTTGCTATTGCCTGCAGCCTTCCAAATGCACACATTCTTCAGGATTATCAATGCCAAGTACTTTGGATTGGAAAAGTAGCGAAGACACTCGAGACATCGTGCATTTGGTAGTACAAGCTTTGGTTGAAGGCCGAAAAGTAGCTCTGCCGTTCGAAAACGCTTACCACTCCGTCTATAGCGGCCTGAATGGAGATTCTGTCGAACATCTTGCAAAGCTCAGGAGTGCTGGTCGAGCGGCTCAGACCTGTTTGCTACTTCGTTCTAGTCAAGAGTTGCTGGACTACGTACCCGAACTTTCTGCAGTTGCTGCGCGGGTTGCAGCGCGAGCTTGGCCGGGACCGCTGATCATTGATTTAGCTGTTGAACAGTCGAAAAGTTTACTTGGTCGCCTGCCTGAATCTGTTCAGAAACTCGTTAACGTGGATGGTCGAGTAGCGTTCCGAGTAGCATCGCATGAAACAGTTCGGCAAGCCCTACGACTAATGCCAGGGCCTTTAGTGGCTGCACAACTGATGCATCGGGAGGCTTCCGTTCGAACGATCGATGGCATCGACCATTCATCGGGTTTTTCAATCGTTGTCGATGACGGTCAAACGCAATATGATGACCCGGCTACATCGGTCCGAATCGACGGGAATAGTTGTCAATTAGATTGCAAAGGTGCCTTCCAGCAGGACGCACTTGTTCGAGCTGCCCAGTTTCTGATCCTAATCGTGTGCACTGGAAATACGTGCCGAAGTCCAATGGCCGAAGCACTGATGCGCAGTAAATTTGAGAAGCGATTCGGTACCGAGAAAGAAGCAAGTCGAAGGGTCTATGTCGCCAGCGCGGGACTAAACGCATTTCCCGGTGGACCAGCATCGATCGAAGCTCAAGCCACGATGGCTCAGCGAGGATTAAGTCTAGTTGAACACCAGAGCCGCTCCGTGACGACTCACGCATTGAATACCGCCGATCTCATTTTGACAATGACTCGATCGCATCGGAATGGAATCCTTGAGCAGATGCCCGAGATATCTGGCAAAGTGAAGCTGGTAAGCGGCTCTTCGTCCGATGTTTCTGATCCGTTCGGAGGTCCACAACCTGTTTACGCAGCTTGCGCTGACCAGATCGATGCCTATCTCGATAAGTGGCTTGATCAGCTTGACGATTCTCTATTTCCCAATTGGAAGTAGGCCACGGGGAAGGTTTTCAGGTATAAGGCCTAAGTAGTAAGGTACTGCAAGTTTCATTCAGAAGCCCCGCTAAGAACCCGCCCGCGCGCTGAGGCTGGCTAACGACCACTCAAACTTAATCGCGGGCAGGGTCGCAAGGCGAGCAGTGCGAGCTCTTGCGGGGAGGGGAAATAGGGGCCAAGCTTGACAGTTCAGTTTCGGTGTAAGTTTCATCTTTGGTCTAGCCAGTTGGTACGTCTCGCCGCACGGTGCAATACTTTGGTAACACCAGGCTCTTCAGCGAAACCGTTCGTCGCACAAAAGTGAAGCGTTTCGATCGCACTCTCGACTCCACTCGTTCCTCGCTTGCCGCCCTCCTGAAAGTTGATCAAAAGGCTGTAGTTGCGCTTGAGGTTGGGAGGGTTCAAAGAGCCAGCTTCCGCGCGCTGAGGCTGGCTGGCGATCGGTCAATTTTGTTCGCAGGCTCAGTTTTAGGTTCGAAGGACTCGCGTTTCAACGGACGTATTCCGCGTCCGAAGGGTGATGAAAACTGAAGAGCCCTGCCAAGCTGAATCATTGCGCCATCGACGATTTCACAGATGCTGTCCCAATTAGTCTCGATGCGAGTTTGGCTTAGGCAAGCCAGTTTCGCAGCCACAATTGCCGACAAGATACAGCCGGTCCCGTGGGTCGAGTTCGATGGTATGAAGGGCTGATTCAGCAGAGTTGAATAGCCGTCGGCAGCTATCGCAACTGCATAACTTTCATTCGCTTGACCAAACTTAACCAGCGCGAATTTCGCTCCCATCGATACAATTCTCTGCGCGGCAAGCTCGGCATCATTCGGCTTTAGAATCTTTGTGCCCGTTAGCCGCTCGGCTTCAAAGCGATTCGGAGTAATCACTGTTGCCAAAGGCACGATCTGATTTGAAAAAGCATGCACAAATTCGTCGGCTACTAACGAGTGGCCGTGTTTGCTAACCATTACTGGATCAACGACGACTGGGGCTGATCGAAGTACTTGGCTAGGATGATTTAGCAGTCGATCCGATACGACTTGAACTAGTTCGGAAGATCCCAGAGCACCAATCTTAACAGCTTGAGGTGGAATGTCGTCCAGCACCGCATCGATCTGCTGACAAACGAACTCGGCTCGAATCATCTCAACGGCGCTGACACCAACAGTATTCTGCACCGTCAGCAGCGTAACAGCGCTCATACCGTAAACGCCAAACTGCTGAAACGTTTTCAAGTCCGCTTGCAATCCAGCTCCGCCACTTGGATCAGAGCCAGCAATAGAAAGTACCGACACGGGCATTAGTACAGACATTTAGATTGAAACTCGAAATATTTGACTTATTGCTCAAAGCGTAGCTTGCGCACTCCTGCCCAAGTTCACTCGGCACTACTCTACTACTTCGGATTTTTCCCGCTTGGAATGGGACGAAGTTTTGGACCAGTTGATTGGGAGCCTAAACCGGTATCGGGTGGCGGAGGCAAAGGTCGATCGCCAAACAACTGCTCCTGCCAATCGGCAACCATCAGAAGATCGAAGCCCGGATTCCGCTCCTTGACCTGACAGGAACAGGCTCCACACAAAAAAGCGGTCAAATCACCAATGAGTCCTTCATCAACGCGGCTTGCCGGTATAACCTCAAGCGCTCTGCCCCGACCAAAGATCGGCACCAAAATTGGCTCGTCGTTTTCATAGGCCTCCGAATCCAACGCCTTGATCAAATCGGTAAGAATTGATTCTTGCTTGTCACCTCGGTCGAGTTCAACGACGTTGAAATTTAGAAGCAGGGGAACGTCGCTGTAAAGTTCCGACCCAGGTAACCCAATGCCGTCTGGCAATTCAACCTCTTGGCTAAGTGCCTTGTTCTTATCGCGTAGCATCTTTAGCACAGTCGCGTTCTTGCTCGCTTCGTTGCTTTTCAAAACCAGCCAAACTACCGCATCGCCCTTTAGAAGCCTGTCACCAATTTTTTTTCTTATTGGCGATTGAAACAGAGATGCGACATTCAGCTTTTCCATCGGGCCTTGCCATAAGGTCACTCGTTTACCAGCGATAGAGCCTGTTCGTAGTTCAACATAGGGACTACTCAGCGGCTTGTCGTTCAGCGTCGTCCTCCAACGCTCGCGCAGATGACTTGGCTCAGCATCCTTTGCTTCATTTGAACTATCAACATCAATTCGAAAGATCTGTAGATTGCACGACTTGCTGGTTGCTCCGTTTTGGGGCGCTATCTTCACCACCAACGATTGCTCAAGTTTACTGAGCAGTTTTTCATCAGGCTGACTGAGCGGTCCACGATGATAAAACACCAGTTGATAGTCATCCGATGGCCAGCGTTCCAGGGCGTAGCGGAACACAGGGATATTGCAGGGAAGTGGTTGGGCTACCAACAGCATCAGCCAAGCGCAAAGCGAAGAAATAGTTGAGCTGACCATCGATTACGGCTTTCCAAAACAGACAACTTTTCCGTCCAACGTCGTCATGTAGACTCGTTCATTGGCCAGCGCCATACCATCCCAAGCAGGAGTCGTTGGCAATTCCAGCTTATGAACGACCTGACCAGACTGTGCGTTGACAACCAGCAACTGTCCACCGAAACGCCCAAGAATTGCGTCGTCCTGTTCAGCCAGCAATTTTTGAACTTGAGTGTCTCGTTCAGCGATCTGCTTGAACGTCTTCTCTTCGTCGATAATATCCGGTGGTCCAGCCATAAATAGTAGATCGCCGGACAGTGCCATGGCTCGTACGTAGATGGGCACGTCGTTGGCCCACTTTGGTTTCACCAGGCTTGTCCCGGGAGACTGATTTTCTCCAGACTTTGCACCGGAAAACTTTGCCGCCATACCAACTTTGCCTTCAACAAAGCTGACACCTTCACCTGGCGTGCCGTTGTTGTTGAACAACGAAAGATCGCGGAAGCTCTCATCGTCGAACGTCAAAACCAAGTGCGGATTTTCACCTACCTCGGAACCGTCTTCGAACCGTTGCTTGATGCGATCTGCACTTGCAGCTTCGAAATATAGCCGTACTTCATCAACGATTCCAGTTAATGCGAATGGAGCCTGGTAATCGCCCACCGTACTTCCAGCGTTTAGACCCACCGAAAGCGCGTTGGCAGGAACCTTGGGGATCAATCCTTTGGTCGACTTGCCTTCGCTAACTAACTTACCATCGACGTTAACTTCATGTTGGCGTCCGCATCCATTACTCCAACCAAATGATGCCATCCCCCACAATTCGCTTAGGCCATCGACAGTACTCAATTCCCGCTTCCATCGCATCAAGAACTTTGGCTTACCCTGCTCTACAATCAACGCAAAGCCCACCATTTCCACCCATGCTCACGACGACGCCGTTTGATTAGTCGACCAAGTCGATCGTGATCGCGGTTTGTTGGCCGGATTCAGGCCGCGGACTTGGGAATTGATCTCCATCAGCCGCTGTAGCTTTTACCAGCAGCAGAGCAGACGGGTTTGAATTTCCGGCGGACTCTGCTCGGCAGCAACAATTGTCGTTCCATCGTCGTCCAACGCAGTTACCTTGAAGGCTTGCGACCATAGCCAAACACATAGCCATTGCTCTTCACCAGAATTTGTCCAGAAGGAGCAAATTTACCAGCCTGGTAATAACCGTTATGTCCTCCCGCGAAATCCTGGCCGTGGACCCAATAGGGATCGGTGGTACCACGAATCGTCCAAGAATCCCATCGGAGCAAAGATATGCTTCTCGCCATCGCCTCGTTGAACTTTGGCTTGTTCCGCTGCGTCACCTGAGTTCGGCCTGATCTGCAAGCGACGCCCTCGAAGTCAAACTTCTGCGACTTCATGTAGACGAACTTTATCAGTTGACAAAACATCTGGCAAAACTCACGGGCATTTGCAACGTCTTGACCTTCTCTCGGCGTTGTTGCCGGTCTCTGGATTGGTTTCTGGCCCATGATCGTTTTGAAAGCAGCTATCGCTATTCAGGTCCAATCGAACCATTCGCAGACCACCGTCCAAAAGCAGATCGACCAGCTACGGCCCAGACAACCTGATTTCGCCAGGAGCACGCTTCCATGTACTGGCCATAGCGACTCGAGTTGCTCGTAAGCCATCGTTCTGCGATTCAGCGGGGCGACTCGAAATCGCCAAAAACCAGCTCACCGATGCGCCGATAGGCATTGATCCAGCCATCGCAGCCACCCATGACTACTCGGCCATTAACGACTGTTGAGGGGAATCACCTGCCCAATGGTGTAGCTCCATAACACCATTTGCCGCTAGCCTCGTCGATGGCGTGAAGAGTATGCATGCCGAAGCTGCGCGTGACATAGACTTTTACCTCGGCAATAACTGAGCTGTTAGACGACCAGCCAGTTGCATCCTGCTACTGTTGCTCAACTTCTGAGCAGAACAGCCGTCGCAGCAGTACCACTGCGTTCATTGTCGTGACGGAAGGCTTACCAATCATCCTTGCCAGCCGCACTAGTTATTAGATCTTTGTTGTATGCACTTGACCAAGCGTCCTTCTTCGGGCACCTTTTGTTGGAATGGGTCGAGTAGGAGCCAGAGGTGCTGGCGAATTGAAGCCAAACAATTTAGCCTCTGACATGCACAATTATTCGGCGGAGCGGTCGATCCGTTGCGCGCATGATGCCGTACAGCAGGTGCCTCCACGAACCCAGTGATGACGTCCTAACTTCGGCCGGAGGATCAACAAACTCAACACCGTTCGCGATGGAATAATGCATCGACAGGATCAGCAGCCTTGGCAATAGAAAACGATGAAACCAGTAGCCGATGTTCGGCGGAAACTCCTTCTTCACCTCGCCGGTCCTCGGATCGCGGCCGGTGAATACCCCCGTGTCTTTTCCTGCCGTTGTTGGAGCACACCACACTAACCCGCCGACTACCATCAAGTCTTGTGGAGACTGATAGCCTGAGTTTGGGTGAGTGGCAGACCACAACTGCTTGCCATCCACGGCAGATAAGCCGAGCATCTGTCCGTCACCGCCAGCAAACAGTACGACATCTTCGTAGGTGATTAAGCGCGGCCCGAAGTTGAAGTTGAATTGATTGCGACGCGTCACCGGAGGACTGTTCCAAGCCACTTCGCCTGTCCGATGTTTTACTGCCGTAATGGTCTCGCCAGTGTGAAAGAATGACTTCGCATCTGCGATCAAAGTCAGTGGGGAGATCTTAGTTTTGCTTAGCCCAGCTGTTTACCGGACTCGGCTTGAAAGCCATCACCAGCCTGGGCTCGTTCCAAAAACAGATTTCGAGCCAAAGCTTGACGCCCACCCGCCCGTTGACTGGCGCGTAATCTGCCAACTCGGCTTTTACCCTTTACGAACAACTACAAAAAGTACATCGCTTGTCTTTGACGATCTCTTCCGGCGCCTTCGTTCCTGCGTAGACTTTCTGGACCTCTCCGGTCGCTGCGGATAGATTCGAAAACGGGGCATCGTAGCCAAGAGTCACAAAAATGTTCTGACCATCCGCAACCAGCCTGCGAGAAAGTTGAGTTGGCCCGCTCTTCAGTGGCCACAAGTGATTTTGCCAAGTTGGTATTTCTGCTTCCACAATACGGTCCCATTAAAAGCGTCTCTTGGCGATCAAGTTCCACTTAGCCGGCAACTGAATAGAGATCTGGCTACCTTCGTCCATGATGTAGAACAAACGGCCCGCTGATGAAACGAGGGCACACTCATACTAGCCATGATCATGGTGTCTTTGAGTATCCGGGACTGCCTACCCATTGCAAGTGACGCGGTGGTCCAACCTGCTGATCTTTGGCGACTGCGTTTCCCGTTGCATCATGGTGCGAAAAGGACCACTGTCGATGTCGCTAGGTCGCGGCTTAACAACTTTCGCCCACGAGCCGTCCTTCTTGCTTTGATGAATGCGACTCCTCGGCAAGAACTCGCAGGATCTCTTCGCTTTTGATTCCAGCAGACTTCTCAGCAATCAGCAGGTTCACAAGGTTGTCGACATACGGCAGTTGATCGCCGATCAGTTGATCGACAGCCAGTTCACCGTAACTTCCATTGGCGAAGTAGCGTTCTTTGGCCGCAGCCACGATGGACGGATCAGAGTCCAAGCCTTGGACGTGATACGATGGAGTTGGTTGCAAATCACGAAGCTCAGTTCCAGCGCGTTCAACCTGAGCTTCACGACGAACCGCCTTGAACTCCTGATTGCTTAAGGCGAGTGTAGAGGCTGACTCTTCCAACGCATTGGCTCTTGCTTCCCAACGTAATATGAAGCAAGCTTAGCAGTGCGAGGAAAATTGCTATCCTCAACTTGAAAACCTGGACCAAAGGAGAGCGGTTTGAAGCATCTTGCTCCGCCTCGGAGAGCTGCGGAAAAGGAGGAGTGGACATTGGGATGATTGTGCCGGCTGACGCTCTAGTGTAGCAGAATTTCAGCCGCAAATACGGGCCTAGTCAAAACCTCTCCTCACTACCGGACTAGCTCAGTTGGCGGTAACCTATTTGGCCTTGTGTCGTTTGCCCCACAACAGATTCCGTGTCGATCTCGTAGAGGTGAAGCCAGGCTCGAGTGAAGGCAAGTCCCGTCACATTGTTTACTGGCCAATGGGCAGATCTACCGCTTTGATCAAATGGCCGTTGACCGCTCAGTTTGGCTATGACGGAATCGAACTTGCCTGCTGGGGAGACCACTTCGAAGTGGATAAGGCGCTGAGCCAAGACGACTACGCCAGAAGCGAGCTCTACTGGAGTCGCATGGACTCTGGCCACGCAATCGTGCCGCACACTTGGTCGGTCAAGCTGTTCTGGACAACATTGACGCTCGGCACAAGGTCATTCTTCCTGACTATGTTTGGGGTGATGGTAATCCATCCGGTGTCAACCAACGAGCGATCGAAGAATTGAAGCAGACCGCTCGCGCCGCCAAGAAGTTCGGTGTTGGCGTTGTGAACGGCTTCACGGGGTCTAGCATTTGGCACCTGCTATATTCGTTCCCACCCGTGTCTCAAGCGATGATCGATGATGGTTATAAATTGCTGGCCGAACGATTCAATCCAATTCTTGATGTGTTTGGTGAATGCGGAGTGAAGTTCGCTCTGGAGGTGCACCCAACCGAAATCGCTTTTGACCTTTACTCAGCAGAAAAGCGCTAGAAGCACTTGATTATCGCAGCTATTGGCCAACTTGACCCTAGCCACTTGATTTGGCAAGGCGTTGATCCGGTTGAATTTATCCGAGCTTTCCCAGATCGAATCTACCACGTTCACGTGAAAGATGCGATCGTTAATGCCGTACAGGCTTCAGCAGGAGACCTGAATGGTGATCTCTTCGACGGTGCTGACTCGCAGTCCAGGTCGTAGAGTGAACTTTGAAGAGATCATCCGCGCATTGAATAAGATCAACTATCAAGGTCCATTGAGCATTGAAATGGGAAGATAGCGGAATGAATCGCGAGTTTGGAGCTGCGGAAGCTTGCCGCTTCACCAAGAACATGAACTTCAGTCCAAGCGATCGCGCTTTTGACGCAGCATTTGACGAGTAGTGTTTCTTCGTGCAGTTTTACTAAGCTCGCTCAGATAGTCAAATCGGCAAGTTGAAGCTTGCCCACTTAACGATGACGATTGAAATCACCTTCAACGGCCGGTCAATGCAAGTTCCAGCAGATTGTACCATAAGCAAGTTGCTGGAATTAGCTCAGATGCGAAGCAAGTTAGTGGCCGTTGAAGTCAACATGGAAATCGTTCCCAAGGGCCAACACGATACGCATTTGGTGCAACCTGGCGATGCTATTGAAGCCGTAACACTGGTCGGCGGCGGCTGATTCTTGACCGTAGCGGGATTCGCTAGAGTGTCGCCCGTTCTCGAGATTGGCGCTAGCGGACCGTTTGGGAGGGGTCGGAGAACTAGCTTCAGACTTGAGTACTGACGATTACGTGGCTGTTGACAGACCCTACCGCGCACTGAGGCTGCTTAACGACCGCTCAAAGCTGTTCGCGGGTAGGGTCGCAAAGCGAGTAATGTGAGCTCGGGGAGGGAAAAAGGAGGCTTGAAATTCGCTCGAGTTTGCCTTTCACAACTCTAAAACGCGATATCTCGACTTGAACAAAAAAGAAGCGATCCTGTCGCCCTCCCGGCCGCGCCTCGTTCCTCGCTGCGTCACCCTCACGAATATGGAACAAACGGCCGTAATTACATTCTCATTCGGGAGCGGCCGAACCACCGGAGATCATCGAGTAGTCAGAATTTCTTTCTATTGCTCTCCCGTCGAGCGATTCGCGAGAATTCTGCTGGTTACCATAAGTGCCAAGTTCGCTTATAATTTGCAGCAACAACAGGAATCGTTCTTGCTGATGTGTTGGAACTATTTCTCTTATTCCCACCACCCTCAACACCCCAAAACAACTTGGCCACCGACACTACAGAACAGAACGCTGCCAGTTCGCTAGATGCGCCGCTTCGAATCGGGCCATTCTCGTTGGCAAGTCGATTGATCATCGGTACTGGCAAGTACGACACGCTGGAATTGATGCGAGATTCCTTGGAAGCGTCGGGCTCTAGCGCAGTTACGGTCGCCGTACGTCGCGAGCGTATGTACGACCGAGTTGGCCAGAACATTTTGGACTACATCGATCCCGCTAAGTACATTCTTCTACCGAACACGGCAGGATGTTACAGTGCTGCGGACGCAGTTCGTGTAGCCAAACTGGGTCGCGAAATTCTCCGCTCGCTGGAAAACCCAGGTGCGGATTGGGTCAAGCTAGAAGTGCTCGGAGATAGCAAGACTTTGCTGCCCGATCCATTAGCGACAATCGAAGCTTGTGAGAAACTGGTCGCCGATGGTTTTCATGTACTGTGCTACACCAGCGATGATCCAATCGTTGCGCGAAGATTGAAGTCTGCCGGAGCGACAAGCGTTATGCCTGCGGGAAGTCCGATAGGAAGCGGCCAGGGAATTCTCAACCCGAACAACCTGCAGATCATTCTTGAGTACCTGAAGGAAGGCGATCCAAACTATCCAGTGATTATTGATGCTGGAGTTGGAACAGCTAGTGACGTTTCAGTCGCATTTGAGCTTGGAGCCGATGGTGTACTGCTGAATTCCGCCATCGCGCATGCTCGCGACCCCATCGGAATGTCGCATGCCATGAAGTATGCGGCCATCGCAGGTAGGTTAGCCTATCTTTCGGGTCGAATACCCAAGCGACTTTACGCAACTGCGAGTAGCCCTGAAGAAGGCGTGATTACGACTCGGCCCTGGTGAGGCTTGGTTCCTAATCGAGTGCCAATGGCATTCTACACTTAGCCTACAGCGCTAGAACGCTAGCTGAGGGTTTTACTGGCGCGAATTGGATCTCCCTCGCCGAAAGTCGCCTTCCGACTAGAATAAACCGTCGTTGGAAACAGTTACGCAATCCTCAGGATGCTTGATGATTAGCTCGAATCGTTTTTACCGCAATCTTACTCGAACCTTGCTCCGCGCTTACATTGCTGCAGTCGTTCTTGTTCTTGGGCTACCCTACGGAATTGCACTCGCTCAAGAAAGCAAAGCTCAACAGTTGGTTCAGCAAGTAAAACCATTGCTGAAGAAGCACTGCATCGACTGCCATTCTGGTTCGGAGCCGGACGCAGGTGTAACGCTTGACCATTTCGACAAGCCAGTCGACTTCCTTAAGTCTCGACGACTTTGGGAGCGTTGCATTCAGCGAGTCGAATTGAAGGAGATGCCGCCATCAGAATCGAGCACAATGACGGATCCGGAGCGAGCTCAGTTCAAGCAGTGGATCAACGCCACCATTTCGGAGTACGAATGCGGACTGGCTCCCAATCCCGGTCAAGTCACTCTTCGGCGACTCAATGCAACCGAGTATCGAAACACGATCAAAGAGTTCCTTAAAGTCGATTACACACCGGCACTCAATTTTCCTGGCGATGATGTTGGCTACGGCTTTGACAATATTGGCGATGTGCTCACACTGCCACCATTGTTAATGGAAAAGTACCTACTGTCAGCCGAGGAGATTAGCCGACAAGTTTTCATGACACCTCCCGCAGGTGAGACGTTTCACGCGGAGTATGCGGGCTCGCAATTGAAGGGCGATGGCAACGGCGCTAGCCAGCGAACATTGGCGTCAGTTGGCACAGCGACTTTGAACGAAGCGCTGCCCTGGGGTGGTCCTTACGAAATCAAGATTACTCTGTCGGCTGATCAAGCTGGCGACGAACCGGCGCAGGCGACCATTTTTGTTGATGACAAGCCGATCAAGAAACTGTCCGTTTCAAACGAACGCGGTGAACCCAAGGTTTTCAAGATAGATCACCGGTTCAAGAAGGGCGAGAATGTCATCGGCATCAAGTTCATGAACGACTTTTATCGCCCTGCCGAGAATGGTCAGAAGCAGCAGGATAGAAACCTGCACATTCATCACATCGAGCTTACCAGCACGCGTGAGTCGAAAGAGAAGCTTGATATTACCAAGGTTGGCCCGCTTCACAAGCAATTGCTTGAATCGATCGAAAAGAAGGACGAGAAATCTGCCGTCCGAGAAATGGTACAGATGCTAACCAGTCGAGGCTTCCGACGACCTGCGACTGATGAAGAGCTGAAGCAGTTGATGCAATTGGCCGCTGAGGTGCGAGGCAATGAAGGTTCGTTAGAGGAGTCGATGCAGGTGGTGCTTCAAGCAGTGCTAATCTCGCCAAAATTCCTTTTTCGAGTCGAACCACCACGAGGTGATGCTTCTTCCAGCGACTATCGACAATTGGATGATTTCGAATTGGCAACGCGGCTGTCGTACTTTATGTGGAGTTCGATGCCGGACAACCAGTTGCTGGCCTTGGCTTGGTCTGGAAAGCTTCGCGAAGGCGACAATCTGGAAAAGCAGATCGCCCGCATGATGAAGGATCCACGCAGCAATCAGTTCGTCGAGAACTTTGCTGGTCAGTGGCTGACTCTTCGCAAGCTCAAGAACTTTAAACCCAACTCGGACGCTTTTCCGAAATGGAACGATGAGATACGCAAGTTGGTTGAGCGAGAAACTTTGACGTTCTTTGCTGGAGTGATGCGAAAGAATCTAAGTGTGCTGGAACTACTAGATGGTGAGTTCACCTATCTGAATGAACCGCTCGCCGAGTACTATGGAATTCCCAATGTGAAGGGGCAAGAGTTTCGCGAAGTATCTCTGAAAGGCACTGGACGAGCCGGTCTATTGACGCAAGCTAGTGTTCTGGCAGTGACCAGCAATCCAACTCGGACAAGTCCAGTGAAGCGAGGCAAGTGGATTCTTGATAACCTGCTTGGTAAGTCGCCACCACCAGCCCCAGCCGGCGTGCCTGAACTTGAGAAAGTAAAGCTGACTGGAACTCTACGTCAACGGCTGGAGCAACACAGAGCCGATCCGGCCTGCGCGAACTGTCACAAGCTGATGGACCCGCTCGGTTTGGCACTTGAGAATTACGACGCTATTGGACGCTTTCGGACCAAAGATGAAGGACAACCAATCGACGCGTCGGGAGTGTTGCCTGACGGAACAGCCGTCAAAAACGCTCAAGAATTGAGAAAGGTATTGTCCTCAAGGAATCGGGATGATTTCGTGCAGTGCTTGACCGAAAAGATGCTCACCTTCGCGCTCGGTCGAGGCTTGGAATACTACGACAAATGTGCCGTCGACAAGATTGTAGCGAAGCTCAGCAAGGACAATTACAAGTTCAGCACATTGCTAACGGAGATCGTGATGAGTGAGCCATTCCAAAAGAAAGGCACTCGCGAGGCACCTTAAGTTTTTTTCTTATAGCGTTTTCCTCGCGTTGGCAACAAACCAATTTTCGCGAATTTCACGGACTTATTCGCGATATCTGGCTACGTGGCAGTCCATAACCTAGCGAGTTATACTAGGAAGACTCTCCTCCTTCGTTTTTATCCCGCCATGTTGCGAGCCCTGCCGTTATGTTTCGAGTCGCTCTTGCTTCCCTAATTTTGCTGACAAAAGTAGCGATTATTCAAGCCGAGTTCACGGTTCTACCGACTGTCATCTCACTATCGGGACAGCAGTCTTCCGCAGGCGTTCTGGTTCAACAAGCTATGACGTCGTCCGACGGGAGCCTGCGAGTTGGCAAACAAGTCACAGATGGTGTTGAATTGTCGGTTGCTAACTCGAATGTTGCCAGAGTTGAAAATAATCGCGTCGTGGCTGTTGGCGATGGAGCAACAGAACTAATCGTGCGAGTCGCTCATTCTTCGAAAGTTGCTCGAATTCCGATAACCGTGAATGGCGTGAGCGAGCCGCAACGTTGGCAGTTCGCCGCGCACGTGCAATCTGTCCTCGCTCGTCAAGGTTGTAACAGTGGAGCCTGTCACGGTGCATTGGCTGGTAAGGGAGGTTTCAAGCTTTCTTTGTTGGGATACGATCCTCAGGCCGATCACTTTACGATCACTCGCCAAGATCAGGGAAGACGAATTGAACCGAGCGATCCTGGAAACAGTCTGTTGTTGACGAAACCGACGATGGAGGTCGCTCATAAGGGCGGCCTTAGATTAGATAAGGATTCTGAAGCGTACAAAATTCTGCTGCAGTGGATCGAAAGTGGTTCACCTGGCCCGCTGGCCTTGGACGCTCCGCTGAGCGGAATAGAAGTGCTTCCAGGCAAGTTCGACGCCAAGCTAGGGCAGAAACAGCAACTCATCGTCCGCGCGCGTTATGAAGACGGGCGACTTGAAGATGTGACTCAGTGGGCCAAGTTCAGCTCAAGCAATGAAACCGTGGCTGAGGTTGACGCAAACGGTTTAGTGAAAATTGTTGGACAAGGTCGTGGAGCGATAGTGGCTTGGTTTGCCAGTCGTATTGCCATTGCTTCGATGGATGTTCAATTTGAATTGCCTAGCGATCCGCCAACATTGTCAACATCCAGAGAACAAGCTTTGGCGCAGTTCACTCCGAAAAATCAACTGGACCAAATTCTCCTTGATGAATGGAAGTCGTTGGGGCTAGGGCCGTCGCCCAATTGCGACGATGCCACCTTTGTTCGTCGCGTTTACGTAGACTTGACTGGATCATTGCCGTCGCCTGAAGTCGTCAAGAACTTTCTCGCTGGCAACGAGGTCTCCAAACGTGAGAAGCTGATCGATGGACTATTGGCAAGCAAAGATTACGTGGACTATTGGACCTATCGCTGGTCAGATCTTCTGCTGGTGAATGGAAACTTACTTCGACCCGCAGCAGTGGAAGCTTTTTACAAGTGGATTCGATCTCAAGTTGAAAGTAATACGGCTTGGGATCAGTTTGCGCGACAGATTGTCCTTGCCAAAGGCGACAGCATTCAGCAGGGAGCAACAAATTTCTATGCCATCCACCAATCGCCCGAGGCGATGACAGAGAACACCTGTTTGGCCTTTATGGGTTTGTCCATCGAATGTGCCAAATGTCACAATCACCCGTTGGAACGTTGGACCAATGATCAGTACTATGCGATGGCCAATCTGTTCTCGCGAGTTCGAGCGAAAGGCTGGGGCGGCGATGCTCGAAACGGTGATGGTAAGCGCACGCTAGTGGTGCTTGAACGCGGAGAGTTGATCCAGCCCTCCCGAGGTAAACCTCAACCGCCTGCGCCGCTTGACTCTCCAGCTTTGGACCCCAACAGTACTGAAGACCGTCGAGTTGCAATGGCCAACTGGTTGACCGATTCAAAGAACGGCTATTTTTCCAGAGCTATCGTGAATCGAGTTTGGGCCAACTTTATGGGAGTTGGCATCGTGGACGCCGTGGATGACTTGCGCGTGAGTAATCCACCGAGCAGCCAGAAGTTGATGACGGCTTTGACCGATTATTTAATCGCCAATAACTACGATTTGAAGGCCTTGATGCGGCTGATCATGACCTCGCAGGTCTACCAGCTTTCCGCTGAGGCTCAGCCATGGAATCAGTCTGACAAACGTTTCTATTGTCGCTACTACCCTCGACGGCTAATGGCTGAAGTGTTGCACGATGCAGTTGTGTCTGTCACCAATGTGCCCACCGTGTTCGACAAGATTGAGTTCTCGGGAGCGGATAAACAACCAACGGCATTTTATCCGGCCGGAACGAAGTCGATCGCACTATACGATTCGGCCGTTTCAAACTACTTTTTGCAGACATTCGGACGCAATCAGCGTCGAATCACCTGTGAATGTGAACGAAGCGATCAGCCAACTGTGGTTCAAGTTTTGCACCTAAGCAATGGCACAACAATTAATGAGAAATTGGCTCACACCGATTGCGTCATCGGCAAGTGGCTGGAGGCAAATCTAAACGATGCTCAAATCGTTGAAGCTGGATACTTGAGAACTCTTTCGCGTTTTCCCACCGCTGAAGAATTACAACGCGTAACCCAGGAACTCAATGATGCACAAACCACAGCTATTCCACGCAGAGAAGCCGTTGAGGATTTCCTGTGGAGTCTAATGAGTAGTTCAGAGTTCCTATTCGCACATTAAGACAAAATCAACTTTCTGAGCGCACACTTGGAAAATTTCGAATAATTGAAACTCGAATCTTGTGTTTCAAAATCCTCGCTAGGAAATGACGAAGCCAGGACGAGTCTAGTTAAGAGAGCAGCCGAACACTTAGCTCGGCGGCGATTTGATCTTGTATCGCTTCGATCGATTGGTTGGCGTCGATGACTTTTACCTTATTGCCCAACTGCTTGGACTGATTCAGGAAGCCATCGCGAACTGCGCGCATGTAATCTAGCCCGCGACTCTCCAATCGATCGTGTTCGCCTTCCATTCTGCCGTAGGCAATCGCTGGATCCAAATCCAGAACGAATGTCAAGTCGGGCTCTCGCCCACCAGTGGCGATACTGCCAACCTGCCAGATGGACTCTGCGGGAACACCTGCACAGCTTTGATAGACAACGTTCGCCAGCAGATAACGGTCGGAAATGACGACTCGTCCTTCCGCCAATGCGGGCTCGATACACTCGCGCACCAGTTGGGCTCGGCTCGCCATGTAAAGCAACATCTCTGCCGTACTTGCCAGCGGTATCTCCTTGCGATGAAGTAGAATTTCTCGCAAGGATTCACCGAGCTTCGTACCACCTGGATCTCTGACCAACAATACGGAGTGGCCTTGATTTTCGAGCCATTGCTTCAGCAGAGCGATCTGAGTCGACTTGCCACATCCGTCGATGCCATCAAGACTAACAAAAAAACTGGTCATGGAATGGTGTTTTCGAAAAGTAGTTCGAGCCGAAACGATATGCGACTGGGAAGACGATCCAGGTCTTGTGTGGATTTTCACAGCCGTTCGAAGGCTCGTCAACCTGAAATGAAAGTCACAGTACAACCACGCCTCATGGGCTGCTTGGCGAAGTTACTGCGCCAGACGAATTGGGAATTGCACGCTTCAAATTCTGAGGTGTTTCAACAATAAACAAGGGAATTAGCAACAACCAAATCAGAGCCAAAGTAAAACAAACAATTCCCATGAAGTAATACCTTAGCTTCAGAGCATGTATTGATGAGCCGAATGCCGAACCGAATAAACCAAGCAAGATCGTATCTTTCCAGAACCTCGGATCGGACAACTCAACCCTTGCCAAGACGGTCATTGCCAGAACCACTAGCACGATAACTCCGCGACAAGCACCTACAGTCGTACTACAGCGAGTTAATGCCAAAACGATTAAGGTGAGAACGGCAGGAACGACTGCCTGTATCCCATAGAAACTTCCCAACCAAACTGCTACAGAACAGATGATAGCTACAGATGTTGTCAGAATAAACAGGTGACCAATTGAGAAGCGACCGATTATCGCTTCGTTTCCTGGCTTGCCTCCATCATCATTAAGCATTAGTCTTTCCAAGCGATAGAAAGAGCTTTCATGAATTCGAATGAAACGCCTGAGTATTTAGTGTGTTGCGTAAGAAGACAGCCAGTTCGTTTCTCTTGGACTCGCGAAGCCCTCGTAGATCCTGCTGAAGAAATAAGAGGAAACTCTACTTGCCGCAGTAGTCGATGGCTCGAGCGATCTCGTTTTTGAGCCTAGCTCGCTCGACAATTCGATCGATGTAGCCGTGCTCAAGCAGAAACTCGCTGGTCTGGAATCCGGCCGGCAACTCTATCTTGATTGTTGCCTTGATCGTTCTTGGGCCAGCGAATCCGATCAACGCCTTGGGCTCTGCGAAGACCAAGTCGCCCAATGAAGCAAAACTTGCAGCGACTCCACCCATCGTTGGATTTGTCAAAACTGAAATGTACAGTCCACCGGCTTCATGATAACGAGACAAAGCGGCTGAAACTTTGGCCATCTGCATGAGCGACAAAATTCCCTCGTGCATTCGGGCTCCTCCGCCTGAACCGCTGATGATGATTAATGGCAAATTTTGCTCGGTAGCTCGCTCGACCAGTCGAGTCAATCTTTCACCGACCACCGACCCCATACTACCCATGATGAAGGCGGAGTCGGTTACTCCAATCGCAACGCGCCGTGCGCGAATCATCCCGCAACCTGTAAGTGAAGCGTCGGTCAAACCAGTACGCTTCTGTTCGGCCACGAGTCGATCGGCGTATCGCTTCGAATCAGCGAACTCAAGCGGATCGGTAGGCCGCAACTGAGCGTCCCACTCTTCGAAAGTACCTTCGTCCAGTACTTGCGCGATTCGATCAAGGGCTGAGACGTAAAAGTGATAGCTACACTTGGGGCAAACATTCTGCAGACGCTCGGCCTCCTTGCGATAGATCGTAGCGTTGCAGCCTGGGCACTTCATCCACAAGCCTTCGGGCACGCCACGCTTTTGAGGAGCACTTCTGTCTGTCGATGAATCTACAGTTGCCATTGCTAACCTTAAGGCTTGTATTTCTAGCGGAGCAGCGCAAGTTGCCCGATAACCGTTAGCGAAATCAATGGGAACCGGACGGCTTGCGCCGTGCCATTGGAATGAGATTTCGCACTAAACCACCTGCAAAACTAGTTGGCTTTCAGCGGATTGTAAGTGAATTGCTTCAAATGATCCAGAATCCTGTTCCAATTGCCAAATATCCCCAAGTTGCCCACCGTCTAAACATCTCTGCAAAATGGTGGCCATCGGATCAGGAGCCAAAAAGCCTATTCTACCGCCTTCGTGCTTTCGCAACAGCTTGTTTAGCGGAGCTTGAAGGCGTTGTAAAACCTGTGAAACCGTTTCGCCGCCTGGCGGGCCAACATCCCCTGGGTTATCTTGAAATTGTCGATAAAAGGTTGGCTGGCAGCGCTTTACTTCAGACAGCAACTTGCCTTGCCACAAGCCATGATCCAAATTGCGAAGCCAATCCAGTGTCTTCACCTTACAAAAATGCCGCTCAGCAATACGTTCGGCAGTCATTTGAGCTGAAAGACAGGGCGCGACAAATAAATAATCGAGCTTGATCGTCTGTAGAGCAAAGGAGAGCTTTTCGGCTTGAGCTAGCCCGGTTTCCGAAAGTGGAATGTCGAGCGAGCCCTTAATGCGTCCGGCTTCATCGAAGGTCGTGCAACCGGGGCGAATAATGATGACGTCTAACATATAGTCCTAAACTAAAGAGGAGATCACCTTCCAATGGCGTCGGTCAGCCGCTTTACGGCTTGCCGATAGTCATCCTGTCCAAAGATTGCCGAGCCAACCACTAACAACTGAGCGCCAGCATGGACGCAATCAGCCACTGTTTTCAGGTTAACTCCGCCATCCACCTCTAGTAGCAGCTCCGGATGTGTCTCTTGTACACTCTTTAGCTTTTCCAAGGCAACAGGATTAAACGCTTGGCCTCCAAACCCAGCATCGACACTCATGATGAGTAGCAAATCACACAGGTCAAGCAGATCCTCAACTTCCTGCAATGGAGTTTTGGGGTTGATAGCAATTCCGGCTGAGACTCCCAGAGCTTTGATTTTCTGAAGAATTACAGCTTTGTCGCCCCCAATCTCACCGTGAATGGTGAGGCAATCAGCACCTGCTTCTACAAACTGCTCAATGTAGTCACCTGGGTTAGACATCATTAAATGGACATCTAACGGCAAGGTGGTCAGCTTGCGAACGGCGGAAACGATCGTCATACCATAGGTGAAGTTGGGAACGAAATGTCCATCCATCACATCTAGGTGTAACGCGCGGATTCCAGCATTTTCCAACTGCTGAATTTCTGCTCTTAGATTGCCAAAGTCACATTGCAGCAGGCTCGGCAGAATCGTTGGACTTGCCGTAACGAGCTGGTTGAAACCTTGGCTCCGAAGTTGTGTTTGCATGGGTACTAATCTTCGTCGAGTTGCGTAGAAACACAAGCCCGAAGATCTGGGGGAATCCCGCGTTAAACACGCACTCTAAACTTAAGGTGAATCTCACGTGCACTGGATCTAGTTAAAGTGGTAAATTCGTCCGCAGGACCCAAGTAAGTCCGGTTAGACGAGCTTTATCTGTTGTGCCTGAATTATGCAATCTTCTAATTCTGACTTAGAAATCCCCAAAATTCGACCAGCATCCGCCAGCGGTTTGAGTCGATTTCGACTGATGTAGCCGGTCAAACTGGCAATCAGAAATACAGCTTGGATGATTCGAAGTTTGTCTTCAATCAGCCACCTGGAGTTGCATCGCCAAAGAAACTCACCAAGGGAACGAAATCGCGAGCACACGGAATCGCAATGCTGCTTTATCTCGTCGGTCGTATACAGAGCATTTCCCATAGCCCGAAGGACTTGGACCGCTCGATCTACTTTTCAGTATTTACGACTCCGTCCGCCAAAATGGTCAGGCAAACCGCATGCAGAAGATCGTCGGCGAAGTCTCCCGTCGAAGGCTCCGGGGCAATGATCGATTCGGGATACTGCAGCTTACAAGTCGAACATTCAACGAACTTGGTCGTACCTCCGATGGGAATTACCGGGATGAAGTAGATCGTGAGAAACGGCCTCGACGATCGGTGGCGATACGGTGACATCGCCAAGCACTTTGAGCAGTAGAACTGGCCTGCTCCAATGGTTTTCGCCCAATTGTAAGTGCCAATGTGGATCATGTTGAATCGATTTGAGGACTCCGCAACTATTTTTTTTCGCGGCAGTTATTCTACACCAAGTTCAGACTCGATTCTTGAATTGCACATTTTGAATTAGCGAGTTGCTGAATTACCTTTGCAACTGTCGTACACTAAACTTCGAATTTTCTATAGCTCGCCGCCAATTTTCATCAGTGATAGTAAGAGGCAGTCATGTCCACATACAATGGGATTGGAACACTTCATTTCGATTGGCAAAGAAACAGCAATGGGTCAGCCGATGCAACGGAATGGTTTGTCGTGTTCTTTTTACCCATATTTCCGATAGCCAGGGTCAGAGTCCGCGTGTTGGAGACTCCAATCAAACGAAGCGGTATCCTCAGTTCTCTGTTAGCTTTAACTGGAAACGGATCAGGCTTTGAAACAAGGATCGAGGTACTGGGAAGGGTCCCGAATTCCGTTTGGCGGATCATTCGAACTTATCTCGTGGGATTCATCGTTGTACCTTTCGTTAGTTTCCTTCTACCCATCCTTATCCTTTCTGCAGTCATGCTCATCGTTGGATCGCTCGGATTTGATCTGCAAAGGACTATGTCGTTCGTCTTTCCTATCTTTGGAATATGCTTATGTGTTTGGATGGGAGTGGTCGTTGCTTCAATTCTTGATCGATGTGCAGGCCGTCATCATGTTTACAAACAGGAAGTTCGAAACCAATGGCCGGGACATTATTAGTAGCTTTCGAGTTTGCCAAGGCTTTCAACTGATTTACTATTCAAAACGTTCCCGATGAATTTCGCCGCTGAGCAATAGTCCCGACGCGCAGCAACTAGTGTGGAGTGACGAAGCTCAACGACATAGCTTGTCCTATGCAAAAGAAGGCCGAATTGAGCAACCGACCTATAGCCCAGAGGGAACAAGACTCGCGATCCTCAGCGCGGAACATCGACGAGGAAAAACAACCCACCTCAAGACAAAGTTCTGATTGAAGAGATCCATTTGCGCCAGGTCGATAGCAGGCTGGAGCTTGGTCAACTAGATTGACGAGCCGAACAATGCAGCATTGGACCGGACGGCGCGACCATTGCCCTGATTCAAGACCAATGCTGTCACTACTATGACTTATTTCCCTTTCAATTGAACGTGGGCTCAAGTCCATAAAGACAACCGAGAACACGATGCCCAGGCTCGCGCTAGCCATGGCTCAAATTCGAAATGGTTCGAAACCCAATGCCACTAGAATTGTTCGGAGGGTTCGCACCAAAATTTCTGCCGAATCGAACTTGTTGCCTCAACTTTATGAAGGCACAAACTGGATCGAGCTAGCAGGAATCCGCCATCTGCACCGCGACCTGGAGGAACTCGTCAGCTCCCTTCGAAATGAAGAAATACTTATCGCTCCTCAATCTTCGTTCCTTGCTCTCTGAGCATTCAAGTTATTGGGAGAAACTGAAGTCTTCGAATTTTGTTTGTTCCGTGGCGATAGTCGTGGTGATAGTTGAGTTTAGCCTGAAAATCAATTGAAAAATAGTTCAGCTTAGTTGTCATGAAAGCAGTATCTTGGCTTGAGGTTGAGTAAAATCTCTACGGTGTTTATGCCACGAAATGAATGGTTCGAAAGCAAACTCGCTGTTGTTATGGAGTATGCAGCTATCGAGTGTGCGTAGCCGCGCGATACAATCCTATACCCCGAAGGATAAGCGATGAACTTACGAATCTTGATTTCTCAGGTATTTATGCTGGCTGGTTGCCTGGCATTTTTTAGCAGTCAGCTCCATGCACAGTTTGCCAACGTCTTTCCCTACACTACCTCTCAAGTCCTTAGCCAGAACAGCAGTTTTGAAGATGGTATTAAGCACTGGAACTACGCCCAAATCCCAGCTAGCGTAATCACGCGGGATTGGGTTCCAGGAGCTGTAGCAGGCCCTTTTACTAACTACGACCACCTACTCGGCGCCAAACTGGTTAAATTGACTGGGCATGGCGTCTTCGGGCAATTTTTTGCGATTCGCGCGACCGACAAGTTTCACGTATTGAATCTTGCTGCATGTCGGCAAGGCAAGGACGGCAAAGGTGCTGGATCGTATGCTCAAGCGACTGTTCAGTATTTCGACCCAACCTGGCAAATGCTCGACGAGACCCTAGTCGTGATTGATCCCAAAGACGCTAGGATTAATCGAGGTATAGGTGATGGACTGAATTTTTACAGTGTAGGTACATTCGTTCCTCAGGGAGCGGCTTATGCTACCATCTCGATTTACAACACCGACGATACTGAAGTTTTTGTTGATGCATTTTATTTGCATCGATATTCGATCGTTAGTCGTCATGGGCTCGCTGCCGATCTGATAATCAAGAATCCGCATTTGGAACTTTACCAATCTTCAGCGGCAGTCAAGATCCTAAGCAATGGACTTGAGTTTTTGGAATCCAACGTGACGTTGCCTAACGAAGGGGTCTTTGATGGTTTTGTTACTCCAATGGAACATGATCAGTGGTACTACCAATTCGTGCCTGTCGTGGGTGCTCGTACCTATTCGATGGTGATCAATACTCAAGGCGTGACCGGCGATGCGTTTGTCGGAATGGACTGTTACGATGTCAACTGGAACCCGATCAAAAAAGTAGCGTTTGATTTGCAACCCTCGGAGCCGCTGAATCTTGTTCGAAGAGTCGAACTTCCAAAAGAGGTTGCATATGCGTCAGTGTTTGCTTGGGTCGGCCCCAATTCAACCTCACGGCCATTCCTCAGTCTCTACCAACAGAGCCCAACAATTGATTCGAATATGTCGGCGATCGCAACAAGCTTTTACGATTTCACGTCCAAAGCAGGCGTGGTCGCTCAGGCAGTTAGCGTGCTACTGAGTGATTCAGATGGTGTGGATGTCGCTTCAATCGATAACAACGACGCCTATTTTACTAGTCGCACAAACCCGACCAAGCAATATCCAGCACTTGTCAATAACATCTCTGGATCAAGCGTCATTGACGTTCAATACATTTCTCCCTATGAAGCGATCGGAGATATCGATTCCCTTGTCATTCGACCAAGCCAGATCAAAGACAAGCGTGGCATTTACTTGCCGCAAAACATTCAAACTCTCACAGTAGAGGTTAGAGCCAACAATTGCGCCTTTGCCTGAAATCGAGCAACAACCAAGTTAGCGGATTCCACGTCGAGGAAAATCAGTAGCCGGCCAAGGCACATCACTTCGGCCTCCACTAGAAGAGTTTGTCACACGCCTCACTTATGACCAAAGTGCTTCAGATTATCCAAAGCGAGACGGGCATTGGCTTGGACTCTTCCGATTTCTGTCGTCGGAATTCGGCTGTCATCTAATAGAAGTCGACAAGCCTTTAACGATTCTTGGAATCGTCCAAGGTAGAAAGCAGCAATTGCATATTCATCAATTGCTCTCCAGCGATAGACACTCTGATCGATGAACAAAGCGTCGGCTGGATATGCGATCAACATTGCTTTGGACGCGGCTGTATAAGCTTCTTGCCATCGAGAACGACTGCGCAAATAACCAGCCAACATGGTTAGTGGTTCAGCCCGAGCTGGCCGAAACTGATAGGCTCTCTCATAGGCCTCCACAACCGTTTTTGGAGAGGACTCGTTGTGCTGGTGACAGACGGCTACTTGATAGAGAGCGTACCACGTTTCTTCCTCCCAGCCTCCCAAAAGAATACGACGCTCGTAGGCTTCGATGGCTGGCTTCCAATCATTGGCATCTCTTAAGCTCTGCCCAAGGTAGAACCAATAGCGAGCATTTTCGGGTTCCTGTTCCAGCGCTATTTGCAAAATATCCGCATCACGGCGGAATTTGTTAGGATCGAGAGATCGGGCTCCTCCACCCACTCGAATGTATCGCAGTCCTTCAATGTGTGCTGACTTGTACGGCGTGCTGCACTCAAGATACTCGTGGAGCACTCCTTCGTAACGCCATTCCAAACTTGAACGGATAATCTGAATACGATGATAGATGTGTCCAGCATCATGAACTGCTAAAGTGTAGGCATCGCCATCGAGCCTCGGTAACTCGAAATTTGAATTGCAATCAAGGCAATCATCTGCATCCATTACAAGTAAATAGTTCGTAAAAGGCGATGCGAGTTGAATTGATTCGCTTCGGTTGACTGCGAAGTTAGTCCAAGGTCTTTCGTAGAGTGTGCCGGGAATGGCATGCATCGATTCGCGAATTAACGATTGAGTACCATCGGTTGATCCGGTATCGACGATAGTCCAGTGATCGATCCAACGGCGAATAGAGTCCAAGCATCGACCGATGACGTGAGACTCATTCTTGACGATCATGCACAAGCCAAGTGTTGGATAATCTTCCAAAATCAAGAATCACCCATCTACGGGTTAGCGTCCAAAAACTGGACAGCTCGCTTGGCTACATCGCGAACGGTTTGCACATTCCACTCGCATACTTCTTTCCCTGCTTCATAGCGGTAAATAGTCCGCACGTTCTGAATTTGAACCGCAGCCCGCACGGCGGCTTCGGACTCCGCATCACGTAGCGAAGACAACTCACCGATTGCAAATATTTTCTCGACAGCATCGCCTTTCTTGAGCAATTCTAAAAAATAATCACGCCTAGCCGTGTCGGATGGAACGACGAGGGTATACATTTCAGAGTCGTTAGCGAGTGGAAAATTCTCGGCGGTTTCGCCTAAGTTCACTGTTTCCCCAGGCACAGCAAACTTCATTTGGTAGGTTCTTCGATTGGGAATTGGCTTCGTTTTTTCAGCACCGAGCCGGTCTTCGATACATTTGAATAGAGAAGATTCGGTTAACAGAAGTTCCCCGTATTGAGTAACACCATACAATGTCGAGTAGATACTTGGCGAGCTGTTGATGTCCTTTCGCCTGGCAAGATCTATGCTGTGAACCAATTCAGACTTCTTTCGGACAAAGAATAATCTTAACTTACTTTGGCATGCCCCGCCGAGGAAAGTTGGGTCTGGTCCTACTGGCGTCAAAGGCAATCGGATGTTGCTGGAGTCGCCTTTTATCATTCGGACAATCTGCGGATGATCCTGCGAATCCTCGCGATCCAATCGCGCCACACAAACTGCATCGCATGTGTCCACGAGGAACTCAATGGAGTACATCTTGTAGACATTTAAATCGGCATACGTAGATTGCCCTAGCAACGCCAAGAGCAGCAACGTCAATCCAAATTGATTCAGGCTCACTTCTTGTCTACCTTCATACTCTTGAAAACAACGCCGCTTCCCCAGTGCGATTGAAGAGATAGCTTATCAAGGCTAGTCATCACAAAACTGGGGTCCAAGTAGGTTGTGGTTCCATTGATCGAAATACTCAACGTCCAAGTGCCATTGGTGTTTTTGGTTGTCTCAAGGATCATTTGTGTGTTTGCGAGTCCTGTATTGGAGGCCAACAATGCGCCCACATTAGTCTTGTTCACGGGGTTTGTTCCTAGTTGTACCACTTTTGAATCTAACGGAGAGTTGTAGAGGACTCCCGTAAGCAGCTGAGTCGTATTCTCCTTTTGGTAGTCCGGTTCCAGATTGATTTCCTTGCCATCGAGGCTCACTTTTGATTGAACGGCCGCCAAGCCACCTCCTTCTGCAACCATCGACTTCATATCTAAAATCGACGCTTCATTGGCTTTTTGTAGAGCGTTTAAGCCAAATTTGATTCCACTATTTCCAACAAAGCTCAGTTTCTTGTTTGTTGGTGTATCATCCGCTTTGAGAGCCTGAACGTAGCCATTTGGCATGCTTCGCTTCTCGAACTCATAATCGAGCCACATCTTGAAGCCGTTCGGATACGATTCAGTTGTCGACGACAATTCAAAACTATCCTGCTGCACCTTCTTCGCTGCAGGTGTCATTCCTTTCCCTACAACATTCACCTGAGTTCGAGGATTGTAGGTCGAAATCGTCCTCCTTGGGTTGCCGGGAAAATGATGTAGTCGATCAATCTCTTACTATGACCCCAAGTATCTTGGACAGCTACTCCAATCCAATCTTTGGTTGGTTGGAGATTCCAACCTGCAGGATTCTTATCTGGAAACGGCCATATTCTTTCCTCAACATTCACCTGAACAGTGTCTCGAGCAAGCTCTGTTCCCGCTTGGTCCGTAATTCGCCAATAAATCTTCGCGTTCGTTGCCAAATCTTTTCCTTCGGCATAGCCGGACGCCGGAGTTGCCTGTTACATCCCAAACATACCAAGTCATGTTTTCAGCAACGACAGAAGTATGTCCGTAGAACGAACTCCTTGACGGGTTCAAGAACAGCTTGAGCGAGCTATCGGCTGCTAACCAAACTTTCGAGCCTGCCGGCATTCTCAACCTTCAATGTAAAGAGCGTCAAGTCATCGTCGTAGAAGATTTTTGAAAGTTCAGGTCAGCAAAGCCATCTCGATTGTCATCGTCCTTGTTGATGAATATGCGATTGGCTGAAAGATCCTCTACCGCATCATCTTGGTCGTTGACGACCATATTGTTATTCGAGTCGACGTTGATGTTGACCTTGGGATTAAGCACGAGACCGCAATCTATGTCAGTTCGATTCTCACCTGACGCGACGGTAAACACTTCGCTCAAAGCACCGTCGCTGTCTCTCGTTCGATCACTCCCGACCATTCTGACAGTGAACGAATACTCACGTCGGCTAAAGGGGATCTCAAATCCAACTCGATAGTTACCCGGGGCCACATTCGTGAACTGATAGCGCCCGGAATTACTTGTAGAAATCGCAGCGAAATTGGGTACCAAGCTGCCATTAGGATATCGAAGCGTTACCAATATTCCTGAAACGCCGCTTTCACCTGTATCCTGCAGTCCATTGCGATTCATGTCATACCAAACAAAATCAGAAACTGTTCCGGGCGTGGGCGGCGGAGTAGTTACCAAACCACAGTCGATGTCGGTTCGATTGTCCCCAGACAATATCGAGACAATGTCACTCAATCCGCCATCGCTATCTCTTGATCGATCTGCCCCCACCATCCGTGCCGTAAACGAGAACTCTGATCTTGATGCCGGTATCTCGAATCCAACACGCCAACTACCTGCAGGAACATTCGCTAATACGTAGTTTCCGCTTCCACTCGAAATCACTGCCGCTCGCCCAGGGACGATGCTTCCATCGGTATACCGCAATGTAACAATAATCCCCGAAACGCCTTGCTCTCCCGTGTCCTGCAAGCCATTGCGGTTTAAATCATGCCACACAAAATTAGAGATACTTCCAGTTGTTGGTCCAGTCGGGCCCGTTGGAGTTGTTGGCCCAGTTGGTCCAGTCGGAGTTGTGGGACCCGTCGGTCCAGTTGGTGATGTGGGACCAGTTGGACCGGTAGGCGCAGTTGGCCCCGTCGCTCCAATCGCCTTCACCGTCGCCCCAGTGGGACCCAAAGATGTCCAATTACCGCCGACCTCATAGAGATACATTTCATTCGGCACAGAATCGTTGTCATCTTCAACTTCGACAGTTATTACCTCGTTCGGTACATCTGTGTTTTGGGAATCCAAGATCGCGCTTTGATAATCTTGCAACAACAGTAAGTCGATCGGAGTCAGTTCAGAATCTCCGTTTACATCCGGATATCCAGGGAAGTCAATCATCACCGTCCGTTCATCGCCTCCGCACGAATAATTCGCCAATCCCGTTTCGACCAAGGTGATGTCGAGTTCCGAGAAAATCCCGTCTAGATTGGTGTCAACGGGAAATGCTTCGTTGTGGTAAGCTAAGCCCCAGTCTGCATGGAGCGCATATCGCTTTTCCAAACAGTCAAGTTGCAATACCTTCTTGCAACGATTTTGCTTGGTTGACTTTGTTCGCGTTCTTGCAGTTTTCCGAGGTGTATGGTTGTGTCGCATGTTGGAAGTTGAAGCAAAAGGATTTGTGAAGCCTATTGGGCGGTAAAGGTCGCAACGGGATTTTACAAGCAACAAAACGCACTTGCAATATAATTTAAGCCATTTAGCAAGTATCTGAGACGTCTAACAACCTGCCGGTCTGCTCAATAATCTCTACCAGTTGAGCAGGTGCAAGCTCTTTCATCTTATATGGCTTTCGATAAACTGAACGGAATACTTTCATTTCGATTTCGAAAAAAGGAACGGTTATGACTGAAGCTCCGAGCCGAATAGACGCGTGGTCTAAGTTGATCCAAGCACTTAGTGTGATTATTGGTGTCGCAGTTAGCGTAGTCACCTATTACTCAGCGCGAGAAAAAGAGGCCCTCGCGCGGCAGATTGAGGCGCAGGCACCGTTCCTCAAATTGCGACAAGAGCGCTACGTTGAGATTGGCCAAGTTGTGGCAACGCTTGTCAGTCATGAACCGCAAACGAAGGAGTACGCCTCAGCGCTGACGCGTTTCCGCGAGTTGTACATCATTCAATTGACAATGGTCGAGTCACCCGAAGTGGCATCGAAAATGGTTGAGCTTGCCCACGAGATTGACCCATCACTCCTGAACTTGAAGAAATCAGAAAGAATCGCATTGGGGCTAGCTGGCGCCTTGCAAAGGTCCTTCTGCGGCGATCTTGGCATGGGCCAGGTCCCAGTTAGCACGAAATTTCAAGGAGATTAGCACATCATTGTTGGCTACGAGATTCTAGTAATCTCACAGCAGAGTAAGTTGGCTGCCAACTTTTGAAAGCTCTTCAACTCCAACATTCACTTGAATCATCATCAGCGTAGCCCACAACCGAAACTAGACGCTTTCAACTTCCTTGTTAGCTTAGATCTACCGTTTTTTGATTGATCCAGTCACTTCAATTTGCAATGGGACACCTAGTACATGAGTCGGAAGACGAACTTCAGGAGCCGGTACCTCCTTGAGATTAACTTTGAGGCAATAGTTGTCATTCACCAAGGTGATTCCAACGCCAACGACTTCGGCAATTCCCTCAAAAATTGTCAAAGCTTTTGACTTAGCTCTTCTGGCCTCATCTAGTGTTACTGTGCCGGCCATATTCCCCACTTTATCAAAGTGAAAGATCAACTTTTAATGCGTTTAGAACGGTGGAAATCGGGTTGCCGTAAGTCAATCCCTTACCATTGGAACCACCAGAATCACCTCCCGCAAACAACAAAGCAACAGCCTCTAGGTCCTCATTTACAATTAGCGAACCACTGTCACACCGCCAAGCCCTGCAAGATTGCCAAATGACCCCAAAACGGAGTTTTTACGATTGATCCCTGACTTGATGTCAGCCACCGCACAGTCAACAAGATTCGCGACTGACTTCTTCAGCTTAACAAAACGTCTTAGAGTGCCCACAGTATTCCGCGCGACGGTGCCGCCATCAAACTTTCCCTGTTGTAGGATTTTATCACCAACCTGTGCGCTTCCTTCGTTCGCCAAGACGTGGTTGTTGGAAAGAATGAAGATTTCGCCCGTGGTCCGGTCCTTGACGAAGCAACCAAGAGTACCAGCCGTGATCTTGAAGTGACCAATCGAGCAACCGATAACCAGAGGCCGCCGTTTCTTTTGCAGGTTTGAGGGTGTCTCAAGTTTCAGTAACTTTCCCACAAATCTTACGTCGACCTCTCCCTTTGCGGTCTTCTTGATCTCTTCCAAGATAGGATGGGATTCCATGCTTCGGCGCTGGATTCTCACGGCTAATTGATGTTGTTTTCCTTTTTGTGTTAGGCCAAGCGCGATACTACGCATTGCCTCGCCACTCCCAGTTGAGATTTGGGCACGAACACCAAGACTTTTTACAGTATTTGCTGAGGCCATCGCTGAACCAAGTTCTGACATAAACTGTTGTTTTAGCTCTCTTGCACTATCAAGTTGCATGCCTAGGACCTTTCAATTGCGGGAATGAACGAACAAAAGAACAGACGTTTTGCCTGCAAACAAACGTTGAAGAACTCCTCAACAGCTATAACTGGGCTTGAGGGGATGAGTTCAAATTGTATGCGATAGGATCGATAAAGGATCAATTTCCTTTGACGTTCACTCGCTTTTTAGAAAGTTCTTCTAACAAGGCTTTAACACCACAGAACTTTTGGAGTTTCTTGGCTCGAATAACGAGCCATAGTTGTCTTCTTAGTCGGGATAGTTTAAAAACATGTATGTGTCCCGGTAGTTGCAGGATCTAAACAGTTTTCCAGAGACTGTCATTTGGTATTTTGTACGAGACGTTATTGCAGAGTTTCTTGAGTCAGCAAGTCGACTACGTTTGACTCTGGAGCAATCTAAATTCCTTTCAGGGAGTCAACCAATCTTGGTGATTGGTGACGACAGATAAATGTCTACTTAAATTTTGGAGGTTGTTGTGGCGAATCCATGTGCGTTTATCGAAGTTCAGATTCAGGGTCTCACGGCTACTATCCAGAATATTTCGCAGATAATTCCAGCTCTGCCGCCGAGTATTCAACCGGTATATCAGTCAATTCTGCAAGCGTTGCAGGCACAGTTGGCTTCAAGTCAAGCGGCACTCCAGTCGTGTCAACTCAATCCTAGCGCATACTCATTTCAAATGGACGGAATTGAGATCACTCAGTCTATCCAGAATATGGCACATGAGGTTCCCTTGATCGCGGGCAAGCGAACGGTCGTGCGAGTTTACTTGAGCAACTACAATTCGGCGAGCACACAAGTACGAGGTGAATTAGTCGCTCAGCAAGGCTCGGGACCATTTGTTTTCGTGAACTCTAGCAACACGGTCGTGCTTGATCCTGCGAACGTAGGAAATTTGGCAGGCATGCGACGAGATGCGGCCTTGAGTCTGAATTTCGAACTACCGTCCGAATTGACATCTGCTGGCGAATGGACGTTCTCGTTGCGAAAACTAACCGATGCAACGACGGGTAACGATTTGTCACTTGCCACGTCGATGGCTGTCACTCAGCGGTTTTCGAACGCTCCACCGCTTCGCGTTCGAGTCATCGGAATTAGGTACGCTATGGGTACGCCTTCCGTACAATACGTTCCTTCACAAACAGATTTCGACAATTTGTTTTCCTGGTTACGCCGATCCTATCCCATTGCTCAGTTGATCGGCTCGCAAGCGTTGATTGACATTAACGTGGCGACCGCCATTCCGTTTAGTTCTGGGGATGTCAATGCCCAGCTTGCCGCGATCCGTGCGCTGGATGTCGCTGCAGGTGCTGATCGGCGCACTCACTACTATGGAATGGTCAGTGATGGTGGATTCTTTATGCGTGGCGCGGCAGCAGGCATACCTTCGTCACCTGATCCTTCTACCGTGGCTTCTGGACCGACAGGCAGTAATAGTTGGGGTTGGGATTTCGACGGGTCCTATGGAGATTGGTACGGTGGCCATGAGTTAGGACACACCTTTGGCCGATTGCATCCTGGCTTTTGCGGAGAATCCAGCGACGACCCATCGTATCCTTTTTCCAATGGTCAGTTGGCGAACGATGAGCACGGTTTTGTCGGATTTGATGTCGGAGACCCTGCGTTAGGATTTCCGATGACCGCCTTGCCCGGAACCGACTGGCACGACGTCATGACCTATTGCGCGCGGCAATGGTTGTCCTCTTATACGTATGAAGGCATTCGAGCACGAATCGCTGCCGAAGATGCACTCCCTGCTGGCCCGGCCTCCCCTGGCCCAGCTTCAACAGCAGTGGCTACGAGTTTCCAGTGCAAGCTGCCGATCCATGCTTCTCCCACACCAACGTTTCATCCAACAGCCCTAGGGTCGACATCCCCACGTCGAACGACAACGACTCCATCATGCGGTGGCCCGCCTGATCGCCGTGTTCAGGACGGGCCGAAGGCTAATCCCACGGATGCACCGAAACAAGCTCCGATGATTAGTGTAGTGGCTCGCGTGAATCCCCGAACTCAGCAGGGTTCGATTCGATTTGTGCATCCCATCGAACAAGGTCATCAGCTAACAAATGTGCCAGACAGCCCGTTTGTACTTCGATTGCGAGATGCGAACGGAAGCGTGTTGCAGGACTATCCAGTTCCTTTCAAACAAGATAGTGATTGTGATCCCGAAGGTGACGGAGGAGGTTTAATCGATGCGATTATCCCATCCATGGAAGGAATTCAGCGCATCGAATTGTTACTCCATGGCAAGATGCTCGGAGAGTTCTCGGTGGGTGGAACGCCTAAGCCGATCCCGAAGATTAGCACTGCCTCTGCTGCGGATGCCATGAGCATGAGTTGGGAAGGAGAGGCAGAACTGCAAGACAGCGGATTGTCGTATGTAGTTCAGGCAAGCACTGACGACGGAGCAAGCTGGTTTACCGTTGCGGTTGGGCTGAAGACTCCCAAGTTCACCTGTACAGCCAAAGATTTCCCTGGGGCAAAGAAGGTGCAACTACGGTTGCTATCAACTAACGGTTTGACACAAACCGTAGCCGCTATTCAGACGCTGGATATTCCATAGGTCGCTGGAAGAGTGAAAAAACTACGGGCGTGGACACGTCCAAATGGGAATTGCGACCAGGACTTCACTAGGCTCTGATCATGAACGTTTTCGCCATCGTATCGGAGCATTCGGCTGGCACGCCTCCCCACAGCTCATACTGATTCATCTAATGGGCGGATTGAAACGCTGCAGTAATTGCGAGTTGCACAAGTAATTGTCAATTCGCAATGATGACACAAATGATCGGCTGGATTCCATTTAATCGAGTTACGATACTCGGAAAGAAGACGACGCTGACCGAGTATTGGATTTGGCGGTTTGATTAATCGACTTTGGACATCTTGAGCATCTCGAGCCAGTGCTTCAGCAAGACGATTAACCGCAATCTCAGTTGGATTGCTTTGTGAGTGCAACGATGCAATGACTCCATCCAATAGTGGTTTGAGAATCGTTGCAGTATTTACCGGTCGCTTGGATGTCTCGATATGCACGGAAAGGAAAAATGGCCCATTGATTGAAAATTGTGGCGCCGGATGAGCGCCTGTTGCAAACCACCAAACCTCATTGACTTTCGAAAGACAAGGAAGTTCGAATGAGATAGTAAGTCCTAGTTCATCGCTCGTTTTCGATGGAATGGGCTTAAAACAATATTCGTGAAAATGAGCAAAGCGTTGACCCGATTTCGTCGTGGCAGGCACCGCCTCTCGTCGGACGAAGCTCAACCCCTCCATCGTTGCTGTAGCGAAGCATCCATTGCCGACGTTATAGAACAAGACATTCTCAACATCGAAGAAAGAGGCGTCTTGAGAGACGTATGTTGCGTGCAAAACGCATGCATCAGGGACAGTCATCGCACGGATTGCCATGGCAAGTTCGTTGCGTGCAGAAAGTAATTCTCCAGTTGGTTCAAACGGAAGTCTTTTATCGGACCAGAATCGAATCCGATCAGACGATGCCTCAAGTTCAAATGCTCTCTTCATGTCTTTCCTGCCTCGCCCTGCGGGGACTATCGATTAAAGCACCGCGTTAGATTATTCATCGCTGCAATCACAAGACTAACAAGTTGACAAGTCGTGTTTAGCCGTTAGCCGAAGGCGTACGCTATTGCATTGGCTCTTCCGCATTGGCTCTTCCGCATTGAGTCTTCTACATTGAGTCTTCCGCATTGACTCTTTTGAACGCCTTCGAAACCGAATTGCGACTCAGCAAGCTCAACCGAAGTTTTATTGTAATGTACGCCACCGGCTGACGGCTAAACACGTTCAAACCAGGACATTGCATCCCAAGCGCACGGATAGTTTGCATTTGTGAAAGCGGCACAGATAACTCCTAGAGTCGGACGGATGTCGGCCAGCTATTATTTGGTGTACTGTTACCGCCGCAACAGTGATGTCCGCAGTAGTTGGACAAGGCAAAAATCTAACTTCCAGGTTGCTGGCAGAACGTAAAGTTTCGGAGCAGGCGCACGCCCGCCACCAAACTCTCGCTTCAACCGGGCAAGCAGTACGGGTTGGCCGCTCGAAGAGTGCCGCAGAGCTATTTCATTCGACGGTCATTCAAGTCGGTCTATCCTTCGGCTCGCCGTTCTGTCAGCAGTGCAGTTGATACTCGCCCTAAGCCCACGGCCAAGAAAATACTAAGGCACTGGGTCTCGAAACATACGCCTCAGGTAGTCGCCCTCTTCGACCCTCTCACTAATCTATCACGTCCCCCTACGCCATACATGGGATTGTTATACTACTCTTACTGACTAAGCATCGCCCTTACGTTCATCTCAAGGTCTCGGATATGTGCGGGCTTTACTAACAATCTTTGGCGTAAGCCGCCAGATTCAATAAACTTTGCGATTTCACCGTTTGGGTAGAGGGTATAGATGAGAATCTTTTCCTTCGGAAGCAGCTTTAGAATCTCCCTAACCGCTCCAAATCCATTCGGAAAATCAGGCTTATCGTCATTGCTCCGAGAGTTCCTTTCCTGTTGATAAATTACGATATCGATGATTGCACAATCAAACCGTACGCCACTGGAAATCAGGTTATAGACTTCATTGAATGAATCTACATGGGTGATGTCATAGTCTGATTGTTGTGCAAGTGCCCACCTTACGCCATCAGACTGTGATGGACTATCTTCAACTAGCAGGATTCGTTTCATCATTTTGCAAAGTCTCTTTGATTATGGGGATAGTAATCCGAACTGAAGCACCAGCTGTATTGATACATTCATCAATCGTAAGTGTCATTTTGCAACCAGCAAGTGCAGTTTTAGCCGCCTTTAGTCCAAAATGCTGTAAATCGTAAAACGATTCTGACCCAGGCCTAAAATCGGCTAACTCCCTTTTCTTGTTTTCGGGAATGCCGGCGCCGTTATCATGAACAACTATATCGATACATTCTTCATTCCACAGGAAACTCACCTTGATGTCGTTACCTCCGTGATCAATGGCATTGATAACGACGATGTCCAGAGCACAGGTTATTACATTGAAACTGTGCGACACATGAGCATTAAATTCGCTAGGAGTCCCCTCAATCAATAGCGACTTGCCACAAAGAGAACTATAATCGTCGAGAAACATCAAACGACTCTGCAATGATTCTTGAAAGATCTGTGCAAAGGTGCTGACGTTTCCATTCTCGTGTTCAAAATCTCGATAGCGCAAGAAAGGTTGTGTTCCAGATAGATAAATTGCAGTACGAAGCGTCCTCTTTGCAGCATTTAGTAATTCAGATTGTGTGTGCACTGACTTTGTTCCCATAACAAGTCGATGACACTCCTGAAGATAATCGCCCGCAATCGATTTTATTGAATGTTCGAACGCGGCGATCGCCTCATTCCTAGCATGCTTTATAGCCTCAGTCTGGTCCAGGTCGCAGCCTATTAACACTGTGTCAAGGCTTCCATGATTTATAACTCTAGCCTTACTTTTGTTTTCAAGGAGATGTAATCGCTTTCCATCGAACCTCACCAACTCGCGGTCTACGTTCACAGTCCCTCCATTTCCGTGAGACGAAAGAACCTCTGCATCTGCCTCAATAATTTCCTTCGAGCACAATGGAAAAAAATCGTCACCGGATTTGCCAATTACTTCATCTTTGGAATTCTTCCCAACGAGGCGAACAAAACTAGAGTTTACCATTACGTAAGCGCCACTTGATGACTTCACATACATGGGAGCCGGCGATAACTCAATTAGATTTTCATATAGCTCCTTTTCAAGAACTAATTCAGTAATGTCGGATGATATCCCTAATATGTGCGGTTTGTGGTTAATCGACGCTCTTGTCTTCACTGTTTGGTACCATCGTCCCTGGGACATATCCCCATTCGGTGGGATAATAAATTCTCGGCAGTTGCAGCTAGAGCCTTCTGCTAGGTCTAAGGCTCTTCTGTCATACTCTTCAAATTGTTCTAACTGTTGTTTCACTAAATCTTCGACGCTCGGATCATGCGGCATGTGTTCAAAAAACGACCTATCCGTTCGCTTAATCGCTTCTTGGACCGTCGTTTTGTAAAGGGCTGCTAACGCCCTATTGATGAACACGAGACGACCGTTTTCATCCTTAATGAAAATCAAAGCAGGGTCCGTATCTACGATCGTCCGTATTAATGTCTCTTTTTCAACGAGTTCGTCGGCAATCTTCATCTCCTCTGTTATGTCAATATTGTAGCCTGAAACATATTGCGTACCGTCCGGCGAGAAAGTTACATGACCCACAGCATGCATCCACCTGTAGTTTTTGTCATTATGCAACATCCGGTACCGTGAGTTGTAAGAGTCCGCTCTGCCATTTAAATGAGCTGACATTTCCAAAAACACTCTAACTCTATCATGAGGATGAATTCGAGAGCGAAATTCGTGATAGGTTACATTCTCAGAAGCTGAGATTCCGAGTAATCGTTTCCAATGTTCGGTCACGTAAAGTCGATTTGTCCCGAGTTCTCGTTCCCATCCAGCTACGTTCCCACCGCGGATAATTCTGCTGCTGAGAAAAACGGAGCTTGGATTTGTCTGTCCAATAATCCACCCTTTTCCCCGAACGAGTTCCTTATTTTCGACTCTCACTTTTTCAGAATTGGTTACAACCCAGACCGAGCCGGATCCTTCGATCCTCGAATCACTCAGTTTCCAGAGATTTTTACTTCCGGTCTTTCTAATGCCCTCGAATCGAGATTTGAGCTCATTTTGCAAGAGTCTCCTGAACCGTGGTGCAACAAGATCGACGAGATTAACTTGGGCAACGGTCTCTGGAGTCAAACCCAAGGATCGTAGTAGGTTGTCGGTCATGCTCAGAAACCTTCCATTAAGATCGTGCAAATACTCGAATTCTGCCGGACCGGTCCAGTCACTTTCCGAGTGACCGAAGAGGTCAGTGAATATGGAGTTGTAGTTTGCGTTTATTGTCTCTTCCGATCGCAACACAGATTGTGTAGTATCTACCGACCAATGGACCGTTCCAGACGGCGTTGCCATGTCGTTCGTATAGAAAGGTGCGATACTAGACAAATGGTATGTGGTCCCTATTTCGTGATCGTCCACAAACGTATCTGGGCTCGAAACCGTAAGATCCTTTATTAGCGACTGCTGTACCTCGCCGGAATTCAACGCGCTATACGACATTTGGTCGAGTATTTCAGTTATGCCGGGCTCGAAGAAATCCGAATCACTTTTGTTTATCGGGTCTGTAGTATCCCCGATGATCGTCCGCGCTCGATCATTGACATACAAGTAGCGGTTGCACTCATCGCGAATCCATAGCAACGGGGCTGACGCAGCCATTTTGCGCCAAATGAACTGATTCTTATGGAGTTTCTTCAATTCCTCTATCATGGTGGGACCTCGATAAAAGCGTTTTCTAGTTGTTTCATCCCGCTCAGACAGGATATTGCTTTTAAGAAGAGAAGTCTACTAGTGCTGTGGAAAAGCTCATTAGTAAATTGATGGTCTAAATTGAGAATACTCGGAGATGCCTAGTGAAATCAGTACTTTCTAACAATCCCGCGTTCTAAGCGGTGCCATCTAAATTGCAAATTTTCGTTTCGTTAAATTCCGCATCAAGCGTATTCACGGTGCGTCCGATTGAAGTCGGTACCGCCGTTATATTGGGGTCGATATGTTTTCACGAGAAAATAGGAGTAAGAATATGCCAGTTGATCATTTCGTCACAGCTTTTCTACTTGATCCTATTGGCTCGCGGCCTCGTCGCACTTGGTCGATGTCGTAAAGCAATGACTCCTTGAGGATAACAGCCTTCAGAGATTAACATTTTGACACGTATCGGTGCCGAATTTCGATGAGCACCATCGATCGCAATGAACACTGCTAGGCTGGGCGTTGTACCGTTCAGAGCTGAGACCAAAGCATTCTCGATGTTCTTGAAGAGGAGTGAATCCTCAATTACAAATGGAACGAGGAAGTAATCTCTAGCATCGCTAAGTCAAAAAGCAAGTGCTGCATACGCTGTTCCGGTTCCATCATCAGCAGCATGCTCTAGATTGTGTCAGCAGGTTCGCATTAAATGCTGGTGCTTCGCGTGTCGGACCGGACAGTACAGTTACCAGTTGCCGCAAAGACAAATTTATTTTGGAAGTGATAGCTTTGAATTCTGCGTCACGAATAGACTGAAGCGCTTTCGACGAATCTCTATGATCTTCAGAAAGTTGCACAACGTTGTCGTATGTCGAGTTTTCGAATTGCAGCTGGGACCGCCGCGACGACAATCGAATAACACGGTCGATGATGTTTGATGGAGCTACAAAATCTTTGAGAACAGTCGCAAGCTTGTTGTTAAGCGTCGCCACATCTTCATCAATGGATGCAAGTTCATTCCTAAACTTGCTTCGTTCAAATAGCAATTCTCTGCGAAGGATTCCGGCGATCCCCTTATGGAAATCTTCGACTTGTTGCAAGCGCCGTGGATCAACATTGGGGAATGCCTCCATGAGTGGCTGAAACTTCGCGGGTGACGGCGCGCGCGTAGTCAAAATGTCATTCTCGATCTGGGCGAGGCGCGACGACACTTGCAATCTCTCACGCAAGAGGCTATCTTTCGCTTCCGTCAAATCTATTGTCTCCTTGTTTGCAATCTCGCGCACACTGATGGCAAAGCCCGCAAGAGTACTCCGCAATTGATCGAGCTCACTGTCGATCTGTTCGATTTCAGATGAATTTTTTGATCGATTTGCCTTACTAATTTTTGGAACAATTTCTTGAGCCATCGCGACTTTCAAGGCGTCCAGCTTTTTGGTTGACTCTTCCAGGGATTCCTCTAGTGAGCGAAGAATACTGAAACGCCTGAAGTATTGGGCCAGTCTTTTCAATGCCGAAGCCTCAGACTCCTTTTGCACCACGGCGAGTGGTTTCTTGACGTTGAGGTTGTCCTTTCCCCAGATTCGACAAAACGTGGCGACACACCCGCGAAATGACAAATCCTCATCGTCAGGAAGATTGTAAGCTTTTCTCAGAATTTCGAGATAGTCCTTCAGTTCTATTTCGTTCACGGGCTTGTGGTCTTCATTGCATTCAAGCACGAAATCTGGTCGATCTGTCGTTCGACGGTATCGATAGACATCTTTCCCAAACGCGAAGACGAAGTCGTAATGGTGATGTCCTAAATGTTGTAGCACCTTCGGTGTCAATTTCAGCAAGTCAGTGCCGCCAAAAACAAAGTCAATCACCATAAGCGTTGATGACTTGCCAATTGAATTCGATGCGGCGTCATCGCCTAATACCACGTTGAGTCCTAGAGAAAACTCAAGCATGCGACCGCCCTTGAATCTCGGACTTGTAAGACTAATCAACACGAGATATCTCCCCAGTTATGAAGTCGACCTCGATGGCCCCGAGCACATAAAGAATATCCATCACCAAAACAAAATCCGAGGGGTTTCGAACAACTTTTCTGCAAAGCTCGCGTAGCCTCATAACAGGCATCGGTCTTCGCAGGTAAGCGAGAACGCTAGGTACTAGTGACAGAAGTGATTCATCGTAAGATGTGAATTTATCCGGGGCCAACATCAGAACACCTCGCAGTTCTGAACAAAGAAGGAAGCTAAAATGTGCGATGCCTCTTGCGTAGCATCCGTTCGGGTCGCGACCCAAGCAGCTACCGCATGAAGGATGTCGGCATGTGACAAATTCAGCTTTGTCTGTTCGAGGTAATATGCTTTCACTTGGAGCAGGATCTGTTGAGCAGAGGCAGTGTTCGAACTCTCTAGCAACCGAAATGCCTGTCTTATACACTGATAATAGGAAGTAATCTCAAATCGTACACGATTTTTGCTTAGGTGGTCGAGTTTATTTCCAACCTTTTCGTCCAACGTCTTCGGATCGTACGAAAGAGCATGTGTGTCAGCACGATCCGCATCCGTGGCTCTCATCAGCGCCGCAACGATACCTCGGAGTTCTTCTTGAATCGAAAACTTCCACCAATTCTCACGACTAGCCGAGCGCGAAAGAAGTTTCTTCTTGATGAGAACAAGCTTCCGAAACTCCTCAAGAGTTCTGGGTTTATCGAATTCCGCATGGCAGCCTTCGCAGAGCGCTAAGAAGTTCTCGATGGCATTAACATCCGTGGGATGATGCTCTTCATCTTTCAGCAGTTTCTTTTCTTCTGTGGTTGGATTGAGTGGATAAAGGTGTGCCAACTCAAACCTATTGTGCAATCTGCCGCCTTTCCAGTACTGAAGGGGTTTTGAACACAGAGGGCATAACCGATCTACTTCAGCAAGAAGTACGATTGTTTCGTTGTCAGATGGTCGACGTCGCTTGTTTGATATTTGGGTGGTCACGGTTGATAGATCTCAGGTTGAACGCTTCGATGGGCTCCGCGTTGGCTTTCGCTTTTAACTCTGGATTGTAAACGATTTTTCTGAGCGCAGGCGATATATTTTTGATCAATACATCTTATTCTTAGGTCGGCGGATCGGTCGAGGAACTATTGGGTATGTAGAATGAGCTCGTTCATTAACAGAAACGCACTTTTCAGTAGGACAATACTGCTTTTCAACGGCACTCAACTCAGTAAGACAGGTTTAGAGATCGAATCAATTACATTTTTTCTAGCTATGGCTCAATCTACCGGCTGCGATTGCTGTCCAGGGTGGAAGTGTCTCGTGTGCTTTGTTCTGCGCTAGTTTGGCCAACCAAATAATTGTCGATGTGAACATAGGTCTCACGCCAAAAATTCTGTCAGAATCGCATTCGAACAAAATCGTTCGATAACTGAGAATTTTAGCTATATTTTCGGGTGTCACGTATTGTTTGTAATGAATTGGCTTGCGACGATTTGGGAGTTGCTGCTCAGTTCAGTGAATCATTAACCGACCAACGGATCAAAACATCGCTCTTTCAGACGTTGCTCGGCTAAGAGCCTTCGTTTGGGATGGGTAATGGACAGTGAGCTGCTTACCAAATGCCGGTGCTGCCGACGGATAATACCAATTCTTGTGGGCGCGCGTGCTTCTTACAACAAACAAAGTCAGGCTCAAAATGTCTGAAAACGAAAACCACGAAACTGTCCGTATATCAGCCATATCCATCGCGTTGGCGACGAAGCGAACGTCCGGCTGAAGGAAAGTATCCGGCGGAAAAAGTTTTTGAAGTTGGTGCAAGATTAGTGAGGTTATTACGTATCCTTCAGTCGCTGATCTTTTTGGGCTTCAGTTTGGTCGTGAGGGCGTTTACGGAAGTTGTTGCTTTACCGACTTTCGCCGCCGCTCAAAGTGATTCTGGAAGCTGATGAGTTTGAAAGCCCTGGAAAAGCACTCTTTCTCTGCGGGAAACCGCCATGCTCAGCGTCTTTCTGGCGCCTCCTGCAATTTTCAAAGCTGTCCTCAAAATTTGATGCAGCTCACAGTTTCGAGCTGCTCAACGTGTCAGGCACAAAATCGGGATCGAGCGGGGCTGAACTGAAAGCGAGCCTCAGAGGATGCAAAACCAACAGCGACGGTCTGGAATCTTCGAAAGTCGAGCGTAATGGCGGCGGCGATCATGGAAGTCTTGATCTGCCAGAATCGCTCGGCAGAAGGGTGAAGCCGTGTGCGAATCTGTGGAACGGACCGTAAACATCACGTCGTCGGACTGCTGGTGATACCTGGTTACTTCTGCACCGGTACATGATCGCTCCTCAATATGTGCTGTTATGGTCACCATGAGGTGTTAATGCAGCGGGTCGCTTTCAAGTCAGCTCGGCAACGTGCTCGGCGTCATGGTTTCATTGAATCCAGCTACCGCTCCAACTTGATCGGCGATGACAATGCCAACGATATCGCGATCTACAAACTTTCGACGCCGGTAACCAATGTTGCACCATCGCAGATCTATCGGTTGGCTCCAACGGTCGGGCAGATGTTGGCATTAGTTGCTTGCCGGATTTGGCGGAGGCGGCACAAACATCGGGCTCGGACGGCTCATTCGGGACCAAGCGAGTTGGTGAGCTCGATCGATTCGGTAACGCCAAGATGATTCGCTGGACCTTTGACAACAATACTGAGTCGAACACTGCGGGCGACTCAGGTGGTCAGCCTTTGTCACAGTTGGTGGTTCGACACATCGCAGGTATTGCTTCGGGTGGCGAGCTTGCCAGCGCGGGAATCGGCGACAACGGTTTTGATACTCGCGTGGAATGCATTTGCGAGTTGGATCGACAGCATCGTCGGCTCGATTTCCAGTGTGCCTTCGGTCAGTATCACGGCCAGCGATGCGGCAGCCGCTGAGACTTTATCGACGCAAACTGCCAACACTGGAACGTACGTCATTACTCGTACGGGTTCAACGACTGCGGCACTGACCGTCAATATTGCTTTGAGTGGTTCAGCCACCAACGGTACCGATTACAAGTCGATTCCAACGAGCGTTACGATTCCTGCTGGAGCAACATCCGCCACGATCACGCTGACACCCATTGATGACTCCATCGTGGAAGGCAGCGAAACAGCGGTGATCACGCTAAGTTCCGGTACCGGTTACTCTGTCGATGGCGTGTCGTCGTCGGCCTTAGTAACGATAGCGGACAACGACGTAGCGACCTCGACCAACAACGACATGTTTGCCAATCGAGTCGTCCTAGTTGGACAGACTGTGTCCGCGACCGGTAGCAACGCGACTGCTACGAAAGAGAAAGGCGAGCCCAACGTAGCTGGTGTGAGCGGTGGTAAGTCGGTGTGGTGGACTTGGACGGCTCCCGTTTCAGGTACTGTGGCGATCAGCACAGCAGGAAGCAACTTTGACACAACGCTGGGAGTCTATCGAGGCACGGCCGTCAGCAGTTTGACTCGCGTGGCAACCAACGACGACGATGCAACGCTTCCAGGAGCACTCACTAGCCGCCTGTCGTTCACCGCCACGGCGGGAACCGTGTATCAAATCGTGGTCGATGGTTACTCGGGCGACTCCGGTAACATCAAGCTGCAACTGACTGAAACCGCCAGTCGCTCGGCCAAGACCAAGAGCGTGCCGATGGTTAGCTCCAACGATGTAGCGACGGGAACCAACAATAATCTTCGAAATCGACAAACCCATGCTGCTCCACCTGTCGAGCAGCACACTCACTACAACCGTCACATTCGTCGCGTGGATCAGGTCTTCGCAGGCTCAATTCGCGATTTGTTCTAATCGATGATCCGAGCGGGCAAGCATTTTTCGGGAGCGGAGAAGATAATGGAGCGGAGGTGCTCATTAACTCATCAGCTCCACGCTCCATGCCACCCAACGAATCCAGTTCAACGCGATTATCCTTGCTGCTTCGCATTCGTGACCTGAACGATGCCGAAGCTTGGAATCGTTTTGTCGATCTGTACGGACCTTACGTGGCCAGGTGGTGTCAGGGAATGGGGCTTCAGGAAGCGGATGCGGCAGATACAACTCAAGCAGTTTTGGTTAAGCTGATGTCGGTAATGCAGACTTGGAAGTTGGACTCGACGAAGGGTTCGTTTCGAAGTTGGCTCAGACGCGTAACGCACAACGTTGCCATCGACTTGCATCGCGGTTGGAAGGAGCGTGCTGCGGGCGACTCGGACATCCTGCAAGGGCTGGCTCAATTGCCCGACAACTCGTTCGAAGAAACTCTGTGGAAGTCCGTTGAATTGGCTTATCAGCAAGAGCTGCTTTCGATGGCCAGCGAACAGGTACAATTGCGAGTGCAACCCAAAACTTGGGCTGCTTATCAGCTTTCATGCGTCGAGAATCTGCCAGCACAAGAGGCGGCGGCTAAGTTGCAGATCGCGATTGGGGAAGTCTATGTTGCTAGATCGCGAGTGATGAAGATGTTGAAAAGTGAAGTTCAACGCTTGGAAGAGCAAGATTCACAGGGGTAATCGGACTAAGCCTGATGTCATCGATCGATTCAATCTCCTGCCCAACCTCTCAGCAGCATCAGGCGCTACTGGATGATCGTTTGGATGAAAACCAGCGGCAGCAGATTCTTCAGCATTTGCAAATATGCAGCCATTGTCAATCGGTTTGCGAATCGTTGGTAGCAAGTCTTGACCATGTCGATCAATCGACTGTCATCGAACCGATCGAGCCGGCTAGTCAGATTGGTCGCGTCGTCGATTTAGTCAAGCAGCGCATGGCGTTTAGCGAGGCCGACGCTAACGATCGAGGCAAGCTAGATCCAAACGACTTGTTAACGCTGGGGGCCGAGTTCCAATTGATCAAGCGCCTGGGCCAAGGCGCTCAGGGCGTAGTTTATCAAGCTCGCGACTTACTATTGCAGCGCGATGTGGTGATCAAACTGCTGGCACCAAGGTCGGATCGATCGGTTGAGTCGATCGAGCGGTTTCGGCGCGAGGCGCGATCGCTAGCCAGCCTGCAAAGCCCGTTCGTGGTGCCGATTTTCCGTGTTGGCGAACTGCCTTCGGGAAAGATGTTCATGGTCATGGCGTACGTCGAAGGCACGACGTTGCGCGAGCTTCAAAAAACTGAACCGCTGAGCATTAAGCAGTCGGCCAGTTTCGCTCGTCAGATCGCTCAAGGGCTTTCTGCTGTTCACGACCAGCATCTTGTTCACCGCGACATCAAGCCCGAGAACGTTTTGATCGACGCTTCGAATCGTCAAGTGCGCATCGCGGATTTTGGATTGGCCTTTGATAGTGATGACGAGGCTAGAATCACTGTGGATGGAGCGTTGGCCGGAACGCCAGCCTACATGAGCCCCGAACAGGTTGTAAGCCCTCAAGCGGTGGATCATCGCTGCGATATTTATAGTCTGGGAGTCGTGCTGTACGAGCTACTCACCTCGCAGGTTCCCTTTCGCGGGACTGCGCGAATGACATTGCTGCAACTGGTTCACGATGATCCGGTTCCTCCGCGGACCTATAACGAGCAGATTCCGAAAGACTTGGAAACCATCTGCTTGAAAGCCTTTTCGAAAGATGCGGCAAGGCGGTTTCAGTCCGCCGCCGAGTTTTCAGAGGAGCTTAACCGATTCCTGACCAATCAGCCAATTCACTCGAGGCCCATGGGGCGAGCCGAAAAGTTTATTCGGCGAGTGAAACGCAATCCGTTGGTGTCGGCTTTGGTAGCCTGTGTCGTGCTGTTAGTCGGAATCGCGACGAGTCTTTCAGTAGCATATGCAATTCATTATCGCAGGCTGAACAATCTGGCAGAGCAGAATTCTCGCGTCGCCAAACAGCAGCGAGATTCCGCTCTGAGTACATTGGTCGATCTAGTTTTTCAACTTCAGCGCAAGTTTGATAGCGACGAGATCTACATCGACGAGATCCAGCACTCATCGCTCGAGATTGCCATGCGAGGACTTGAAAAAGTTGAAGGCATGGCTGGTGGAACGAACGAAGGTTCGCTGGCTATGGCGGTCGCTCTCCGTCGTCTCGGGCAAACTCTATTCAACCTCGATCGCACCGAAGAGAGTTCCCGATGCTTGGAAAAGTCCGAGTCGTTGCTCAAACAGTTGATTCAGCGACAGCCCAAGAATCAAGAGGTTGTTATGGCACTGGCGGACACCGTGGTGGCTTACGATGAATGCAAGGATGAAGAGGACGATTCGGTTCAACTGGGGCGATTCGCGTTTGCTTGTGAGCTTTGTCGCGAAATCGTTCGAGGCAATTCGCACGAGTTTCAGGAAAAATTTGCTGAGCTGTTAACCTGTCAAGCTCGATGTCAAATGCAGAACGAGCTTTATACTGAGGCTCTCAAATCGTTGGGCGAGGCAGAAAACGTATACGCCGAATTGAACAGCGTCGAAGCGTCAGAGCTAAGTGATTCGCAACGGGAGTCGAAACTATTCGGGTCACTACGGGCACAAACGTATCGTGCAAACACGCTACGGTTAAAAGGTGATAGCGATCAAGCGCGCGACAGCGCAACTGCGACGATGGAGAAGATGTCGAGGTTGACTTCAGAGCAACAAGTAGGTCCCGATGGGATGGAGTTTCAGTTGTCGCTACTCGAATTGCTCGGAGGACTCTCGAAGAAGCCGGACGAGCAATCGCAGCGCTGGTTAGATGCTTTTGCTGCGTTGAAAAAACGCATGCTGGCGCTGGCTGAGTCGGATGGACAGGAGTTTGCCATTGAAGTGGAAACTGTTCGGTTGCTGATGCATGATCGCATCAACGAAGCCCTTGTCGGCTCGGCGATGGAATTTGCTGAACTGCTGATCGAATTGTCAGAGGCTCGTTTGAGTCGCTTGCCGAATGATTATCACGCCTTGGTGGAGTCGTTCGACGCTCGAGTCGCAGTTGCCGATCTGGAGCTTACGAAGAGTTCGCGGCGAAGTCGACTTCGCGCGATGGAGCATTGCTTCAAGGCTTTTGAGTGCATGGAGAGAATCTCGCAGTCGGCTCAGTTGACTAGCGGAGACTGGTCGACTTTAGTTGAATGCGTTGACATGATGCTGGAGGGATTTGATGCAACTCGCGGAAATGACTCTCAACGGGCCACGGCGTTATTGTGGCTCAGGAAAATTCAGCAATGGACTGAAGACGAAAAGTTAAATCGTCAAGCTGATAAAGAAGAACTTGGCGATTTGAGAGATTTGTGTGAACAAGCGCTTCGCTCTTCGAAACGAGAAGGGCTTTAAACTTGCAGGCAAATCCGTGATGATCCGTGGCCGATGGCTTTAAGCATCGTATTGTATGCCCTCCCCGGAAAGCTCGCATTACTCGCTTACCGACCCTCCCGCAAAATGATGTATCCACTGTAGTTTCGTCTGCGTGCGGGAGGGTTCGTATACCGGCGATCGGGCTCGTATACCGACGACCGGCCGCAAGTGTCGAACTACCCGCGATTCTTTTCAAGAAGTACCATCATCAGCAAGGATAGAAGCGCGCGCAGTTCATCATCCTGCTCAAGCTCGGCTTGCTTCTCAATGACGAAATATCGTTCGAGCATCGATGGTTTCTTGACGATTCGAAGAGCTGGTTGCCCGTTGGCAAACGAGATCAGATAACTCGGGTTGATCAGGTACAGCGCAAAAAAGCCGAGGACGGGAATTTCGCCGAGTATCGACTCGACTACTTTTTTCCAAGGATTCTCCTCTTTGAGCACCATGGCCACTTGGTTGTTTTCGATAATGTCATAATGAGCGGACCAAAGTGACTTCATCCCCTTTCGTCGTACGGCTCCCCAAGGCGTGCCATCAGCGGCAGTGAAGGAATAGCTTGCCGAGAAATCGATGATGCTGTCCGCGTTGATTTCGAAGAGCTTCTGCTGTTGACTCTCATCGACGAATACTTCCACTTTCTCCTTGAGTCGAAACATCTTCTGCTTCACAAACATGATCGGAGTGCCGGAGGCGTCGCGAACGGTGAATTGCTGAGCTAACGAGAATACTTTAAAACGAAGTTCGAGCGGATAATGCATAACTAGATACCTTGGGCGAGAGCGTGCATGCGATCAGTGTATCAGATGATGAGTTCTTGGTGGAAGAATGATGCAATTTGTCGAGAGTTGTTATTGATTGTAGCAATGTAGGGGAAAAACAAGGTCAACTCGGCTAAGATGAGGTCAGCATGTTGGAAGAATCAATTCTCTCTCAAGGAGGCGGACAAATCAAAGCTAAACGCATTGCCCTAGTATCCTTAGTAACTGTTATTTGCGTGCTTACCGTAGCTGGGCTGGGTCTTTTCTACCTGAGAATGTTTGTCGCTAGGCCAGCCAGTCAGGTTGAATCGGCAATAGTCAAAATTCCATTGGGTATTTCAGCAGAAGAGGCGGACGCATTGATGGGGTCTGATCCTGATGCAACCTACGAACATGAGGGTATTCTGGCTAACTCAGTAACGATGGTTGTTGTGACCCAGGAAAACATTTCGAAGTATGGTCAACCACAGCTATACACTTTCCGAAGCTGGAAAGGTGATGTATTGGAGGCTATCATCGTGTTAGACCACGACAACAAGGTGGTCGGACGTTGGGCGGTTCGGCGACGATAGACGCTTGTCACCCTTCCGTTATTTGATTGAACGGCTGTGGTTGCACGTTGAATGGGAAGGTTCTACAAGAAGTCATCGATGATTGTTCCTAACTGATCTGCTTCAAGCAATGCTAGCCTTTGCGGATGAGGCCGGGCTGCTGAATTGATCTTGCCCTGACGGCAAAGAAATGCTTTGAATACTGCTCGAAAATCAGCTTTCAGTTCATAAGGCAGTAAGGAACCCACATGGCGGGTGATCCACTCCATCAAAGTGTTTACCCAAGTCATTCGCGACTTATGTTCTCGCGCGCGATAATGCACTTTGTACTCCACTTTTTGGTAGTTTTCACAGTCGTGGAGAACGTTGGGCTTGGTCAAGAGAAATCCTCTACATCGCAGAGTCAAACAGAACGGGAATGGCCCTACGAAGCCAAAGTAGATCAGTTTCTATTGCACAGTGACTTTGAACTGGACGATCAGGCAAGGCTTGAAAGCATCTTAGGTGGATTGCGAAGCGACATTACGCAGGCACTCAACTTGCCTCCTCAAAAATCTTCGATTCATGTGGTCCTGTTCGCCAATGCAAAGGAATATGCTCGCTACATGGGGCACTACTTTCCATCGATTGCACCTCGCCGAGCCATTTATCTGCAAGATCGAGGGCCCGGAATGCTGTTTACCTTTTGGCATGATGATATCGACAGCGATCTCAGGCATGAAGCGTCTCACGCTGTGCTGAATCAATCAGGCGTGCAATTGCCGCTTTGGTTAGACGAAGGCTTAGCCGAGTATTTCGAGCTGCCCAAAGAAAAACGGTTCAATCAAAACGGTTACGTGAGCGACGTGGCACAGCGCGCCGCGCAGGGACTCGTGCCATCACTAATGAATCTTGAGAAGATTAGCAACATGTCCAACTTCACCGACGGACACTATCGGGATAGCTGGGCTTGGATTCACTTCCTATTACACCGTCGCCAAGAAACTCGACAACTGCTGATTGATTACGTCGCTCGCCATCGACGTCAGGCTCCGCAGATGTTGATTTCCAAACAACTTGGCGAGATCTGTTCAGATCCCGCCAAGGAATTTCAAGAACACTTCGCTAAGATGACTACCGCTCCAACTGTGGTCAAAGCCGCCAGTTTTGAGCGTTAGTATCTACTTCTTGCCTACAGACTTAACGAGGCGATCGATCAAAGAATCCAATCGCTCAGTGGGAAAGCTCATTTTCGCAGCCACCAAAGCGAACAGTCGCTTTTCGGATTCTGCAAGTTGTCCGTCCGCAGCCATCATGCGAATCAGGTCTTCGAGTACAGACTCCTGCTCATTCAAATCCGTGGGCAAAGCCATGGTTGCCTGCCGACTAAGTGCGAACGCAATTGCTTTTTCTAGGTGCTCCTCGGTCAGCCCTAACTCGTGACATCGATCGACAAGCAAAGCGATTTCATTTTCCGACAGGCTGCCGTCGGCTGCACTCATCACTGCCAGGTTCTTCAGTCTATCGAAACTGTCCAAAATAGAACTCCCCTCCAAATTTGACAAACCAACTCCAAAGATACATATCGTCGCAAGCTGAATCAGCATTGTAACGCAATTGAACCTAACTCTACCACTACGCGTGTGCATTCCGCCAAGTGGCTCCGAGAAGTATTCTAGCGAGTTGAGCTTGTGTATTGATCTCAGGAAATATGAGATGACGCTCGGTGCGAGTTGCTCCGGATCTTTTGGCCCCTCCTGCTTACCGAACTTCGGATAGCAGTTCTTTCAAATAAGCCGACTTCAAGTATACCCTAGGATGCGGCTTGCGTTGCCTGAATCTCAAGGGAGAGTTTCTTCACCATCGAGAACTGCTGATTCTGGTCAGCAAGCGTTGCTCTGAGTACGCTCGCAAGATCGCTTACCTCTTGCCGAATCGCTGAAGGCTGAAGGCGGCGGGCACCATGAGGCCATGGAAAACTTCGTTCCAGTGGTTCTGGTCGTTGTAGTATCTTGGTAAATCAGGGACGCATACCATGCGACTTCTTGATTGTCGAACTACAGGACCTTCCGGATGAACTGCCAAGCTATACTGCAGAGCTTAAGTAAGGATTTTACTTCTATTCGTAGAACTCAAAAAACCACGGTGGCATGTACATCGCTTTTGACAGAGACAAGCAGCGAGCCTACTATAACTACCACGCAAGATGAAGCGCGGGCGTCCAAGAGGCATTCGTAGTTGTCTTCCAAGAGCTTGATTGGCAAGATACCGAGCGCTTTGAGCTTTCGAAGTTAGACGCTCCATTTTTGACGACCGAATCATGCCGGTGACTGAAGTTATGCATTACAATCTGCGAACTGTAGTAATTGTAATACCGCTGGTCGCAGCCGTATTGGTCTCTTCGTTCCTAGGTAACACTAGGCAAAGGCGTAACGATGCCATAGCTGCATACAAAGCTGGTCGTGATGATGCGCCATCGTTACTTCTGTCGGTATTTGGACCAGACGAGTGCCGAGAGCGTATGCGTTCACTCGCGGGCAGCACCTCGAATGATTTTTTTGACGGTAAAGATCGTTGGGTCAAGATTATTAGAAACACTCAACAGTTTGGGCCGGGATGTGGCGAGGGCCTTCTCGTGTTTTCGCTTAGTAACAGATCGAGCGAGTATAAGATGCTCCCAGCGGGAGGAATCATCAAGGATGTAACCTTCACCGATGACGCGCTCAATGTTCGCTGCTACGGGTATTTTGATCATGGCAGCAGGGCCTACAGTGTTCCCAAAGATTCTCCCATCGAAATCAATTATTCCTGGCCAGTGGGGGCTCCACCATCTTCGGTAAATATTGCCACGGCCTTGATGAACGAATACATGAAGTGGTATAGAGTCAAATGACTACTCACGAATAACAGACAGTCAACTTGGGACTATGTGCATCGCTTCACCGAGGCGTCGAGTCATGGACAATAGTGATCTGAACAATTGGGACAAATGCTCTACGTTGCTCGGATCCGTATTTGGGCAAATGCCAACTCGCGGTCTTGAAACTGCCGTGATCAAGTGACAGAATTTTTCAGTTACTTGATTCTTGGGGGGGACTACATTGTTGTGCTCTCAGTTCACGAAATAGTGACAGAACCATCGTAGACCATGGCCATTATTCATCTTTATTGTGCTCATTATCCCGATCCACCCCAGGATGGAAACCATGTGAGATTTGGAGACCGTCCGGAGGAGATTGACCATCCTGACTGGAATCAAATAACAACGGCCCTTGCCCGCCTTGATCGAGATGAGTGGCCGTACGTTTGGCTATATTCCGAGCCACCCATCGAAGATGAACCTCCAAATAACATGTTATGCGTGATGGGTGGGAAAGGTTTGTTTGCCATAACGCTATTCAAAGATGGCGATGAGATTTGCTTCTACGATAAAACTAGGCTTCATTCAGGAAACCATAGCACCACGATTTGGGAAAGCGACCAAGGCCGCGAAGTTGATGAGAAGTTTCTCTGCGATTCAATGAACGAGCTATGTGAAATTGTGTATTTGTTTCACACGAAGGGCGAGCTTGCAGAATTAGTGCCAGGGAAGCGATGGAAAGTCTGTTAGAATTTACCCTTCACCGAATGAATACTCCCAAATGCAGTGCAGTGGAATGTACAACTCGTGGCAACCATGTTGTCATGGCGTTTCTAAACGAGTTTACCGGCCGCAAATTCACCTGCGGATCTCTCATGGGAACCAAGTTTTTCCTTACTCAATTGCTGAAACAAGCTCATTGGCTCACTCTAAACACGCCACGAATTTGAAAAACAAGTTTGGTTGCGATACACTCACTGATGCGTGCAGGCTTTTCCAATCCCGCGGCCCAGGGTCATTGCCAATCTTCTGCCGGTTAACCCCAGTGATGCGCTCAATGAACATTAAACCCCGATCTGAACTACGCCTGGTTCTTTGGCTAGCATGTTCTATCGGACTTGGGGTCGCAGCAGGACTTCCCATAATCTCGAATAAAAACGGACTAGGCTTGTTGGTCGTGTTAGCTGTGTCAGTTTTCGCTATTGCCACCATTTCGACACTCGGCAAAAGAGAGTTCGCTGCTGGCATCGACGAGCCACATGATCCAAAGCCTCGCACTCGTTTGGGAACGTTTCTATCAGTGGCAGGCTTTGCAATCACTGGCTCATCGCTTGCCGTTTGCGGCGGCCTCTTGACGCACTATGTATCGCCAATGCATCCTCTAGACGTATTGTGGAACTTGACAGCCCTTGGAAGCCTTGGAGCGTTTGCTGGATTCGTTGTGGGAGTGACTCTACAAGTTGCAGTGATTTTGTCTAATCGTGCCTGAGATTCTGCTGCCGAAAAAAATTGACGGAAGAAAGTACTTTTCTACCTAATACCGGAGTCCAGCCATTAAAAAGTACGCTCCAGGTGCAATTGTTGCTTTGTTCATACTGGTTTCGTTGACGAACTTCTATGGTTGGAAGTTTCTAACCTCTGTCGATCGCGCTGAGTCGATAGCGAGCGTCCCCTGGCTTCCGACTACCGCATCCAACGTTTCCTATGCGTGCACATACGGATGGCAATACTACGAATTTGATATTTCAGAGGCTGGATTTCGTGATTGGGCAAGCAGCTGGAAAATTGAGGAGATACGTGAACCGTTCTACATAACAACCTATCGAGTTTTGGACGCAAGGGCTGCGTCCGTTTATGATGGTCCGCGCGACTTCTTGATTGGCGAACTACAGGACCTTCCGGACGAACTGCCAAGCTATACCGCAGTGATTAAGTCGGGACTTTACTTCTACTCGTATAACTCAAAAAACCACGGTGGTCTGTACATCGCTTTTGACAGAAATAAGCAGCGAGCCTACTATCACTACCACGCAAGATAGCTAACACGACCTGTAGTGGCTGAAATCCGGCGAGATGGCAAAAAGAAGTTGACCGCTTAGGTTGCTTGTGGCCATGGTTAGGTTGCATGCGAACGTTGCATATGAACGTGGTTTGGCGGCCAGAAATAGCTCGGCGCAGGAGACTCGCCCTCCCTGTACGCAGATTCGTTGGTTGAAATCTGGTGAATCTCACGACCACGTTCATGCGGGTGACTGAAGTGGGCGCGTTGTTTGGCTGACGGTGGAAAGCAAGCGTTGCAGTTTTGGGCTGCAGGTTGCAGTGTCGAGCAGTTGGCCGGTGCGACGTAGAGCGACAATCACTCCCTGCAATTGTTCTTCAGCAGTTAAAGAAGCGTTAACAAAAACGACCCATCTTGAGCCGATACGGCAAGCGCCTCCACTGGACTCTCCCAGCCATTGCCGAACTTCAAAACCGCTGGAACGCGCCAAGTCCAGCGCTTCCTCTAGTAGATCAACGGAATGCATCATTTCGATTTCCTGAGAGTCCTTACGCTCGTTTGAGGTTTACTTCGATCCATTCGATTGAGCAGTGGCAAGATTATTCGCCCTCAGGGAATGCAAAATTCGTTGGCAAAATCGCGTTCGAAATCTCGCTGATCGCCGGTCGATCACGCGACTGGCAACTCCAACGCGCACAAGTCTGCGACAGAAGGCAAGCTAATTCCTGGGACGGTCGCCCTCCCCGGAAAGCTCGCATTACTCGCTCACCGACCCTCCCGCAAAATGACGTATCCACTGTATTTTCTGGGTTCGTATCCTCGCGATCAGCGAGAAGTTTCGAATTTTCAAGTTCCAAAATGCTCGGCAAAATTAGCATGTACCAGTGAGAAATTGCAATAGAGCCCGTCTATAATGGAGGCTTCCCAACCTTTTGGCGGAATCCTTCCGTCCGCTCCTGGATCGGCTTCTTGGTAAAAAAGTCAAGCTTGCTCCAGAAAACAAAAAGCCCGAGCTTCCGACTTCGATGTCAAATCATCGGACGCCTGTGGGGCGTTTCGATTCTCAACTAGGAATAATTCGACAACTATGAGTTCCGCTACCACGACAGCCGCGCTGAGCGGTGATGATGTTCAAGCGATTGATCATTTGCGAGAAACCTATGGGCGTTTGGTCAACGAACTGGGTAAGGTCATCGTTGGTCAGAGAATGACGATTGAACAGCTAGCAATTTGCCTCTTCGCTCGCCGTCACGCCCTGTTGATGGGTGTGCCCGGTTTGGCGAAGACATTGCTAGTAAGCAAACTTGCTGAAACCATGTCGCTCAAATTCAGCCGCATTCAGTTCACTCCCGATTTGATGCCCATGGACATCACAGGTACCGACATATTGCAAGAGAACGAAGCTGGCCGTCGCGAATTCCAGTTCGTGCCAGGTCCAGTTTTTGCCAACATCGTTTTAGCCGACGAAATCAACCGCGCCCCACCAAAGACTCAAGCTGCCATGTTGGAAGCGATGCAAGAGCAGCGAGTTACCGTACTCGGCAAAGAGTTCCACCTCGAATCGCCGTTCATGGTATTGGCAACTCAAAACCCCGTCGAGCAAGAAGGAACCTATCCGCTTCCTGAAGCTCAATTGGACCGCTTCATGTCGTTGATCGAGTTGGATTATCCGAATGAAGATGAGGAGATCATGATCGCCAAGACAACCACTGGCGATTCTCTTCCAAACCTCGATCACGTGATGACGGCCGAAGAGATCATCAAGCACCAACATTTGGTGCGACGAGTTCCAGTGCCCGACCACATTTATACCTATGCCGCGAGACTTGTTCGTCGAACAAGACCTTCCGGCGAAACTGCACCGGCTTGGCTTAAGCCATTGGTGTCATGGGGAGCTGGTCCACGTGCGGTACAAAACTTGATCCTGGGTGCGAAAGCTCGGGCTGCTCTGTATGGCAGTTACATGGTTCGCATTGAGGATGTAAAAGCAGTCGCACCAGCGATATTGACTCACCGGATCATTACCACCTTTGCTGCTCAAGCAGAGAAGGTCGGTAGCAAAGATATCATCCAGCGATTGATTCAAGAGACGCCGGATACTTGATGAGTACAGAACGTCAGCAAAGAAGCTTCGTTGATCCGGTTGTACTTGCTCAGCTAAGCGCGCTGCCTTTGGTCGCGCGCAAGGCTATGCTGGGCAATGTTTCCGGTCGTCATAGCAGTCCTCACCGCGGGGCGAGTGTTGAATTCGCCGAGTATAGAAAGTACGTACCCGGCGATGACTTGCGACGTCTGGACTGGAGAACCTACGGCCGAACCGATCGATTTTACGTCAAGGAATTCGAGGCTGATACCAATCTGCGAATGGTACTGGTTGTGGATACTAGCGGTTCGATGGCCATGCCGTCAATCGGTGGTACCAAATTCCAGTACGCTCAGCGAGTAGCCGCGGCCCTGGCCTACTTAGCCATCGGCCAAGGCGACGCAGTTGGAATGACTTGCGTGGCTCAAGGTATCGTGCAACAGATTCCACCGCGCCGTAATCCAGCGCACCTCTCGACGATCTTTGACCAATTGGAAGTTGCTAAGCCCCAAGGCGAGACAGGTTTGCCTGAAGTGTTGCACGAAATTTCCGAGACAGTTCGACAACGAGCACTCATCGTGATCCTGTCCGACCTATTCGTCGAGCCACCGATATTGCGAGACTGCTTCGAACATCTTCGCTTCCGCAAGCATGACGTAGCGTCGTTTCATCTGTTGGATCCAGAGGAGATCAACTTCAACTTCCAACGTCCAACACGATTCGTCGACCTTGAAGGTGGCCCATCCCTGTTTGCAGATCCGGTCGAAATTGCTGATCGTTATCAACAGGCGATGCAAACCTATTTGACTGAGCTTCGAAAAGTGGTACTGGAAACGGGAGTGGATTATCGTCGAGTCGTTCTGGATCAACCTTACGACAAGACCACGCGTGATTTCTTGGTCGACCGCGCTCATCAGAGGAGGACTCGGTGAGTTTCCTTCAACCACTTTTGCTATGGGCTCTACCGCTGATCAGCCTGCCCATTCTAATTCACCTGATCAACCAATGGCGTTATCAAACCAAGCCTTGGGCTGCAATGATGTTCCTGCTTCAAGCCAATCGTATGAATCGTGGCTTTGCTCGGGTTCGTCAATGGTTGATTCTTGCCATGCGAACGCTGGCCATCTTTGGCCTGATTTTGGCGATCAGCCGTCCGCTTGCCAGCGGCTTATGGAGCATGCTTGGTGGCGCAAAGTCCGACACGACGATCGTATTGATGGACCGATCACCAAGTATGTCTTGGCAGGGCGAAGCTGGAGAATCAAAACTTGCGGCTGGAAAACGACAGCTTAATGACGCACTCAAGACGTTGGGTTCAGACCACTGGGTCATGATCGACAGTGCGAGTGCGACGACTACCGAACACCAGACAGTTGATTCTCTGATTGACTCGAATAGCTTTTCATCCTCAGGCGCTTCGTCTCAGATTTCAACTAGCTTGCAAAAGTCGCTTGAGTATCTGCAACTGAACAAGCCTGGTGGAGCTGACATCTGGATCTGCTCCGATTTGCAATCGAGCGACTGGAATGCGGAGAGCGGAGAATGGACATTGCTGAAGACCGGCTTTACGTCGATACCTCAGAACGTGCGGTTCCATTTACTCGCCTATCCAGACTTGGCCGGCGAGAACCTTTCGATCCGAGTTACCGACGCTCATCGAGATACTGTCGTAGAAGGCGCACAGACGCAAAATTTCTTGGTGCTTTCGATGCAGATCTATTCGTCGGGAAATAGCTCTCAGTCGGCTCGTAAAGTTCCAGTTCAACTGGAGATCGAAGGCGTTCGCAGCGAGCTATCGGTTGAGATGAGCGGTGGTGCAGCCGAATTGCGAGAGACTCGAATTCCGCTTCCACCGAAAGTTGAATCGGGTTGGGGAAAGGTTTCCTTGCCTGCTGACATGAACAATGCGGACAATGATTTTTACTTTGTCTTCGACAAGCCTCCAGTTCGCCGTGTGGTTATCGTAGCCGATGATCCAGCTACCGTTCGACCTTTGCAAATCGCCTCTAAAATTGCAGCCGATGGTTCGAGCAATAAATCGCAAATCGATATGTTGACTCCCGCTCAATTAAGTTCGTTAGAACTGGACGGAGCGGCACTGCTTGTATGGCAGGCCGAGCTGCCCGACCCGGCTGTAGCTGCGGGGATCGACAACTATTTGAATTCAGGCGGCCAAGTCGTCTTCTTTCCACCTTCCTCGCTATTCAAAGGCAGCCTCTCGCCTCGAAACTATCGAGGCATTTCGTGGACTGAGTGGAAGTCCCATGAAGACGCTCCGACGATGGTGACTGGTTGGCGAGGTGATCAGGATCTATTAGCGGCAACAAAGAGTGGTGCAGGCCTGCCACTGGGTCAACTCGAAATCCGTGGACATGCTACGCTAAAAAGCGATCAGCCACTGACCAGTTTGGCAACTCTTGACGGTGGTGACACGCTGATTGCTCGACTACCTACAGGCAAGGGCGGACTGTATTTTTGTACGGCTAGTACCGAAGGCAAGCAAAGCAGTTTAGCCGAGAATGGCGTGGTGTTGTTCGTTGTGGTTCAACGAGCCATCGAGCAGGGACAAGCGGCATTGCGAAGCGCGCTGATGAGAACAGCCGCTGCTGAGTCGACTCGCAACAAGAGAAGCGCTTCGGAAACATCTGAGTCAGCAACCAGCGAGACAACTACGGCACCCGTTTCGTCCAACTGGCAAAAGGTAGCTGGTGGAGGCGATTCGCTGTCTAACGAGTACGAATTCCAAGCCGGTGTTTACAAGCAAGACAATCTGATGTTCGCGGTGAACCGAGCCATCACCGAAGATCAGTACAACGTGCTGGCGGACGAAAAATTGGATAGCCTTTTTGCGGGCTTGCAAATGGATCGAGTGAATCAGAAAGCTGGCAAGTTTGGTGGAATCGTTCGCGAGATTTGGCGACAGTTCCTGATCCTAATGGTCGCCGCACTCATCCTGGAAGCTGCACTTTGCTTACCCAAGAAGATGGCCAGGCCAATTCAATAATACAATTCAAAAATACAAGAATTCCTATAGACGAATTTAAATAGAACTCGAACCTGAAAACAACCGACGCCAATGACTGAATCATCCTTGGGCTTTCAAGCAACAGCACTTTCATTAGCCATATCCGTTATGGCGGTGATCGCTGTTTGTATGCTCAGTTGGATAGCCTGGTCGAGAAGCGGTTTTCGACGCCCTATTCTAATTCTAGAACTATTGCGGATCGCCATTGTTCTGGCCGTCGTAGTGCTACTGAATCAACCCGAAACGATTCAAAGATTCGTACCAACAGAAAAGCCTACGATTGCCGTATTGGTGGATGGTTCTCGAAGCATGGATACTCGCGACGTAAAGATCGGCGACGATCGATCGGCACCTCCAATGACTCGTCGAGCGGCTGCGGAACCGTTGCTAGCTGATGAGACCTGGACGGAGTTTAAGAATCGTTTTGAGATTGCCATCACTCAGTTTTCGACTGAGGAAGGCGGAATGTCCTCAGACATCAATGCGGCTCTGGAAAAAGCTCGCGAGCAGAACGGTTCGCTCCGAGCCATCGTGCTCGCCAGTGATGGTGATTGGAATGGCCCAACTGCTCCTGTGCAAGCTGCCACGAGACTCCGCGCTCAGCAGATTCCGATTATGTCTGTTCCGCTGGGCAGTTCATCGCGATTACCTGATCTGGATTTGGTCAGCTTCGACGTACCAACATTCGGAGTAGCAGCGAAAAGCGTTCGCATTCCATTGACGATTGAAAGTTCATTACCCAAGGATCACGTTACGCAGGTCGAGCTGAAGATCTCCGACGGGACCGTCATCAAGCATCAGGTACAGGTCGGAGCGATGGGACGAACCTCGGATGCCATAGTGTGGAAGCCCGAAAACGTCGGCGACTACACGTTGGAATTGACGGTTCCTGAACATCCAGAGGAAGTGGTGACCGACAATAATAAACGGCAAGCACCAATTGCTATTCGCGAGGAGAAGCTTAAGGTCCTGGTTATTGAAACGTTGCCGCGTTGGGA
>JAXMBP010000023.1:0-92629 GCA_046349795.1 Pirellulales bacterium | reverse complement strand
CAATTTCAGTTGAGCAGGGATTGATTAAGCCCGAGGACTATCCAGGAATTCTTTTCCTGATTCATCAACTATGCGAGATTCCATGTGAAGGCTCACTCTCTTCCGCGACCCGCACATTGAAGATATTTGGTTCGCCTTATACGCCGTGGTTTTTCAATTGGGCCTATAACGTCGCTCGACCCGACCTTGAAGCGATATGGCAAACTATCCCAGCCACTGTCGATCTACTCGTTACGCATGGACCACCTAAGGGTATTTTGGATGTAACGCGAGACTGGAAAACCAAGGAGCCGATCCACATCGGCTCGATGTCTCTAACTCGCAATGTCGAACAGAGGATCAAGCCGAAGATTCATACCTTCGGACACTTGCACGATGAAATCGGGATCAGCAACTTTGGTTGGCTAGATCGTAGCGGAGTTACTTTTATCAACTGCTGTTGTTGTGATCTACCCGGAAACTTGGTCCATCACGGAGTCATCGTGGAGCTATCTGAAAACTCTCAAATTCGCATCGCCGAACACAGTTAGATCATACTGATTGACGGTGCGTTTCTTGAAGTCCTGTGCCGATAGCGCGTTCGAGTATTAGTGAACCTCGACTTCGTCGCCAGGCTTGATGGTTTCGTGAACCGGCTTGCCGTGATAGAGCGGCTCGGAGGCGGTCATGTCGTAGGCAGGTTTGGGATGAAAGCTGTGTAGTGGTAGCTCAATGCGGTCATTGATCACAACCGAATCAACCAACTCTTCTGCCAATGCTTCGTCGACAACAGACTTGATCTGTGTCTTAATTTCGAGAAGAACAGGATCCGCCAGCAGCGAGGGATCGAGTTGACGAAGTTTTTCTTCGACCGCTTGATGAATCATCCAGCGGTTCATTTCTATGTTGGCCTTGGCGGCCAATCGAATTTCTCGTTTTGCAAGAACGTGGATTCGCAATTGGGATAGCCACTGCTTGTCGGCTGACTGTATGTAGTAGACACCCAGCGGAATCTCCTGGCTGGCGTTTACCTTGACCTGTCGAGCTTCGGAACGGACGTAACCGATGATCACTGCATGGATCATAACCAGCAGCATCACTAGAGCGGCAATCCAGTAACGTCTCAGCAGTTGCATCGGAGTCTCAATTAGTCTGACATAATTCCATTCACCCGTTTATCAACAGCAGCTCGAATCACTCTAGGATTTCTGAACCTGTGAACGGGAACATGGTACCGTAGGTTGTCAAAAGCACTTAGGCGCGAAAATCTGCGCGATAAACTGATGGTTAGTGGGAGTTGATGGACTATCCAGCCGGTACAGTCGTTACAAACCGTTCAGCAGCCAACTAGGATTTCTTTGCCACAAGTGCTCCAGTTCAGCCAGAAAAACCGTAGACCTGCATCCTCGACAAGATAAGATTACGGTTAGTGATACGAGTAGTTTTTTTCCTGGTGCGGGTTTAGTGGTGATTAATAATGTCGAACACTAAAAGCTCAAACAGCCTAATCTTCATCGTGGCCGTCTTTGCCGTTCTATTAGTCTTTATCGTGTCCAACGAAAATAGGCGGTCTGCAAAGTTTGTCAGCCGCGATGTTGAAGTGGCCGCATTTGAGCCATCGCTCACGGACGGCGACACTGTATTGATCAAGTTCGGCGCGACCTGGTGTCCGCCCTGTAGACAGATCGAAGGCGAACTCGACAAACTGGATCAAGAAAAGCTGCATGTTAAGGTTGTGAAAGTAGATGTGGACGAAAATCCACAGCTCAAAGACAAGTACGGCATCGGCCCCATCCCGCATTTGATGCTCGTTCGTGGTGGCAAAACTCTCGACGAGCAGCTTGGTTATATGTCGCAGAGTCAGCTAGAAGAGTGGATTCGCAGCCATCAGTAGCTCAAATCGCGATAGTCAGAAGCTTCGCCACGCAGTTATAATAGAGGCAAGCTCCATCCGTTACGTTAGTTTGCCCCACGCAGCACTAGGAAACTTCAAGGTGAGAATACTCAGTCAGCCACTGCACCGAAGAACACTTCTGCGAGGTCTTGGAACTGCGATTGCGCTTGCCAATGCTAGACGCTATGTTGCCACGAAGTTATTCAGCCGATAAGGCCGCGGGACCGTTGCGGGTCGCGTTCTTGAACGTTCCCAACGGCAAGCATATGCCGTTCTGGACTCCAGACAAAGTTGGTGTCGACTTTGATATCAAGCCAACATTGGAACCTGTGGCTCACTTGAAACAGTCGATCAATGTGCTAACCGGTCTGACGCTGGATGGCGCTCGAGCACATGGCGATGGCGGCGGTGATCATGCTCGCAGTGCGGCTGCGTTTCTCACTGGCGCACACCCTCGCAAGACAAACGGAGCGGATATTCAGAATGGCATCTCTATCGATCAATTAATTGCTCAAAAGGTTGGCAGTCAGACACGCTTTGCGTCGCTCGAGTTGGGCCTCGAAGGCAGCGCTCAATCAGGTGACTGCGACAGCGGTTACAGTTGCGCTTACTCTTCCAATCTCTCTTGGCGGAACTCGACCAGTCCTATTGGCAAAGAGCGCGATCCGGCTGCGGTTTTTGATCGCCTGTTTTCGTCAAACGATGACAAGAGTGACAAGCGCGTGAGCCAACAACGCCGAAGCCATCGTAAGAGCGTACTGGACTTCGCGCTGTCTGATGCTAAGAAGTTGCATGAGGAATTGGGGGCAGCAGATCGACGTAAGCTGGATGAATACTTGTATGCTATTCGAGATATCGAAAATCGAATGGTTCGTTCAGAAAAGTTGCAAGTTGGTGAAAACGGCGTGCCGCAGTATCAACGTCCAGCCGGTGTTCCCAAGGAGCTGGACGTGCATTGCCAATTGATGTTGGACATGATGGCTTTGGCATTCCATACCGACAGCACTCGCGTGGCCACCTTTATGTTTACCAATGAGGGCAATAACTGGGGTTATCCTCAATTGGGTGCACCAGAAGGTCACCATGATCTATCACACCATGGAAAGAGCGAAGAAAAACAGGCTAAGATCGCCAAGATCAATCTGTTCTACGTTCAAAAGCTTGCCTACTTTCTCGATTCCCTGAAGAGCATTCGCGAAGGCGATAGTTCAGTGCTAGACAACAGTTTGATTGTGTATGGTAGCGGCATCAGCGACGGCGACCGACACAATCACGACGATCTTCCAATCCTTGTTGCTGGTTCAGGTGGCGGTCGAGTAAAGACGGGGCGACATATCAAGTATTCGAATGAGACGCCACTTTGTAATTTCTACACATGGTTGCAACAGCAGTTCGGCATCGAATCGGATAAGTTCGGAGATTCCAACGGCGTTCTGAAGCAGTTGTCGTAGTTCAATTGGGTTGTGATGCGGTCGCGGTTCCACTCTTGATTGAGAGAAACCGCTACTAGGCTCGCGCAGAGTTGTACGGCTTGAGTATTCCGCATTACTCTTCATCGCCTCGAAGTTTTGCAAGTACCGTATAGTCTTCAAGCGTCGATGTATCTCCGGATTGCTCCTTGCCAGCGGCGATATCTCGCAACAATCGCCGCATGATCTTACCGCTACGAGTTTTCGGAAGCGAATTGGTGAAGCGGATCTCGTCGGGTTGAGCCAAGGCGCCGATCTCTTTGCGAACGTGCATCTTCAATTCTTGACGCAGCTCTTCGCTAGCTTCTTTCCGCAGTGTAACGAAAGCCGCGATTCCCTGGCCTTTTATCTCGTCGGGCTTGCCTACTACCGCAGCTTCGGCGACAGCGGGGTGCGAAACCAGAGCACTTTCGACTTCAATCGTACTCAGTCTGTGACCCGAAACATTGATCACGTCGTCGATTCGGCCCATGATCCAAAAGTACCCGTCGCTATCTAATCGGGCGTTGTCACCGGTTAGATACATGCCGGGAACTTTGGTCCAGTACTGCTCTTTGTAACGCTCTTCGTCGCCCCAAATTCCTCGAAGCATGCCAGGCCAAGGCTTATCAATGCACAGCATACCGCCGCGACCGCGCGGTAACTCTTGGCCATCCTCGGTGACGATCTTCGGACTGATTCCTGGCAGTGGTTTCGTGCAACTGCCTGGCTTGGTGGGGATCGCGCCGGGCAACGGCGACATCATGATTCCACCAGTTTCTGTCTGCCACCAAGTATCCACGATTGGACAGCGGCCTCCGCCGATCTTCTCGTGGTACCACATCCAGGCTTCTGGGTTAATGCCTTCTCCAACACTTCCCAGCAAGCGAAGACTGCTTAGATCGTGTTTGTCAACGTGATGGTCGCCCCACTTGATAAATGCACGAATGGCAGTGGGAGCGGTGTAAAGAATCGTGGCCTTATACTTGGCGATGATTGCCCAAAAGCGATCTTCGGCTGGGAAGTTCGGTGCACCTTCGTACATCAATAACGTAGCCCCAGCGCTCAACGGACCATAGACGATATAGCTGTGGCCAGTGATCCAGCCACAGTCGGCCGTACACCAGTAAATGTCGTCTTGGCGGAGATCGAACACCCATTCAAACGTTCGACGAACATACAGATTGTAGCCGGCCGTTGTGTGACGAATTCCCTTCGGTTTACCCGTTGAGCCTGAAGTATAAAGAATGAACAGCGGCGATTCGCTATCTAACTGAGCGGCTGGGCAATCGTCGCTAGCCGAATCTACCACATCGTGCCACCAGAAGTCTCGTCCTGGCTGCATAGAGACGTCATTGCCCACACGCTTAAGCACCAAACACTTTTCAACAGTGGAACTCTTTGCCAAAGCTTCGTTTACAGTCTCTTTCAGCGGTAGCACTTTTCCGCGGCGGTAGAGTCCGTCACTGGTAATTTGAAGCTTCGCTTTGGCATCATTATTACGATCTGCAATGGCTTCAGCCGAGAAGCCCGCGAAAATAACCGAGTGTACCGCGCCGATCCTGGCACAGGCCAACATCGCCATGGCCAACTCGGGTGTCATCGGCATGTAGATACTAACGACATCGCCTTGCTTGACTCCCAACGACTTGAGTGCATTGGCAAGCTTACAAACTTGTTGATGCAATTGTCGGTAGGTCAAGGTTCGACTGTCGCCAGGTTCGCCTTCAAATAGAATTGCTGTCTTGTCACCATTTCCATTGGCAATATTCGCATCCAGGCAGTTGAAGCTGGCGTTCGTCTTGCCGCCAACAAACCACTTTGCATTGGGGCTTTGCCAATCCAAAGTCTTGGTAAATGGCTCAAACCAATGAAGATACTGTTTGGCTTGATCTGCCCAAAAGCCCTCGGGGTCGGCTGCCGCCTGATCGTACAACTGTTGATACTCATCCATGCTCTTAATGCGAGCCTTCGAAGAAAACTCTGCGGATGGAGCGAACAGTCGCTTCTCGACCATGACGGTATCGATATCACCGTGTTGGCTCATGTTCTGACCTTTCAGGCACTAGCTTGGAGAGGGATCTAGGGGGTGTTAGTTGAAGATAAGGCGATTTGAGGAGGGGTAATTCTGGTTTTTAAGACTGGTTTCTGCAAATAGGCTGATTAAGCTCGCGTAAGCTCTTCCATCGATTGAGATTCAGTTCACTTAAGTCGAACTTCGCAGATATGCCATGGGTTGCAGCCGCATGAGAATCAAGCCACCAAAAAGGAGGCTTACTGGACACGCAATGATTCGAATTGTAGCTCTCACAGTTTTTTGCTTGAGTGGCCTAAGTGCATTTTGGGCGAGCAATCACCGCTTGAACTTGACTGCTTCGCCATCAATAGAAGCTGATTTTGAATTAAGTGCCCCTTCAATCGCTTCGGCCCCCTACTACTTGGCTTCGCCCAACCCTTTGATGGCGAGAACTACGAACAGCGCTGTAAGCCCTCGACAACAAACTCAGAGTTTCTTCCGACAGGACCTTCAATTAGCTCAAGATCTTCAGGGCAGAGGTTTCCAAGGTCGAGGTATGGGTGGAGGCAGTCGTTCGCGGCGCTCGGACTATCCTATGTGGACCGCTAATCCTTTTTTTGAGAAAGACATCTTTACCTTCATTCGCATTCAGTTTGATTCTTATGGAGGTCGTGGGGCAGGGCAGGGATGGGGTAACGACTATCCCGACTGCGACTGGAATTTTTCAGTTCGACTCACTCAGCTAACCTCGTTCAAGGTTCACCCCGAAGGTGATATCTTACGATTAACCGATGATCGTTTGTTCGATTACCCATTCGCCTTTATGACGAACATGGGAGGCCTGCAGCTTAGCAATGCAGAGCAAAAAGCTCTTCGCAAGTTTCTTCTCAACGGCGGTTTCTTGATGGCCGATGATTTTTGGGCCGCTGCATCTTGGCAACAAATACGTCAACAGATGAAGCTTGTGCTGCCGGATCTTGAACCAGTTGAACTGTCGCTAGATCACCCAATCTTTCACATTGTTTACAATTTTGCCTCGTTGCCACAGGTGCCAAGTATTCGAGCTTGGCAACGAGGGCTTGGATACGAAGATTGGCATGGCCCCTTTGAGCGCGGGGATACCTCTCCTCATTTTTGGGGCTACCACGACAACAATGGACGACTCATGGCGTTGTTTTGTCAAAACAATGACATTGCCGATGGTTGGGAACGAGAGGGCGAGGAAGTCGAGTATTTTCGGAATTACTCCGTAAAGTGGTCCTATCCACTGGGAATCAACATTCTCACCTACGCGATGACTCAATAAGTACTGATCGGCCAATAAGCACTGCTCCGACTCGGACAATTGCCTCGCCAAGTTGCATTTGCTCGCGTATGAGGGACAATATTAGTCACTCGATATGTTAATCTGATGAACCCAAAGTGGGTCAGAACTACCTACATTACTTTAACGATCATAGACGCGACGCTGCTACTCTAAACGCTTGCGCACCAAACACAGCTCGCGAGATATCCCACCTTAATCCGTCCCACCAAATTCCAAGGTCAATAAGATGACTCGGTTGCACAGCGTTGCCTTTGTGGCGCTGGAGTTGGCACTATTGTTTTGCAACTCCGCAGTTGCTTTCCAATCCGAAGCAGGGCTGGAAAAGCAGTTCGAAAGTCAAGTTGTACCACTGCTGCAAAAGTACTGCGCGGAGTGTCACGGTAAGGATTTAGCAGAAGCCGAGATCGATTATTCCGTTTTCCCAAACCTATCAACAGCTCGCAAAGATAATGGCGTTTGGCAGCGAGCCGCTGATGCAGTCAACTCACGACAAATGCCTCCCAAGGACGCTCGGCAACTAACGGACGCTGAACACGAGCAATTACAGAAGTTCCTTACAAGCTTCCTAACCTCCGAAGCCAAGCGACTTGCTGGCGACCCCGGCCCAATTGTGCTTCGCCGATTGAGTAACGCCGAGTATACCAATTCGATTCGCGCGATTACGTCCGTTCCGTCATTAGATCCAGCGCATGAGTTTCCCGTTGATGGAGCCTCCGGCGAAGGCTTTACCAACGCAGGAAATGCGCTGGTAATGTCACCTTCGCTGATTACCAAATATCTGGACGCAGGAAAAGATATTGCACAACACGCAGTTTTGCTGCCCGATGGAATTCGATTCTCTGCCTCAGTGTCGCGACGCGATTGGACAGAAGAATCATTGGCTGACATACGAAACCTGTATGCCAAATACACTGCTTCTGAAGGTGGAACACAAGTCAATCTTCAAGGCATCGTGTTTAACACGAACGGCGGAGGTCGTTTGCCAATTGAAAATTACCTGCGTGTGACTATCAAGCATCGCCAAGAGTTGAAGTCGGGAGCGAGAACATTTGAACAGCTTTCGAAAGAAAACGGACTAAGCCCCAAGTATCTTCGACTTCTTTGGACAGCTCTCAACAAGCCCGAAAGCCAGTTAGTCGCTCAACTGGCTACTCAATGGGAGAACGCTCAACCCAACGATCTTCCCAAATTGATGGAGTACATCCACAACTGGCAAAAATCGTTGTGGAAGTTCAATAGTGTTGGTCATATCGGCAAAGTCAATGGTCCTAAGTCGTGGATGGAGGCTATCAGCCCCATTGCCACTATCCAAGACTTTCGCGTGGCAATGCCCAAGCCCGCAGACGGCACCGATGAAGTAACCATTTATCTTGTAACGGGTGATGCTGGTGATGGCAGCAAAGGCGACCTGGTAATTTGGCAGCAGCCTCGCCTTGTCGCCGCGGGCCGAAGTGATTTGCTCTTGAAGGATGTTCGCCGAGTCAGCCAATCGCTCAAGGAGTCTAACGCAAAGCACCTGCAATCTGCAGAACGAGCACTCCGGGCCGCCGACTCGTTGATGAAGAACTCCAACGTTCAATTAACAGAATTGGCCAAGCAATATGAAGTTGAGCAAGTTATCCTGGAAGGTTGGCTCGAATACCTGGGCATCAAATCTGGGCAGCAGTTTCAAATACAAGGACATCTCTCAAAGACCATTACCAGTGCATCGGGTTATGATTTCGTCAAAGGTTGGGTAGGTGACAATGCTCTCGGCGTCATGGCTAACTCATCCGACAACCATGTGCGAGTGCCGGGAAATATGTATCCGCACAGCATCGCGGTTCACCCTGCTCCAAACGTCCAAGCTGTAATCGGCTGGGCCAGTCCAATTACTTCGAAAGTTAATGTTTCTGGTCACGTACGACATGCACATCCAGAGTGTGGCAATGGAGTTGTCTGGGCGTTGCAACTCCGACGCGGGTCAACAGTGCAGACCTTGGCGAATGGAGTGGCTCACGGCGACCACATCAATCCAATTCAAGTAGCCAGTTCAATTGCTGTGACTCCAACAGATGTCCTTTGCTTAGTCATAGGGCCACGCGATGGCAATCACTCGTGCGACCTTACCAACGTTCAATTAGTAATTGAGCCGACAGCAGAATCCACGGTTGCTGGCAAGAAGTGGGACCTGTCAGCCGATCTGTCCGGCAATCTCTTGGAAGGCAATCCACACGCTGACTCCAATGGCAATCAACGCGTTTGGCATATGTTTGGCGAGCCTGTCAGCGGGCCAAGCGGTCCCGTGATTCCTGCCGGCTCGCTGCTGGCAAAGTGGCAAGCAAATGGTGAGTCTTCTGAACGAGCTGAAATTGCTCAATCGTTGGCTAAGCTTCTCAAATCCTCGCCCGCCGAACTTGCGACATCTCCAGCGCCAGACCTGACGTTGATTCAACAGCTTCGTTCGCTGGGTGGACCCTTGATGTCCAATGCGTTGAAGCGTTTGACCAAGGATAGTTCTGTTGGAGTAGGTGAATCGTCATCCTTTGGACTACCGGCAAGTGATTTCGGAGTCAGACCAGACAAACAGGGATCGGCCGATGCAGATAGCTTATATGTGCAAAGCCCGGCAGTTGTTGCAGTTAAACTACCAGCTTCGTTAGTCGAAGGTACCGAACTAGTCACTTCAGCGATGATCGTCGACGGACAATCATCAGACCTGCAGAAGTTGGGCTCCGTTCAGGTTAGCATTACAGCCCAACCGCCACAGTCGACTGGCCTTGTTGCAAGTCCAACTCGCGAAAATGCAAATGCAGGGGCTTGGACATCAAGCGGTACAACCACCTCGAGCTTGCAACCAGTTGTCGTTTCCAAGGATGGAAGTGCGAAGAATCAATTTGAAAAGAGTTTTCAAGATTTTCGTAGCCTTTTCCCAGCCGCTCTGTGTTACAACAAGATTGTGCCTGTAGATGAAGTCGTCACATTGACGCTGTACTATCGCGAAGATCAGCCACTGCAAGATCTGATGCTGAGCGAGTCAGAGATCGCTACACTCCAGCGTTATTGGGACGAATTGCATTTCGTTTCGCGGGATGCATTGGCTCTGGTGGATGCATACGAACAACTTTGGCAGTATGCAACACAGGATGCAGACCCGAGCGCCTTCGAACCTCTTCGCGCTCCGATCATGAATCGTGCGGTAGAGTTCCGAGAACAACTGAAGAATTCACAACCTAAGCATTTGGCCGCTGTCATTCGTTTAGCAAACAATGCGCTGCGTCGACCACTTGGTAGCGCCGAACAAGCCGAATTGGAAAGACTGTATAACCATTTGCTCAGCAGCGAGGTGCCTCACGAGTTAGCAATTCAATCACTTATCGCCAGAATTCTAGTCTCTCCAGCATTCCTTTATCGATTAGAGACCGGTGTTGGGGAATTGAGAAGTTTGTCTGAGGGAGAAGTGAAGTATCGACGCTTGAGCGATCATGAATTGGCTACTCGGCTAAGCTATTTTCTAACTTCAAGTCCACCTGATGCACAGTTACGTGAAGCGGCAGACGCATCATCACTGTCAAGTGCTTCCAATTTGAATCGTCAAGTCGATCGAGTATCAGCTTCGACGTCGATCCGCAATTTTGCAACAGAGTTTGGCTGCCAGTGGCTGCATATCTATGACTTTGCAGCTCACGATGAAAAGAGCGAACAAGCCTTTCCATCGTTCAACGCGTTGCGGGCAGCGATGTACGAAGAATCAATACTTTTTTGGACCGATATCGTTCAGAACAATGGTTCCATTCTAACACTGCTCAAATCGGACAATATTTTTATCAATCAAGCCTTAGCCGATCACTACGGAATTGACGTTCAACAGGCCTCCATGCAAGGCAAATTGACCAAACTGGAGAATGGTTGGATGAAGATTGGTAACGCTAGTCGTTTTGGGCGCGACGGAGGAATGTTATCGATGGCCTCGATTCTATCGAAACAATCGGGGGCTTCGCGAACCAGTCCAATTCTCAGAGGAAACTGGGTTTGCGAAATACTGCTTGGAGACAAGCTTCCAAAGCCACCGCCGGGAGTTCCACAGCTTCCTGAAACGCCACCGGAAGGATTAACTGAGCGACAGTTGATTGAACTGCATTCACGCGATCCCGACTGTGCGAAGTGCCACGTTCGAATCGACCCAATTGGTTATGCGCTTGAAGGCTACGACGCCATTGGTAGACGCCGAGATCCTGCCAAGTACGACACCAAGACGACTCTAGCTGATGGAACCCACGTATCTGGGATGACCGGCCTTCGCGACTATTTGCTCGCACAAAAACGCGACCATTTCGTGCGCCAGTTTTGTAAGAAGTTACTTGGATACTCGTTGGGCCGGGCCGTTCAGTTATCAGATCAGCCGCTGCTCGAAGAGATGTTTCAGGCGCTTCAGTCGAACGACTTCAAGATACGATCTGCCATCGACGTGATTGTGAATAGTAAACAATTCAGAGTGTTCGAGTCGAAAATTAACTGGCATACAGACTTGAGTCTTGAAGTGTGAGGCTGTAGTGGACGAGGTTACGAGTCCCATCGCTTTTCGTCACCCTCCCAAGAAACAATCTGTCTGCTGTAGAGACTCAACCGCTTGGGAGGGTCCAAAAAACATCTACGAGTAGTGAGCGCACTGCCTGCAAAGACCCCTCCCGCACACTGTAGCTGGCTAACGACAACTCAAACTATTCGCGATTCAGCATTTGAGGGATATCGACTTCGGCAACTTTGCGGAGGCGACTAATGGTGCGGCTCCACAATGGAGAAAATGGAATGCCACTTGGACCAACTGCCTGCAGGAATTTGACGGTTCGAGGTTTCACCGCCTCCCATAAGCCCTCCAGAAATCGACTATGACTCTGCTCAAGCAATTCGCGATGAAACAACCGGTTGAACCAAGAGTCTAGATTCGCCGTCTGTTGATCGAGCCAAAATCGCAAATAGGTTTTGGTCAGAAGTACTGCGCCGACCGAAGCTACCAAGCCGATCAACTCAGCAACAATCAAATACGAGCTATCTCGGTGATAATACAGCCCCCAGGCACTCGCTCCGAAGACCAATAGCGAGACTGTCCAAATCAAAGCACGCATCCACAGCATTCGCATGCCGAGCCGATGGCAAACAGTTGCATGAATTCTTAGGCCGCGAGCTGTATCCAGAAGTGCGCCGATCAGATTGCTTCGCCGACGCTGACTGACTCGGCCAATCTCGGCTCGCAATTGCTGAGTCGACTTAGTGAAATCTACCAAGTCGATCTGCCTCTGTCCGGCACCAGCTAGTCCCTCGACAAAGGTGCAGTAGATTTGAGGCATATCCTTGGTACGAATGACTCGAGAAAGATTCCAACATAACGCTCCATAAGTTCGAGCAAAGTCACGAACGTCCTCAAACGTATCTACCTTGTTGAAAACGATTAGTACCTTGTACATCACATCGGACAATGCATCGGTTATGATCCTGAGGCTTTCGCCTGTTGTTCCTGGCTTTCCGGGATCGAAGAAAAAGACGATCAGGTCTGCAAAGCCAGCGAACTCTCGCACCACTGCAGGAAAATCGTAACCTCGGGCATGATCACCGGGAGAGCCAGCATGATCAATTAGTCCAGGGCTATCGATGAGGCAAATTTCTCGCAATGGATCTAGCGGCAGTCGTCGAACTTTCAAATGATCTAAGAACTCTTTGCCATACTGCTCAAAGTCCTTCAGCGGCAACTGAGGATCGATCACTGCGGTTCGCCCATCGACTGACTGTGATTCAGTGCCAAAAACCAGCAGCGTGAAACCGTCGTCGGTAGGAGCAACTCCGGTGGCTTGAATGTTCTGGCCGATCAAGTGGTTAATGAAGCTCGATTTGCCGGACGAGTGATTTCCCAAGCAAAGAACTGTCGGCGTACTTGACGAGTTGCCGGTCCGGCGGCTGAGTGGAAATCCGAATTTATCGGCGATCGGCTTCAGCGTCTGATCGCGTAGCTTCTCAATATCGTCTGAATTGGATGTCGTCATGCTTTGTCTTTCTTCGCGGAAGAGCCTATTTTAGTCGAGTTCGCTCAATCGCGTAGTTGCTTGGAAAATTCATCTGCTTACTAAATCTCTATAATGCCCTGATAGTCATAATGTCCTGATAGTCGAAACTCGCCTAAAACTTCGGCCCAGCAATGACAACAATCGTCGAGACCTCCAAAGGGCGAAACTACCTGGCGGCAGGTTCTTGCGTTGATCCGTGCGAAGCGGGCATCGAATGTAGACCAAGTTCGAAACGAAGAAGCAAATAAGTCGACGGTCAAAGGATGAATTCCATCAAAGTACTTTTCAATGGACTGGAGCTAAATTTGCTGGCGGACCGAGCCATTTGGGCTCCCTCACTCGGCTGCCTGTTTGTTGCCGACACTCACTTTGGCAAAACTACGACGTTTCGGCAGATGGGCCTAGCTGTACCGGCAGGCACTACCGCATCGATGCTGGAGCGTTTGAATAGGCTGCTGTCGAACACCGCGGCGGAACATTTAGTCGTGCTTGGCGACTGGATTCATCATTCCAAGAGTGCGGGACAGGACTACATCGACGAGTTGACCGTGTGGCGCGATCGCTGGCGTCAGCTTCTCATCACTTGCGTTGAAGGCAATCACGATCACTGCAATCGACGACTGCTTTCGCAACTTTCGATGGAATTGGTAGTCGAGGGGACGGAGCTTGATCAATTGCTGCTGTGCCACTATCCAATTGATGAAACTAGCGCTGATAAAACAGCGGCGGCAAGTCCGACCGAAAGACCTCAGTTTGATCAAAAACAGTTCCGCCTGAATGCGCCGAGAGGCCGGCGGCTGAGATTGTGCGGCCATTTGCATCCAGGAAGAAAACTGCCTATTGCTCCGAAGTTGCTACGGAGTTTCCCCTGCTTTGTAGTGGGAAACTCGCAGATCATTCTTCCCGCATTCGGCGAGTTTAAGGGCTTGGCCCAGGTAGACTCGTCGGCCAGCTTACAATTGATCGCATGCGTGAACGATCAATTGTTCGTGGTTCCAGAGGCTTTAGAGCAGATTAGTTAGGCATTGCATAACAAAGAGTTTCCGGATTGTTGATTAGCCGAAGTCCGTTAGCGCCGGTTTTTTTCAAACGACAGGACGCCAATGAGAACATTCCGCCTGGGAATACTAGCCGCCAGCCGTTAGGCTCCGGTTCTTTTGGAATTTGCCGTGTTGTGTTCACCTATACGCGAATCGTAGCCGGATCGAAAAACGCCCAGAAACGGTTTTCGAATGTAGACAAAACCGGACGCTAACGCGTTGCGGCTAGTTTGTCTAACGCTGCTCGATCGCCAACAGTTCCAAAGCCGCTGTTCGCACGGAGGCAGTTTGTTGAGCGTCAAGCTCACCGAGCATTGGTTGAATTGGTCCCATATTCGCGATGTTGGCAGAAGTTACTGCAGAATGTAATACGCGAATCGGTTGAATTGCATTACGAAGATCTTCAAGCGGACGGAACTGCGCCCGAATCGACTCTGCTGAGCTGTAGTCTTTTGCTTGGACGGCTCGCAGCATCTTCATCGAAAGCTTGGGGGCCACACAAACACAACCGCTGGTGTAGCTGATGACTCCGAAATCTCGCATGTGAATGATGGCTGGCTGCTCACCAATACCACTCACAATCCACTTGGCTGGCACTACCTGCAGGATCTCTCGCAGGTAGTCGTCTTGAGCTGGATTGTCCAAGACAACGGCATACTTGATCCAGCTAATTAAGCCGTCCTCGTACAGCGACTTAACGATTTGCGGAGCGAGCCAGCGATCATGCTTGAGGTACAAAACGATCGGTTTTCCAAAAGCTTCAGCAAAATGACGAATGCCTCTCGCCAAACCTTGCTGGTCGGCGATCTCTTTCTGAGGCAGGATCATGACGGTTGGAAAGTCATATTCCTTCAGAATCGGTGCCTGATCCATCATGGTGCCATATGCAGGTCCAACCGAGGGTACGATCAGGGTTGTATCGGCGGCACTAGCGCGGAGTTGGCTGAGCAAGTTGGCGTATTCGCTCAATCGAATGTGATACAGAACTGCATTTCCACCGTAAAGCAGCGTGTTGATTCCGCCACGCTCCAAGTACTGGATGAGGCGTGCATTTTCAGTCGCAGAAATTTGACCGTCTGTAGAACGAGCCAATGGTGGTACGGCAACAACGCTGTCAGCAAGACGTTCAGGAGTAATAGGTCGAGTATCCATGTTCAGACTTTGCGGGGGTGGTTATTCAAATTCCGAGTAACTTGATCTGTAAAAACTGGGTTTGGCGGTGACCACAGGTGGACAATTGTGGTAAATTTCCTGACTGTGGGCGAGGGGTACAGCTTGGAACTGGACGGTTACAGCCCAAAAATCTGTTCAATTCGATAGGAATAATTGCCTTTGAAACCCGTACGCATTGGAACGCGCGGCAGCAAATTGGCGATGTGGCAGGCTCAATGGGTCGCTGATCAATTGCAGCAGCGCGGAATCGACACCGAGCTGATCATTATTTCAACTCAAGGCGACGTGACTACCGGGCCGCTCAGTCAGGGTGGCGGTCAGGGATTATTCACGAAAGAGATTCAAAGAGAGCTACTGGAAAACCGCGTTGATGTTGCGGTTCACTCGTTGAAGGATCTTCCAACGCAGCCAGTTGAAGGTCTGATTTTGTCAGCCGTTCCTAGCCGCGAGAACACGGCGGACTGTTTGATTAGCCGCAACGGCAAGAAATTCGCTGAACTGCCGGCCCATGCCAAAATCGGCACCGGAAGTTCTCGACGAGCGGCTCAGCTTCGACGATGGCGACAAGATATCGAAGTCCAAGACATTCGCGGCAACGTAGATTCTCGCTTACGAAAGCTCGAAGAAGGGCTCTACGACGCAATCGTTTTGGCGGCTGCCGGGTTAACTCGACTGAAGTTGTTTGGACAAGTTACCGAACAACTGCCGCAAGAGCGTGTACTTCCCGCTGTTGGCCAGGGTGCATTGGGGTTGGAGTGTCGGCAGGACGACACCGAAACGATTCAGGCACTGAGCAAGCTTGATGATCCCGAGTCCCATGCTGCGGTCGTGGCCGAACGAGCCCTTTTGAGGACGCTAATGGCAGGATGTTTGGCTCCAGTGGCAGCGCTCGGCCGCGTAGTTCATGATGAGGTGATTTTGCGAGGTCGAGTGATCGCCTTGGATGGTTCCGAGGTGCTTGAGGGCCAAGTTTCTGGCAGTGCGACAGAACCTGAGCTAGTCGGAATCATGCTTGGAAATCAGCTACTTGAGCAGGGTGCGGACAGATTGATCAGCCAGCTTCGCTCGAAATAGTACTGGAGTTTTTCGCTAGCAAAACTGAAACACAGACATGTTCCTCGAGCCATCAACATCAGACTACGATCTCCGCTTTAACTTCTTCGGGTTTCCAACTCGAGTCACCTGGACGTTTTGGTTAGCTGGTGCCGTTTTAGGATGGAGCTGGAGCCAATCGTTGGACGCAGTTGCTCGGATAGCTGGATTGGATTCACCGGGCCCGCCAGCTCTTTTGTTGATTTGGATTGGCTGCGTATTCGTATCGATCTTGATACACGAACTTGGTCATGCTCTAGCGTTTCGCCAGTTTGGACAGCGAGCCTACATCGTTCTCTATCATTTTGGCGGACTAGCGGTGAACGATTCGTATACTAGCTGGGACGGAGCAAGGAGATCACGGACTTCGCCCAAAGAAGATTTGATCATCTCTGCGGCAGGTCCCGCAGCACAACTATTGCTGGCTTTGATCGTTGGAGTTATCGGCTACAAGTTGGGAATGTACTCTAGCTGGATAACACAGCTTCTGGGATTGCCGCCGATCCGTGCTGGCGAAATGACCTCGATAACTCAGTTAGCTTTTTTTGACGCGCTGGTAACCACCAGCGTGTTTTGGGCGCTGATCAACTTGGCTCCAGTGTTACCGATGGATGGTGGCAACATCATGTACAACTTGATGATCATGTACGGAGCTCGTGATGCCTGGTTATTGTCTCGGCAAGTTTCGATTGGTGTTTCCATCGTGATGGGCTTAGTGTTCGCGAGGTTGTTTGGTGGAACCAACGGGATCATGTTCTTTCTGTTTGCAGCCATGAACTGGCAAGAAATCCAACAGGGGAGACGAGGCTTTTGATTGCGAAACATGGGCTTAAAACAGTTCAAGCAATCGGTTTTCGCATTCAAAGGTTTTGTTTGTGGAAAAATTGTCAAAAATATGTTTAATTCTTGTTGGAAAGATATTGCAATATCCGAAATGTTTCGTACAACTACATCCCAAGGACGTAGGCAATTGCCAGCGGCTAGTTTCTTGCGGCGGCCACCGCGAAAACTGGTAGAAGGCAGTTAACTTAAATCCGGGCAGAGAGGGCGCCAGCATGTGGCTGCTGTCGCCAAAGTGTATCTCTCAGCCCATAGTTTTCCGTTAGCGGAGGAAGAAACGTGGCTAAGAAGAAAGCAGCTAAGAAGGCAGCAGCTCCTAAGAAGGCAGCAAAGAAGGCAGCTCCAGCAAAGAAGAAGGGCACTGCCAAGAAGAAGTAGTTTTATACTACTTTTCTAGCTTTCTGTTAGAAAGCAGTCATTCCACCGCTCTCGGCCAATAGGTTGAGTGCGGTTTTTTTACGTTTATAGGTAGGATGGGCACTCTTGCCCGTCACTCTGTGTCACACGAACTTGGCCCCTCTTTGGAGCCGATCGCTTCGGCCCAACTGACGGACACGCGCTAGGATCGTCCGGCTTGATAGTCGCAATTTAAAACACTGAAAACAAGCCGCCCGCCGTTAGGCTACTGTTCTTTTGGGATTAGCGGTGGTGTGTCATCTACACTCTATTTCAATGCTGGCAAACCGGACGCTAACGCGTTGCGGCTAGTTTCGAAGGCCTACCTGCCGACTAAGCGTTGCGGCTAGTCAGGCCAACGCAAAACGGCTCGATAACGCGATTCCGGCTAGTTTCCAAGGCGGGCAAGCTCTAACGACTCGCGGCTAGTCTTTCTGAGCGGGGCCTGCAGCCCATCGGCGTTGCCGTAACAGCGCTGACACTCGTTACGGCCTACTTCTAAACTCGGTCTTAAAATCTTGCTATTTCAAGCTTAGAACTCACCCATTAGCGGGACCACCCGACGACAGCCTAAACCCTTGATTTTAGGCCACTTACGCCGCGCAGGCTGGGGCTCCAAAGCCTCATTTTCACAAGTTGCTATTCAGAAGTTGCTAGTGCTTTCTAAGCATCTAACTTTTAAGGTTAGAAAACTAGTTTTTAAGCATCAGTTTCAAGTCCAATTATTGAAAAGTTACAGCCGAAACAAGGCCTCCGAAAGCTCCAAGGTCAACCAGAACTTTAGTATTTTTCGACCCGCGCTCACCCTGCAGAGTTACCAAAAACTCTAGCTCGCCGAGCTGTTCGCCTGCGTTTTCTTCAATGATTTCTTGCTTTTGAAGCTTTCCATGTTCTGCTTCGAACTGCTCCTTCAAGCTCTTCAGCGCACTGAGTGCAGCGGTACTTTGGATTGAAGACACCATGACGGTTCTGGCTTCGTTCATATCACCAAACCATCCTTCAACAAACTTCAGCACCCGAACTCTCACGGCGGATTTATCTTCCATTTGATTCACGAAGTCATTGATCTTCGGATGTGAAACGACAAATCGCTCCAAGTAGCCTCGATGAAACCAAGCCTCGATTGGCAGTGCGTCACCGTTCTCGCACTGCAACTCAAAGTTGCAGCGATACCGCTTGCTACCAACTTGATAGTCAACGGTTCTGGCTACACTTTTCGGCTCGGCACTTTTTCCGAGTATCGTTCGAAGATTCTTAAAATACGCGACCAGTGAAACTTTATCGACATTCTCTCGGCGAGCTGGATCGATCAGACTCAGCAGCTTGCCTGAATCTTCCGCGAGAAAGGCATCGATCGCCTGAGAACCAGCATCCTTGCCATCCTTTTCGCCAACAACTGGTGGTATTTGGACTACGGGAAAGTCGACTTCGAATTCGTTGGTGAAGTCGTAAACGTCCAGGCTAGGGTCTTCAGCATGAGGCAGACCTATGTCACAGGCAACTTGCGAGATCTGCCCATCTTCGAACTGCGCTGTCAGATATGCGGTAACCATCAGATCCGCAGGACGAGCAACTTGACTGCTCATTCGAATGCTGTCAACTGTGACCTCCTTGAACTTGGAAGGACGCAATTCAGGTTCAGACAACTGCTTCTTGAGGTCTTCGAGCGAAAACTGCGACTGGAAGTCCTTATCGAGCATTCCATGAGCCGCTTCAGCTTCTTCTTTCAATAGGTGAGACCAAAAAGTCTGAGCCTTTTCTGTCAGAGTCTGCGGGAAGTTGAACATGCCCATCGTGGACTCGGCCAAACTGGGGCCATAAACCGAAAAGCCCACCAATCGGTCTCCATTCATGAACTGAAATTCAGCGAAGCAATCCTTTTCACCAATCTTCAGTTCACCAGAGGCCTGTGCACGGTCCTCGAACTGGCTAACTTGCCAAAGATCGAAGTCGATCGCAACCCCTTGATTGCCGTACTGAGCCCCCAGACGTCCCAAAAGTTTCTCTAACGAGGCTTTATCCGCAATCGCGGCTAGTTCAGGCGGGTATGCCGCCATGACTTGCGCGTTCAACTCCGGTTTGCCGAAACCTTCGAGTACACTTTGAACGAATTTAGCCGCATTGGGATTCGAGCTGGTGAAAACCGGCATCACATTGATCGCACCCAAGCTAGCTTTTCCAATTCGATTTCTGTCGCTTGGGATACTGAAGACAACGCGACTGATACAGCGGAAGTCCTTATCGGTTTCCAAAATATGATCGATTTGAAGATTGCGACCACGGGCAGCAAAATCGTAATCCAGCAGTTTCGCTCGTTTGAGAGTGAGGTTCTTGGGCGCTCCTCCAAATCGCTGCTTCAGCGTTTCGCTCAGTTTTGCGAGTTGCTCGACCTTGACTTGAGCTTGGAATTTGGGAGCGTAGAGTTTGTGGGCTGCCTTAGCGTCACCCTCGAAAATCAGCCGAGTCAGCTTCTCGGCTTGTTCCTCAAATGACTTTGTATCCAGGGAATCGTCGAAATAGGTGTCGGGCAACGAAGGGCAGTTAGGCTGGACATCTACCAATTTGCCATTTGAAATCAACAACCGCAGGTTACAAAGCCCCTGTTCACCCTGTAACACTCCAGCAATAACTCGCTTGTTATTCTCCTGCCAAGCAATCACACCTGGGATCGATGCTTGTACGTCGACCTTGCCAATGCGGCTGATGAGCGACCGACCGAATGCGTCCAAGCACTGGTAGTCGATCTCGGATTCGGTGGAGTTTGGAACGATAGAACTGGTGCTTACCCCATCGTTGATCGCTTGGGCCAGCGATTGGAAAAGCGATTTCTCGTCTTTGCTGGGATCGATCGATTCGGCCAGATATTCAACTCGACCAATCTTTCCAGACGAAATCTGTAACTGACCCGGCTTGTCCAGCAGTTCTGCAGCCAAGGAAGTGTTGCCGGAAAAAATCGTAGCTCTTACCGGTGCGACACGAGCCTGTACAAAAATCTCGATTCCATCAAAACCTGGCTCAATCGGTTCTTCAATTCGTCCGTCGATCAATGATACCTTGATTGAGATTGCTTTGGCGATCAGTCGAGACTTGAAGTAGCGAAAGGTAACATCGCAGTTTTCCAGTTCTGGTCCCACCAACACTAGCTTGTCGGGCTGTTGCGCGAGGGCCAGATTGGCGGTGAACAGACTGATACCAGCGAAAAGCACGGCAGTCATCCAAGCGCTTGAAGTCGAAAATCGGCTGATGGATGGCATTGAAATCCTCGGAAAACGGCTAGAAACGGGCGAAGTACCAACGTCAAAGACTCCTATCATCGCTTAAAATCTCGCTCCATCAACTGCAACCTTTTTTTCGCTCAGATATATCGGGAGGTTTGACGTGGAAACTCGTCGACTAGGTAACTCATCGCTTGAATTAACCTGTCTTGGATTTGGGTCTTGGGCCATCGGAGGCGGGGACTGGGCCTTTGGATGGGGCGATCAAGATGAAAACGAAGCGATCGAGGCCGTGGTAGCTGCAATCGACCAAGGAATCAACTGGATCGATACGGCTGCAGTTTATGGCGGCGGTATTTCTGAGTCGATTGTCGGTAAAGCTCTTCAGCGATTGGGCTCGAGCCGTCGACCCATTATCGCGACCAAGTGTGGCAGAGTCATGAAGGCTGACAAATCGATCGAAAAGAACCTCAAACGCGACAGCATCATTGCCGAGTGCGAGGGTAGCCTAAGCCGCTTGGGAGTCGACTGCATCGATCTGTATCAAATGCACTGGCCCGAGCCTGATCCGGATATCGAAGAGGGCTGGAGTGCACTCGTTGAGCTAAAAAAACAAGGCAAAGTCCGCGAGATCGGCGTATCGAATCACAACGTATCTCAGATGAAGCGTCTGCATGCGATCCATCCTATCTGTTCGCTTCAACCTCCTTACAGCATGTTGAATCGATCAATTGAGGTTGAGATACTGCCTTACTGCGGCCAAAACAGCATTGGCGTCATCTGCTATAGCCCGATGGCCAAAGGACTTTTGACTGGCGCCTTTACGTTAGAGCGCATTAAGAATCTTAGTCCGAAGGATCACCGCTCGCGAGACATTCAATTCCAGTCTCCCAATATTGATGCTCATCTTGGACTGGTCGATTGCCTTCGCAGCATTGCCAACAACAACTCAAAGACACTGGCGGAAGTGGCTATCGCTTGGGTTCTGCGTCGTCCAGAAGTTACATCTGCGATCGTCGGCTCGCGTCGTCCAAGTCAGATCGAAGACATTGTCGGAGCAGGTTCATGGCGACTTTCTGCCGAGGATCTACAGACGATCGATCAACTGCTCGCTGGCCACGCTCAGGCGCTCCGACAAGCTGTATTGGCAACCTAACATTCCGCCCGTAGCTACGTTCGCCAGCACGTGGGCGTGTTGCAACGCGCCTCAAAACCCAAAATTCATTTTCGACTCGCACCTCGCCCAACAGCTACGAATGCAAGGGCATATAGAAGCCACACCAAGGTAAACACCACTATCGAGGGCGGCTCGGCAATACGCCTCGGTGTGAACGTTGAGACGGCAGCAGCCAGTACGAATCCAAGTAGTAAACCACATATTGCGAAAAGCAAGAATTGATAATCCGACTTTCCAAACCCTATCGACGTTAGTAACCCTGCGATTCCAACGAGTAAAAATGTGTGTCCGGTCATCAGTACTGGCAGCGTATACGCAATCACCAACGATACGAAAAGTATGCGACGCAAACTACTTCGGACAATCGGGGCCTCTGGAGAGTTTGCTTGATCATTCCCAGTTTCAGTTATCATTGGCCACCCCTTCGAAAGTTTGCTCCGTGGTCTGTGCACTATTGTTCGAAGCCAGCTTATCATAGCTCAACAAAGAAAATTGATGCTCGAAACAAATTCTTGAACGTCGCCTACAGCTCCATGTAATCTAATCCAACGGACGAGCTGGAAACATGCACGCAGATCATCTGAATCCTATGTCTCCCATTGAATTAACAATCGCCTTTGTCATCGCTGCGTGTGTAAGGCTGACGTTTCTTTGGTCTCAACTTTCCAAATTGGACCTGCTGTGGACCGACTATGATCGAAAAGGTTTGATGTACCAGATGGCGAAGTGGCTAGATCGGTTAACACTGCTTGCGTTTGCAATTCCTGCCTTGTTGACTCTGCTCAAGATTCGCGACCTTGAGTATCCGTTGACAACCAGTTTTATCGTCTTCTTAGGAATTCAACTTCTTAGCCGTCTGAAAGCACATTGTTTTCCTCGCACCAACCTTCCTGGAGCATTTGATGAGGCGAAGGTGGATCTAATCGTTCACTTGTTGATGGGCTTAGCTGGAGCAGTTGGACTGACGATCATTGCAGCCATCTATTTATGGTGGAGTGCCTAAGAACAACGTTTTACGGAGGTCCAGCAGTTTACTCAGCGGCGAACCGTCGGCCAGTAGTGGCGTAGGCTCATTGACACTGTTTAGTTGATCGACCAACTACGGCAATTTTGACACCACGGTTGAAATAGGAGTACAATGGAGTTCCCGCCATTCTGCCCTAATCCATCCTGCCGTGACCACTACGATGAACGATCTGCTACGGTCTATAGTTGCCGTCCTATTGCTATTGGTTACTGCTTTGGCAGTACATGCCGACGAACCGGGCGATGAGTTTTTCGAAAAATCGATCCGCCCATTGTTGGTTGAAAATTGTTGGGCATGTCACGGCCCAGAAAAGCAATGGAACAACTTAAGGCTGGATTCGGCTGAGTCAGTGGCTCGTGGAGGAGATGCGGGAAAGGTAATGGTTGCAGGTAAGCCTGAGGAGAGCTTGCTCTATCAAGCGGTTTCGCGGGCTGGGGACTTGCAAATGCCTCCGGATGATCCTCTGAAGCCAGAGCAGGTCCAGTTGCTCAAGCGTTGGATTGAAATGGGGGCACCTTGGCCCAAGTCTTCTGCTAAGCCGACGTCACAAGCCTGGAAAGAGCATTGGGCGTTTCAGCCGTTGCGGGTCCGCCCTTCGAATCAAAAGGACCCGAGCAAATGGTGCCGAAATTCGATCGATGGTTACGTGATGGAACGAATGGAGGCCAACGAAATGCAGCCCGCTGCAGAGGCAGATCGCGCCAGCCTCATTCGGCGAGTGACCTATAGCGTGACGGGCCTGCCACCGACGAAGCAACAGATCGATGCCTTTGTCGGCGATAGTCGCCAAGATGCCTATGAGAGACTCGTCGACAGCTTGCTCGACTCGCCTCAGTATGGTGAACATTTGGGGCGCATGTGGTTGGATGTTGCTAGATACTCAGACACCAAGGGTTACGTTTACGCTCGCGAGGAACGATTCTTCGTCAACGCGGCCCTTTATCGCGATTGGGTCATCGACGCTTTCAACAATGACTTGCCCTACGATCGCTTTGTTCAGCTACAGATCGCAGCCGATCAGATCGATCCCAACAATCCACGTTCGTTAGCGGCTATGGGACTGCTTACACTGGGACGTCGATTCCTGGGAGTCACTCACGACATCATCGACGATCGAATCGATGTGATTGGTCGAGGCACGATGGGGCTAACGATCTCGTGTGCGCGGTGTCACGATCACAAATACGATCCAATTCCAACCGCAGACTACTATTCGCTTTACGGAGTGTTCCAATGCAGCACTGATCGGCAAGTGGACCTATCCGAGTATTCGCCGAACAGCACTCCGTCGCCAGATTTTGTAGAGGAGTTGAAGAAGCGCCAGAAGGCACTGAACGATAAGATGGCGGCTTGTCGACTTGAGGCTGGCAATCGGGTGCGCAGTCGAATCGCCGACTATTTGTGGGCTCAAACCGAGTTGAACAAATATGGCGAAGAAGGATTTGATGTTGTCATAGCCACGACCGATATTGTGCCCGCTTTTGTTCGTCGTTGGGAAGGATACTTGGCTGGTTGTGATACCAATCATCCGGTGTTTGGGCCGTGGGTTCGACTTCAAGGTCAATTGAGCAGTTCCAACCAACAGGATCAGGCATCCCCACTACCAGTAGTTTTGGCCGAAAGCCGACAGCAGGTCTCTTTGCATCCAGCCATCGCAAGCATGCTTGAGCCAACTCCGCAGAGTTTGAAGCAAGTAGCGGAGAAGTACGCCGAGGTTCTTTCGAAAACGGATCAGGAATACAAAGCCTTTTCCGGCACGGATCGCGATCAATGGACGAGTGAGCAGTCAGAATGGGTGAAGCTCAATCAGCCATTGTTAGATGTGCTGTATGGTCCCAAGGCACCGTGCGAAGTACCCGATGAAGAGGTGATTTCGACCGAGACATTTTTTGACTCAACCACCTGTGTTGAACTTTGGAAAGTGCAGGGTGAGGTCGATCGTTGGAGGTTAAAGTCGGACGCAGCGCCAAATGTTGCAGTGGCAGTTTTCGATCGTGCAACTTTGATCGATCCACGCGTGTTTCGTCGCGGCAATCCAGCCAACAAAGGTCAACGCATCTCTCGGCACTTTTTGTCGCTATTCTCGACAGAACCTCCTCAACCGTTCTCTTCGGGAAGCGGACGAATGGAATTGGCTCAAAAGATCGTTGATCCCAACAATCCACTAACAGCTCGAGTTTGGGTTAATCGGCTGTGGCAGCACCACTTCGGCCAAGCTTTAGTAACTACCCCCAGCGACTTCGGCTTGCGAGCACAGCCTCCGAGTCACCCTGAGCTGTTGGATTGGCTGGCGGATCAATTCGTTTCTCATGGTTGGAGTAGCAAGGCTATTCAGCGACAGATGTTTTTGTCATCAACCTTTCGACAGTCCAGCCATCCCACGGGAGCATTGGCTGAAAAATTTCAGCAGGTTGATCCTGACAATCGAATGTTATGGAGGATGAATGTTCGAAAGCTCCGATTTGAAGAGTTACGAGACTCGTTGTTGGCCGCCAGTGATGATCTAAACTTGCAACCTGGTGGCAAGGCAAAGGAGATGTTTTCCAAAGACGATTCGAACAAACGTCGAACGGTCTACGGCTTGATTGATCGCCAATTTTTGCCTTCGACGCTGCGCGTTTTCGACTTCGCAAATCCCGATCTGCACGTTGGCCGTCGTAGTGAAACACAAGTTCCGCAGCAATCACTCTATTTCCTGAACAGTTCGTTCCTGGCGGCAAGGGCCAAGTCGCTTTGTAACAAATTGGAGGGGCTTCCTAAGGATGTTTCGCTGGATTCTCTAGCGCGTTTAAGTGAACTTCAATTGCAACAGTTCGTCAAATGCATTTACAACAAAGTGCTTCGACGTGAACCTTCCGACATCGAGCTGTTGGAAGCGATCGGTTTCTTGAAACTTCCGGAACAGATTAGCGACAATCAGCCAACGAAACAGTCATTTGCTTGGAGCTACGGTTTTGGTGAAGTTGATGATATGACGGGCAAACTAAAGTCATTCAAGGCATTGCCCTATTTCACAGGTAGCAGTTGGCAAGGTGGAGCCGCTTTTCCAGATGGAAAGTTGGGTTGGGTCCAATTGACGGCCGTCGAGCATCCGGAAATGATCTTAAGCACGTCTGCATTCGTCGATGGACCGCCAGCGAAGCAATGTCGATCCATATTCGCTCGTTGCTCAAGCATGAGCCGGATGTCTCCGATGGAATTCGCGCAAGAATTCTCTCGAGCCGCCAAGGTTTGCTTGCTGAAGCCAAGCTCAAAGCCACGCAGCAAGAGCTGAACGTCGATGCAATCCAAGTTCAGCCCGGCGATACGATCGATTTTGTTGTCGATATCTTGGCCGAACTTAGCCATGATCAGTTTTTGTGGGCTCCGAAGATCGAGCGAGTAGATGCTTCAAATCAGGTCGCCAAAGTTGAATCAACGAAGACATCGGAAGCCTCTTCAGCTTCCGTGTCTTTATGGGACGCTCAGCGAGACTTTTTTGGCCCTGCTGAACAACCACTGTCGAGACTCGAACAGTTGGGCCAAGTGCTGATGTTATCCAATGAATTTGCCTTCGTGGACTAAACAAGGGGCGGTGTCTAATGAACTTAAATCACTCAGACGTTTTGATCGACCGACGAGCCATGCTGCAACGGACCGCCATGGGGCTCGGCGGCCTAGGCCTAGCCACGCTGCTCGATCAAAAGGGCTATGCGGCCGGTGGTGATGAGAACTTGCTGACAGTGAAGCAGCCGCATTTTCCCGCCAAGGCGAAGCGAGTGATTCACTTCTTTCTCAACGGTGGTCCATCGCATGTGGATACATTTGATCCGAAGCCCGCTCTGGAGAAATATGCTGGTAAGCCAGTTCCGAACAACTTAACCACGGAACGCAAAACGGGTGCTGCATTTCCGTCGCCTTTCAAATTTCAGAAGTACGGTGAAAGCGGCTTGGAGATTAGCGACCTGTTTCAGAAAACGGCTCAGCATGCCGACGACATCGCTGTGATCCGTTCGATGTACGCGCTGGTTCCCAACCACGAGCCATCACTAATGCTGATGAATTGTGGTGATTCCGTTCAGCCCAGACCGAGCGTAGGCTCGTGGGTAATGTACGGCCTTGGTGTTGAGAATCAGAACTTGCCTGGCTTCATTGCAATGTGTCCAGGAGGCTATCCAATCAAGGACGCAGAGAATTGGCAGTCGGGATTTCTACCGGGAGCTTACCAAGGCACGTTCATCGATCCCAAGCATACTGATCTCGATAAGCTGATCGAGAACATCCGCAGCCCTCATGCCTCTACTGCGGCCCAGCGACAACAGTTAGATTTGCTGCAAAAGCTAAACTCGCAGCACCGTCAGGATCGATTTGACCCGAGGTTAGATGCGAGAATTCAATCGTTCGAGTTAGCATTTCGAATGCAGGTTGAAGCTGCCGAAGCTTTTGATCTTTCGCGTGAAAGTCAGTCAACTCTGGATGCTTATGGTTCGAGTGTTCATGGTCGACAAACGCTCATCGCAAGAAGGTTGGTAGAGCGTGGAGTGCGTTACGTGCAGCTTTGGCACGGAGCGGGGCAGCCCTGGGATAATCACAACGATATCGAAAACAACCATCGCAAATTGGCTGCAGAGATCGATCAACCGATTGCAGCGCTGATGAACGACTTGAAGCAGCGCGGGCTGTTCGAGGAAACGCTGATCATTTGGGGCGGTGAATTTGGTCGAACTCCCACCGTAGAGCTTGGTGGAGACGGAAAAGCTCTCCTAGGCAGAGACCATAATCACTACGGTTTTTCCGTCTGGTTAGCCGGTGGCGGTGTTCGTGGCGGCAGAACCTATGGAGCCACAGATGAATTTGGCTTCCAAGCGGTAGAGAATCGAACTAGCGTTCATGACCTGCACGCGACGATGTTGCACTTGCTGGGATTTGACCATGAACGGCTGACGTTCCGCTATGCAGGCCGCGATTTTCGATTGACCGATGTTCACGGCAAAGTGATTCGTGAGATCGTTTAGAGCGGGTCAGGCCAGGATCGTGAGCCTGCTTGAGCTTCGATGATGTCCAAGATATAGCCCAACACCTTTGCAGTCGCTGGATCGTTAGGACCTAGTTGATTGTACTGCTCGTAGGATTTCTTGATCTGCTGGTCATTCAATTGCAAACCAAACTGGCGAACTGCCTTTTCAAATGACTTAGCTGCCTCGATTCGATCCTGTTGGGCTGCCCCAACATTGGCAGCCATCAGAGTCAGTTGAACTTGGCTTTCTTTATCCCCTAGTGCGGAGAGAATTTTCGCTTGAGCCGATGGAGCCATCGTTCGGCGAGTACTGATCAATTGTTGATTCCATTGTTCAACTGGATAAAAGCCATACAAAGCTCGATCTGATGCAATCTTCGTCAAGAACTGACCAGCGGAAGCCGCCAGATCGGTTCGATCATCAATCGACATAGGCTTAAAGTCGAGCATTTGCATCGACTTCTCAAGAATGATCCGCATGTGCTCCGGATCGCGGGAAAGTGTCGAAGCGTGAATTCCGGCACTGCGGCTAATCAAATTGGATTCACTCTGACTCAGGTTGTCCACCAACACTGCAATAGGCTGCGAGCTTGCATTCCTTAGGCGTTGAATCAGTTCGTGGAAGGAAATGTCGTGAACGCGATCGACCACAACAATCCACTCGACCGGATTAGGCTTGGACAAAGCGACCAGAGCTTCCCGAGCTGAATGAGCAATCACCGATTTTGCACTGGTGTGTTGCTGGATGATCTCATCGGCCGACATACACAGTTCCGAATTGGCTCCCACCACTAAAGCTTCTGGGCCTTGAGAAAGCTGAGTCATTTCCACTGCTGTGGAGATAGCTTGTGCCGATCCTGCGTAATCGCTGTGCGGATCAGCAGCAGCGATGGCTTGAAGCGCCAGGAATCGTACTACAGGACGCTTGTCAGTTAATATTTGGCTTAGAAAATCCAGTGGTGCCAAGACTTTACCAGATTGTATTCTGGAGGTCATCGATTGTAGGGCTCGAACTGCGCCGCCGTGCATTTGCAGCTTGCTGCATTGCTGAAAAGCTTCGACCCAGAAGCCTATTTCGTTAGTGCGATCTTCAGGAATTGCTCGCAGTAGCAAAGTCTCAGCTTGGCTATCGATCAGCTTTGGATTTTGATGGTAGGCTCGATGGAGTTGAATGGCCGTTGAGGTTAACAGAGTCGTACCTGCTGAGCCTTCGATTTCGGATCGTAGAGTTGCCAATTGAGCCAGCCGTTCTAAGTTGGCCAATTCGCGCGTTAATTGCCGTCCGACAAGCTTGCCATCTGCGGTTGGTTGCCAAACTAACGTCGTCAGCGGGCTTAGCTTCGTGCGGCTAGCTTGATACTCAAGCAGGGTTGATTCATACTCCTTGTTCAACCTAGTGGCTAATTCGTCTTTGGCAGGCAATGCAATCGAACGTGCTTTTAGCTTGTCAGCAATCGCGGATTTGGTTGCGTCGGTAACCGAACTCGAATATAGGCCAGCGATGACCTCAAGAGCAAGTTTATTGTCTCGAAGTTCTGCCGCAGCCACCAGTGCACGGCCGCGCTTGGTTTCGTCTTGCTGGCAGCAAGCTGCACGTAGAGCCTCGCTACCATCGACTTCGAATTGAACAATGGCGGCTGCAAGCTCGCTTGCGGGAACTTTCGCATCACCTTCGAGCAATCGATCGAGCAGTCGTTTTAGCGCGACCATCTGGCCATCGTGTAGTCGCAGTTGTGCTAGCCGACGAATGTTTGAATTGCTGCTGGCCAGTTGATCGATATTGGCATCAATCACGGCCGGTTCGCGAGCCTGAGCGGCCGGTGAACCATACAGAGCCTTCAGAGTTTTGTTTTGAGCTTCGTTCAATCGGTTGCTGGACTTCAGCAGAATGCTCCATACCGATGGCTCGATGCCGCGTGCTACTTCCGCTCGTGCCGTCACTGGCCAATTTGCTGCGGCAAGCCGATCAAGCAATGTGCCAACATTTTCCCACGATCGCAACTGGACCATCCACGTTAGCGCTTGAGCCATATCGGCTGGAGTCTTAGGGGGATTGTCTCGAACGCGTCGGATCAAAGGGTCGGTATTCAAGTATGACGAGGAAGCATCGCCCGGCTTCCCGTCTGCTCCAGCGCGCGGTTGTGCGGGTGTCGAGAACGCGTCGCCGGCCGTATCCGTGGGACTGTCGCCACCAAACGGATCCTGAGCCATGACTGGTAATGCAGATGTCAAAGTACTGAAGGCTAAAACTGCAACTGGGCCCAGAAGAAATTTCCAGGAGCGGCTGGGGGACCAGGAGTAAGGTTGGGCCATGCGTTGGCGCAGGCTCTGAAGAGCGCACATGTTGGATAAGTTCATTTGGATCAGAGATGCGAAGCACGGTGAAGATGAGCGGCTGATTCTAGTCGGCAACCTCTAACATTGTAGTTGCTGCTGCCAGTATTGTAGTTGCTGTTGGACTTGAGCTGGATTGCTTGAGCCATAGCTTTGGTAGGCTTGTACCGCTTTTTCCACTCCTAACACCTGCCGGATCGACCCGTTCAGGCTGGGATCTGCGATCTTTATCTGCTCGTCAGACAATTGGCAAAGCGGAATATTGGCCTCTTGAGCAATCCCCACTAATGTGCCAACTAAATGGTGAGCCGTCCGTTGGGGCATGCCCTTTTTGATTAAATGCTCCATTAGGGCGGTCGCATCCAGGTAGCCCTGATCCAGTCGGGAGGCGATCGAATCTCGCTGTAGCTTGGACTGCTCAACGATTGGAATGGCCAGCTCCAGGCAGGCCCGAACTGTATCGAAGGAATCAAAAAGCGGCGGCTTGTCCTCTTGCAAGTCTCGGTTGTAGGCCAGTGGAAGACCCTTGATCAGAACCAGCAGCGTTTGAAGATTTCCAACGACTCGAGCCGATTTGCCTCGCGTTAGTTCCAGCGTATCGGGATTCACCTTCTGAGGCATGATCGACGATCCAGTACAGAAAGCGTGAGGCAGCTTGATGAAGTTGAACTCGACGGTCGACCACAGAATCCATTCCTCGGCCCAGCCGCTTAGGTGTTCGGCGATCATGGCTAAAACAAAGGCGGTTTCGAGGACAAAGTCGCGATCGCTGCTGACGTCGATACTATTTCGGGCGACTGATTCAAAACCCAGTTCATTAGCTGTGGCCTGGCGGTCGATAGGTAGGCTAGTTCCCGCGCAGGCTGCCGCTCCAAGGCCACATACGTTGACTCGACGGCGGCAGTCAGCCAAACGCTGTCGATCGCGCGCGTACTTCTCGACATAAGCTAGCCAGTAATGCGAAGCCAACACCGGTTGGGCTCGCTGAAGGTGAGTGTAAGCCGGTAATATTACGTCCATATCGGCTTGGCAGCGACCAACGAAGGCTTGCTGCAACTGCTTGAGAAGTTCGTCAATTTGGTCGATAGCATCTCGAACCCAAAGACGCACATCCGTATTCACCTGATCGTTGCGGCTGCGAGCCGTATGCAGCTTCCTCCCGACATCTCCCAACCTTGCGATCAGCGCGGTTTCGATATGCATGTGAATATCTTCAAGCTCGAATCGATACTGCATTTCACCTCGATCGATTTCACCTTCGATTTCCCGCAGTGATTTTTCGATACTCTCAAACTCTTCGTTGGTCAAAAGACCTTGTTGGCTGAGCATTCTGGCGTGAGCGATCGAACCGCGAATATCTTGTCGGTAGAGTCGATGGTCAAAGCTGATGCTCTCTCCAAAAGCCACCAGACGTTGATCGCTGCCCGATTTGAACACACCGCTTCTTGAAGGTGATTGCGTCAAAATAGTCCTCGAAATATCCACGGAGTCTGCTGCAATTTGCCGAGCTTCATCAGGTAATTCTGTAAGGTCGAACGTTGGTTCCAAGCAAAACCGCAGGCGCCGAAACTCTAGCCTGGTGAAGCCAAATGAGCACTTTGGGGGAAAGTGCAAAGCGGCATTATCAATTCCAGTTGCCTGAACTACAATAGCCGCCCTACCAACAATAGCTTGACGAGTGTGGGAAAACTCACTCGGAAGCCATTGATGTTTCTTCTTTTTCAACACAGGAGTGTCCCAGGATGCTGGACGTAGAATTAGCTAATCGTGCTGACTCGATACGTCAACGATTGACGCAGCTCCGGGACAGTCTTTGACTTCGATTCCAAGCAATCACAAATTGTGGCCATCGAAGCTCAAATGGCTGCCGGGGATTTTTGGAACAATCAAGAGAAGGCACAAGCCACCGTTGGCGAGCTGAAAAGCTTGCGACTGGTTGTGGGGCCTTTGAAGGAAGCATTGTCAGCCGCTGACGACCTAAACGGTCTGATCGAAATGTTAGCGGAAGATGAGTCGGTTCGAGAGGACGTCGTATCCGAGATTGACCGCATCGAAAAGGTAGTCGACGAACTTGAGCTACAGGCACTGCTGAACGGTCCTCACGATGCCGACGGAGCTTTGCTGAGCGTACATGCCCGCGATGGCGGTGTGGACGCAAATGACTGGGCTGACATGTTGCTTCAGATGTACATTAACTGGGCCAAGGCTCACGATTACAACGTTGAACTGTTGGATCGGCAAGACAATGAAGAGGCTGGTATCACTCAGGCCACAATCGCTATCCGCGGACCGATGGCCTACGGTTATTTGAAGGGCGAAGAAGGTATCCATCGCTTGGTGCGCATCAGTCCTTTCAACGCCGAAGGTAAGCGGCAAACCAGTTTTGCGGCCGTGGATGTTTCACCGGAGATCAACGATTCAATCGAAGTCGAGATTGAAGAGAAAGATGTACGGGAAGATACTTACCGCGCAAGTGGAGCTGGCGGTCAGCACGTGAACAAGACCGATAGCGCGGTGCGTTTGACTCACATTCCAACCGGCATGGTTGCTCAATGTCAAAGCGAACGCAGCCAACACAAGAATCGCGCTATGGCTTGGAAGATGCTTCGGGCTCGTATGGCTCGTGTAGAAGAAGAGCGCCGCGAAGAAGAGCAGATGGCCAAGTACAAGAACAAGGTTCGTCAAAAGGGGTTTGGTTCTCAGATCCGCAATTACTTTCTACATCCCGAACAGCGCGTGAAGGATGCTCGGACAGAGCACTTGCGGAACAACTTTAATGTCGTCATGAGCGGAGAAATTCAGGATTTCTTGGATGCATATCTGCGTTGGCGCATGATTCAAAATTCGGCAGAATAAGAGCTTGCAAGGGAGGGCTTTAATGACAGCGACGCACACGGGCATGGAAGATGCCGAATTGGATGGCGGTGTTTTTGGTCGATTGATTTTTCAGTGGCAGGGCGATCGTTACACGCATAGTTGGTTGTGCTGTGAGACGGGTGAAAAGCTGCTTGAATCGGTCGAATCTGATCACGCAGTTCATTGGCCAGCAAGTCCTCCGCTGCAACAGGTCTATCGTCAGAACTTTGATGATGGACGTGAGGTGATGTTCGGAGTTGGCATGTCGGGGCGAGGCCATTGGTCGGCCAGCTTTACCTTAGTACCCGATCTCAAAAGCTGGATCGTAGAACTGGCCTGCTGCTCGCCTTCAACGCCAGCCAGTTTAGCAAGCACCTATCGCTTGTTGGGTGGCTGGCATCTGCAAAGCGAAGGCCTTCTAACCTGTAAATCGGGCTCGGCCTCGCTGAAGCTGGAACCACTCAGCTTTCAATCTCGCCTGAATGTGGATGGACAATTGTTGATTCCAGAGCGACGTGGTGCGATCGCCCCTGAATTGCGGATCGAGCCTGAATCGATCGTCGAGGGAGCGGCTACAACTCAATGGGGCTTTAGGCTCCGAATCGGTTAGCCGCTAGTTCATTCTGTCAGCCATTAGTTCATATTGCCGTTAGCGGCAGCCACAATAACAAATATTACAAATGCAGCAATCAGCAGCAGAAGTAGTCCGTTAATGATTGTTCCAATGATGCCCAGAGTGTATCCGACATCGGCTAGGCCGGTGCGAATAATTCCTTGAGCGACCTTTTTCCGATCATTCGAAGAAACTATCCAGGCTGCCATCCCAAAGACCAGCCCAAGCGGAATGGATAATCCGTAAAAACAGATGAACAACGGCATGACTACGGATATCACTCCAAATATCATGCCAAGTGGGCTAGCTTCCGGCAGGTAACCACCACCGTATTGAGGCATGTAGTTCGGTGGACCGCTTGGCTGTGAAGGTGGCGGTGTTGGTGTTTGATAGGCCGCGTAAGGATTGTTCGCTTGTGCGGAGCTTCCATTACTCGATGGCGTATTGAGACCATCCCACAGTCCACCAGCGAAAGAAGAAGAAGAAGAAGCACCTGAATTGGCCGATGGAAAGATATCTCCTAAAGAAGATTGCGACGGTGGCGGACCTGGGGGTGGCGTTGTATTTGAATAGGTTGAGCTTCCTGATGGAAGACTATTCGGCACGACGTTGATAGTGGTGCACGATGGACAGCGGCATTTTTTGCCAGCCACTTCGTCAGCAACTTGTAACCGCTTTCCGCATTTTCCGCACAGAAAAGTAATCAACGTCGAATCTTCCCACCAGCGACTATCTAAGACAACGGCAGAGTATCATACCCAAGCCACTGAGGAATTTGACTTGGGAGGTCTGCGTTTTATTTAGAAATTTTGAGTAGGCCGTAACAAGTTTACGCAGTTACCGAAAAAACGGGGTTCGTGCTGTAGGACGATCGAAAGCGCCAGCAAAGGACGAGGATTAACCACAGAGTCTCTGAGGCACAAAGACCATTTCGTACATCTATTTCGGCCCGAAGGGTTATCAGTTTACTAAGCCCAGCTCAACGGGCTGGGCTACACCGCAGCGCACAGTTCAATAGGCCAACGGCCCAATCTTGAACCAAAACATTTCGCCTTACGTGAGTCATCCTGCCATACGCGGCGTGGACTCTCAGGCATCTTGCCTGCGATCGACTCTACTTCCGCTCAACTGATGACTTGGTTCATATCATTGGGAGCTACGCAAAAAGCCAAGTCAGAGTATTGCAATTCTAAAGCGCGATTTTTCGCAGTACTTAAAGAAGCGTTCCTGCCCCCCCTCCCGAAAATGGATCAAAATCCTTGTGCTAAGGCATCTAATTCAAGTTTTAGCTGACTCGCTACTTCCAAACACACAATACACTTTTAATCAATCGCTTCGCTCGACTATAATGAGGCTCTGCGGAACTCGATCTAGCACTCCGATGATCTTCAGGTTTTTAGGTCATGAGTACAATTGCGAAACTGAAAGGCAGCGACTTTGACCTCATGGTCCAACGTGGTGCATTTGATGGGCTTGAGTCACTGAAAGTTGAATTGATCTACGGAGAGCTGAGGTTCATGAATCCTGCAGGTCCAATTCATGAGGGTGAAATAGAGCATCTAGCCAATTGGTCCTACGCCAATACGAATCGATCAACTGTTGCCATTCGCGTCCAGAGCAGTATCAATTGCGGAGATCATCGGCCAGAACCTGATCTTGTTTGGTCTCGCAGGTTAAACACAAAGCGAGTTCGCCCTACGCACGAGGACGTCCTTCTGTTGATTGAAGTCGCCGATAGCAGTTTGGACCAAGATTTGTGTGAAAAGGCGAAACTGTACGCCGAGCATGGTATCACAGAGTATTGGGTAGTTGCCGTAGAGTCAGAACAGGTTCATGTTCATCGCATGCCTCGGGACGGAAGATATCAATCGATTCAGATCTTCGAGAAGGGCTCGGTAATTAGCCCTATTTGCCAAATTGAGGCCAAGCTGACTTTAGATCAACTTTTCGACTTGGATTCGTAGTGGGTTTGATCAGACTCCCGGTGCATTTCTAACAGAACAGAATTCGAGCAGAGTACGGAAAATCTGGCAAATCCCTTATGGCAAGTGGGGAATTGGCGAATCCCACTACCGCTGCGACCGTTTGCCTAACCCCGGTGGGCGAATTTCCCGGGGTCTAAACTTGGCAGTTCCGTCACAATAGTCGTCCCGTGAAAGCCTAGTTAAGACTGCGGTTTTAGGCCTCATAGCCTAAGCCGATTTCAATTCCAGCGGTATCGGCGCAAGCCATTAGGCTTATAGCACCATGCTTACGGTGATCGGAGTGCTCGTTTCCGCTTGAAATCGGGTGCCATTAGCCGTCTTAGTGCGATCCTCGTTACAACCAACTTCTGCGATGAATTCAACTTACTACCAACGTAATAAGCTTTTACTTCAGCTAATTGGGCTGTTGGGAGCCTTTTCGTTGGCTGGTTGCGGCAATCATCCCGAGTTCGTCGAGAATCGGCTACTATTAAAGCGCTTGGAGATTGAATTGGGCGAAGAGCTAAGCTCAACCGAACGCAGTGACGTTCAGCAGGCCATCACCGAGCTTTTCGGATCTTCCGATCAGCCGGCTCTGGTTGACGGTGTTGAGGTTGTCAGCTTGGATTACCTGAAGCAATCCGCAGGTCGAGTCTACAGTGACGAACAGGATACACACTTCGGACTCTATCGCAAACACTGCATTCGATGTCATGGAACTTCGGGGGATGGACGCGGACCAGCCGCAAGATTACTTAGTCCCTACCCTCGCGATTTTCGTTTCGGTAAGTTTAAGTTCAAGACGACGCCGCAAGGTAGCAAACCAACCAAAGAGGATCTGGTTAAGATTCTGCGAAGTGGCATCCCTGGAACTAGCATGCCCAGCTTTGCGTTGTTGCGTGATGAGGATATCGATGCGTTGGTCGACTACGTAATCTACCTGAGCGTGCGCGGTGAATCAGAACGCAGCATGTTGTTTCAAGTTGCTCATACGCTGGATTACGCTCGCGGAGATCGATTGATCGACTTTGAACTCAAGAGCAAACAATCCAAAGAGTTCGAACAGCAATTGAAAAAGCTGCAAGAATCCGTTCAGCAAGTCTACTCGTCTTGGAAGTTAAGCCCGACCGAACAACCGGTATTGCCGTCGAGCATTCCAGTGCTGGGAGCATCTACGATCGATGCTTCCAATCAGACTGCTTTGACCGATTCGATTGTTCGTGGTCAACAACTTTTTCAAAACAGTATCGCCAGTTGCTCGAAGTGTCATGCTGCAGATGGTAGCGGTCAGGGAGCGCCGAAAGACTACGACGCATGGACGAAAGACTGGACAACGTCGATCAATGTCACTCCCGATGATAAGGCCGCGATGAAGCCGCTGTTGAAAGCTGGCGGACTGAAGCCTGAGTCAATGAAGCCTCGCGATCTTCGCAAAGGAGTTTTCCGAGGCGGCTCTGCACCTCAGGATATTTTTGCTCGCATCGTAAACGGCATCGAAGGCACCTCGATGCCTGCTGCGGCTCTACAGAAGAACGTCCCGGATGGAATGACGTCGGACCAAATTTGGGATCTGGTCAATTTCGTGCTCAGCTTATCGCAACAGCCTGACGGCGGGTCCGAGAATGCGACTTCAGCACCGACTGCTGATGTTCAAGGAGGCACGCAATGAGCCAAACAGAGCGAACGGGACATGTGGATGGCAGCAACTCGCACGGTTACAGCCCGGCGGTTCATCGTTTAGCGGTCATCCTGACCATCTCGGTATTTCCGTTGATCTGGGTCGGTGGATTGGTTACGACGTACGGGGCTGGCATGGCAGTTCCCGATTGGCCAAAGACCTACGGTTGGAACATGTTCTTGTATCCTCCTTCGACTTGGTTGTATGGTGGCTTTGACTTGATGGTCGAGCATGGTCACAGACTGCTCGGTTCACTGGCTGGTGTTTTTGCGATTGGATTGGTGGTGGCAGCTTGGGTGCGAGAGGATCGCAAATGGTTCAAATGGTGGTGCGTGTTTGTTCTACTAGCTGTCATTGCGCAGGGGGTTCTAGGCGGACTGCGAGTTCGACTAGATGCCCGAACTTTCGCCATGATTCACGGTTGTACTGGGCAGTTGTTCCTGGCCATCGCTACTGCAACTGCGGTGATGAGTTCCCAGTGGTGGAGATCAATCAGCGAACTCCTCGCCCATTCTGGATCACTGCCAGCCAGTAAACACCTGGCGAAGGCTGGAACCGCGTTACTTGCTTTCGCCTACTGCCAAGTTGTCGCAGGTGCCCAGGTGCGTCACGTCACTGGGGGAACAGAACCCAGCGCATTTATGGGCCTAGTCCATATACATTTGACCCTGGCTTTTGTCGTGTTAATTGCCAGTTTGTGGGTTGCATTTCTGGCACTCAACAATCGCCACCTCTTAGGGGGTGTGAAGTGGCCCGGAGTTTCTATACTGTTCGTGGTATTCATACAGATTTGCTTGGGTATCGCTACTTGGATCGTCAATTACGCGTTACCATGGCAGGACCTATCGGCTGACCTTTCGCAATACACCATTCAAGCCAAAGGTTATTGGGAAAGCATGATCGTTACAGGTCACGTGGCTACTGGCGCGTTGATCATCAGCTTAGCCACAGTGCTATGTATTAGATCCTGGCGTAGTCGAACTGCCGAACCGAAAGTTTGTTAGCCTCATCGTTCAAAAGTAGTTGAGCCGTAACTTGGAACATACAGCCACAACACTCGCCACGCCGACTCGCGCTCGTCTTTCGTACTACATCGAACTGACGAAGCCTCGCATACTGCTGATGATTCTGATCACAGTGGCGATGGCGTTCATGGCAGCAGGAAGCGACCTTGGCTTGTTGAGATTGTTTCATGCTTGTGTTGGAACAGCCTGCGTTGCTGCCAGTGCCAGTGTGATGAATCAATGGATGGAGCGAGAGCGAGACGCGATCATGATGCGAACTTGCAAGCGGCCATTGCCGATGGGGCGTGTTGCATCGAGCCAAGCTGCTTGGATGGGTTGGGCGCTGGTTGCAGTCGGTTCTGTATACCTTGCATTCTTGGTCAACATTCCAACGATGCTTGTTGGATTAGCTACCTGGGCGTTGTATGTTGGGGTCTACACACCTCTGAAAATGTACAGTTGGACAAACACTTTGGTTGGTACGATTCCAGGAGCTTTGCCAGTCTGGATGGGCTGGACGGCCGCTGAACGATCGTTGGCAGAGCCCTACGCGTGGATTCTGCTCGGTGTTTTGATCGCTTGGCAGTTACCACATTTCATGGCTATCGCGTGGATGTATCAAGAGCAGTATGCTTCGGCTGGCTACAAGATGATCTCTGTGACCGACCCAAGCGGTCGAGGTGCAGCTTGGCATGCAATTCTGGGGTCGATTGCTCTGATCATTCTGGCGGTTTTGGCAGTACCGCCAACAACGATGTTATTAGCCGTGTTGTGTGCGCTGAATGTTGGCTTGTCTGTTTGGCAATTATGGTCTGCAATTCGATTCACCAAAGTCAAAGATCGCCCGACAGCCAGAAAAATGCTGCACGTCAGCCTATTTCACTTGCCCCTAACGTTGGCACTCATTTCGATCTCGTTGTGGATGCGCTAAGCCGATGAAAACCTCACGATTGATTTTCCTTTCGTGCTTTTGGTTTCTAAGTTTTTCTATTTCATCGCTGTACTCCGCTGAACGAAACATCATCTTTTTTATCACCGATGATGGCAGTCCCACGCTGGGTTGTTATGGAGACAAAGTCGCCAGGACGCCTGCCATCGATGCCATTGCTGCCGATGGCGTAGTTTTCAGAAATGCCTTTGCTACGACCGCGTCGTGCAGTGCCAGCCGAAGTGTGGTCATGAGCGGATTACACAATCACCGCAATGGACAGTATGGCCATGAGCATCACTTCCACAAGTTCCTATCTTTTCGTGATGTAGGACGTTTGAGCTTGCCGAATGTGCTTAAGCAAGCGGGTTACCGAACGGCGCATTGCGGCAAGTATCACGTTGGACCCGAAAGCGTTTACAACTTTGAAACCTATCTCAAGGGAAACAACCGCAATCCCGTCGAGATGGCCAAGAACTGCGAAGCCTTTATTACTGACAAGGATGATCGCCCGTTTATGCTCTACTTTGCCACAGCAGACCCTCACCGTGGCGGAGGTACCGATGCAACAAGCCAGTTGACGCTCAAGCCAGACTTATTCGGTAACAAACCAAACAAAGGAAAATTTCCGGGAATAACAGAGCAGTTCTTCAAGCCCTCCGAAGTCCCTGTACCAGACTTTCTGCCCGATACTCCAGAAACTCGCGAAGAGTTAGCTCAGTACTACCAAGCCAGTTCGCGTGTTGATGCGGGTGTCGCCAAGTTAGTTGAAATACTCAAGAAAGCTGGTCTGTACGAGAAGACGCTTTTTGTCTTCACTTCAGATCACGGCATGGCCTTCTCAGGCGGCAAGACTACCGTTTACGATCCTGGACTCAAGATCCCAATGGTGGTTCGCGATCCTTATCAACCAAAGCGCGGTTTCGAAAGCCAAGCGTTGATCAGTCATATCGACATCACACCAACACTTCTGGACTATGCTGGTGGATTGGCAGCCGCGGGTGATCGACCGAAGAAGTATGGCAACTCCCCCAGGCCCGAGCCATCTTCGCCTGGAGCTCCTGTTGAAAACACAAATGGCGGTGAAGCATTTGACCAGTATCATGGTCGCTCTTGGCTGCCAACACTAGCCGATGCCAACAAAACTCATTGGGACACCATTTTTGCATCGCATACATTTCATGAGATTCAGATGTACTATCCGATGCGAGTTGTGCGCGATACAAAGTACAAATTGATTTGGAACATCGCTCACCCTCTGCCTTATCCATTTGCATCTGACTTATGGGCCGCATCGAGCTGGCAAGCACAGTTTCAAAAAGGACTGGATGCCAACTACGGAAACAAGACGGTCAAGCAATACATCCATCGCCCACAGTTCGAACTGTACGATATCCAATCAGATCCAGGCGAATCCAACAACTTGGCCGACAAGCCAGAGTTCAAGGGCGTACTAGCTGAATATCAGAAGCGACTAAAGCAGTTCCAAGAATCGATGTCCGACCCCTGGATTCAAAAGTGGGATTACGAGTGATCCCTGACGCCTTTGCCTAGCTACTGACAACATGACAGAAAAAATAGTTCGCGATCCCAGTCAGCTTCGTTCGGCTCGCTGGTTCAAGCCCGATGATCTACGCAGTTTCGGGCATCGCTCGCGACTGAAGGGAATGGGCGTCGACGATATTGACTATCGCGACAAACCTATCATCGGCATTCTGAACACATGGAGCGATTTGAATACGTGCCACTCTCATTTTCCTGAGCGAGTGGAGGAGATCAAACGCGGTGTGTTACAAGCGGGAGGATTTCCAGTAGAGATTCCCGTTGTCAGCCTGGGCGAAATGTTGATGAAGCCCACCACGATGCTCTATCGCAACTTGCTGGCAATGGAGACCGAGGAGGTACTTCGCTGCCATCCACTGGACGGCGCTGTTCTGATGGGCGGCTGCGATAAGACCGTCCCTGCACTATTAATGGGAGCTTTCTCTGCCGACATACCGTCGATCTTTTTTCCCGCTGGACCAATGTTGAAGGCTCGCTGGAAAGACAAGACTTTGGGAAGTGGTTCGGACGCTTGGAAGTATTGGGACCTTCGTCGAGCGGGTGAACTGCCAGACTGCGATTGGCGAACGATCGAGAACTGCATCGCTCGATCCGCTGGTACCTGCATGACCATGGGTACCGCATCCACGATGGCTTGCATCGCTGAATCAATGGGGATGACGCTACCAATGGCCAGTTCGATTCCGTCCGTAGTTTCTGAGCACAGCCGTTTAGCCGTGGCTACCGGCCGTCGCGCTGTTGAACTCGCTTGGGAGCAACTAGCGCCAAGTCGCATTCTGACTCAAGCCTCGTTTATCAACGCCATCATTACTCAATTGACCATCGGCGGATCAACAAACGCAATTGTGCATATCATCGCTATGGCTGGTCGAGCAGGCTGCAAGGTTACGCTCGACGACTTCGATTACTGGTCTGCCAAAGTTCCTGTACTTGCCGACCTGCGACCGGCGGGACGCTTCTTGATGGAGGATTTTTACAACGCGGGCGGTCTTGGCGCATTGCTCAGTCGTCTATCAGACCTGATTGATGGAAATTGCTCAACGGTCGCTGGAAAAACGCTCGGTGAACAGATTGCCGGACACGAAGTGATCGATGAAGAGGTTATTCGGCGTCGCGAGCAACCACTCTCAGAATCCGGCGGGACCTATGTTCTGCGAGGCAACTTGGCTCCAAATGGTTGCGTGATTAAACCGGTAGCCGCCGAGTCTCGATTGCTGAAGCATCGCGGTCCAGCGATCGTGTTTGAAAACTACGCAGAACTGAAGGCTAAAATCAATTCTCCCGATTTGGATGTCACAGCGGACTCTGTGATCGTTTTGAAATCTGCTGGACCATTGGGCGCCCCAGGCTTTCCGGAGTGGGGCATGTTGCCGATTCCAGAAAAATTGTTGCGAGCGGGTGTGAAAGATATGGTTCGCATTTCGGACGCGCGAATGAGCGGAACGAGTTATGGTACCTGCGTCTTGCACGTGGCACCCGAGTCCTACGTCGGAGGCCCACTGGCACTTGTGCAAACTGGCGATGAAATCCTCCTGGACGTGCAAGCTAGAAAGTTGGAGTTGCTAGTGAGCGATGAGGAGTTGTCCAGGCGCCGAGCGAACTGGCGAGCTCCTGAAGCTAAATTTACGCGAGGCTATTTGTCCATGTTTGCTAATCATGTGACTCAGGCGGATGAAGGCTGCGATTTCGATTTCTTAGTCGGACGTTCGCCGGGCGAGGAACCTGCTATTTTCTAGTAGACCTATAGAATCAAACGAAAAAACCCGACTTTGGAGGCCGGGTTTTGCGTTTCTCGATTTGTGCGTTTAGCGAATCTACTCGCGAGGACGAATAACGCCGGTCAAACCTGCGTAGTCAACTCGGTCGTCTCGGTGCCATAGTGGCTGTCCTAGTTCAACTCGCTTGCGTAGAACTTCAATCTTCTCTGATGAGCCTGCTGGGGCATCGGTAGGCAGAAAATACTCGTTCACTGCTGGATCGAAATCTTCGTCGTGACCGTACTTCAGAATGGCCTCAAACACATTTTTGCATACGTCGCTCATTGCAATATCCTGTTACGCTGAGGGGTGGTGAATATCTGTCTAACAGCTCGGTGCTGTTGTTTTGTCGTTCGTGGGGCAGCCCCGCATTCCTTGAAAAGCTCCTCAAAGAGGAGTTTTTGAACAGGAGCCACCATTGTGCGTGGTTTCTTTGGCTTTTAGGTCGGAAATCTTTCCTGAAAGACCTCTGTTTCCGAAAAGCTACGGGTGGATTATTCATGGCTGAGAAACGAAGTCAAGAAAATTTTTTTGAGAAACCGAAATTGCGTAACTCGACATGCAAAGCCGATTTGCGCATGTCTCGGTCGCGTAAACTCAGTGCGTCACGTCAACTTTGACGGGAGCTTCTGGACAGGAGAATCCGACTGCCAGACGATGTCGCTTCCGTCGCCCTTACATCGCCTAAAGGGAGCTTTTTTTTGCTTTTCAATCGATGCTTGTATTGTCATAGCCCAATTGCCGGCACAGGCATCCGATATTTGAGGGCTGAGTTTTGTATCTCGACGAATTCGAGTTAGCCTCTTTGAACTAGCCGCAGATTTTTTGTCGCAGGCCAAGGCTGCTGGGACACTATTGGGTGAATGCTGCCGTCAAAATTGTCCGGTGGGCTAGCCCTGTGGACCAAAGAGCAATGTGCCGTTCTACTTCTGGCAGCTTGGGCAGTAAAAGGTTGAGCGTTGAGCTTGGACAATTCGTATGATTGCCCGCTTATGGCAACCTGGGCAAGTTTCATCCTCACGGTCGTATACCTGGTGCTCGTTTTGGTACCCCGCAGCCTCATTCAGCGCGTTTCTGTAGGTACCATCAGAGAGCGTCGAACCCTCGTGCAGGATGGCCGTGTTTAGAATTTTAAGCATCACCTGATGGAGCTTTTTTGTCTGCCGCTTGGACAGTTGGCTGGCGGGTAACTGAGGATTTATTCTCGCAGCAAACAACATTTCGGAAGCGTAAAGATTTCCCACGCCAGCCAAAATCTTCTGATCCAACAACGCTACCTTCACTTCTCGACGAGTGACCGTTAGTCTGTGATGGAATTCATCTTCGGTAATTGCTAATGCATCCGGCCCAAGCCTCCCCTCGACCAGTTGCGAATGTACCTGATCTTTGGCGATCATTTCGACGGTCCCCAATCCCCGGCGGTCCCAGAATTGTGTGCACAGTTTTGGCCGACCACTTAACTGGATCAAGAGTCGAACGTGCCCTGGATCAGGGACATCGCCCAACGTTGCCAAGCCCGTCATCTTAGGCTGCAACACCAGCGCCCAAAGGTTGGTTTCGATCAGCACTCGCTTACCGATTCTTGAGATGTCCTGAACCTTTTGCCCGATAAGCTCGCTAGCGATCTCAATCATACTGGGTTTGATCGAGATCGGCTTACACGAGCAAGGCGGCGTAGTTACCGACTGAATGCGGCGACCAACGATGGGCAGCAGGCCGCGTCGCATCGTTTCAACTTCAGGCAGTTCTGGCATTGCTTGTACAACTCAGTTAAGGATGTTTGTCATGAAATTCGAGCTTGCCGCCCTGACCTAACAATGATCGCGCTACGACCTCGCGACCACAGCGGCAGTGGGATTCGCCAGGTTCCGTCTTGAGAATAACACAATTACAAAATGGCAAAGAGGGTTGCGAGGCTGCTCAAGGGTGCCCCGCGTGACTCCGATTCGATTATCCGCCTTCAGCTCTTGCCACACTTGAGTGCCTTGCAACTGGCCATCGATCAACTGCGAATACAACTCGACGAGCCGTTTAGTTTGATCAGCTTGAGTGTCCCGTAAAAGTTCTACGCGATACTGTTGAACGCCTAAGCCTCGCAAGTGAGCCACCGCCTCGGCACCGCTTTGAGCGGTCGCGTTGTAGAGTGTATTGCGACAACCAATATCAGCGTGCAGCACATGCTCAGCTCCCACACGATCCCGCAGCTTCACATCGTGACGATCGCAGGGGCGACCGCAATCTGATTTATTTTTGCCAGGACTAAGCACGCTGCAGAAAACGCAGTGCTCCATATGGAACATGGGGATGTGCTGGTGAATAACCACTTCAAGGCGATGCGGTAAACAGTCCTTAACAAGCTCGATCAGTTGATCCCGGTTCAGATCATACGATACAGTTACGCGGCTAGCTCCCCAACGCACCAGTTGCTCGGCAGTCAGCGGATTCGTCACGTTCAGCGAAAAATCGGTAGCCATCGGAAGTGAATGCTGCTGGCAGTAGCGCACGGCAGCCAAGCTGCGAACCAACCAGCCCACATTGCGATCGCCACTTTGCGAGATCTTTCGCAGGGCATGAAACAGCCCGTCTTCGCCAGGCTTGTGAATTCGCAGCGTCGCAAGTTCAATCTCTGCACCGATCCGTTCTGCCAAATCTATCGCCTCGCGGTATTGTCGAATGTCATGAAAGTCGGCAATCACTCGCATCGCGCCGGCCTCCAGGGCCTGCTGTAACTGCACCAGCGAACGGCATAGCACTCGAAGTATCGCAGGCTTAACTTCGTTGTTAGTCATTCCGTCATTCTGATCAGGCTCACTGCTGACTGCTTTGGATTCAAGAATCATTCGCTCGGCAACTGGTTCCGCTGCACAGACTAACGATGGAGTGCCGCGAACCGCATCCAGTCGCTGAATCAGCTCGTGTCGCAATTGTCCCAGAACACTCAGAGGCACCATCGGCAACCCTTCGATCACCGCCTCGAATTGCTCCAAGCGATAGACACTGCTACCCAATCGATCCAGTTGTTCGCGAAGTTTTTCTGCAGATATCGGATGTTTGCGTGCTGCCTCTGGTACACAGTCGCTGTGGATCTCGACCGACTCCGTGAGAGCACTGCCATGATCAGATGGAACAATCTTGGCTATTTCGGCGATCAGCAAAATTGGCTTACCTTCCGCTACATAAATTTTGAGATCAACGGGCACTCGTTTCTGCGGATCAGCTCCTTCAAAACTTTTGCGAAGCCGCTTGGCTAACTGAGGATCGTCGGTCTTGAAGGCCTTCAGAGGTAACTCAAGCTTTACTCCGTCCAAAAGGCCGTGCTGTAGTGCAATTTGAATCTGACCGGACTCGGCACGCTCTACGCGTTGACTGTTCTGCCACATTTCATAAACGCGCCCACCGATCTCTTTTCCGGCCAGTCGATCTCCCTCCAAAACAATGCCATCTCCGATGGCCAGTGGGCAATCCAATTCAAGAGTTAATCTTGGACCGCGATGTAAAACGACCGAACCGATTTCCACGCCGCGTTTGGCGCTGCTCAGGCCCGGCACAAGTCGCTTGTGATCACAACCCTCAAGCCATCCAGGCGAGAAGCCTCGAGAGAAGCTCATCTCAAGCTCGGTCTGTTGCAGTTTCGTCAACGGCTGGTGCGTGCCTTGCAAAGTTGCATCAATGGCTCGTCGATACTGCTGGCAAACATTCGCAACGTACTCGGGAGTTTTCAGGCGTCCTTCGACCTTCAGCGAGGTGACACCGGCCTCAACCAGTTGCGGTAGTAGATCGTGAGCCGCCAAATCCTGTGGACTCAGCAGATATCTTACTACGCCGAGGTCACGTTCCTGTCCATCGCACAACAAGTCATAAGGCAAGCGACACGCCTGCGCACACTGACCACGGTTAGCGCTGCGACCGCCCAACGACTCGCTAGTCAAACACTGTCCGCTGTAAGCCACGCACAGAGCACCATGCACAAAAACTTCCAGAGGCATATCGGTCGCTTTGTGAATCTGAGCTATCTCGCGAATCGATAACTCGCGTGCCAAAACTACTCGGCGCACTCCAAGCTCTCGAACCTGCTCGATAGCCATCGCATTGGTAAGCGTCATTTGAGTGCTAGCATGAATAACCAGCTCAGGACAAATCTCGCGAATCAACCTCACGGCACCTAAATCTTGAACGATCACTGCGTCAACACCAGCTTGAGCCAGCAGTCGCACGTTCTGTTCCAACCTTGGCAATTCGTCCGTGAACACCAACGTGTTTAAGGTCACATAGCCACGGACATCTTGGCGGTGGAGCATGTCGATCAACTTAGGTAAATCGTCCACATGAAAATTCGTGGCTCGCGCTCGGGCGTTGAAGCCGACATCCAAGCCAAAGTAGATCGCATTGGCACCGTTTTCGACGGCAGCTCGCGCGCAGTCCCAATCACCAGCCGGTGCCAACAGTTCGACCACAGGTGAATTTTTTGCCGTGTGGGTAATTGGCTGTGATGAATTTGCTGTGGTCATTGAGATATGCAGTTAGCGAATTGAGAAAATTTGCTCGTCCTTGCAGCCACCGCAATTTATTTGGGAATGCGCCAACGAGTTGTTCTGAAATTCAACTTATTTGTCAATTCAGCGACAAAAGGGACACTTTACGCTGCGCCGGTACACGAACCCTCTCGCGCTGTAGACGGCTAACGACCGTTCAATTTTGTTCGCGGGTAGGGTCGCAAAGCGAGCAATGCGAGTAATGGCAGCTCTTGCGGGGAGGGAAAACAGGGGTGTCGAGAGCCCGCGTCTGAGCAGGTGGCGGTTGATTCCTGCCTAACCCAAACGATCCGTTTCGCCGCAGAGCAAGACTTTGGCACATCAAAGCTTCTTGAGCGTACTCCTTCGGCTGTCGCAATGTAAAAAATGGAAGCATTCCGTTCGCTCCCTCCCGCCCGCTCGTCCCTGCTGCGTCACCCTTTCGAAAATTGATCTAACGGCTGTTGTTACTCGTTCGGAGTTTTGAAGTCCTAGTCTTCTGGGTTGTCGAGCAACTCTGCAGTCTGTCGCCGAGTTGTTTTGGAAAGCGGCTCGGCCAGCTTTGATCGATGAGACCTAGCTGAATCATGTCAACTAAGTGGGTCTGATCCTTGCGGCGAAAACTGTTTAGCTTCATCTCCACCAGGGCTTGAAGTGAAACAATCTTCTTGCCGTCCATGTCAATTGCTTGATCAACACTTGGAGTGAACGAGGCGTAGTCGTCACGCACTTTTCGGTCGGCCAACAAAATGTGAATTCCCTGACTTGGCTTTCCCTCAGGACCATCCAGGAACACGATCACATTCATAACTCGATCTCGAACAAAACCAACCGAGGCCAAAGCTTCCGTTGCTCGCTCTAAATCCTCTTCACGCAGCAATAGATCGACGTCGCGAGTATTGCGAACAGCTCCGTCATCAATAGTTGCCACCCAGGCGGCGACAGCGTTTCCACCGATGACAGCGTAAGGGACATTTGCAGCCGACAGCGAACCGCACGCGCGCTCCAATCTTTCTTTTACAAGTTCCACGGCTCGAAACATCCTTTCAAAAACGGACAAGGTCTCGTTGACGGATTCTTCGCGGGCAAGCATAGGAGTTTTAGGTGATGTTGGTTTGGGATATTCCATGTCGACATTATAGCGAGAATGACTGACCGAGCAAAACTGGACTCCCGGCCTACTTACTCTAGTGAGAATAAATACTTGGCCGTAGAAGCTAATGAAAGAGGTTTCTTACGATTCGATTCGGAATTCGAAATGCCCGAGCTCACTAAGTTCGATTAGAATAAACTCCCCCGCGTAAAGATGGACGCAAACATCCCGCCAGTCCATTTCAAAAAGAGCAATCGATGAAAACCGTCTGCTACTGTATCACATGCATCACGATCCTTTTGGCAAGTCTCAGTCCAAAGGCTTGTTCAAGTGAACTGGCCGCCGATGAATTGAACGATCGAGCCGCCAAAGTGCTCGAATCCCATTGCTTGCGCTGTCACAACGATGCAGATAAAGCTGGCGAACTTTCGCTGGCGATGAATCCTGCGCAGGAAAATGGATGGAATGCAAAGCAGTTTCTTGAGTTGATTACTCCAGTAGATGGCATGGCGGAAATGCCCAAAGAGGCCTCGGCATTGTCGGCTGAAGATGTCGCTACGTTGACGGATTGGATAAAAGCTGGAGCCAAGTGGCCTGATGGTTTGCATTTGCAACCGCCTCGCAAGATTGATCTCAATTGGTGGTCGTTACAGCCCCTTCCTACACCTGCGATTGCAACGAGTTACTTAGACGCGGCCAGACAGGAGGCAAAATCCAGTGGTTTAATGCAATCAGAAAATCCTATCGACGCGTTCATTCTGAGCCGATTGTCTCGCGAAAGACTAAGCTGTTCGCCGGAAGCTAATCGACGAGTGCTCATCCGTCGCTTGTACTACGATCTAATTGGGCTACCTCCAACACCCGAGCAGATTGCAAAGTTCCTCGAATCCGACAGCGATCCAAGGGCCTATGATAAACTAATCGATGACTTGCTTAGCTCGCCTCGCTATGGTGAGCGTTGGGCTAGGCATTGGTTGGATGTGTCTCACTACGCCGACACTCACGGCTACGATAAGGACAAGCCACGCCCAAACGCTTGGCCCTATCGGCGATTACGTCATTCGATCCTTCAACTCGGAGAAACCGTGTAGAGCCGCTTCATTCAAGAACAGGTCGCAGGCGATGAGCTGTTTCCTGACTCCAGTGGATGGACCGAGGCCTTGGGCTTCCTGTCAGCCGGCCCGTGGGACTTCGTAGGACATGCGGAAGTTCCAGAGACCAAGATCGATGGCAAGATCGCTAGGCACCTTGACCGTGACGACATGGTGCGAACTGTCGTTCAATCTTTCATGAGCTTGACCGTTGGTTGTGCACAATGCCACGATCACAAGTTTGATCCGATCAGCCAACGCGAGTACTACCAACTGCAAGCGGTCTTCGCCGCCATCGATCGCGCGGACAAGTCCTACTTCGATGATCCCGAGCTAACGCGACAGTTTGCGAAAGTGAACGCTGAAAAGAAATTGCTCGATTCGCAAATTGCTACAATCGACGGCGAGCTGACCAAGTTGGGCGGAGATCGTTGGAAGACGCTGGTTGATCGTTTAAAAGATTCTGGCAGCAACAATAACCTGAACGTCAGCGAAGCATTTGGTTATCACAGCAACTTGGAATCATCCGCAGAAGTGGTCAAATGGATTCAAATCGACCTCAAGCATGAAACTCGAGTTAATCGAGTAGTGCTTCATCCGGCCTTCGACCAGTTCGCGAACATCGGAGCCGATTTTGGATTGCCACCATCACTTGAGTTACTTTCGGCTGTGGGCAAAGCAGACGCGGCGAACAACTCCAATCAGAAATCAGGCTCGGTCGCTGGTCAACTCAACTTCCAACCTTTGGCGAAGTGGTCGAAAGAGTCCAATCAGGACAAGCGCGAGCCTAGCCAGTCAATCGTTATTAATTGCAAAGGCCAATCGCTATCGCATCTGCGCATTGTGGCAACTCGTTTAGCCAAACGACTGCCTGAGGATTTCTGTTTCGCGCTGGCTGAAGTGGAGATCTTTGACTCACAGGGAACTAACGTCGCTCAAGATGCCGAAGTTCAAAGCTTGGATTCGATTGAAGCTCCACCGCGCTGGCGAAAAGCAAATTTGATCGATGGGGTATTTCCTCGCACCGCGCAGTCTGTTCAATCTCGGGAGAGGCTGCTAGCAGAACGGGAATTACTTCGACGAGAACTGTTAGGCGATTCCAAATACGAGCAACTGATTGCCCGGGAAAAAGACCGAAGCAATCTTGAAAAGCGAATTCGTGAGTTTCCCAAGCCCAAACAGATTTATGCTGGAACGGTTCACTTTGGATCGGGAGCTTTCCAAGGTACAGGATCGGCTGGCGGTAAGCCGAGAGAGATTTTCGTTCTGCATCGCGGCGAGGTAACGTCACCCAAAGATCGCGTCGATCCGGCAGCATTAGCAATGATCAAAAATCTATCGGCAGATCTCAACTGTGATTTGCAGCGAGAATCCGACCGACGAGCCGCTCTCGCAGGATGGCTTTCCAGCGTTGACAACTCCTTTACTTGGCGTAGCGTGGTCAATCGAGTTTGGCAGTACCATTTCGGCTCTGGCATTGTCGATACACCCAATGACCTTGGAAAAATGGGAGGTCTACCAAGTCACCCTGAATTGTTGGATTGGCTGGCGGTTCAGTTTCGTGACCAAGGTCAGTCGCTAAAGTCACTGCATCGATTGATTGTGACTAGCCAGGTCTATCGTCAAAGCTGTGATGGCCCAACAGACCAAGCGATCTTGCAACGCTGCACCAATAACGATGCCGAAAACCGTTTGCTTTGGCGAGCCAATCGACGTAAGTTGGATGCCGAATCGATACGCGATAGCATTCTAGCAATCAGCGGCAAGCTGGACCTCAAGATGGGCGGTCCAGGCTTCGAAGAGTTCGTCTTGGAGAAGCCCGAGCATTCACCTCATTATCGTTATGATCTACTCGACTTCGAAAATCCTGCAACGCATCGTAGGACCGTCTATCGATTCACCGTTCGATCCCAACTGCAACCCTTCCTCAATACACTTGACTGCGCGGATCCATCCATTCAAGTGGCAACCCGCAATCAGGTTCAGTCTCCGCTTCAAGCATTAACGTTGCTCAACAATGGACTCGTGACAGTGCACAGTCGTTACTTTGCGAACAAGCTGAAAGCAAGTAGCACATCATCGGAGCCTGCGATCCTCGAGAGTATAGTTAAGCGAGCCTTTGAAGAGGTTACGGGCCGTGTGCCTCGGCGCGAGGAGCTTGAGTCGATGACCGAGTATGCTCAGCAACATGGTCTGGAGAACTTGTGTCGCTTACTGTTCAACCTCAGCGAATTCACTTTTGTGGAGTAAAGCAATGCGACGTAAACAGAGAGACTCTCAATTGAACACAACTTCACCAGTCGCAGAGTTGTCGCGTAGAGATCTGCTGGCCGGGCTAGGCTGCGGTTTTGGAACGTTAGTCCTTGGGGCGATGTTGAATCAAGACGCTCAAGCTCACGCTAGCTTGGATGACTCGAAGGCAAGTGATCAAACGGCCGCAAGTGGTCGAGCGTTCGATTTCAAGCCTAAGGCGAAGCGAGTCATTCAGCTCTTCATGGCTGGAGCTGCCAGTCATATCGATCTGTTTGATTTCAAGCCCGATCTGATCAAACATCATGGCAAGCCCGCTGACTTTGGTGAACCGATCGAAGCCTTTCAGGATGGACTTGGACCTTGGAAGAAACCTGTTTGGGAGTTCAACCAGTTTGGCAAATGCGGCAAGCACTTGAGTGAAGTGGTCGCAGACCTTGGTAAGTGCGTGGATGATATGGCCTTCATTCACAACATGGTTGGCAAGTCGGGCGTTCATAGTACGGCCACGCTGTTACAAACCACCGGCTTCTCGCTGCCTGGATTTCCTGGAATGGGTTGTTGGGTTAGTTATGGATTAGGAAGTGACTCGGAAAACTTACCCACCTTCGTCGTACTTCCCGATCACCGAGGCTTCGCATCAATGGGGCTAAGAATTGGGATGCTGCTTTCTTGCCCTCACAACACTCTGGAACAATCGTCTTCCCGAATCGCAATGTGCCTATCGAAGATCTGTTTCCTCATCAGACCGGAACTTACGTAACATCATCAAGCAACTCTGTCGGCGGCGATTTATTAGCCAAGTTAAACGCTCAACATGCTCAGCAACATCCGTTGGACGAACGATTGGAGTCACGGATTCGCACTTACGAGTTGGCGGCGAGAATGCAACTTGCTGCGCCGGAGGCGTTAGACATTTCGAAAGAGCCGAAACACATTTTGGACATGTATGGCATTCGGCGAAAACGGTATGGCTTGGCCGAGTGGAAATTAATCCCGAGGAAGAGATGGATTACTTCGGCGAAGGTGCTTGGTTGCTCGACGGTTGCTGGAGCGCGGAGTTCGATTTGTTCAAGTCTGGTCAGGCAACGACAATGGATTTCCGCGACGCAATTGGGACTCGCACGAGGATGTCGAGCGTGATCACGGCCCTTTGGCGCGGTATGGCTCGAGGAGCAGCAGCTTTGATTCAAGATCTTAAGCAGAGCGGCTTGCTTGAGGACACGTTGTGTTTTGGACCACTGAGTTTGGACGACTGCCTTCGACTCAAGCTGGTAAAGGTCGAGATCACAATCCGTTCGTCTTTACCAACTGGCTTTGTGGTGGAGGCATCCAAGGCGGAGTCAGCTACGGGCCAAGCGATCAATGGGGCTACAAGCCGCTGGATCGGACCAAGCCCACACAGGTGTATGATGTCCATGCGACAATTTTGCATTTGTTGAGCCAGACCATCGAAAGTTGACCTTCCGACATAACGGTATTGATCGAAGACTGACCGATGTTCATGGCAACTTAATCCATGAGATCATTCGAAGCTAAGTACCAATGAGCATGGAGCATGGATTTCTCTGCTCGTGAAGCTCGGCAAAACACAGGTGGTCAGTGCTTGCAGGAGGCCTACAATAAGGTGCTGTACAAATCCTCCAAAAGCGTAGACTTCCATGAACGAACCGAAAGAAGTGGTAAACGCCAATCAAACTCGAAAGCCGAGTGCCTCGTATGCATTTCTGATTGTTTGCGGCTCCTTCATGATCACCGGCATCTTGGTACTGGCGTGGTTGGGCTCAAGACCACCAGCCAAGATACAAAACAAGCTGGTTCCAGCCGTAACGCTTGATCCGGTTGTTAACGCTCCGAAAACATTGTCAACCAACGATCTCATTGGAAAAAAGACCTTGCTTGCTGCTATGGGCTCCAACCAGCAAGTCTTGCGAAAGAACCTCGAAGGTTGAATCAGTTTTGGGCACGCATCGAATGGAAGCTTTCGACGGTCGCATTTGCCGAGCAGGGAGGCTTGGTCGTTGAATCGCTACGAGGCGAAGTCGAGCAGTTCCTTCAAAAGAATCAGCTTCAGTGGCCCGTCTACGTCGATCAATCGAGCAAGATACTATTGAACTAACGCTGCTCATGCCATTTGGCTCATTTGGCTTCCCAACTTTGTTGCTCATCGACGATGAAGGCCGGCTCGTACAGATTGTCGAAAGCCAAAAACGAAGAAGGATGGAAGAACTTGGATAAAGCTTTGCAGTAAACGATCTCTCTGTGTCGTCCCTGTTTCCGACTGTCGCTCCTGTTTCCGACGGAATTCCAAGACTCTGTAGTTGTCGTTAGGTCTTTTCCATGAATTAATAGATTGGAAATTGCGATGGGGGAATTTGTCGGGTCCAATTGGTTTCAACGCGGCAACGAATTTGATCTGGCCAGGCTCGATCGAATGTTTGCCGACTATGACCAAGACTTATGGGGAGGCCTGAAATTTGGGCTTATCCAATATTCGACTGAAGATAGTCTTTTTCAGCTACTGATCGAGCATCGATCTGGCCTTGGATTCCTGCTGCAGTTTTTCGGAAAAGTCGCTTCCGGCATTGAGAACAGTGAAGTCTTTATAGTTTGCAAAACAAAGATGCGATTTCAGGTTGATGAGTTAGACGAGATCAACTATCCCATCGGCTGCTTCTTGCCGCCCTGAACGTACGTTTGAACCTATGAAGACTTCATTAAAAATCCACACCAGCCGTCACAGCGAATTGATTGGGTGGAGACCAACCAGATCGAGTGGCCAGAGTTTTAGGGCACGAATGGCTGTAAGACTTTGATTCAATATATGCACGCCTGGCGAGCATTGCGAGCTTTCAAGCTTTCCGAGCATGGCGACCAACAATTGCTGTTTCGATGATCGACCGTTTCGCCCTACCGGCAAGACCGGCAAAACTCCCTTGGACTCGCTTGCCAACCTCCCACTAAATGAAAAAACGGCTGTGGCTGCTTTCAAGTATGGGAGGGTCCCAAAGCCACAATTACCCTTCCTAAAGATGCAAACAACGTTGCGATTAGGGACGTCCCGCACTGTTCTTACTTGGTAGATGGCAAACCGAGAATGGCTACAGGATCGATGTGATTTTGATCGTCCAGGCTATCTTGGAAAAACAGACCCTCGACGGCTTCGCCTTCTTCGAAGCCCATGGCCGAAAGATCGATTGCAACTGCGATCACCCGATAGCCCGCTGAACCTTGGGGCCTAGCAAGAACTCGACAAGGTGCTGATTCTAGAATATCTAGTGAATCAACCGAGCGATCGAACTCAAACAGGTAAAAGTTAGCGGGCCGCTGAGACTCCGGTGATGTCAAAGTTAGATCGTAGGATTGGATGGTGATAGACCGCCTCTTTCCAAGTTTCTTCAGTGGAAGGACATGGAATGGATCTCCATCAGGCGCGCCAGTCACACTTTGCAATTCAAAAAACACAACATCAGGGCCAGCGCTATTGATGACTGGAGATACAAACTCGATTGCGAATCCAGGTGTGGTCGCCTGTTCGCCGTGGCTGGATTCAGGGAAAACAGGATCGCCAGAATAGGGTTCGACGGAGCCACCAGGATTGATCGCTCCGGTGTTGAGCGCGAGGTCTAGCATTACGTCCAGTCTATTGTCTGGCATTTCTGGTTCGCCAGCTAAGTGCCGCATATCAACGATCTTTTCCTCGATCTTGAACCAAGTCAACCGCGAGGCTATCAGCTCTTGAACAGGATACCGTTTAATCTCGCCGCCGCGTTGAACATCGACGCTTGTCAGAAATTTCACTCCACCATTCTCTTGAGTTCCTTGATAGGAGATGACGCGATCCGGCAAACGGTATTGGTAGAGCTGTGATCGAAAATCTGTCGGAAGCAAGTCTAGTTTACTATTGCCCTCAACGGTTCTGGCTTCATTCTTCTTGAGTCGGACCATGTTTGATTGAGCTGTGTCCGACTTGTCCTTGACTCGGTTCGAAGGCGCTTCGACTTTAGAATTCTGCAGGACATCGGCTATTCCATCGACCACATGCACTTCCGTCGCGGCAGATTCGACAACATTGATAAAAAACCTTGTACCACGGTCGACGACTCTGGCGTTCGGGGTATCGACTTCGAATCCCTCAGCACCTTTAGGACAATAGACTGAACAACGTCCGATTGTCACATTCAACCGATCATCACTTGCAATTTGAAAGACGGCAGGCCCCTGGACAATAACTTCGGCGCCAGTTGGAAACTGCAATTGAATTGAACCGCTTGTCAGTATGTACTCGTGATTGACAACTGCTTCAGCTCCAATCTCAGGCGCGAAGGCACCCAGAAACTTTGTTTGAGCAGTATGTGTGAACCTGACCTTGGCGTCTGCAGTGGTGATCTGTGATGAAGATTTCGCTACGTGGTCATCCTTGTAGTAGAGCAGAAGCAGCAGCGATGCCACGACCGCAAAAAGTGCAACGACGAATCCGCTCTTGATCACTGTCGACTTTGGCTGGGCGGGTTTTGGAGAACTCGCGAAAGCAGAATCGACTCGGGCGAGGACATTAGCAACGAACTCATCGGAACTGCTCGGAACGTGCTTGAGCGTTTCACGAATGAATAATTCTTGATCTGGTAGCGAAAGAACACCTAAAGCTCGATGAACCTGATACTGTCCAATAGCCAGTGAGCGGCAATCTGGATTTTCGGTCAGTATCTGCCGCAGTTCCTCAAGCCCAACTTGGTCAAGTTCGCCTTCAAGATAGGCGCTCCAAAGTTCCGTGAATCTTTCATGTGTATTCATCATTCACCATCATTCTAAGACATGCGTGCTTGGATACACTGGAAAATCTTCTGACGCAGTAACCACAACTGCTTTTTGACTGCAGCCGGGGAACGTCCACAAGCCTCCGAAATTTGCTCGATTGAAATCTGCTCTTCGTAACGCCACTTGATGAACTGCTGCAGTCCTGAGCTGAGTTGTTTGAGGCACTCTCGCATGTGCTCAAGCCGAACCTCCCACAAGCTCAGAGAATCTTCAGCCGCGTTGATAGTCAATTCCTGCATCAAGTCTGGTGCAAACTTACTGTGGTAGTCGGTCAAACGACGCAATCTAGTAACTTCAGACTGCAACTGATATCGAGCGATCGTGAACAACCAAGCCGAGAACTTTGTGCCGATTTCGTACTTGCTCAGATTTGAGTAGCTTGCAACGAAGGTTCGCTGTGCAACTTCATCGACATCGATCCCAGGCTGGGAATGAGCTGCGAGCCATGTTCGCAAAGGTCGCTCGTACCGACGAACGATGACTTCGAACGCGCTCAAGTCTCCCTGCTTCACCCTAGCGGCAATCTCATCTATTTCGCCTTCGTTTTCGGCATCGCCAGGGCCGAGTTTGCTCATGGATTCTCCCTTGATTCGATTCGAGACCAATTGAGATGGCAGATTGAGAAGGAAAGTTACCTTGACAAAGGCCCCAAAATCACATCGCCGGCACTTAATGAGAAAAATAGTTCAATAAACCACCGCCTAAAGGGGTAACCTTTTATCTTATCCTGCTATTCACTGTATCGTCATTCTGTACTTTCTTTTCCAAAGGCCCATTCAAAATGAAACCTCGTTACTCAAGGTCTACTGGATTCACACTCGTCGAACTTTTAGTGGTTATTGCCATCATTGGAATTTTAGTGGGATTGCTCCTGCCAGCAGTGCAGGCTGCCCGAGAGGCGGCGCGACGTATGCAATGCTCCAACAATTGCAAGCAGATATCCTTGGCTTGCCACAACTACGAGAGTGCCTTTAAGTGTTTTCCGGCGGGCGGAATCGTGACCTATGCTCCAGGCGTTACCCCAACGAACACTAATTTCTGCACAGTCGGCCAGGATCGAACTCAGGCGCCTTGGTCGGTATTGATTCTGCCATTCCTGGAGGAATCTAGTCTTTACCAACAATTTGACTTCCGAGTTCGATTTACTGGATCTTCGAACATCCCTGGAGATTTGCCCAACCGCAATCTATTCTCGCTGAACATGGCCAAGTTTCAGTGCCCTTCCGATCCGAACTCAACCTCCACGGTTAACAACTCCAATTACCTAGGTGTTCAAGGTGGTGGTACACCCGTTCCACAAGTTGGTTGTGCTCCATGCTTTACACAAGCTGGTCAACGCGTCTTTTTCCAAAATGGAATCATCTACGCCAATTCTCGCACTCGAATCGCGATGGTTACAGACGGGACAACGAATACATTCTTGATTGGCGAAAGCAGGTACATGCCAACGCCAAACATGCGCTCGGATGGTTTTCATGCTGGCTGGTCATCCTCTCTCAAAGCAGACAGCTCATTCGCGGTACCGATGACCTTCGCCGCCGCAGTGCTTCAGATTAATGCTCAGAAGGAATGTGGAGTGGGCATCGCAGACTGCTTCAACTTTGTCAGTAGATTGTTTGGCAGCAAACACCCTGGAGGATGTCATTTTGGTATGGCCGACGGATCAGTTCAATTTGTTAGCCAGAACGTGGACATCAATGTGTACAGGCAAGCTGCAATCCGCGATGACGGCTTGCCCATCGGCGGCGACCTTTTGCAGTAGCATTTGGAACTAGGTTTTCTTTTTGGACGACCACGAATGCGGTCCTTCGATGAGGACGGCCTCTTTATTACGCACTTTTGCTACAGGAACAAGCATATGCAAGTTAGTATCTGTTTGCCTCGTGTTGCTGTTGGTAACAGCAATGGGATGTGGGCAAGATGGCCCAGTGAAATTTACCGTCAATGGCACCATTGAGATGCCTGATGGCAAACCCGTGCCTGCTGGAGAGATCAGCTTCGAACCCGACGGTACTGCTGGGAACTCTGGGCCTGGTTCGATGGCTCAGATCAAAGATGGTAAGTACTCTCTTTCCAGAGAACAAGGCGTAGTCGGCGGTGCCTATTTGGTCACCATCAGTCCCTTTGATGGCGTGGCGCACGGTGAGTCGCTACAGGGCAAGCCTTTGCGCACCGTACCCTACGGTGAAAAGGTCACTTTGCCTAAAGAAGATGCTGCCCAAAACTTCAAGATCAAATAGCAATTGAGATTCCCGCAATGTTCGCATCACGACTCAGTTGTCTTCAATCGTTCTGCTGTCTTTGGTTCATCGCGATAACCAGCTCGAGTATCCTTGCTTCGACACCATCTAAGATGATTTGGATTGAGGTCGAGTCGCTTGAGAATCGAGGCGGTTGGGTCGTCGATCAACAGTTCATGGCACATCATGGGCTCTCCCCTATTTGTTGGCGCACGGATTGGGCGAACCAGTTTCTGATGCCTCGGGTGAAATAGCTGCAACTATCGCTGGCGAGTATCGCATTTGGGTGCGAACGCGAAATTGGGGCGCACCTTGGAGTCCGGCGGAAACGCCCGGAAAGTTTCAAGTACTCATTGATAATCAACCGCTTCAAACTTTGTTTGGAGTCGAGGGCGACAAATGGCATTGGCAAGATGGAGGCAAGGTTCGTATCAGCGACAAGTTCCATATAGCACTGCATGATCTGACCGGATTTGATGGGCGGCGCAGGATGCAATTTTGCCTGCAGCGATTCGAATTTTCAGCCTCCCGAGAATATGGAAGTGCATTGTCAAAGTTACGTGCGGATAATCTGGCTGGACTCGCTGATCCCATTGAAGCTGGTGCGTATGATCTGGTAGTAGTTGGAGGCGGTTTAGCCGGGACAGCGGCTGCCGTTGCAGCAGCTAGACAATCGCTTTCAGTCGCACTGATTCAGGATCGTCCTGTTTTAGGCGGAAACGGATCGAGCGAAGTTCGAGTTTGGCCTGAGGGTCATATCAACCTTAAACCTTTCCCGAGAGTCGGCGATATTGTTGGTGAGCTTGTACCGCCAAAACCCTTCAGTTCAGCCAACGCGGTCGATGCCAAATACTATGACGATGCGCGAAAGTTGCAGCTCGTTCAAAACGAACCTAACATCAGATTGTTCCTCAATCATCGTATGATCGATTGCAAGGCTCAGGATGCATCCATCAGCAGTGTCGTTGCCCAACACACGCACTCGGGAAAGAGAGTTCGCATAAGTGGCAAGCTGTTCCTGGACGCGACCGGAGACGGAGTTCTCGGCGCTTTGGCAGGCGCTGACTACGAGCTGATGGAATCTGGAAATATGGGCGCCTCGAATTTATGGAGCGTCGGCGATATTGTTCAAAACGAGCCTCAGTTGGAGTGCCTTTGTAAGGATCTTGATCCAGTATCAATTTCGTTCACCAAAAGCCAAGTCGAGCAGAAGTTTCCACGCTGTCCTTGGGCGATTGATATGAGCAATATCAACTTTCCAGGTCGCAAGCAGTCGGCTGGACAGTGGATGGATGGAAGGCCGCCGCTACAAAACCTGGGCGCATGGTTTTGGGAGAGCGGTTTCGGTAAGCACCCGATCAATGACATGGAGTGGGTTCGCGACTACAACTTGCGAGCCATGTATGGAGCTTGGGACACACTCAAGAACGTCGACAAACTTTACCCCAATCATCGCTTGAAATGGTCGGCCTACATTGCTGGAAAGCGTGAGTCGCGTCGCTTGTTGGGGCCTGTGATTCTGTGTGCAGACGATTTTCGTAAAAACACTCAGTGGGTCGATCCTGCCTTTCCCTGTACGTGGCATATCGACCTGCACGATCCAGATCCGAAGTTCAATGACAAGTCGCTCGATGAGGCGTTCATTTCAAGAGCTACGGAATCGCAGGATTTTCGCTACAAAGGACCTTACTGGGCGCCCTACCGTTGCCTATATAGCCGCAACATCAAGAATCTATTCATGGCAGGCCGCGACGTCAGTTGCAGTCACGATGGATTGGGTGCGATTCGCGTGATGCGGACCTGCGGCATGATGGGAGAAGCCGTTGGCAAAGCTGCTTGGATTTGTGTCTATCATCACTGCTCGCCACAGGATGTTTACGACCAACATTTGCCAGTTTTCAAGTCGCTATTGGAACAGCCAGGACTGATGCGACGACAGTCCGTAGAGGCTCCGCTGGAACTTCCATCCGGCATGGTTGCACCGCCCGTCGCGACAGTTGGAATCAATCCTGCTACGCTCGCTGGAATTGTTATGGATGACTCGGATGCAAAGCTTACTGGCAATTGGAGCGGCACTGGCTCGCTGGTCGGATTTGTTGGTGAGGGTTACCAATACTCATCGGACATAGCTGCTAAAGCTCAATACGATTTCAAAGTTCCTCAAGCTGGAAGTTATGAAGTGCGAATTGGTTGGCAACCTCATCAGAACCGAGCCAGGAGCGCCAGGGTCCTTGTCTACTCAGCTAATGACGAACGCGAAATCCAGATCGATCAAACTCAAGCACCTCGAGGCGAAAAAGGCATGCAGTCCATAGGGACGTTCGATTTCCAGCCGAACAAACCCGCATCTGTCGAGTTTCTGGTTATTGATAGCCAAGGAGTAGTTCACATCGACGCAGTCGCCCTAGTGCGGGTGAAGAAAGACTAGTCAGCCTTCGGTAATATCTCTAAAGCAAGCCCCACGAGGCTCGCATTACTCGTTCTTTTCGGGCGTGCCAGCCATTTTTCCACTTTTCGTTAGGGCCGTGTGTCCTTGGTGTACGTATTAAAAGGTCGCAGTCAACTTGGATTGTCCCTTTTGCCATAGAAAAATTCGCCCGTGGAAAATGAAGAGCCGAAGTCGGAAAACAATTCTAAAGCTACGCCCTCAGTACAAACTCGAGTTTTATGGTTGATCGCTGGAGTTGTGCTACCAGCGATAGCTTTTTTGTTGATGCCTCTAAGCGGTCCAGGTTTCGGAAGCAACTTAGGTTCAAAGCTGTGGCAATCTGGCAGCATTAGGGTCTATGCGGACCTGATGTTGGATAAGCAGGTGGTGCCTTATTTTCATCCGTTCATCGCGTTGGCCATGATCGGTTTGTCCGTGTTCTGTAAGTATCCAACAAAATCAAGCGGCTGGGTCGGCTTGTTGCTCGTATCTGGTTTTGCGCTCTACATCCAGATTTTTATTTTGCTTGTTGTGGCGGTGGACAACTACATCGTTTACGGACCACTGAATGCGGTAATTGTTGGCATATTGCTTCAACAACTTGTTCGAGTCGGTGCATCCGTCAGGCGCTTTAGCATTGGACGGCTATTTCTATTCATGACGCTTGTCGCATTTCCGATCGGCTTGCTGGCAAATTTTCTTGGCAAGGAGCTGAACGAAGACAGTCCGCGATTAACAGTGCTACCAGTGGCGGTCTTGCACGGAGCCCTAATTTCAGCGCCACTTCTTGCACTTTGGGCTTATGCCTCCGCGTTCGGCTGCTTCTTGGAGGGTCTATCGACTAAAGAGTTATTGGCCCGGTTGGATCGATACCAGTGGTCGTCGGCTGTAGCTTGGTTGATAGGCTATGCAGCGGCTTGGAAATTGGCCATCGACACCGCCATTTTACTCTATAGTCAACTTCCTAAGTCCAAGCCAAATTGCTACGTCAGCACTGCGGCTGCCTCTGGCCATAAGTGGCTCGTAGGAAGCGAAGTGAATTCTCAGGGGCAGGTTGTGAACGGTCAGATGCGTCATTTGAAAGTGGCTGAGCTACTATTGGCCATGAAGGTTCCCAAAATCCACCGGCAGATTCGGTTATTCTACAATCGCTTTGGGCCAGTAGCTGCGGCAAGAATTGTTAGAAGACCGTGGCTGGCCGATCTTACTTACCTGTCACTGCTGCCGCTAGAGTTCACAACCCGAGTTCTGCTAAAGCTGTTACGAGTCGATCCGCAGGTCATTTCGAAGCTATATGAGTGATTCTGGTTGAAACTTGTTGAGCGATCAAAAACAGAGTCAAAAAAGGCTTCCTGCCTTTTTCCCACTTCACGTTGACATTTGCCAAGAAGAAAAGTACCATTTCGGGCCTGATTAAACCTAGCTTTGAGCAGGTTTTGTCGGCCGAAACCGCTAATGCACGGGGTTGGCGGACTTTCCGGGTGGAAAGTCGCTCCTCTTTTGACGCATTCGCCTCGCTGGCGCTCAGTAAAAAACGAGCTCTGACGGTCTGGGACTAGGCCGCGGAACTGCCTTATCGATGCGTCGTCAACCCAAGTGCCACTATGAATCCACACGAACTGCTTCGCCTTGTCGATTCGCTACACCGCGAGAAAAACATCGATAGTGAAATCGTGTTTTCAGCTATCGAATCTGCTTTGGTGACAGCGGTGCGCCGATTCAAGGGTGAAGATGCTGAAATCGATGTAAGAATCGATCGAGAGACCGGTTCTATCACAGCGGTCTGCAATGGCGAAGAGCTGGATCAGGCGGAAATTGGTCGTATTGGTGCTCAAACTGCCAAACAAGTCATTATCCAAAAGATCAAAGAGGCCGAACGCGATTCTTTGATGGACGAATACCATGACCAAGTCGGCCAGTTGGTCACCGGTACAGTTCAGCGAAGCGAGCGAGGAGTCACGACGGTTCAGCTACCGAGCGTTGAGGCAATATTGCCTCGAAGCGAGCAGATTCCCGGCGAAAGCTACCACAACGGAGACCGCGTTCGAGCTGTAATTTACGAGGTAAAGTCGGCGGGAAATCGAGTCAAAGTGATCCTCAGCCGTACCAAGCCGCAGTTGGTTCAACGGCTATTTGAGCAAGAAATCCCAGAAATTAACGATGGCGTAATCGAAATTAAAGCCATTAGTCGCGAGCCGGGACAGCGCAGCAAGGTAGCAGTGAACAGTTCAGACACTCGCGTTGATTGCGTTGGAGCCTGCGTGGGCGTTCGCGGAAATCGCATTAAGAACATCACCAGCGAACTCTCCGGCGAGCGAATTGACATTGTGCGCTGGAGCGATGATCCACAGGTTCTAATTCCGGCTTCGCTGCAACCTGCCGAGGTTGAGCAGGTCTTGCTGTGCGACATGATCGGTCGAGCCATCGTCCTAGTTCGAGACGATCAACTTTCGCAGGCTATCGGTAAGTTCGGTCAAAACGTCCGCTTGGCAAGTAAGTTGGTGGGCTGGGACATTGAGATTATGACCGCTGGCGAGCTAGAAGAGCAGATTGATCGTGCTATTTCCTCCTTCATGGAATTGGAAGGAATGACCGAAGATCTGGCTCAAAGGCTGGTAGAACAGGGCTATTTGTCGTACGATGATTTGTCTGTGATCGAGCCTGATCACCTGATGGAGATGGGTGGCATATCCGCCGAAGAGGTTGATGTCATCGTCGAGCAGGCTGATGAGCGTGCCCAAGAAGCTGAAAAGCAGGCTGAAGAACAGAAACAAAAGAAACAGCGAGATGCCGCCGAAAGTGGCTCTCAAAACGCATCCGGACGGAGTTCGTCTGGTGCGAGAAAATCGCCGTCTGGCGAACAAACTGCAACGCAGGAGATGAAAGACTCTCCAAGTGCTCCAGAGGGAAATATGGACCAGAGCAATGATCCCGATCAGGCTTAAAACTCTGGTCGGACCTGCTGGTCGGTGGAACATCGACCAACTGTGTTTCCCCAAGGCTTCATCTTCAATTTTGGAGGTGCTGTCCATGTAGATGACACCCACGTGCGCCAGTGGTCGTGTCTGAGCCGCCAGCGTCTGCAAGCTTGTAGCCAGCCGAACCCATGCTTCGTTCAAAGCTAAGCTTTACGAAGTCCACATGACCACTTTTTGATTCCTTAGGAATAACAGCACGTGTCGAAACGCATCTACGCGTTAGCTAAAGAGCTATCGATCGACAGCAAAGACCTCGTTGATCTTTGTCTGAAACTTGGCATTCAGAACAAGGGCTCGGCACTTGCCAGCCTGGAAGATGAAGAGGTTGCGCGCATTCAAAAGTATCTGGCTGGACCAGAGAACAAGCCCACCGCGCCGGAAAAGCCAAAAGGCAATACGGTTGATGCGCCACCAGTTCGCACATCTCCGCTGGGACCGCTTTCAAATCGCCTTTCAGGTCGACCTCGCGATTTGAAGTCGACTTCCACACCGACGCGATCTACGCCAGCAAGTGAAACATCTGCACCGCCTGTCGAGCCAGTCGAAACAACCCCGGTACTCGAAGCTTCTGAGCCAGAAGTGGCCGAGTCCGTAGTTGCCAAGCAGGCTGATCAAACTGAAACGGCTGCAACATCCAAAGCTCCACAGCAGTCGCGATCCATGTCTCGAGACGATTATGTTTCACCACTGTCTTCGGCTGGCCGCGTTCGCAGCTTAGACAGTCGACGTCAGGCCAAGACCGACCGTCCCACCGAGGATCGCGGTGATCGCAAGCGACCGCCACAAGCTCGAACTCCGGTCATCAATTTGGCGTCCGTTCCAAAGAGTTCAGCTCCGGTACCGCCGCCTAAATCGAACGAACCAGCACCACAAAAGCCTGAAATTCGCTTCACCAAAGATGACATCACCGGTCAGAAGCAAGGTATGAAGGCTCCGCTGGAGCAGATGGAAGCGCAACAAAAGGCTGACCGCGAAGATCGACGCAAGGGTGGCGCTTCTGCCACGGATCCGAAAGCCAAAGGACCAGCCCCCGAAGGCGGCCTTAAAGGATTTGCGAAGGCTGCGGCGGACCGAAAGGGCAAGCACGGCCGTCCCGGTGAAGAGGAAGAAGAAGCTAAACCAGGCAAGAAGGGCACTGCCGGAGTTGTGGCTGCTCGAGCCGAACGCCGCAAGCGTCAAATCGATTTAACTGAAGATGATGATCGACGGCAGCGTGCAGGATCCAAGAAATTGGTTCGTAAAGGCACCAATACTGCTGCCCCGCGTAAGGAGAACGTTTCGTTGGAATTACCTTGTACAGTTCGAAGTTTTTCGGAAGCCGCTGGCGTTCCATCAGGTCGCGTATTGGCAACTCTGATGCAGATGGGTCAGATGCTGAATATCAATGCCAATATCAATGCCGAATTGGCAGAGATGTTGGCCGTGGAGCTGAACGTAGAGCTACAGTTCACCAAGCCTGAGTCGCTCGAAGAGAACTTGATTCAAGCGATCGAAACAACTGAGGACGATCCAGATTCGCTAGTGTCACGTCCACCAATCGTGACCTTCTTGGGCCACGTCGACCACGGAAAGACGTCATTGCTCGACTACCTGATCGGTACTCGCATTGTGAAGGGCGAAGCGGGCGGGATTACTCAGCACATCCGCGCCTATCAAGTCGAAAAAGATGGCAAGCTGATTTCCTTCGTCGACACGCCTGGTCACGAAGCCTTTACCGAAATGCGTGCTCGTGGTGCTAACGTAACAGATATCGCGATTCTGGTAATTGCCGCTGATGACGGCATCATGCCTCAAACGGAAGAAGCTATCAGTCACGCTAAGGCGGCTGAGGTTCCAATCGTGGTGGCGCTGAATAAGATCGACTTACCTGGTGTCGATGTGAATCGCATTTTGACTCAGATGACCGAACATGGATTGACGCCAAGCGAATGGGGCGGCGACGTCGAAGTAGTTCGCACAAGCGCCACGACCGGTCAAGGCATGGACGATCTGCTTGAGACATTGCTGACAGTGGCTGAACTGCACGATTACAAGGCCAATCCAAATCGCCCTGGTATCGGCGTCTGTTTGGAATCCGAGCAACAGTCCGATAAGGGTGTTATCGCTAAATTCGTTGTCCAGAACGGAACAGTCAAGGTTGGCGATATCGTCCTGTGCGGTTCCAGCTATGGTCGCGTGAAAGCGATTTACGATACGTTGAACACCAATGTTCAATTTAAGTCGGCTGGTCCATCGGTGCCAATCAACATCACCGGCTTGAATGAAGCTCCCGCTGCTGGCGATCGGTTCTATGTGCTTGATGATATTGCTCAGGCGCGCGAGTTGGCTGAGTCGCGAGAGAATGTTTCTCGAGCGCAATCGCTTTCGGGCACATCGCCGAAAGTTTCGTTCGAGACTTTCCAAAATCTTTTGCAAACCGGCAAGCTTGGCAAGACCGAGGAGAAGGTCGAACTCAATCTTATCGTACGTGCGGATGCTCGCGGAAGTTTGGAAGCGATCGAGAAAGAGCTGTCCAAGATCGATCATCCGGAAGTGTTTATCCGAATCCTTCAAAAGAGCGTTGGTGGAATTACTGTAGCCGACGTTACGTTGGCTAGCGCTTCACATGCCGTGATCGTTGGCTTCAACGTTATTCCTGATGAACAAGCCAGAGGATTGGCAGACGATCGTAACGTCGAAATTCGACGTTACGACATCATCTACAAACTGGCGGAGGACATCAAGGCGATTATCGAAGGTCGCTTGAAGCCCGAAGAACGCGTGGTCGAACTCGGCCGTGCTTTGGTCAAGACCGTGTTCAACATCAGCAAGGTTGGTGCAGTTGCAGGTTGCTTGGTGGCTCAGGGTTCCATCGAACGCGGTTGCCGCATTCGAGTACACCGAGACAATCGAACGATCGGTGACTATGCTCTGGATTCGTTGAAGCGACATCGCGACGACGTGAAGGAAGTACCTCGAGGTATGGAGTGTGGTATCAAGTTGGCCAACTTCAATGACCTCAAGCCGGACGACATTTTGGAAGCCTACCGCATTGAGGAAGTGGCTCGAAAGCTGGACTAAGCTTCGCACTTCCAAGGAGACCGATATGGCTAGCCGTAGAATGTTGAAAGCCGCTGAAGCGATTCGTGAAGTCGTCAGCATGGCAATATTAACCGAAATTCGCGACCCTCGCGTCAAGAATGTAACTGTCACAGGAGTGGAGATAACTCCCGACATGCGCAGTGCAAAAGTACTGATCAGCGTGATGGGTGACGAGGTTAAACAAAACCTGTGTATAAGGGGTTTGGCTAATTCGGCTGGCTTCTTACAGTCGAAAATCGCCAAACGCATCGAAACGCGTTACACCCCAAGACTTAGCTTTGAACTTGATTTGGGCGTCAAGAAGAGCTTGGAAGTTGGTCAAATCCTGGCGGATATTGCTCGCGAACGCGAAGAGTTGGCAGCTCGGCGCGAGGCTGAACAATCAGATTCTGAACCAACCACGGATAAAGTAGATCACGACTGAAGAACTTAGCGTGCTGGGTTAGCTAGCGTGCATGGTGTCGAGTCAGTAATAGAAACCAGAAGAAATCGAAGTTCATTCGAGACAGCAAGAGTTAGACGACAAATGAGTAGCAAAAACCGCGGCGATCGCATCCAACTGCTTCAAAAGGTTGTAAGCAAACACTTCACCCCAGTGTTAGCTCCCAAAGATCGAAACATCCTGGAGCACTTGATCTATGCAAGTGTTCTTGAGGACGCGCCGTATGATGCTGCTGACGAAGCCTTCCACCGATTGCAAGAGTGTTTCGTAGATTGGAATGAAGTTCGCGTTACAACGGTAACGGAGTTGGTTGAGCACTTACAAAATTTGCCAGACGCAGTACCTGCTGCTACTCGTGTGAAGAAGAATCTGCAGTCGATCTTTGAAACTCGCTACAGCTTTGACCTAGAAGAGCTGGCGAAGATGAATCAAGGCAAGGCAATTGCTGAACTTGAGAAATTTGGCGGAATGTCGAACTTCGTTTTAAACTACGTAACTCAGAATGCCTTCGGTGGTCACGCAATTCCTGTTAGCGGCAACATCGTAAAGATTCTGCTCGCCACGGAAATCATGTCCGATTCAGAGGCAGTCAAAGGGCAGATTCCGAGCTTGGAACGCACGGTTCCAAAGTCGAAGGGGGCTGAGTTTGCTTCATGCTTGCATCAATTTGGATTATTGGTTGTGGGTGCTCCTGGAGGCAAGAATACCAAAGCCATTTTGAAGGAAGCTGGAGCGCCTGAAAAGAAAGAAAAGGCGAAAGAAGAAAAGACCAAGGAAGAAAAGCCCAAAGAAGCACCTGTTGTTAAGGCTCCAGCAAAAGCTCCTGAGAAGCCAGCAGCCAAGCCAGCCAAAGATTCTGGAAAGGCTGAAGCGAAGTCCGACTCGAAAGCGGAAGCCAAGAAGCCAGCCGCCGCTCCGCCGAAAAAACCTGCTGCTCCAGTGAAAAAGGCTGCCCCGCCTGCTAAGAAAGCCACAGAGAAGCCAGTTGCCAAAAAGCCTGCTCCACCAAAAAAGCCTGGGACAAAAGGTGGCACTCCGCCGACCAAGCGTAAACCAAAATAAGCTGTTCAGGCGTAGTATCCAAAGACGTATTCCATTCGAAATCCGTTAGTCCATCTTATATAGTTCATTCTTCGTTGTAACAATCATGGCAGGACATTCACACGCCGCTAATATTCGCCACCGCAAGGCTGCCGTAGATAGCAAGCGATCTAAGCTCTGGTCAAAACTCTCTAAAGCGATTATTGTCGCAGCGAAGTTAGGTGGTGGTGACCCGGATCATAACGCTCGATTGCGAACAGCTATTCAGGACGCTCGGGCGATGAGCGTCCCCAAAGACAACATTGAACGCGCGATCAAGAAGGGCACCGGAGAGCTTGATGGTGGTGATGTTGAAGAAATCATGTACGAAGGTTATGGTCCCGCTGGTGTTGCTGTAATGTGCGACATCATGACGGACAACCGCAACAGAACCGCCCCTGAGATTCGAAAGATCTTTGATAACCACGGCGGTTCGCTGGGTGGATCAGGTTGCGTCAGCTATATGTTTGACCGCAAAGGGTTGATCATTGTTGGCAGCAAGGACAACGAAGATCGCGTTATGGAGATCGCTTTGGAGAATGACGCCGAGGATATTCAGGTCTTAGATGACCGGATCGAAATCACTACGGCTCCTGAGAATCTTTTGCAAGTTTCTTCAGCTTTGGAAGCGGCATCAATCGCGATGGATATGGCCTCGGTGACTCGCATTCCGCAAATGACGGTCGATGTTGATGAGGAGACTGCCAAAACTGTTCTGAAGCTGTTGGAACTTCTGGAAGATCACGACGATGTTCAAGCAGTGTCGACCAACTTGAACTACGATTCTCCAGTCGTTGCTGCCTTGATGCAGCAGTAAGGCTTTGACCTTAATCCAGAATGTCGAGCTTGCTACTCTCTCGCCGAAAGTCGAGTTGCTCGTGTTAACCCGGTCGGCTATTTCGCGCGAGAGTGGTCATTAATTCTAACAACAGACATACGTCCAAGACGCCGCCCTCTCATAGTTGTGGACATATCCCAAAGCTTTTTCAGGACAACCACCTGCGCCTTCAAATGTCGCTTACGTGATTCAGCATCAACACAAAACGGACCTGAAGCTCCGTGATCAAAAAGAAACAAGTTCCACTTTTTCTCATTACACGTATCGAAGTCTACTTTTCTAGAATCACGATTGCGAGGGACCAACACTTCCTTATCGCAATCTATATCATTAAATAAGAACTCATAGTATGATTGCAATAACTCGCACACGAGAATGAACTCATCTAATACAGGCTCCCCTGACTGGAAATGCTCTGGAAACTGCTCTTTCAAGCCTCTGCGAATCTTGTTTGCTACTGTTGCGTCTCCAGTCCTAAACGACTCTCTAATGATGTCACGGGTAGTGGCTCTGATCTTAGAAAGCACAGATTCTCGCATCGGACCAGACTCGCCCCTTGAAGTCGCCCAACACCACGGAATTGCCTTCTCCCAATTTGCATAACAATCGAAAACATCCATCGCATGCTTCCATTCATCTATCGCAAACGGAACAGATTGAACCAACGCTTTTTCAATTTCCACATCCATCATTTCTTGGAACTTTGGCTCATCAACGATTCCATCTGCTGCAGCAAACCACCTTATACCATTTCTTGTTGTTTTCTTGAATCGATCTTTAATTCGGCTTTTTGCAATATTGCCCCCATTCCAATCTTGAGGGAAATTCCAGGGGTCAGAAGCCAGGAATATTCTTATCGCATATTCTAAGAATCGACGCGATCGATCAACTTTCGGTTCTAGCGGAGACAAGAACATGCCAAGTTGCGTCATTGAAACCTTGTAAAAAAGTTCGCAATTTGGATGAAAGAGAAATCTATACACGATTGCATTGGCAAACTGCTCGTCGTGACGATCTGCAAGGAACTTCGCACGCACTTGTGCCGACCGATCGCCCGACCAAGCCGATTGCTTTCTCAGTGCCTTTACATGCGCATTAAGCCTGTCGTGTCGGGAAGGGCTTACCAAGCGAATCATATGCGCACCTTCATGTATGTATGCAATATACATAAAAGGGTTAAAAATATGCCCTACATTAACGTGAAGGTAGCTTAGACTGTGCCATTCTTTTTCATCGCCAATATCCCGGAATAGCGGCCGAGAACATTTCGCTGACGGAGTGAGCTTGACAGCGGTTACGCTCCCAACACGCTTGTAAAAATCCATTTGCTCCAACTTGCCATTTTCCCGCGCCCAATGTTTCAGAAGCCCCTCAACCCCCTTTAACGTGAAGTCAGCTGCTTCTGTAAGTTGATTCATCCCACCGCGCCAATCGATTGAGACATCATGATATTCATGGAATCCATGCGGTGCACTGACTCGGTGAACGAAAGCGTTCTGGAAAGCGTCGAGCAAGTCTTTAATCGTCTCAAAATCCTTTTCTGGATACCGACGCATACGATTGTTGAGCCCCGACGTCAGTATGAAATAAAACGTTGAAAATGCGTCATACAGGTCCAGGACACCATCCAGCGAACCAGCATTAGCAATGTTTAGAAAAAAATCTTGGTATAGATACCGGATAGATATGCGTAGTGCTCGCGGCACACCCGCGCGAACCAACGAATCCGACAACTGCTTTAAGTTAAATTCGTACTCAGTTTTCTGCCTCAAATGTGCTAGGGCCTCGACCATGGGAGCATGGCCCTCGAAATATTGTCGAGTATTATGAACTACATTGTCGATCGACGGGGACGGGGATATGACCCATGGCACGCGATGAACATCAAGCTTTGGAAAAGGAATACAGAGAATCGACGTCACTGATCGCAACCCATTCTCGCCTCCCTGAAGGTTTGCGAGTTGCGGAAATCTATTGTAATACTCTCTTACTGACTTAAGAAACTCATCAGTTCGAACCCCACGAGGGCAAAGAACCTCATTGCGAGCCTCGTCAGATATCGTGCAAGAAAGATCTTTCACGCCCATTTCCAATACACCAATGTCGCAGCTCTTTCCGAGGTCAACACTTTTTTCGCCAATCAGGCCTCGAAATGTCTCGGTAATTACATCCTCATGACCCGGATGAATTTCGAATTCAGCCCTAACATTTATGTAGCCGCCCACTTGGGAGTCTTCGATGTTATTGATACAATTTTCGGACGCAGCGAGTGTGGAAAATCCAGAGTTGAAGAGATGGTTTCTTGGCAACCCGGGCGAACGAATCCGATGTTTGCCACCGTCCAATAGCTCTTGGATATAGCCTGGAATGTTGTATCCCGCAGACTGATCCTGTTGCGAGGCTTGCTGACGACTGAAGATAACCGAACTAGAGGGTACAATCTGAGTCTTAAGTATATCTTGGGCGTCCTTTTCGTTTCCGTCGGCGTAAACATGCGCCAGTGTCAGAGATCTTATACCGGCAATAATAGCTCCAGCGACCGAGTAATTGGTAGTGCCGATTACAATCGCAAGCTCATCAAATCCCTGTGGATTGAGGAGCGAGCACCAAAGATTTTCAGGGCTAAGATCTTTGTCAAGAATATTGCAATTCTGGCATGCGAGTTTTTTTTCCTTGAGCCCATTGATTACCGAGAGTATGCGTGCGGCAACAGCTCGAAGTATCGACTGTTGAACAAGCAAGCCTTGTCCTAATGACGCTAGCGGACCTAACTTGAATCGTGCGATCGCGAGTAGATCCGAATCGGAGACAGTCGGCACAAGTTTATCATGTAGCGGAACAATATACTTGCGAGTTTCTTCGTCAAGCAAATCGCTGACTCTCGGACAGAACGCTACTGCTATCCGTTCGATACTAATTGAAAGTTCTGACGTGATTTTGAAGATCGGGTCGAAATCGTCAAGTAACACCAGCCCAACTCGATCGGCACGCCCAAATGCAACCCAACATTTGGAGTTGTATAGCCAAGGGTCAAATCTTGAATGAACACCAGCAGATATGGCAAAGGCTTGGATTCTACTCAAGTATGCCTGCGAGTGCTTCAAGAAATCGTTTGGTGTCGCAACCCAAGATTTCGAGTCGATGTCGTAAGGCTTTTCGTCGTCTTTGATATAGGCGATTAGGGCGATGTATCCTTCAAATGAAAGGGACGAAACAGTTCTTTGGTCCATCTTATTATCCTAATTTCAATCGAAATCCACGGATCTCAGTCTTGAGATGACTTTGATGATAGGTTGCCAAATTGACCCGTCACTATGGACGGGGTTAGCCCCGATGATGCTGTCAATAGGAATGATTGATTGTGCATTTCCTTAAGCATACTAGAATGCGCGTCGGAACTCACATTCCACAGCTTCGCCAATTCTTCAAGTCGTTGGCTAAACACTTGTTGGTCGCCATCCAGAAGTAAGCTGCCTAGCTTTTGCCATCGGACCCGCAGTTTTCGAAAACGCTGGACGTCAGACTTGAATTCTCTTTCGATCGGCTTCTTCAACTGTTCGCCGTCCTCAATTCCAGCGTTAATTAGTTGCTGCGCTGCGTAGTAACAAATTACCAATTCTCGAACTTGCAGATCGGTATCAAAAGCATCTCTTCGGTGCCTTGCGGATTGCAATTCGTTCTTACGAATCCATGACCTGAATTGATCGAATTTAGCTGAAGGTGAAGCGCTTTCATCCATGAAAAAACTCCTCTGACGATTTTCGCAGTGTAGGCAGCAATTGCTTTGGCGAACTTAAGTCTACCCCTGGACGACTGAGTACTCGAAAAAACTCTGAGCCAAGAACGGCTCGGTCCCTCTCTAAAAGACTAATGAGCTTCCAAATATCTTTCAAGGTCGACTCGAATATTGCAATGTCGTCAAGCTGGGCGATCTGGGGAGAACTGACAGATTTGAGTTCTTTTAGAAAGTGCTTCTTAAGCACATTGAATCCGGAAATTGCAGGGGACGACGATGGCAAATTAGTCCGCCAATTAAGCAGCTTTTCCTTGAATTGATTGAGGTCTATGGATGCGGTTTCCAGTTCGTACTGCGCGGCCATTTGACTTGCTCGCTCTGCTCTGCCCCAGTCGTTTACGAGCGCTTTCACTTGACTTTCAATCTTTTTCAAGGAAATTATCAATCGATCCCACACAGTGAATAAGTCGTTTGTGAATCGCAGCGATGTACGATCCTTATCAACGACAGCAAAGAAAGCAAGCGATGGTGGGAGAAGGTCATTGGGATAACGTGCGCAATCTAATCCAGATTCCGTCAAGTCCTCAAAAGTCCAGCCCTGTAGAGCTGGTACTCCTTGAATATATTGGATAACCTTGTCATAACGGAGCCGACTGCCATTACGAATGTAGAATTGAATATGAGTTAGCAGCTCATTCAAAAATTGGGGGCTGCACTCGTCGTAATTTATCCAATCGCTACCGCTAAAATTTGATGGGCCGGTAAGGTTGTCGCGGGATCGAACTTTGAGAAAATAATCAGCCGTTAGACCCGCCCTTCCATCCAACATCCCTAGAGCGAAGGGCCCCAAGGCGTTACTGCTAGCTTTTCCTGAATCTTCACCTACGACATAAACAGCAAAGTCCGTTCGATTCAAAATTGCCTTGAGGCGGAGCATGCCAGCCAATCCCGGAAACTCCATCTGTATGTCATGCATACTGTCAGTTAGTAGCGATGCACGAATCTTCCTTTGATTGCCGGAAATATTGATTGAATGTCGGTTCAGTTCCACTTGGATTTTCTGAGCAATGCCTCGAGCGCCTGCAGAATGCTCAATTACAACAACACGAAACTCTGGATCTGGCAAACGTTTCGTATTCAAACGTTCGGATATTGCACTGACTACAGATGCGGCTATGGTCTCGTTGCTTTGTTGAGGGCTTACTCCAATCTTCACTGCACGCGGGACCGGAACCGGAAACGACACACCTTCTTCGTACAAAACTAAGGTGTTTCTATCACCATGTTTCCGATCCACATTCCGAGTTCTTGAAGCCAACCGTTGCCTTTGCGTTCAGCAGACTCACTATCGTTGGCAGTGCCGCGACAAAGAGCTTTGTAATGTGTTAGAGTTAATCTGTTTGGCGTACTTTTGCGTAGTAGTTTTCGCCTCTGTTCGCGTCATCTTTTGCGAGCAAAAGTTCAATACCTCCTTGTTTGGCTTGTTTAACGATTTCCTCAAGAAGTGCAGGAACAGGTAGGTTGGTATATCAAAAATACTTTTTGCACGTCAACAAAACTGAAAACCTGAATCAATTGACTGAAATAGTCATTTTAGATAGCCCAAACACGTCAATAGGGTGGCAATATTCGAATTTGCTTGAGGTTTAGAGTGATTCAGGCATCAGTGATTGGCTCAAATTGACGGTCAAGGTAAACGCCTCGCTGGTGCACCTAACCACAAGAAGATTCATGGGTTCGATGTAAGTGGGTCGCAGCCATGATGAAGCTCGGTCCGAGATATTCTCGCGTAGGCAAAAAGTAGCTGAATGATTGCCTTGAAAGATTTTTCACAAATCTCTTCAAGCAAGAAAACCAATTTTGCCTGTAGCGTTACATCATGTCGCGAAACCAACAGTACGACCTAAGTAAAGCGCGCGATTTCCAAAACCAATAGACAAAAGCTGCCGCGGGCAAAAGATGAAACCGTGTTGTTGGCACCACGGTTCTAACCATCGAGCCTGCTGATCCAGTTTCTCTACCGTTGTCCCTTGATATCAGCAATACTTCGAATGATTGGTATTCGCCGAGCGATTGAAGATGTCCAAGATTCCGAAGCCGCATCTCCCAAATCGTTGACTACGAATTTGAGCTGATAGTTCTGCTTCATCATCCGCCGAACCACTTCCATACGCTGGCGACGCTCTCGTGAGTCAGTTTGCCGTACCAGACTGCTTGGGTGCGGAACTGGCCAATTTGGGACTGATCGACCAAAGATCGCATTCTAGCTCGCGCCAGATCGTTCCAGCCGTTTCGATGGTTAAGGTAAACCAGCCTCGCGGATAGCTCCCGGTGAGTTCGACATACGCAAATCATCGGTTCGCCGCCTGTAAGAACTACGTGTTTCAACTGCCCAGAAGGTGCGGATTGGGATGTGATGACCTGCCCAATCCGTTTTACAGCTTCTGAAACGGACACAAATTCCCCTTCGGGTCTCCAGGAAGCAAACGGCGTATCGCAGAACCAGCATCGTAGATTGCAGCCGCTCGTACGTACAAAAAGGCTCGGCGTGCCCGTAAGCAGTCCTTCACCTTGCAAGCTGGCATAGATTTCGCAAATGCGTAGCTTAACCCCCTTTTGAATTGTGCCTTCAACTTGCATACTTGCACTTAACGATTGGTGCTTAGGCGCGTGGAAAAAACTGCCACGGCACGGTTGGGGGAGGTAGTCGCTTGCCGATTAACTAAAATGCTCGAGAAAGACTTGAGTTATTATCGACCCGTTTTCTTCATGGAGATTTTTGCTGGTGAGTACACCATTTCAAGATCAACTGGAAATATTTGACAACACTTTTCCAGATCGCGACTACGAAATTGAGATCAACTGCCCCGAATTCACCTCGGTCTGCCCTAAGACTGGCCAGCCCGACTTCGGAACTCTAATTTTTCGCTATGTGCCTGACAAGACCTGTGTGGAACTAAAGAGTCTGAAGCTGTACTTACAAAGCTTCCGCAATCAGGGGATCTTTTACGAGAACATCACCAATCGCATACTCGATGACTTCGTGGCTGCCTGCAAACCTCGACGGGCTAGTCTGGAAAGTCGCTGGACACCGCGCGGGGGCATTTCATCGGTGATTCGTGTAAACTACGAAGCCAAAGCTTAACCAACCCGTTTGACGATCGCCAAGCAACTGAAGAGCCAATCAATTAGGGGCTCGCTGTTTAACTTATCCTAGGATTGACCATCATGACAAACTCACAAGTACTTCTTAGCGGATTCGCAGACGAAGCCGCTAATCAAAAGTTGGCAGTTCAACAGTTTGCGGCGCTTGCAGCAGCGGGTCTACAGTACTATTCCATTCGTTTCATCGACGTAGGAAGCGGCATCAAGAATTCGATGGACTTGAGTAAGCAAGAGCTGAAGCAGGTTGTTTCGCTGCAAGCCGAGTACGGTTTGTCGGTCGCCACAATTGGATCACCGATTGGCAAGGTTAAGCTGATCGATGTCGAGGACGGCAGCCACAACAAGTTCATTCCGTTCAAGCAATACTTGAGCAAGAATGTGCAGCACGCTTGCGATGTTGCCAACACGCTGGGAACAAAGCTGTTGCGTGGCTTCTCGTTTTACCATCCGATTGGGACAAAACCAGAGGATCATTTAACTCAAGTTTGTGATCAACTGGGTGCCGTTGCGGACCTGTGCGCGAAGAATGGCCTAGTATTTGGGCTCGAAGTCGAAGCAAACCTTGTGGGCCAAAACGGCAAGATATTGGCCGAGATTCATCGCAAGGTGAAGCACAATCACTTGGTCCTAATTTTCGACGGAGCCAATCTTGTTTGTCAGGGCATGACTCCCGATCAAGTATTCGGCGAGTATCTAGCTATGAAGCCAGGCCTGGGTTGGCTGCACATCAAAGACTATCGGCACAATAGCGCTGCTGGCAGACTAACGCACGTTGACGAGGCTTCGCTGAAAAACTTTGTGCCAGCCCATCTAGGCGATACTGGACACGAAGCGATTCTTCGAGACTTGGCAACGGAACTTCCAAAGATTGAAAAACGGATGAAGAAGTTAGGTGCTCCAGGCGTCTTTTTGGATCTGGAACCGCACGTGAAGGGCGGTGGGCAGTTCGGTGGATTCAGTGGACCCGACGGATTCGGCGTTGCTCTGCGTGGCCTGTGTAAGGTTCTGGACTACGTGGGAATTGATTACCACCTTACCGACTTCGACGACATTCTGGCTCGTCGTGGAATCTAGATTCAATCAGCAATCAAGGCGATTTGTATGTCTCAAGAAATCTGTTCAGCGGAGCAATTGGCGGGCAAGCGATGCCAACCTTGTGAAGGTGGCGTTCAGCCGTATTCGGTCGACGATGCGCAGGCACAAATCACTAGATTGACAGGCTGGCGATTGACTCACGATGGACAGCGAATTCGCAAAGACTGGCGATTGAAGAACTTTTTGCAGGCTCTGGATTTTTTTCAGAATGTCGCCAGAATCGCCGAAGAAGACGCTCATCATCCCGATCTTCATCTAGAAGGTTATCGCAACGTCTGGATCGAAATCTACACGCACGCTATCGGTGGCCTCAGCGAGAATGATTTCATCCTGGCCGCCAAAATAGATTCGCTCGGCATCTAACGAATTGAGCTCTTAGAAAAATGAGTGAACCTCAAACTACATTGATTGCCATTGCCGGAGCATCTGGTGCGGGCAAGAGTCTGCTGGCTCGGCAACTTTGTTCTCGCATTTTGGGCACACGAACTCCCCAGGACGTCTCAATTGTTCACGAGGATAATTACTACTACGCTCAAAGCGATTTGACCTTTGAACAGCGCTCGCAGATCAATTACGATCATCCCGATGCGTTGGAACATGAATTGTTAGCCCAACATTTGCAGCAACTTAAACTGGGCCAGCCCGTCGAGATTCCGCAGTACAACTATTCGTTGCACACTAGAAAATCTGAGACGATTCCGCAAGCTCCTTCCAAAGTGCTGATTGTCGAAGGGATTCTTGTCCTTCATGATCCTAAACTACGCCAGCTTTTCGATCTGAAGATCTTTGTCGATGTGCCTTTGGATATCTGTCTGATTCGGCGGCTGCGTCGAGACATGATCGAGCGCGGTCGGTCACTGGATTCGATCTTGGACCAGTATGAAACCACTGTCCGCCCGATGTACTACCGATTCATTGAGCCAACGAAGCGATACGCTGATATCATCGTTCCTCGAGGTGGCGAGAACGAGAATGCGCTCGATGTTCTTTACCGCTATTTGCACAATCTGCTGGCTTAGCCATTGCACAGAAATTGTCTGCCGAATTAGTCGGCTTAGGTTCCGAGCTAGGCACTACCGAGGCAAGCTCGGTAGGGGCCGGACCACAGAAATTCCCAACTGGACAATCCGCCGCAGACCGAGAAAAAGAAAGCGGGAAGCGTTGTTTTGATCGATAAATTCCCTTCGACGTAGGAACTCAAGGGTATTTGGCGTAGAATGGAGGCGTGGGTTTCGACCTTTCATCCTACGGAGCGCTGTGTCATTTCCCCAGACTGTTTGAGACGGGAATTTGACTTGGAAAATAATCATCGCTAGCAGACTTGGTCCACCCATTACTCATCTCTGACACTCGTCGCAACTTGAGGTTACTCATGCCACAAGCGATTGTAGATCCTGAACAGCTTCGTCACTTTGCTGCGATGCTTCAGCGGTACACACAGACCATTCGTGAATCGACTGCGGCTCTTTCGCAGGCTCAAGCCAGACTCAATGAATCTTGGCGAGATCAGGAGCAGAGGAAGTTCAGCGAAGAGTTTGACGAACAGGTCAAGCTGGTTCAAAAACTACTGGATATTTCTGAGAGACACGTACCATACTTGGTCAAGAAAGCCGAAATTATCGATCAGTATCTACAACGATGAGTAACGCAAAAGTACTTTCCGTCGAAGCTCTCGAGCAGTTTTTTGTACAGCTCAAGGCATTCCGTACAAGCCTAATGAAGGAGCTTGAAGCTCTGGAATTGGAGCTGCGACGACTGACCAACTTTATCGAAGTAGATGCTACCCGCTACTGGGAACACGAGTACCAACAGGTTCGCCGAAAACTGTCAGAGTACTCGCAGCAATTATCGCGGTGTATGTCTTACGTCCGCGAAGATGAACGCAAGCCATGCACCGAAGAAAAGAAGATGGTTGCAAAAGCCAAAGAACGCACGCAGCTCTGCGAAAACAAGATGCAGATTGCTCAAGCAGCGCGACAGCATTGGGAATCTCGAAAGGCCAAAGTTCGAACCAAATTACAACGCGGACGCGATTTGGCAGAATCGGAACTACAGGTTGCCATCAACAAACTTCAGAGAATTCTCGAAAACCTGGAAGACTATCGTCGTGTGGCCAGTGGTGCGTTTTCTCAAGAACCTGCCGCGGACACGACCAATGCTGTGCCCATAGAACTTATGGAGCAGGATTCTGGAAATAATACGCAGATATCCGAAGACAAATCAGACAAATTTCGACCCTAAACACTTGTGGACAATTTAGTATGCAACGAATCAATCACGATCTGGCCGGTATTACTCAACGCATCGCCAAGCTGGGAGATGAGTTCGAGTTCAGCCTTGGAGAGATCGCTGAGATTTGGAAAGATGATGTGGGACGTTCATTCCTACAACAAAACACTTCCAATGTGGGTCCACAGCTCAACCAGTTAGTTTCAGAACTCTCTGTGGCCATAGAGGATTTCGAAAACATAGCCAAGCAGTTGCAAGATCCTGATCGCTACTGATACACCGACTCGAATAGCGAGACCTCAACATGATTCAAACCGACCCTCGACTGCTGCCTCGCAGAAGGCTGGAGCAATTAGTAGCTGGTTTGCAGATTCGCATGAGCAGCAGCTCACAGCTTATGGCTGCCGAATTGGAAAAGCTGCGAGCGAAAATTAAGGACTTGGAGGCTCAGCACGAGCAAGACTTGCTGAAGTTAGATGAGGAAAACAAAACCCAAGCCGATGAAGTTAATACACACTGGGATGAGGATGTTAACCGCTGTTGGGACGATTCTGAAGTTAGAACATTCAAAGCCATTTTTGAAACCAAAGCTCGTGAGCGGGCAATAATCACAACCGCTCGTAACGATACTGAGCAGGTAAACAACGAAGCTAAGAACCGAGTGGGCGAGATCGAAAAACGATATACTCACGCTGTTGAGACAACGAATCACAAGTTAGAACAGTTCCGTTTGCAGCTCGAAACGGTAAAAAGAATGATCGACAAGCTGCAGATGGATGCTCAAGCAGCTCTCGACAAACACAGCTTGCACGTACCGGACAAAGTTGAATCTCGACAGCCGGATCACAGTCGAGATTCACAGCAAGCCTTAGAACAATCTAAAGTTGCGGTCGTTGCCGCTCAGCAGAATGTAAAGCGACTGGAGAATTTGCCGCTATCAAATCTCTCGGGATCCATTTGGTGGTGGTTAGTTTGCCTTGTTGTATTGGGAGCTGGCATTAGCATCCCTATTGTGATGGGACAACAATTGATGATCTCATTGGTCATCGGTGCATCTGCTGTTACGTTTGTAGTACTTGCAGCCATGCTTGGTGTTCGCCCCTGGCTCAAGAAGGGAGCGGCCGCCGAGTATCCCAAATTGCGAGGCTTGCTTGAGCTGGCTGGGAAATACCTCAAGGCTAGCCACGAACTGTCGGTGAGTGAAAACGATGCAGAGTTGCAACGACTAGCTCAGAAGCGAGGGGAACGATTAGACAGTCTGACTGCATGGCATGAAACTCAGGTCAATGAAATTAAAGCCAAGGCAGATTCGACTCTAGCCGCCCTGCGCGCGAAGGCTCAAGAGGAGAAGGAGTCAGCAGCCGCGAGGTTGGCATCTGGGCTAGCCGAAACGAATCAACAGTTTGAGACTCGCCTGGATCGAGATCAAATTGTCGCCATGAATGCTCGCCAGTTGGCAAGTAGCAAGTTATCTTCTGCGAAAGCGGAGACTGAGGCTCAGATTGAACAATTGCTTCGCGGGGGCGCTCATCGCCTGCAGGTCTCTACGCAAAAAGCAATTCAGTTGGTGCAGCGCAATAACAGTTGGTGCATCCAGAACTTTCCAAACTGGAGTCAACTCGAAAACCCGCAAGTCGAATGGCCGAGCTTGGCGAGCAATCCAAACTTGCCATTGGGAGTGCTGGATGTCAACAATTGTATCAAGGCTGATCCAGCAGGTGGATTGACTCTTGAGCCGATGCAAACACCCGTTTTGTTTTCGCCATTGCAGGATGGCTATCTTGTGATCAAGGCCGATCCGTCCAGCACTGCCGTCAAAGATCTGATACGCAGTCTACTGGTGCGAGCTTTAACAACGCTTCCCAGCGGCAAAACACAACTGTGCATCGTTGATCCACCAGGACTTGGCCGCGACTTTGGCTGGCTGATGCACCTTAGCGATTTTGATCCAGCGCTGGTGAGTCATCGCGTTTGGACTCAAGCTCCACATATCGCTCGTCAACTTCAGAATCTTGCTTCAAGCGCAGAGGACTTCATACAACAATCGCTGCGCAATCAATACGCCAATATAGCTGAGTACAATCGCGATGCTGGATCGCTGGCTGAACCGTACCGAATCCTGGTTTGGTCAAGTTTCCCGAGCGGCATGGATGAGCAATCATGGAAGGCATTGCAAAGTTTGCTCGATACAGGAGCACGATGTGGAATCATTCCAATATTGATCATCGATCCGGGCGCGCAAATGGTTCGCGAACATCAAGACATCGTGGACCGGCGAGGCCTGCACGTTAAGCTGTCGACGGGTGGGCAGTTCGAACTCAACTCGACTCATATTGGCACTGTCAAGATTCAGCCCGAAGTCACGGCCTCAGATGCTCAAGCCGATTTCATTGTGGGCGAGATTGGCCGCCGAGCATTGGCCGCAAGTCGAGTTGAAGTTCCACTTGGCAATATGGTTGGCACTACCGAAGACACCCGCTGGCGGGGAGACAGTTCTCGTTCCTTGGAAATTCCAATTGGATGAGGCGGAGTTGATCGAGTTCATTCCATGAAGTTGGGCGTAGGAACAGCACAACATGCGATCATCGCTGGGAAGACAGGCTCTGGTAAGTCGAGCTTGTTGCACGCGCTGATTACTAGCGCCTTGATGAAGTACTCGCCCGAGAACCTGCGACTGGTTCTGCTAGACTTCAAGAAAGGGTAGAGTTTCAAGTTTATAGCGACGCGAATATTCCCCAAGCTGACATCCTTGGTATTGAAAGACATCGTGAGTTCGGCTTAAGTGCTCTTGAGTATGTAGATGACTGCTTGCAACGTCGTGGGGAAATGTTCCGAAAAGCAGGAGTGCAAGATATTGCGAGTTGGAACGCTGTTCATCCTGAAAACTCGATTCCAAGAATGTTAGTCGTCGTCGACGAGTTTCAAGAACTGTTTGTCGAAGACGACAAGTTGAGCCAGGCAGCAAGCTTAATTCTTGATCGAATTGTTCGACAGGGTCGTTCGTTTGGAGTGCATGCGATTTTGAGCAGCCAAACTTTGGTTGGTTCTTATTCGCTGCCACGAACAACGCTTGGACAGATGGCGGTGCGAATCGCTTTGCAATGCGACCCTTCCGATGCACAAGTTATCTTCGCCGACGACAATCCTGCTGCAACTCGACTGAAGTATCCAGGCCAAGCCGTTTACAACGATGCTGGAGGGCGAATCGAAGGTAATCAGCCAATGCAGATTGGTTGGCTTGATAAAGCAACGCAAGTAAGTTGGTTTAAAAGCTTGCCTTCAGGATACCAGAACCGAGATGCTACCACGAATCGCTTGGGACGGACCGTAGTTTTTGATGGCAACCGTCCGGCAACTTGGGAACCAGCTCAGGCAGATATGGCGATCAGTCGGGCTCGACAAGAAGTGAACCCCGACGCCATTTGGTGTGTCTGTGGCGAGAGCGTTTCAATTAGCCCCGCAGTTGTGTTTCCACTGATCAATCAAGCTGGACGCAACATGCTGTTGGTCGGAGGCGAAGACGCGATGGCTGCGGCAACATTGCACTCGATTACCAGTTCATTCGTAAAGGCGATCATCAGCAAAGGCGAGCAGTGCCGAGTTATCAGTTTGCAGGGAGCCAAGCCGACTGACGCAAGAGCTTTGCAATTACCAAGTCGCTGGCAACAACTTCCTTGCGAGACATCTGTGTTCGATCTGCGAACTATCGATGAAGGCCTGGCACAGGTTCATCAAGTTTTGCAGCAACGAATATCGAGTGAGAGCGAAAACATGGATCGTATCTTGCTAGATATCGTACAACTTGGACGACTTCGATCTCTGCGGCGTGAAGACGAGTTTAGCTTCAACTCCTCCGGTGCAACTCCCGACAAGATGTTGGAAGAGATTCTCCGCGATGGACCGAGCCATAACATTCATGTTTTGGCCTGGGCCGAAAGTTATTCGACAGTGAATCGCTGGCTTTCTCGCAATGCGGTTCGAGAGTTCGAGATCCGGCTATTGATGCAAATGAGCGCGAACGATTCTTCAAACTTGGTCGATTCGGTGGCTGCTTCAAAACTGGGCGATCACGTCATGTTGCTTTACGATGAGGCGACTGGGCACGAACAAAAGTTCCGGCCCTATTCCAACGAAGGTCTGGATCAGATTGGCCAATGGGTTGGGGGCAGTTCAGCTTTCAACACCTCGGTTGCGGGCCCAAACATGGATGGAGACGCGATTGGCAATGCCAGTGTAGGGCTTGACTAACCGGGACCGCAATCTATAGTTTTTAGCTCAATGGTGAGCGGGGATTGTTCCTCGCATCGCCGATTCTGTCAAGCAAAAATTGACTTTGCGTCACAATCGGACGCTTAGTTGTTTTTGCAAAAAGCTGCCCAGGTGGCGAAATTGGCAGACGCGCAACGTTGAGGTCGTTGTGGGGGCAACCCCTTGCTGGTTCAAATCCAGTCCTGGGCACTAAAAAAGCGGGCGTTACGATGCCCGCTTTTTTTTCTAGCCTCGTTGTCCTCAAGAAAGGCTGATCGAGCAATTCACCCTGCAGCATTGCCAATCGAACAGTTGCTTCAACAGTGCCAGATTCAAACTGGACGTAGATCCGGTCCGGGAGGCCAGCACCGCAACAAAGTTGAAACTGCGGTCGTCATCAAACACCTGCCTACAGGAATCACTGGACGGGCAAGCGAACGTAGAAGCCAAGCAGCCAATCGCGAGGAGGCTATCCACCGAATGCGTTTGAATCTTGCCGTTCAGATACGACTGGAAAAAGTTCCTGCAGAAACAGTCGATAAGCCATGTGAACTATCAGACTGCCGAACTGACTTTCACTGGAGCAATCGAGTAAAAAAAGGAAGAATTCTCGTTGCACAGGATCATCAAGATTTCCCTGCAGTCATCGCGGGAGTGCTGGACGATCTATTGGCACACAGTTGGAGCCCAAGTGATTTAGCTGAGCGGTTTGCAACGTCAAGTTCTCAATTGAACAAGCTATTGAGAACCTATCCTCCAGCCCTTGAAGTCCTAAATCGCAAGCGAACCGAGTCAGGACTTTCGAAGTTTAGCTAAGTTGCAGCTTTCATCCTCGTGTGAAACAACAAATGCGAGGACAAGATTTAATGCTACGAATCGCCAAAGCAGATTAAGTGCTTTTCAGACCGGACATACAGCAGTCCGTTATGAATCGTTGGAGTAGCAACTATTGGTTCATCCAATGAGAACGTTTCTTTGATTTCAAACTTCTTGCCTAACTGAACCTGTGTTAACTTACCATCTAAGCTTGCCAGCACGAGCTTGTTACCGCCAGCCACGGGAGATGCGTAGTACTGTCCAGCAGCTTCGCCCACTCGGCCTCGTTGTACCAGTTCTCCACTTTGTCGATCAAAGGCCAGCAGAATACCTCCATCATTGATCAGATATGCTGTTTCATCAGTAACTAGCACTGATGGAATATAGGGAACCGACTTTGTGTACTTCCATTCTACCTTGCCGACCAATTGATTACCTTCGTGTTTGAATTGGATGCAAGACATGCCACCTTTGTTGAGGAATGTTCCAAAGGCCTTATCCCATTCTGCTTCGCTAACAGCGCCATCTTTGTTGCCAAAGCCTTCATCGATTCGCTTAATCAAACGACTAGCGCCAACAGAACCGGCTACTTCACTAGCCTCGATTACACCATCTTTATTCTTGTCGGCATTACCCAGTGCTGCCATTGGAATGGGCTCTCCTGGCGGCTCGTTGTAGTACACTTTGTCACCAACGACGACCGGCGTTGCCACTGGTGCATTGGCGAGACCTTCAATCGAAGCTGCTCGTTGGCCCGATTGGATATCGTAAGCGACCAATTCGCCAGGCGATGCGCTAAGAAGATAGACCTTTGACTCAACGTTAAGTAGTGTCGGAGTTGAGTATCCACCAGTGACTCCGAGAAGCCGTTCTGTTCGCCACTTTTCAGCACCGGTTTTGGCATCGATAGCTACGATATGCAGGTCGCCAATTGATCGATCGATAGGTACACCATGTCTTGATACAAGACCGGACAGCACTGATGCCATGCATACTGCTCTAAATAAGCCCCAAGTCCTTTTGCCATATCATTTTTCCATCAGCGTAAGAGCAACTAGTCAGCGTCTGAAAGAATGCCAGTACACGCTGTCATCGCGCAAAAAATCCGCAGGTCGCTGGGCTATTGGGAGGCGTTGCAGTCTCGCCGCGCGGTTTTCAGCCGATTCAAACTTCGTTTCCGTCAGCAAGGTTTAGACAAGTGAACGGTACGCTCTTCACCTTTGAACGGTTAATATCAAGCTTTGCCATCATGAACGATGGGAGAGCTTGATCCAAAAGCGACAAGCTCTATCACCCAGCGTATCGACTTGCCGCATTCGCTCAACTTCGTTCAAATTGAACGAAGACCGTTAGGACCTCGAAAGCGATTCCAGTCATCGCTGTACATGTGAATGTACTGATTAGATGTTATCAAGCATGCAATACCGAATTTCTGGAAGGTCCGGTTAAGGAAACGCATTTGAAGTACCTGAGGCTAGCGGACGACTGATGGAAAATGAGCATTGTAGCGATTTGGGCCATTGTTGCCGCTCTGTTGGGTGTGTTGCTTGGAATCCGCGAAGATTGGACAAATCGTTAAATCGCGCACAGTTGGACAATTCAACCCACCTAGATGTCGTGGAACCCACTCTCAGTGATTTGCTCGCCCAAAAGTAAGACCTAGAGTTCCACGCTCCGAAATACCGCTCATCTTGCATGAGCCTCAAGTTTTCCGTGGTTGAGAGTCCAAGAAAATGTCCAACGATAATCGTGGCAAGTTATTGATCGACAATCGCGTTCAGTTGTCGCTAGTAAGGCGAGTGACGCTTCACTGGGTGTCGTTTATAGTGCTTTTCTTTTGCATAGTATTTACGTTGGAGCTGTTTCTTCGTGAGCCAGGTGTTAGCTTCGCTCAAACACTGCTCATATCACTTCAAAAGAATGCTCTGCTGTTGGTTCTGATGGTTGCCATCATGCCAGCTTTTCTCTATGACACCGTGAAAATGAGCCATCGATTCGCTGGCCCTGTTAGCCGATTGAAGCAAGGGCTTTCATCGCTCGCGAGCGGCCAGCCAGTCGAAAAATTGAACTTCCGGAAAGGCGATTTCTGGGGCGAGTTGGCTGAAGACTTCAATCGCGTTGCCGATCGCTTGGACTCCGAATCAACAGAGTCGAATTCGCTCGTGCAGGCTCAAAAACAAAGCACATCCAAATCGCAACCGTCATGATTCACCAAAGTGAGACCGCGAAAATGTCGGTTAGCTCCCCAAAGCGACAGTCGACCAAACGAAGATTTGCGACCGATTGTGTGCAAGAATTACGACGCGCGGCTGCGGCCGTTGAATTAGCCGTATGCCTTCCGGTGATTGTTGTTCTGGTCTTCGGCGCACTTGAAGGTGCCAATATCCTCTTCTGCCGACAGGCTCTAGTCGAAGCGGCTTATGAAGCTTCCAAGCATGCCAGCCGAGCCGATGGAACGTCAGCGCATGCAACAACTCTAGCACAAGATATTCTCAAGGCTCGTCGCGTGAACAATGCGACGATTACTCTGACTCCTGCTAATGTCTCGCTTGCAAAGCCCGGACAAGAAGTCTCCGTGAATATCAAAGTCAGCGCCAAAGAACGTACCTACACCGGGTTAGGACTGTTTGACAATCGAACCATAGCGGTGACAGCTACGATGCAGAAGGATTAGTCCATGAACTCATTCCACCAAAGTAGTCGATCCCGAATCGGACGAAAATCCCGTCGGGGAGCCATGCTGGTTCTGATCATTATCACGCTCGTCGTACTGTTGGTCGGAGCGATGTTTAGCATCGATATTGCATATATGCATGTCGTACGTGCTGAACTGCGAACGGCCACCGATGCGGCTGCGCGTGCTGGAGCTTCGACACTAGCTAGAAATCAGAGCACCGCTAACGCAATTACTTCTGCGAAGAACTTTGCGGCAAAAAATGCTGTAGCAGGAAAAGGACTAACGCTTTCCAGCGGTGATATTGAACTGGGTGGCATTAGGGCGAATGGTTCAAAACTGGATTTTGTGCTCGGTTCAAAACAGCTAGCAGCGGTTCGAGTTCACGGTCATCGAGACTCAGGTTCGATCGATGGAACAGTTCCTTTGTTCTTTGGTAGAGCCTTCAACTTGAATACATTCGCTCCATCCGAATCAGCGACCAGCGCGGCCAACGTCCGAGACGTAGCGCTCGTGCTAGACGTCTCGGGTTCAATGGAGATTCCCATGGGCAGTGTTACCCGACTTCAAGCATTACAGCGAGCCGTATCTGTATTCTTGGATGAGCTGGGACGGTCCAGTCCGCTTGTCCAAGTCTCGTTATCGGTTTACTCAACAGGGAGTGTTGAGGTTGTGCCATTGACTCAAAACCTGAATACGGTTCGAAATTCAGTTTCACAGCTTCAGGCATTTGGAACTACAGCCATCGGTTTGGGGCTGCAATCGGGCGTGAACTCGCTAAAGAACGATCCGTTGACCCGTCCTTTTGCAGTCAAGACTGTGATTGTGATGACAGACGGACAACACAATACTGGTCCGAGCCCCTTGATCACCGTCTCTCAAGCTGTTGCTGCGGGGTTTACGGTTCACACAATCACTTTCAGCCCCGATGCCAATGAACAGCTAATGCAAGCAGTTGCAAACTCCACTCAAGGTGGGCAACACTTTCACGCCAATGACGGGACTGATTTAACAGATGCATTTCGCTCTATAGCCAAGAACCTTTCGGTTGTGTTGATCAACTAATGTTGCCTAAAACTTGTTTCTTGGGATTCCGAAGATGAACGCATTCAAAAGAAAATCGCCTGTTTCAAAGCTCCGTCAAGGAGCAACAGCTATTGAGTTTGCGCTAACGGCACCAATTCTATTCGCTCTCGTTTTTGGTGCTGTCGAACTGGGGCATGCGAACATGGTGCTCAATACCGCCGAAGCAGCCTGCTACGAAGGTGCGCGGGTTGGTATTTTGCCAGGAGCTACGGTCGCTGAATGCGAGCAAGCGACTCGCAATAAGCTGACGGCACTCAAAATCAAGAATGCAACAATTCAGGTTTCACCGGCAAATCTAAGCAACTTCAGTCCTACGGTGACGATCAAAGTTGTCGTGCCATATGCGAACAACGCCTTGACTTTTCCATTTTTCACCAAGAACGTAGTAGTTCAACGTGAGTGCACACTGACTCGCGAAAAGGCCTAATCGCACAGATCGATTCGTCAGGCTTCAGCATTTCTTGCTCAGCAGTTACAATAGGGGCAGGTTCCAAACTTGGTCTCCCTATTTCTGTCTCGCTGAAACCAACTCGCTGTAGACGAAGATTGTCCGATGAATGCGCCAGAGAAGTTCCATCACGCACAACTTGCCAACAACTTCGTGGCGGACGAATCGCGAGCCCATTGGCATGACGGGGCACTTTGGTTTGTACGTCAAAAGCGAGATCGAATGGCTAGGTCGCTCCCTGAATGGGAGACTCTGCGAGAGCTAGCCACGCAGATTAAAGGGCATGTGCTTGGTCAATTACCTCAGTACCTTGAGCAATTTGAACGCAATGCTATATCCCTGGGCTGTAAAGTTCATTGGGCTACGGACGCCGAAGAGCACAATCAAATTGTGCATCAAATATTGGCCGAGAATTCAGTCAAGCGGATTGTGAAGAGCAAATCCATGTTGACCGAGGAGTGTCATCTCAATCCGTATCTTATCGAGCGCGGTATCGAAGTCATCGATACGGACTTAGGAGAGTGGATAGTTCAGTTGCGAGACGAGCCACCGAGCCACATCGTGCTGCCTGCAATCCACATCAAGAAAGAAGAAGTCGGCGAAACCTTCCACCGACACATTGGAACTCCGAAAGGCAATGCCGATCCAATTTTTCTAACCCGAGCGGCTCGCAACGAGCTGCGACAGCGATTCATGCGTGCTGAGGCGGGGATCACCGGAGTCAACTTTGCCATTGCAGAGACTGGTGGAATCGTTGTTTGTACTAACGAAGGTAATGCAGATCTTGGGGTATCGTTGCCACCAATTCACATCGCTTGCATGGGAATGGAGAAGTTAATTCCGCGTCTCGTGGACCTTGCCGTGATGACTCGTCTGCTTGCAAGAAGTGCCACTGGACAACCCATTACAACCTACACATCGCATTTTCATGGCCCACGACCGGGAGGCCAAATGCACATCGTCATTGTTGATAATGGACGATCGAAGCTTCGAACGAGTTCGACCTACAATGAAGCGCTGAAATGCATTCGTTGCGGAGCATGTATGAACACTTGTCCGGTGTATCGCAGAAGCGGAGGATTTAGTTATTCCAACACTGTTCCTGGACCAATTGGAAGCGTGCTTGGTCCGGCTCAAGATCCAAAGCGAAATCACTCACTGCCCTACGCCTGCACGTTGTGCGGATCATGTACCGATGTTTGCCCAGTTAAAATTCCTCTACACCATCAATTGCTCGCTTTGCGAAGTGAACTAGCAGAGAAGAAGCTAATCGGATTCACCAAAAGAACGGGAATGTTAATTGGTAGTTGGGTATTGCGAACACCTTGGCTCTATCGAATGCTGGGATGGTCGGCGAGAATGGCGTTGCGTTGGTTGCCCCATAGCTTAACTCATTCACGCCTGAATCCCTGGGCTAGCCATAGAGATCTTCCTCCTGCTCCAAGTGAGAGTTTTCGAGTTCAGTATCGAAAGATGCAGGCTGAAAAGAAGCAGAAATCGACTAACGCGAACTGAACTTGAACTCACGAATTTCCTTGCTTCTCTGTAGATTAAACAAGCTTTCTACTGACTTCCATTCGTCATCGGTAGTAGTGATAGCTTTGCCCTTCTGATATGCTAAAGGACTTTAGGACAGTTGAATTAGGCAGTATTGTGGACGCTAATTTGCCCCGAAGCCAAGTTGCGATTCGGAAACACGCTCTATTACCACAAACGGCTCTGAAGTCTAAATTTTGCTAGAAAACTCGAAGAATGACATTTGATCTGGATAAGTTAGCTCAACGCATCAATTCCTGTAAAAGCTTTATTTTGTGCAGCCACATTCGACCCGATTGCGACGCTCTAGGCAGCGAAATGGGCATGTTGGGCGTTCTTCAACAGTTAGGTAAGAACGTTCGAATTATCAACGGTCATCCGACACCTCCTGTCCTAACGTTCTTGGATCCCTCTCAGAAGATCGAAGTCATCCACGAGCATGTTCGTCCCGACGATATTTCGGCCGACTGCTTCATTGTGCTCGACACCAGTGCTTGGGCTCAGCTTGGTCCGATGGGCGATGTGCTTCGCGGCTTCCCCGGAAAGAAACTCTGTATTGATCACCATGTCGGCGAAGATGAACTGGGCACTGAATTCTTCAAGGATACGAGTGCTGAGGCCACCGGCCACCTGGTAGCAAAAGTAGCCAAACACCTCGGCGTTACCATGACGAAACAGATGTCTACCGCGCTGTATGCTGCGATTGCTACAGATACGGGTTGGTTCAGGTTTAGTTCAACGACACCAGATACCTATCGTGTCATAGCCGATTTAGTAGAGGCAGGTGCCGTACCTAGTCAAATCTACAGCGACCTTTACGAGCGTGATACGCTCGGTCGCATTCGACTTCGCGGACGCATCCTCTCTCGCACAACAGCAGAGTTGAATGGAACGCTGGTTTACACACACGTTCTAAAGGAAGATTTCCCAGAGACCGGTGCGTTACCTCCTGATACGGAAGACGCCATCAACTTGACGTTAGCCATTGGTGGAACAAAAGTCGCTGTGATATTCGTCGAGCAGTTGGCTGGCGGCTTTAAGTTGAGCTTCCGAAGCCGTTGTCTGTTCGATTGCAATAGTTTGGCTCGAGAGTTTGGTGGTGGCGGTCACAAGGCGGCTGCCGGTGCATTCTTGGAAGGCTCTTTGAACGAAGTCCAAGCACGTGTGTTACCCCGCGTTCGTGAAGCGTTGAGCAAACTGTAGATGACAACCAATTCAAATACTCAAGAACCCTTCAAGCCATCGCAAACGAAATCCAGCCTGGTTACCGATCCAGCGCCAACTAAGCCTTTTTGGCGAAGGTTTTTGGTGCCGATTGTTATCGTAGTTTTGTTCGGCAGCTTTGAGATCCTCAACTGGACGACCGGGCTGACTTCCGAAGTGCTAGTTCCGCAGTTTGGAACTTCGGCGCAAACGGTCATTGGGCGAATGGTGTTCCTAATTTGGATGGGAGTGATTCTGGGATGGCTCCTGGTAACGCGTCAGGTCGCATGGAGCAAAAAACTGCTTGTGTTCTCGTCTGTTGGGCTGATCATTCTTTTGTTGTTAGCCTGTATTCGCAGCATCGAAAACACGGGCAATAACCACTACGTGTTTCACTGGCGTTGGGAGAAAACTCAGGACCAACGTTTGGCGGAATTTGAAGATAAGTCCAAGCAAGAGAAGTCAAATACATTTCAGCTTGATCCCGAGGCTCCACAGTTCACCGACTTTCTTGGGCCAAATCGCAATGGTGTTGTTCCGGGGCCTAAACTAGATACCGATCTCAAAGCCCATCCACCTAAGGAACTTTGGCGAAGACCAATGGGTGAGAGTTATGCTGGATTCGCGATTTCAGGTGGATTAGCTGTAACCATAGAGCAACGTTCGGACGACGAAGTGGTTGTTGCATTGGAGATCAAAACCGGCAAAGACATTTGGACGCGAGCATACCCTGGTTACTTCAAAGAAGAACTAGGCGGCAACGGACCTCGCGCTACACCTACCATCGCTGGCAACGAAGTCTTTGCGTTGGGTGCGGCTGGCCTGTTGGTCTGTTTGGATTTAGCAACTGGCGAAGAGAAGTGGAAAGCGAATATCCTCTCCGACGCCGCAGCGGACAATATCACTTGGGGTATGTCCGGCGCGCCTCTCGTGACCGTCGATAGGGTCATTGTCAATCCTGGTGGAACCTCAGGTAAGGGCGTTGTTGCTTACAACAGACAAACCGGCAAGATCGACTGGTGTAGCGGAAAAAACCGAGCTGGATATTCATCTCCGACCTTAGCAACCATTCAAGGCATTCCTCAAGTACTGGTTCTGGATGCTCAAGAACTCGCTAGTTACGATCTAGAAAAAGGTACGATGCTGTGGCGGTTTCCATTCAAGACGTTTAATGGAATTAACGTTGG
>JAXMBP010000022.1:0-94711 GCA_046349795.1 Pirellulales bacterium | reverse complement strand
TTGGCAGTGAACGCCAGGCCTGAGACTGCTCCCGAGTCTACATCGGCTCGGCTTGCGCCGGTTAGAATCGCACTAGCAAGAGTACCCGACGAAGTTGCGTCCTCTGTGGTTGCTGTAAGCGTATGGGTGTATCCGTTAGTTATTGTTGGAGCGTCGTTAACACTGCTCACAACGATTTGAGCCGATGCCGTATTGCTGGAAAATGCAGTTGTTCCGCCAGAACTTGCCGTTGTCGCATAGCTCGGCGTGCCATTAGTCGAAGCCGTTCCCGAAGTTTGATCCCAAGCCTTGTAGCTAAACGTGGCTGTTTCGCCGTTGTTACCATCAGGTATGTAACGCACTTGAGTTGTCGACGTAATCAACAGTGCATTAGTTGAGCTAACTGCCCCAAAGCTATTCCAAGTCGAACCGTCCGTCGAATATTGCCACGTTCCATTGCCGGTCTTAGCTGTAATAGCCAACCCTGAAACCGCACCCGAATCAACATCCGCTCGACTTGCGCCAGTTAGAATCGCGCTTGCCAGAGTTCCTGTGGAGGTCGAATCTTCCGTAGTGCTCGAAAGTCCGTATGTATAGCCGTTTGTAATTGTCGGAGCGTCATTCACGCTACTCACGACGATTTGTGCTGATGCGCTATTGCTAGAGAAGGCAGTCGAACCTCCAGAGCTGGCCGTGGTCGCGTAGTTCGCGGTGCTGTTTGTGGATGCCGTTCCCGAAGTTTGATCCCAAGCTTTGTAGCTAAAGGTTGCCGTCTCACCATTGTTACCGTCCGGGATATAGCGAACTTGTGTACTCGAAGTAATCAACAACGCATTTGTCGAACTAACTGAGCCAAAGCTGTTCCATGTCGTGCCGTCGGTTGAATACTGCCAGGTTCCGTTACCGGCCTTGGCTGTAATGGCCAATCCTGATAAGGCTCCTGAGTCTACGTCGGCTAAGCTCGCACCGGTTAGAATGGCACTAGCAAGAGTGCCCGACGAGGTTGTGTCCTCCGAGGTTGTGGTAAGCGTATGAGTGTAACCATTGGTAATCGTGGGAGCGTCGTTAACCGCGTTGATGGTGAGCGAAACTGTGCTTGTCTTTACTTGGTCGATATCGCCAGCTAGGCTTGCAACCTCGGCTGCTGTTAGAACTCGATTGTAGACTCTGGCATCATCGATACTTCCACTAAAGTCATACGTTGTCTGACCGTTACCATGCTTTCCAATAAAGCTGTTCGCTCCCTGAGTGTAGGCAATCGAATCCGTCGTGGACGTGGATGCTACTTGCACTCCGTCAAGATACAAGATCGCTGCATTGCCAGTATCATTGAAAGTTAAAGCGACGTGATGCCAGCCAGTACCCGCAATATTTGTTCCGTAGTCGTAGGTAACTGAATTCCAAGTCGTGCCGTTGTACCAGGCCGCAGTAATCAGATTTGTTCCACTGCTTTGAAGGCGTAATAGCAAGCTATCACCCAGTGAGATTACTTCGGCTCCACCGGAGTCCGCTGCCGTAAGATTGACCCAAGCAGCGATAGTTGCGTTGGCCGGATTGCCAAAGTGGCCCGTTGATTGGATATAGCCATTTCCCGACAGGTTCAATACGTTTCCGCGGGTCGCATCATTGTTTGCAGTGCCATTTGTATTTGTACCGCTATTGCCTGCAGCGGGACTGGTATCTGTTCCTAGTGCTCCAGTATTCTCGAAGGCGTAACGCCCCTTTAGACCTGCATCAATGTTAACGCTTAGCAGGGTTGCATCGGTCGTGCTGAGCACCAATTGATCGGTGCCGTTGTAATTGGAGTTGGGCGTGTAACTCATGCCGCTCAACGCGGCATTGATGTTGGCTGCGGTTCCTCGGAAGGTCATTGTCGAATCAGCAGTTCCATCGCCAGCAACGAATGTCAGGCCAGTTGTGCCACTGAGTGTGAGTGTGCCCTGGCTAACCGACAAGGTAACTTGATTGCTAGAGGCACCCGCATCCGCGTCGGCAATTGAGATCAGGTTCCCGTTCCCGGAGGAAAATGTCAGAGTCACGTCCTCGTTGAAAGTCTGTGTCGAAGGAACTGTGTTCACCGGATTGATGTTAACCGCTGTCGTAACCGAACCGACATTGGTTGCATTGTGCAATGCAAGCACTTCGGAACTCGATAGGGCTCTATTGAAAGTGCTTAGAGTGTCGAGTTTGTTGTCATAGTATCTTGTCGCATCAAGATCATTTCTAGCACCAACGTAGATCGATCCAGTGGGGTCGATGCCGTCTTTGCCTCGAGTGGTGTCCGTTGCTTTTTGGACGCCATCTAGGTAAACCGTCAATCCGCTGGTCGCACTGCCTGTCAAAGTGTACGTATGCCAATTGCCATCAGCTACAATCGACGAGATACTAAAATCCAGAGCATTGGCGTTTGCAGTGTCGTTGCCGTCCATCGCAACAGTGCGCATCAAGTTGGCATTTGTACCGCCCGATGAAGCCTCGCCAATGTAGATGTTAATACTATTGTTGGTTTGAACGGTGCCATGACTATAGAGGTATTGGAATGTGCTGCCCGCGTTGGTATCTAACTTAAACGAGAACGAGATACTAAAATTCGAACCGTAACTAAAATCACCAATGGTTGCATAATCTGACGATCCATTGAAACTCAATCCATTGCCAAACGCTCCACTTACTGTTGTAGTGCCGTTGAGTGTTGCATTCTGTCCCCCAATTGAGTCGGTTCCATTACCTGCCAGACCATAGTAATGATTTAGGCCTGCGCCGGAATCCATTGTCATATAGGAAAAGGTAGAATTGCCAGAAAAGCCAGATCCTGACGTATAGGTCACTGTACCATTGTTGTTATTGGTAACCGTTCCACTAGTTGGAGTGCTCAAGTCAATGATGCTGATTGAATGGCTATCCGCGTCCGTATCGTTTTGAGTTAGGTTTATTGTTGTTGCGGTATTAGATTGGACCGTGAAATAGTCATTATTGGCCACATCTACCGAATTGGGAGCCGCTTGAATTGATACAGCACCGATTTCCCATTGATTGGAGGCTGATACCGTGCTGGACATTGTTACTGACGCGGCACCGGCCTCAGTAGTCGAAACAGCTCGCGATGTTGCGTTTGTCACTGTCCAGCTTTGAGTTTGACCTGCACCAATGGTGTACCCTGATGGGTTCGTCTCCCAATTGGTCACATCAATTACCAAGTCACCCGTAGCGCTAGTAACATTCACTGATGCGGTGGTCGATGTTCCAGACGCGCTTGCATAAGTTCCAGTACTTGCTGACTGGTTGACGCCATCATATGCAATCGCTCCGGCTTTTATAGCGGTTGTGGCACCCAAGGTCACCGTGATGTTGGCAGTCCCCGCGGTAGGGGGCATCTAGCTTCCAGATCTCAACAGCATGGTTTCCGGCTGTTCGCCCAACCTGAGTTAAATTGGTAGTACCCCACTTCACACTGCTAACAGATGCACCCAAGCCATCGATATCCAGCGTTACGAATAGAGTTGTATTAGTTCCGCTGGCGATCGTATGCGACCATACCAAGCTTGTCGTCGACGAAGATGAAGATGATGATGCAGTGCCGTTAGCGCTAATCGCTAGAGTTCCAAACCATTCCGAAAGTTCGTTGGCCAGTTCAGGATTGGCTGCAATCACTCCCGTTGAGTATTCCAGATCCCAGTTGCCGCCCAGGCCGCTGAATCCAGTCAAGTCTGTGCTCGCGGCAACATCGGCCCCAGTTATTTGCGACAGTTGGTTGACGAAATCTCGCCCATGTTGGCTGGAGGCAACATCGCATCCAAAAATAAGGATGTCACCGTCCTCAGCGAGTGAATTATGCCACTTGGAGATAACATCCGACTGCCATTGCAACGTAAAGTCATTGATCAATGTTGATCCAACTTGAACACTCGCGTCGGTTCCGTGCGAGATGATCGCGATACTCGACAGGTCGGAATAGTTTGCTAACGTCTCAGTGATCGTTTGAAGACCATCATGCTGAGCGTCCAGAATGACAACTTCTCCAACACTCTGGAGCTTGGCTGCCAGTTCTTGCCATCCATCGAAGCCAGTATCGATGAAGAACAACTGATTCGCACTATCGGCAAGGGACGTAGAGTCAGGCGTGTTTGCGATGCTAGCCGAATTGCTCTGCAGGTCTGAGACTAAAATACTAGTTGTTTGCTCGGCTGAGTTGTACTCTGTTTCATCAACAATCGTTGGTAAGCCCGAATTGCGCGTTGAATCACTTGAAAGTACGTATGATTCGTCAATTGGCAACAGATCGACGTTTGCCAGCTCAGTCCCAGTCAATTCGCTGAGTGTAGCTAGTAGATCTCTACCGCTAGTTGACGAGTTTAAATCACTTCCGTAGATGTGAAGTTCTGCGCCATTAGTTAGAGAATTGTTCCAAGACTCGATCGCGGATTGGTGAAAACCAATTGTGCTATGGTCGATGGAAGTGTTTCCAAGCCGCAACTGACCTTCCGTACTGTTGGTAATCAAGTGTACGGCGTCTGCTTCTTTCCCTAGTTGCTGCAAAAAATCGCTTATTTGACTTATACCATCTCTACTGGAATCGATGACAGATATGGCAAGTTGAGTGCCTTCGAACGACTTATTTTGCAAGTCGTTGACGATCGCTTGGAAGTCTGGCAAAGAGTCGTCGACGAAGACAACTTCGATCTGCGGCGAATTCGTATTATCCAACGAAGTAGGGTTCGCAGTATCTGGGTCACTCTGGAGATCGGAAAGCGCTAATTCTAAGGCTGCCAGAATATCATCTGTTGGATGAATTGCGGATGAGTCTTGAGATTGTTGATTAAGCAATGAGCTTGTGATGAGATCGTCAATTTGATCAAACTGACTATCGACAGAGGCTCCATGCGATGAATCTGTGGCTTGTTGAACTTCAGCCCAATCTACGGGCATTATTGTGGCACTATAAAGTACACGATCCTCAAGGCGGCAGGCGTCCATCGGAGGGACGACGTCACGTTGAGGACCGAATAACTTCTGCCAATAGTGGCGCAGTTGCTCAAGCATTTCGGCTGGATTACGCACGAACTTTTTCCGTCTTCTCAGGCCATTGTTTTGGAAAAGAGCCGTGGGCGCGGGCCTGCTCTATTCAAAGACTATCTCTTTGAAGATCGAACGGTCGATAGACAAGAATTTCGTTTAGGTAAAAAGTTTCGCCTGGAAGCGAGTTGTCGGATTAGAGCATTCGAAGCGGTTGTGCCGGGCGTGAGGGCTATCGCGAAGAAAGGGCTTCCAATCCACATCGGATGCGAGAAATTCATACCTGAAAAGACTGACTACCGTCAAAGAAGTTGGCCGAGGATGGGGACAGTCAATTTAGTCTTCTTCTGGCGCCGCAGGCGGTGGCTCGTAATTGAACTCTTGCCACTTTACGTTGTTGTCCATGGGCTCAATTCGGAGAACGTTTTCGCCATTCTGAAAAATACGAACGGTGCCAGTAGACTGGCTGACAACGATAGAAATGGCATTGGTAATCTGAGAGATTGCTGCCGCAGCCCAGTGCCTAGACCCGAGACCCTTCGATAACGTTAAGTTTGCATGTGCCACTTCGACGATTTGACGACTCTTCTCAACAACGCCATCTGGAGCGATCACGAAAGCGCCGTCCATCTGTGCAATCTCCTTCAAGTCCTCGCGGACTTTTGCATCGCTCAAGTTCCGCATCTCGCGCTTGTAGCCTCGCAAAGGATCAAATCCCGAGTCTTTGCAGTGCTTCAAAACCTGTCGCGTGTCGCCAATGACGAATAATGCACCGACCTTTTTTCCCTCTCTACCTTCGCGACCAATTTGAGCCGCCAAATCGATGACGGTCTTAAGGCTCTTCAGTGGCACGCTACTCTCAAGCCGTTGTAGATCTCTTGAGGTCAAACGACGCAGGCGATCGTCCAAACGAATGTGGCTGATCGAATCCAGCTTTTGATGTTCAAAGCCGCAGTAGACCGCCACCACGTCTTCATCGCTTCGAACCAGACCGTCTGCCACGGCTTCTAGCAGAGCATGCTGTAGTCGCTCAAGAAGCGGCGACTTTTCTTTGTTGAGCGGCAACGGAACCAATCCGGCAGCTTCGGCACCTTTGAGATCCTCAGCCGAATCGGCCGCCACGATAATCTCTTCAATAGCTGCTGGAACCGTTTGCCTAACCTTTTCCCAGTCCATCGTACCATCGGCCAGAATTAACATCGACTGCGCACCAGTGCTCATATGCAGCGAGGAAGCCGCCTCTAATACAGTTGCACACTGTTTTGTGAATCGAATCGATGCCATACTCTAGCTGTGATGTGCGAGTTCAGGGTTAAGCGATAGTTTGTTTGCTCCAAACAACCAGATGCAATTTTCGTCACCAAAGTAGTAACGAAACTTGTAAACCGTTGCAGTCCAATGTTAGTCCAATTCTACTGCCAGGACAATGACAACGAACCGTTTGTTGCCGCAAAGTGGAAAATCTGTCGCGGCAATAAGTTCGCTACCGTTGAATCGACTTCCCAGGCGGTTTGGCTAGGTTAGTATCGGTGGAAATCTCTTGGCCTTTGTAGACTCGCTTCTGATACAAATCTAAAGCTCGAAGCGAATGGCCTCGAGGGCCGATAGCCCAGTCTTTGCTCGGATTCTTGCCGACCGTGTTCAGAAGAAAATCAACGGCCTTTTCAACTTCAGGGGATCGCAAATGGTCGTCCGGTAGAGTGTAGATTAACCACTCGACAATGTGCCCAGTTGTTTGAACCTTGCGGTCCACATTCTGCTCGTCGCCCCGTCGCTCAAACCACTCGGTACTAAAGCTGCCATCGGGGTTTTGAAGTGTAAATGTGTATTCGATAAAGCTGTTCAGGAATTTTTCAGCTCGTTCAAAATGTCCGGTCAATGGCAGCCCAGCTTCCTGACGACTAACTACTGCACAAGTCAGACCCATTAGGCGGTGAGTTCCCCCGCAAGCCTCGCCATTGATCGGTTGAGCTAGCTCTTCTGCAACTAGCTTTTCGATTGACCATGGGCGACCACGATTGTCCTTCCAGGTCTGATTTGGCTCTAGGTAATGTGCAAAACCAATTAACTTAAAGGTCAGTTCTGTCTTTTCACGGCAGGTGGCCATTTCGTACTTGATCAGATCATTGATGGTGTACTTTTTGTTGCCAATCTGCAACGGATAGTCTCTGTGAACATGCGATTGGGCCAGGATGGCTAAGAACTGCCCTTCGTGCCCTTGAACTCCAGGGCCAACGTTGGTGCGAAAGCCCGTTTGAGTTGGCTGAAACATGCGCTGCTTGGCGGAGATACCATTATGGCACAGCCATCCAATCGCATTTACCTTCTGCTTTCCGGCAATGATCTCGGTTTCGACGCCATAGGGTAGGATCGTGTGCATCAAAGCCCAAGGTCCACGGCGTACCACATTTTCCTGATGCGTTTTGTAATATTCCAAGACATCGCTGATGCGTTGATTGCGCTGCTGGTCAGAATCGGAAATGTCCGCAAGCTTTTTTGACTTCGAGAATCGAGATTCTTCCTTCGTAGCCTTTGCCGCAGGTGCATCGAACGGATGAGCCTCCTGAACTAGCGGCAAATCGCCAGGCTGAGTTGGTAGCGGAGCAACCTCATCATCACCAGGATCGCCAGGATCTCCACCGCGAGTTTTCGAATTTGGCTTTGTGCTAGTTGGCTTCGACTTATCCGACTTGAGGTCAGTAATTTGAGTCTTTGAACCGGCCTTTGGAGTCTTCTTTAGGTCGTTCCCTTTGGCATCGTCAACCTTCAATTCCTTATTAATGTCTTCATCGTTCGTTGTCGGTTCATCGATGGGCTCGCCGAGTTCCTTGGCCGTCTCGACATTCGGCTTCACCGGAGTCAATTCAATTGTTACTCGGCCTGATCCTGTTTCCTGTGGCTTTTCCTTCGGCAACACCAGCGACATGGCAACCGAGCCAGTAGGATTCGGTTCTACTTTCTTTTCAGGCTCGGGAGGCTTGGGCGGAATCAACTTTAGCTCGACCGAACCAGTTGGTTTGTCGTTGCTTTTCGGCTCAGCCTTGGCCTGAGGTTTTTCACTTTTTGCGGATTCGCTTTGCTTCGTATCCTTAGATTTCTCATCCTTCGCAGACGCTTGCGGCTCGGACTCTTTCTTGGGAGTCTCAGCGAGCTTCGGTGGTGGGACTAGCTTTAAATTGATAGATACGCCTCCCTCACCAGTCTTCGTCTCTGGAGAGGTCGGTTTTGGATCGTCACTCTTACCGGGTTCTTTTGCCAAGGTTAATGGCACGGCCGCACCAAGAACCAATGCAAGTGAGCATCCTGTTGCATTTCGAGCAAAACGTCGAAGTTTTCGAAGCTGAATCATGTGGCTCAGTGGAACGAGTAATCTTGAGTGAATGCTGGCATTGCCTGGCCAGTTGGTCTACTCACATAGTATCGTCGGCACAATCGATACAGGCTCTAAACTCGAAATGACAAATGTAGTTGACGCCCCTTGCGGCTATTACGACACCAGCCCCATCAACTGCCTGTGACATATGCTTTTGGGAATATACAGAGCGGTTTTCCCCGTCACAAATCCCATTTGCAGTGGCGGGTAAAGTTCGCTCCGTATGAGTTCTACAGAGTTCTCAATTCGTCAACAACTCATCTACTCGGCTGATCAACGCTATGACATCACTGTCAACGATGGCTGCTTTCCACTGCGAACGAGCCAATTCAAATTCCTGGCAACAGTTTGATCAGTTTCCCAGCGAGTGCTTCATGCAAAAATCTGCATGGTTGCGAAGCGCCTGGGAAAACTATCACAGCCAACAGACCAGCGTCACAGCGAACAGTTTACATTTCTTAAACGTCACAGATGCCGAGGATCATGTTTGCGGTCAATCAGCTTGGTTCAAGCAGTTTTCGCGAGGAATTGGTTGGTGGCGACTGGTGGGTAGCGGTCAAGTGTGTAGCGACTATGTTCAATTGCCTTCAAAATCAGGTTGCGAGCAGGAGGTTGCTCAGGCTACGGCGAAATGGTTTGCTATTCAGCCTAGGAAATTCCTTGAAGCTCCCGTGGCTATTGAAGTCGAAGGTCATCGCGAGAATTGTGCCACTTGGAACAGTTTCTTTGACACATTGGTAGATCGCGGTTGGACAAAGGACTCAGTACCTGTCGAATCGGCCTGGCGAATTCAATTGCCAGAAGATTGGAAGAGCTACGAATTGATGTTAAGCAAGTCTCGACGCAGAAAGGTGCGTAAGGCCATCAAGCTGAACGAATCGGGGGAGCTTCAGTTCGAAATGGCCGACTCGCCTGATCGAATCGCAGAACTGTGGCCGGAGTTTGTCAGGCTGCATCAACTTCGACGGCAACAATTAGGCCAAGTAGGCGTTTTTGCTGATTCCAACTTTGAGAAATTCTTGCGAAGTTCACTATTGAATCTGTCGGAGGACCGGTCTGCATTCATCGCCGTCGTAACCCACCAAGCTTCGCCTCTAGGCATGCTGTTGGTGTTCGAGCATGCTTCGACTTGGTTCATTTACCAATCTGGGTTTGATGTAGGCCGCATTGAGTTGGAACCTGGACACATGGTAAACAGCCTAATGCTCCGGCAGGCTCTTAATCGTGGTGTGCGCGAAGTGGATTTTTTGCGAGGCGACGAGCATTATAAGAAAGGTTGGAAATCGAACGCCAACACGCTTTGCAGGACAATTCTCTTGCCGCCCGGTTTAGCCTCGCGCGGCATATCGTCGGCTCTCAAACTAAGACGCAACGTGAAGGCTTGGTTGAATAAGAACAAAACAACCGCACAAGAGCAATCCGACGAGGATTAGTAGGTATGTCCGCAACTCTAGCCAACCGACCAAGACTGGAATCGATGAAACGCGAGTGCGCTCGGGTATGATACTCTGCGCAGTCTAGCTAAAAAATATGGCGTCCGTATGTTGGAAACAGCAAACGGACTGAATCCGATTGGCCTGCTGCAGCAAATGCGTTATGATGAGGCGAGTTTTCCAGGCTAGAAGTTCGTCCACGAGTGTCGCATTTAGTTTGGGCGTTGTTCATCTCGCATTCTGATTGTTGAGCGGAATAGATCATGAGTCTCGAATTGAACCAGTCTTTGGTTAATAGAACTTCAGCCTCGAAGTTTTGTGGCAAGACTTTTGCTGTCTGCTTGGCTTCAAGCATAACCAGTTGCTTGGCTCTTCTCGCCGGAGTGTGGTTGGGGCAGAGTAGTTCAGTTAGCTCACTTCCAATTCCATTAGCTGCGGCAGCATCTGACTCTTCAGATACTTGTGCCATTGCCACTGGACCGATTAGCGATGACGCTGAAGGAGTGTTCTTTATCGATTTCAAAACCGGTGACCTGCAATGTCTGGTTTACTACCCACGCTCTGGTCGTTTTGGTGCTCGCTATTACACCAACGTTCGAGCACAGTTGGGAAATGCTGGTAAAAACTCAAAATATGTGATGGTTACAGGATCAATTGCAAACCGCGCAACTTCAGGTGGAGCGCGTCCAGGTCATTCGTTAGTCTATGTGACCGACGTCACAACAGGTCTATTCGCGGCTTACGCGGTGCCTTGGGACCGAAATGCTGAAGCAACTGGCCGTCCTCAAGGGGCTCCGCTAATTTTCGTTCAAGGTGGCCCCATTCGCGACTACCAGCTACCAGAACCAAACGCTGAACCACCGAAAGTTGTTGACCCGAAGAAGCCATAGTAACGGATCACTCTGTCGGTCAGCTTTTCTTCGTAGAGTGTCACTGATCGCACTGCAGTCAGCTTTATCTTCGGCAGCTAGGCTCAAACGCCTTGTCGCCTAGCGGCAGGAAACACTTTGCTACAATAGGCGGCCCAGAAAAAATTCCTACAGGCCAGCTTTTGTCGTGAATGAGCAGTCGAATTCAGCTAAACCGAGTCATCCAACTGACAGGATAACTTGCATTATTTGGCTGTTTGGGGCTTCGGCTTTGATTCTAGGCAGTTTCCTGTTGAAATCTGCCGATGGCAGGCAAGTCGCTGTGCGCGGCATCAATTGGATTCTCCCCGAAACGTGTGCTACCTATCGCATGTTTGGCGTCAATTGCCCAGGTTGTGGACTCACGCGATCGTTTGTGGCTATTTCAGATGGCCGCGTCAGCGATGCCTGGCAATTGAACCCAGTAGGCATCTTCATCTATCTGTTTGTTTTGAATCAGATTCCGCTGGCATGCTGTTTTTGGTATTCGCAATCGAAGAACGTTTGTTCAAGAATTCTGAGTAAGTTGCTGCGGCTAAATCAGTTGGCGTTCTTTGCCCTGCTAGCAGCGTTAATGATTCAGTGGTTAGTTAGAAGCTTAGTTTAAAGGTTTGAAAGTGATACACAGCATTTCGTTGATCGCTCCACGAGGCAATACAATCTCGATCAAGGCAAGTGGAAATGCTGGGCCTACACTTTTTTTGTTGCACGGATTTCCACTGGATCATCGCATGTGGCTAAACCAGATCGAAGCGTTCAGCAAACGATTTCGGGTGATAGTACCAGAGCTGAGAGGGTTTGGCGGATCGACCGTTGACAATCAATACAGCTTTGCCGATCTGGCCGCTGATATCGAACTTGTACGGAAACACTTGGCTGCGAATGAGAAGATCAACATGATTGGCCTTTCGATGGGCGGTTATGTATGCTTCGAGTACTGGCGGCAACATGGACGCGAGCTTAACAAGCTGGTGTTAGCCAACACCAAACCCAATGCTGACGACGAGGTGACACAACGAGCAAGATTGATCATGGCCGAGAAAGCACTCAGCGAAGGATCTTGGGCGGCCGCAGCTTCCATGATGGATCGACTGCTTCCCAAACACTGTCGGGGAACCGTACTTGAGGATCAGATGCGAGAGATGATGGCGGCCGCAGCTCCCGAAGCTGTTGCCAAAGCTCAGCACGCGATGGCTCAGCGCGCCGATTTTGGAGAGCTACTTTCCTCTATTCAAACGGAGACTTTGGTGATCACCGGCGAGCTTGATGTGATAGCTCCTCCGGATCCAACTCGTCAGTGGACCAGCCAGATTCCACATAGCCAATACTGCGAATTTTCGAACGCAGGGCACATGACCACGATGGAAGTTCCAGATCAGTTCAACGAAGCTGTTTTGAAGTTTTTGTCGTAGGTAGCGGGCTTGAGGTGTAAGGCTGGAGGAGCGGGTAGGGTTGCACAGCGAGTTCAACAAGCATTTGTGGGGAGGGCGATAGGGGCTCAGCTTAGCTTTTGAGTTTCAATCGCGTTTGACGCACAAACATGTTGATCGGCGTCGATAGTCTTTCGTTGTACCTGAAAGCCGATCTAATCACCCTCCCGGCGGGCGCTCGTCCCTCGCTTGCCACCCTCCCGCTAATTGATCAAACTGCTGTCGATACACTTTCGAGCGGGAGAGTCCGACGTCAAGCTTGAGCAGTGAGGCTTGAGTGCTCTCACTCGATTCTCATTCGTCAGATTCTTTCGATTCATGGTTCAGGAATCCCAGCCGTCCGGTACTAGAGGCCGCGAAGTAGTAAGACCACCTTCTGGCGAAGGTAGCGACGGCGAAGATAGCTACCGTCACTTGTTCATTTCGACTTCGACCAGAGTATCCGCCTCGCCGGAATCTTTGTCAAAGCTGCCAGCGAAAAACTCGCAAAGTGCGTGGACGCCCAAGAATGAACGGCGTTTGACAGTGGCTAAGTTGCGGTAGAACACATATTGCTCGTTGCCGATCTGAACTCTGTATGCCACCGCTTGATCTCGGCTCACAATCCAGATCCTCTGCAACAGTCAACTGCCGCCAAGTATATGAACTCTTCGAGTGACGATTGCAAAGGCTGATTAATACTGGTGAGTACAGTCGACGAACGCCGGAGCAACTGTTACAAACTGCGATTGCGCCCTTGCCCCCGTGAGTTGCCTTATCTGCACTGAGTCAAACTGCCAGTGGAAAGGGCGGCTCGCCATTCAGGCAAATAGAGGCAAAACTAGCGAATTGACTTTATCCGCGATGATGCGACCTTCGGTATTCTTGCTTTCGATCTTCAACTCGGATTTACTTGCCATCGGCAACGATGAGCTCATTGACCAATTGCCATCCTTGTCACACAGCTGCATCGGCGGCGAGCAGCAGTCATGATCTCGCATGAATACAATCTGACGTTGCAGCTTGGCATGCTCGCCGAATTTGGCTTCAATCTCTAAATAATCAACGTCATCATCGGTGTACCAGCACCTTTGCTCCCAGCCTGCAAGTTGTAGTTAGCTTGACCATCTAGTTCAACTCCGCGGTCCATTCTCCACTCAGGATCGAAACCCCTTTGCTTCCAGTTGCTTCGATCAGCATGTTCGACTCGGAAAAGTCGACTGCGACTCGAGGTCCACGATGCTGCCAGCCTCGTTGCATTACTGCGCAAGATGCATCTTCATCGTGCCCGGTCAGCTTGGATAGACGCGAGTCGCAGGCACTTTGGCTTCCGATCGTCTGCGATCGATCTAATCCGGACCAGTACCATTTCATGACGGACTGCCTTGTTACGGAAGCTTGTTTGCGAGTGCATTCCACATTGGCTCCGCAGCCTTAGCATCTTGACTCCTTGCTGAGCAGTTGAGTGCCATCGTTTCGAGCCCAACGAGCAGCATGGCCCAGCAACAGGGTAAGAGACTTCTTTTGAGGCGGATACCATTTACGAAAGCCTAAGTGATCCGCAATAACTCGACAGCGAAACACGCTGGCTAATGCTCGCGCAGATAGGTTGCCCCATGAGCCAGCCAAGCTGAAATATGGTCTTGGCTATTCTCAGGTACTCGGCCAGATCATCCATCGCTTTGGCTGCATTGTTTTGAGCCGTTGAGCGAGTGGTAGCTGTTAGCAATCCGAACAACAGCGGAAGTTCACAGTGGAAAATCAAGTTGCTGAGCAAACAATCCTCTTGCTGCAACTGAAACTCGGCCGCTCGTTCAACTAGTGCTTGCATCCACGAGGCAAACCAAGTTGCATCACTGCGGCGGGCGTGCTCGGGCAAGTTCCAGACGGTGGCGATGATACCCAGAGCCGCGTGAGGATATGCGTCGGCTTCGTCTAACCACTGTCTGGCGCGGTCTTCCAATGAATCATGCATTAGCGCGCTAACCTCAGCGATGCGATCTTTTTCTTCGGTCGCTTTTGACTGGATGCAGTCGATTAACTTTGACGCGCTCAAGCCCGAGCGAACGAGCACCTCGGCTTGTTCAAGAATCGTGGTGGACCACAATAGGCTAGCTTCGGCATCACAGCGTTTAGGCCAAGAAACTTCCGCCAATGCATGCTCGAATGCTGCAGCCCAAACATCTTGAGGTTGAGCCATGGCAACGGAAAGTTGCTTTTGAAGACTTACTCCCTTGCGAGCCTTGGTTGGGCGCTTGCTCTTGTTGGACTTGTTCTGTTTGTTTGCTTGATCGGAATCAATCCAGTCCATTGCGACTGCTTTCGGCTTTCTTGCGTGGATAAGTTTGAATGAGTTTGTGCGGAAAGCGAAGTTAAACTCAAGTTTTTGACAACCTGCAATTCACATGCGTTTAGGTTGATCGTTACAATTGTGGTGAGGAGATATTTTCGTTACAGCCTCGAAAGTGTCAAACTCGACAACTTTGGACCTTCGAATTTAGTGGGAGATTCTCGAAATGGCCATTTGCAATTGCAAGCAACTGCAATATCTGCTTGCGCTTTTGATGCTTGTTATCTCTTCAGCTTCTGTGACGGCTCAATGGTCCGGTCGAGAGGAACTGCTGGCGGCTGTGGAAAAAACGTTTGGGAACCCTCCTGAAACTGTTCGATTGACACCGAAAGAACGGGTTTGGATTGATCGCAAGAAGCATCGAGTCATCGTGGATGGCTATATCGCCTTGCAAGAAGGTCAGTTGGAGTTGCTGGCATGTCCGGCCTCGACCAAAGAACATGAAGCGGTGGTGGGCCTGTTCGCAAAAGCCGTCACGATTCACGCAGGATTGTTGGCTGTTGGAGCCGAAACGGGCAAGCCTGCTAAGTGGGATCCGGAATACGCTCCACCAACCGGAAGCGAAATTCAGATTCAAGCTTATTGGAAAGATGAAGAGGACAAGCCGAAGACGATTGACGCTCGAAAATGGGTGCGAGACCTTAGTGGTAAAGACAAACATCTTGAACCAAATTGGGTGTTCGCTGGGAGTGGCTTTTGGGAAGATCCAGACACCAAGCAAAAGGTCTACAATGCTGAATCGGGCGACTTGATCTGCGTTTCGAACTTCTCAACTGCAGCTTTGGACATTCCAGTAAAGAGTACTCAAGCTAACTCGGGTTTGCTGTTCATCGCCTACACCGACAATATTCCTAAGATTGGAACTCCCATTCGACTCGTGTTGCAAGTCGTAATGCCCAAGGACGCTAAACCCAGTGAAGCTAAACCCATTGAAGCTAAACCCAGTGAAGCTAAACCTGACGACTCAAAGCCCGCTGAAAGTAAGCCAACTGAGGCTAAAACAAGCGAGAGCAAGGCCAGCGAAAGCAACTCAGGCGGTAACAAGGCAAGCGAGCCCAAGCCTGATGCCGCAAAGTCAGGCGGAGCAGAGCGAGCTGCCCCGTAACCTTTAACCTTTAGCGAGAACACTGGGAACCGGAGGGCTCACGCCGAACCGCTGGAATGAAAAATTGGCCCTAATTGAAATGCATTGGCGGTGAATCGACGCCAAAGAGCGGCACGGATCAACAGCAAGTCTCGGTAGATTCAAATGACAAAGATCCTATTGCTCAGCGGAATGACTCCTGACGATCGGATCTTTCATCGACTGTTGCCGCAGTTGACCAACGCCGAAGTCGTTCGCTGGATTCGCCCGATCGTCAACGAGTCGTTAAGCGAGTACGCTAATCGACTCAGTAGAACCTTAACCTGTGTTGAGCCTCTGATAGTTTGCGGAGTTTCTTTTGGTGGAATTGTAGCTCGAGAGCTTGCTCCGCTCTTGAATGCTAAGAGTTGTGTTCAAATCGCGTCGATAGCTTCACCGCATGAGTTTCCGCCGTGGTTTCGAGTCGCTAGGTTGTTTCGAGCTACTGCGACCCATGGAACGATGAAGTTAGCTGGAACATTATCAAATTGTTTCCCGCGCCGATTCCGATCCACGTCGACTTTGCAAATGACGAAGTTGACTGGCGAATTGGGGCACTGGTATCGATGGGCAGCCCGCGCAGCAGTGAATTGGCAGCCATCAAAGCTCATTGAAACCGTACCGGTTTTCAAAATTCACGGCGACAGGGATAGGACCTTTCCGCTCGCGTATACCCGTGCTGACCACACAATTCACGGCGGTGGACATACAATTGCTCTTTCTCATTCCAGTTTGATTTCTTCGATTATTAAGCAATTGGCGTAGTTTCGTTGTGGCTGAACCACTGGTACGGTAAAATCAGGGGCCCCACCTGCATGTTGTGGCTTCACGAGAAGCTGTGCCGATTCCCTCCCAAATCTCGAGTTCACAATGCGATTGATGGCCAATGTTTTTGGATTGATGTTAGTCTTTGCCACAGTTGGTTTGCAAGCCGCCGATAAAGAAATCTCGTACAACAGAGATATACGTCCACTTCTTTCTGACCGGTGCTTCGCTTGTCATGGCCCTGACGAAGGAAAGCGACAGGCCGATCTACGCCTGGATAATCCAGATGGTCCGCTCGGCCCCTTTCGTGCAGGAGATAACGCTGCGGTACTCAAGGCTGGCGAACCCGATGCCAGTGAGCTTTGGAAGCGAATCACCACTGACGATCACTCGATTCAGATGCCACCTCCAGAATCTGGCAAGAAGCCTCTTACCGAGCAGCAGCGCGAGACATTTCGCAAGTGGATTCAACAAGGTGCCAAATACGAGAAATTCTGGTCCTTCGAACCTTTGCGCCCACAATCATTGCCAGTTGTCGAAGGTAGTAGCTCTGCGTCAGGTCGCATTGATCAGTTTGTGATCTCTTCGCTTGAAACGCAGGGCATGCATCTACAGCCTGCTGCTGACAAACGAACCTTGATTCGACGAGTTTCCTTGGATCTAACAGGATTACCTCCTACACGCGAAGAGATAGCTCAGTTCGAATCGGATAACGCGCCTGATGCTTATCTCAAACTTGTCGATCGTTTGCTCGGCACACCTCAGTATGGCGAGCACATGGCTAGAAACTGGCTGGATCTCGTTCGCTTTGCAGACACAAATGGAATGCACCATGATCACTACCGCGAGCTTTCGCAGTATCGAGATTGGGTGATACGTGCCTTCAATGCGAACATGCCTTTTGATCAGTTCACCACCGAACAACTGGCTGGTGACTTGCTCGAGAATTCGTCAATCGATCAGCAAATTGGATCCGGCTACAATCGACTACACATGGTGATGGACAGAGGAACCAATCCACCTCAGGAGAGCTACACTCGAAACGTAGTCGATCAGGTAGTTGCTTTTGGAACAGTGTTTATGGGAATGACGCTTGAATGCGCAGTCTGTCATGACCATAAGTATGACCCAGTGAAGCAGAGAGACTTTTATCAGCTTTTTGCCTTTTTCAATAACATCGATGGAGATCCCGAAACACCCGGGCGCGACCAGCAACCACCTTTGATTCGACTTGCGACTAACGAGCAAACGCTGCAAACAGAGGAGTTCGACTCGCAACTTAAGTCGCTCAAATTGAGCGTCGATCAGTTGAAGCAGCTCGTGAAGGAAGCTTCAGAGGCGAAGAAATCAGAAGATTTGAAATCGTTGAATGTACAACTGAAAGATAAGGAAGAGGAGCTTAAGCGAGTGCAGGCTGCTCGCGATGAACTTCAAAAGAATATTCCAATTGCCCTAGTGATGAAAGAGCGAGCGGAGCTTCGTCCAGCTTACATCCTTAAGCGCGGAGCCTACGATCAACCTGGCGAGGAGGTATTTAGGAGTACTCCAGCTTTCTTGCCACCCATCGAGGCCAATGGGAAGCAGTTAAACAGATTAGATTTGGCTCGTTGGATAACTGATAAACGCCACCCATTGATGGCAAGAGTTACGGTGAATCGATATTGGCAACAGTTTTTTGGAGTCGGATTGGTGAAGACATCAGGAGACTTTGGTGCTCAAGGGGAATACCCGAAGCATCCAGAGTTGTTGGATGACTTGGCTAACAGTTTCATCGAATCGGGCTGGAATGTAAAATCGTTGATTCGATCGATTGTTCTGTCCCAGACTTATCAACAAACTTCGCGAGTTTCCCCGGCTGAGTACATCAACGACTCAGAGAACCGATTGCTTGCTCGTGGTTCTAGAATCCGATTGGATTCGGAAGTAATACGCGATCAAATTTTGGCCATTAGCGGCTTACTTAATCAAGAGATGTACGGCAAAAGTGTAAAACCACCTCAACCGGCCGATCTTTGGCGAACGGTTTCGATGGTCTCTTCTTCGACCTATTCCTTCAAAGAGGACACTGGAGACAAAATCTACCGTCGCAGTTTCTACACCTTCTGGAAACGTGCGATGCCACCGCCGCAAATGACAATTTTTGACGCTCCCACGCGAGAGAGTTGTACGTCGCGGCGTGAGCGCACTAATACTCCCGTTCAGGCTTTGTTACTGATGAACGAGAGTCAGTATTTCCAAGCCGCTCGGCAATTCGCGCTGAAGCTTCTTAGCTCGGAAGCGAATAGTTCCTCAAGCGGCATATCGCAACTCTCAGACGCTGCACGAATAAAGGTTGCTTTCGAATCGATTACTTCGCATTTTCCGAGCGATGCTGAGCTTGCCGATCTTCAAAAGGGCCTAAACGGTTTTCGCGAGCTTTACCGGCAGGACATAGATGCCACTAGAGCCATGACCGGCGACTTGAGTTTAGAATCTGAGGCTGAAGGCGTCGAGCTTGCCGCGTTGACGATGGTAGTTAACACTCTTTTTAACCTTGATGTAGCCAAAACACGCGAGTAAACAAAGATGACTGATGAACTTTTTGAACAGTATCGATTGATTCAGTCGCGTCGTCGATTCTTGAATCGATCAGCCGTCGGACTTGGCGCCGCAGTACTCGGTTCGATGGCCGCTAGCCGCGCGTCCGCCTCGTTGCCTGAGCTTCCGCACTTTCCTGCCAAAGCTAAGCGAGTGATCTTCTTGTTTATGGGGGGGGCACCGAGCCAGATTGAGCTTTACGATTACAAACCAGGTTTGGAGGCGAAGTTCAAGCAGCCCTTGCCCGATGATATTCGCGATGGACAACGAGTCACAGCGATGACCGATGGTAAAGAAAAACTGATACAACCTTCGGTCTTTAAGTTCACGCAGCAAGGCAAGTGCGGTCGCTACATGAGCGAACTGTTGCCGAACTTATCAACAGTGGTGGATGATCTGTGCTTCATTAAGTCGATGCGCACCGAGGCGATCAATCACGACGAGGGTAAGACTCAGATGTGCACCGGATCACAGATCCAGGGCAAGCCAAGTTTGGGAGCTTGGCTGAGTTACGGACTAGGATCGTTGAATAAGAACCTGCCTGACTTCATCGTGCTGAACTCGGCCTTCTGGTCGGGGGATCAACAAAACGTGCAAGCGCTTTACAGTCGTCTTTGGGGTACAGGGTTCTTGCCTTCCAAGTATCAAGGAGTTGCATTTCAGTCTGCTGGCGACCCTGTATTGTTTCTCTCAAATCCTGCGGGAGTTTCTCGAACAAGTCGTAGCAAAATGCTCGATTTGGTAACGCAGCTCAATCAAAAGCATGCGTCAGAAATTGGTGATCCTGAAATACAAACCACCATCGCGCAACAAGAGATGGCCTTCAGAATGCAAGCTTCGGTGCCAGAGCTGACAGATCTTAGCGGCGAGCCTGAATCGATTAAGGAGCTTTATGGACCTGAAGTTGAGAAGTCAGGTTCGTTCGCTCGCAACTGTCTGTTGGCTCGACGAATGATTGAGCGCGGTGTTCGGTTCGTGCAGGTGTTTCATCGAGGCTGGGATCATCACAGCGCTCTGCCAATGAAGCTTCGAGGGCAGTGTAAAGATGTCGATCAACCGTGGGCTGCTCTGATTCAGGATTTGAAGCAACGTGGCTTGTTGGAGGATACGCTGGTGGTTTGCTCCGGCGAGTTTGGCAGGACGGTTTATTGTCAAGGCAAGCAGAACGATACGGACTACGGCCGCGATCACCATCCAAGGTGTTTTACCGCATGGCTAGCAGGTGGCGGGATCAAAGGCGGCATTGAACATGGTCGGACTGACGAATACAGCTACAACATTATCGATGCTAACGGACAACGTACGACTCGTTTTGAAGACGATGCAGTTCATATCAACGATCTGAATGCTACGATCCTTCATCTGCTTGGTATTGACCATCGCCGATTCACCTACCCGTACCAAGGCCTAGATCAGCGACTGACGGGTGTCGAAGAATCACACGTGGTTCAGAAGATTTTGGCGTAGCTTTGTTTCTGTAGTCCGATAGACCCAGTTCAGCGAAGTTACTGCTGAAGCTTTTAGCCCCATTACGGAAATCGTCAGCAAGAATTCGTCTAAGTCTGACTTTGCGAGATAGTTCACCTGGTGGATTGCCTTGCTTTCCAAGAAAACAGCCGATGGGCACCTTGGAGGCCTTGGAGGCCTTGGAGGGCGGGCGGCCGGTTCGGCCTGCATATTATAAGTTTCTTCCGAGTAGCAGTCGGTCGGTACCTAATTTGGGATCGACTACAAATCGTCCGGCGATAAGAATTGCTTCAACTGCTTGGAAAAATAACACAAGGATTCACGCCGTTTCTGTAAATTGCAGATTCTCATGGCTTAGTGAATCGGCGCGCAATTGGTACCCAATCTAGACCAAGTGATTGAGAGCGAAGTATATCGCAGACTCCTTTCCGAGTACCATCTTCAAAAAACGATGATGAAGCTGATAGAGCGAAGTGGCCCACTGAACTTATTGAATTTCGATTCGCTTTCGTTGGAAAAAAATCATTGGAGCCGCAAGTGCAAGGAATGCGATGGCGGATGGTTCTCGCACGGCAGTGATGGAAAAACTTAGATGATCGAATGCAAATCCATCGGTGGTCCCAGGAACAATTGTGCTATTGTCAAAGTGCCGATTTGATCGCATTCGCAACTGTTGAATCAATGCGCAGATAGCCATTTCGACCACCACCTAGGGACGATAAACTGCTTGTATTTCCGACCGCAACACCGTTTACAAGTATGATTGCGCTACATTGTTCTGCAGACTGACGCCAAACTGAGAAATACCCGATGAGAATGAAAACGTAACATCGCCCCAAAGTGTTGTTTCGTAAATCGTATCCCCCGCCATTGAATTATTTGAACGGTTCAAAAGTACATGCGTTCCGTCCCACAAACCTGCCAAGAACGCCGTGCCTATCGGGTCGCTTCCTCCAGACACTGTATTTCGGGGATCAAATAGGCCGGGAAGGGTATTTGTCGCTGATTTGCCTAACTGATAACAGTTATAACTCCATAAGGCAACGAAGTACTCTCGAATCCAAAAATCGTGGAACCTGGAAGAAGCCCAAGTGAAGAAGTCAGTTGCTTGCCACTGACTTGGTGATATGCCAGAAACGACAAAGTCAGCGTAGGAGGTTGAAGGATCGAGCAGCAAAGCGGCCAAGATGACTATTGCATTAAAGTATGTGTACATAAAGGATCTAGTGTCGTCAATCGGATGCAAATTATTAGACTATGAAAGTTTCATTAGTGCGGTTTTTGGATGACAACGCACTAGTTTTGTGCCGCAGCCATCAGCCCCCAGTATACTGAGACAGGAGTCAATCTGCTGGAAGGCAGGGGATTTTCTTGCGGATATTGCCGCAATGAAAGCTTCTCTGCTGCTTTCTTGTGATTTTTATCCACAACTGCCGTTACTCACTGAAAAACTGAACACACTTGGATTGACATTTCTTTTAGAAACAGAAACAAGCTCCGGTTCACTCGCCTGTGCAACCATAGTCGTGAATCGCTTCTCCGAACCATCCCGTCGATAATCAGATTCCGAAATGAACGTTTTGCCGACCTTTGACTTAAGGACAAATTCGAATTTTGGCGAAGACTTGAGATAACCCCAATCCACGGCGCGGCAATTGGCTCGTTTCCAGCGCTGAATTAACATTTGACTGTCGCGGGGCTAGTAGTAGTTCCTGGTTTCTTGCCACGCTCAGCAAGCCGTTTGGATATGAAGCGGTCAATTCTGGCTGTGGAAAAGTCTGCAAATCGTTTTAACGTCGATCGCTCAAAATGGCCGATCGCCTTATCGTAGACTTCAACGCTTGTAGAGCGAATCTGGGCAGTCTTCATGATCGGAATTCCTCAACGAATTCCTGCCAGCTCTGTGGTGCGGGTCCGTCGCTGATTCACGCCGGATTTCTTGGAGCAAAAGTCGCTAACAACTTTGACTTTCCAAAGGACTTCTTTCCGCATAGGCCGTCACACACGTACCAGCCGACATACCAGATACCATCCCGATCGAAAACCCAAGCTTTCCTGGATTTCATCTGCCTAGCCTCCTTGGAGTGGGGCTAGGCGAGCATATAATGCTTCGAGCATCCCCGATTCTCAACAGTCGAAGCGATGTGAGACACGCCAATAGAGCCGCAAACTCTCTTGGCGTTTCGCCTTTGTTAGGCGTTGTGGCTAATTACTGCGAGCTGTGGCAAGCTAGCAATAACCAATTGGTACCCAATCTGGATCCACCAAACGCGAAAAGGCTTTCAGGATTCGCCATAAGTCCTTGTAAATAGGCGGTTTGGCTGAGTGGTGGAATGGCAGACACACAGGACTTAAAATCCTGTGCCGGGATACCGGCGTGCGGGTTCGATCCCCGCCTCAGCTACTGCTTTTTGTTGAACCCTTCTTCTCAAAGGGGTTTGTGAATCAGATCAATTCGCCCTTTTCTTTTTAGGGGCGTTGTCAGCAACGATTTTCCAGATGCTGTCGAAAAATTGCGATCTCCCTCTGTTCAACTTCCAAAAAGTCCTGAATGGAAAGTCGTTGCAAGTGCTGCATTACTCTCGCGTTAGGACCAGTATTTTTGATTGCAGCAGGTGAAATCGAGTGTGGGGCAGGAACTTCGGTCAACCTCTAGGCAGCCTGCTGTAACAACGTTTCCAAGTGAGATCTTTAGGAATTCACATGAAAAGACGCCGAATTGTTAGGATTTCACGTCCGGTGTGACTCTGCGAAGGTGCTGAGAGATAAAGAGGCGATGTGTTTAGCCACTTTTTCACCATGGTAATTTCTGAAGATGCACCTCAAGAGCAATTTGTTTCCTGGCCTAAACGAAAAATCACGGATTTGTTTGATCCTGCTGTCACTGCTAAGTCTGTCCAGTCAAACTTGTTATTCGCAGACACGAACCTGGACCGCGACTTCGCCGGGCAATTTACTCACCGCGTCTAATTGGGGTGGCACAGTGCCCAATGGTGTGGGCCAGGTTGCCGTAATTTCAACACAGCCCACCGGCACTGGTGACTTTTCGTTATCTGGGGCCATGACGTTAGGCACGTTTCAGTACAACAATCCAAATTCGAACAACGGCGGGCAACCAAGAAGCCTCAACGGATCTGGGGGGGTTATTACTTTTCAGACCAGCAGCGGAAATGCACTTTTTTGGATGCAGAGTGGTGAATTGGCCATGAGCAATCTTGGGATCAGTTTTGTTCTCAACAGTACGACTGAATGGCGGATGGATGGTTTTGGCGAAGTGGGCGGTGTAGTCAGCGGCACTGGAGGTATTCTCAAGACTGGTGCAGCTCAGTTATGGCTCAATGGTACAAACAACTCCTATACAGGTTTGAATACAATCTCTGGGGGTTATCTTACTGGAATCAGTATTGCCAACAATGGAGTCAACTCGTCCTACGGTCGAGGCAACTTCTCTATGTCTAATGGAGGCACTTTGCAATATTTCGGTGCAACCGCATCCACCGATCGTACTTTCTCGTTGGGAACTGGCGGTGGGGTTATTGATTTGTTTAATGCGAGTGGAACCAGCCTAACTCTGACTGGAATCGTAAGCGGTTCGGGCAGTTTGACATTCAACGCTACTAGCGGAAAAACTTTGGTGTTAAGCGGTAACAACTCTTACACTGGAGGGACTTTTATTCAGGGTGGCACAATTCAGTTGGGAGCAAGTGAGAGACTATCTAATACCGGCGACCTAACAATCGCATCAAATAGTACTTTTGATTTGAGCACCTTCAACGAAACAGTCAGGGCCGTTCAGGGGAACGGCAGCGGAGTAGGAATTAACGGCACCGGTACGTTGACTGCTAGCTCTTTTACTTTCGATGGTGGCGGTGTGACGGCGAATCTAGCTGGTAGTGCATCCCTTACTAAGAACTCGACCAACACTTTGATCCTGACTGGAGCCAATACCTACTCGGGTGGGACTTTTATCACTGGTGGTACGTTGTCATTAGTTTCGAGCGAGCGATTGGCTAATAGTGGAAGTATCACCATTAGCAACGGTGCGACATTGCAGTTGGGTGGCACTGAAACCGTCGGTTCAGTTTCGATGACATCGGGCACTATCTCGAGTGGCTCTCTTGTAGGTACTGCCTACAATTTTGACTCAGGTACAGTAAGTTCTAATCTCGGTGGTTCGGCGGCTCTAACCAAGAATGGTACTGGAACTCTTACTCTTAGTGGGACTAGCACCTTCACAGGCGGTACAGCAGTCAATCAAGGTACACTACAGTTGAATGCTGCTGCAAGTCTCTCTGGAAGCACTGTCAACAATGGGATAGTTCGGTTTCAGCAAGGAACGACCGCCACTTTTGGAGGCACAATTAGTGGTACCGGCTCACTGGAAAAACTGGTAGTGGCATACTAACGTTCGGCGGAAGCAATACCTACACAGGAACAACGACTGTCAGCGGTGGAACTCTTCGACAGGGAGTTTCAGGTGCAATTCCTGGCGGAACGGTCACTCTTACCAATGGCAATCTCGACCTCAATGGCTTTGGACTTACCGTTTCTGGGCTTAACGGAACCGGCAACGTTTCGCTTGGTAACGCAGCGCTTACGGTCAACAATTCGTCCAACAATACACTCAACGGAATCATCTCGGGCAGTGGAAGTTTAGTGAAGGGATCTGCAGGCAATCTAACGCTCAACGGAGCTAACACGTACTCCGGCGGTACAACGGTTAATGGTGGCACACTTATCGGAGCCGCTGCCAATAGTATTCAAGGCAATTTTGTGAATAACGGGACTGTCCGCTTCTCAGCAAACCACACCTATTCAGGCAACATGTCAGGATCGGGTTCAGTCGACATCGCAAGTGGAGACATTACTTTCACCGGAAACAACTCCTACACAGGTGGAACGACCGTAAGCAACGCGAGTCTGACTACGAATTCGGCCGGTCTATCCGGACCGGTGACATTGAACGACTCATTTTTAACCTTTGTTCAACAATCCAACGGTACTTTCAATGGTTCCGTTTCCGGTACTGGAGTTGTGATCAAAGTTGGGTCGGGCGAATTAGTACTTGCGAATGCAAGCACCTATTCAGGAACTTTTGAGCACCAGGTAGGTAGCTTGGGAATTGGAGATAACCAATCGTTTGGAACATCGCAAGTAAACTTGGCTTCCGGCACTACGGTTCGGGCAGATGGTGCAGCTCGCATCGTTAACAACTCGGTGACGATTGGAAACAATGTTACATTTTCAGGAAACCAAGATTTGACCTTTACCAACGTCGCTCCGATCAATTTGGGTATAGGCCAAAATCTGACATCAACTAACTCTGGTACGACAACTCTTGTTGGAAAGTTTGATGGCGCAGCCGGTTCGGTTTTGTCAGTCAGCAATGGCACTTTAGCAATTGGCAACTCCCAAAGCTTTGTAGGCTTCCGCAGCGCAGGACTATTAGACATTGGTCCGGGTGCTACGTTAAAAATACTGTCAGCGGGTTTTGCTGATGTCAGTCCGCAAACGGAGTTAAGCCAGGGGCGGATAATTGCGGACAATGGTATCGCTTTGGGTGCTTCCAAGAACCTTATCGGTAACGGAGTTGTAGATGCAAAGATTGCTGCTGCTCAGGGTTCCATCATTAGTGCGACAACTGGCAATTTGACAATCGGCAAAGCAACTTCAGTGACGGGATTCGTGAGTGACGGAGAGCTTTACACCAATCAATACACCGTTACCATCAATGATGCCAATCAAGCGGTACTCGGCTCGCTGACCCAATTAGGAAACAGCACTGGTGCTGGAACACTCACGGCGGGTACCGCGCTTGCTGGCCAAACCTCGATGCACTTTCTCCTGGAAGAAGGCAAGAACTTAGTAGGGCATGGAACTGTAAACGGCAACTTCAAAAATCAGGGTGACGTGATTGGAGACGGTACTGCATTAAGTGATCGAATCGTCTTCGAAAGTGACTGGATCGTCAAGGGAAATGGAAGCTTCACGAATACTTTGATCAAAGGAACCTATTCACCAGGTAATAGTCCGGCGATTGTAACCGGGCTTAACCAGGCCTTTGCTGGAAAAATTGAGTTTGAACTCGGAGGATTGTTGCCCGGATTCAATGCTAATAACCACGATCAACTGAATGATTTGGGTACGATTTCTCTTCTTGGTGGAACCATTCTGAAGATTTCTCAGTTTTCAAACTTCACGCCACACCTTGGGGATTCGTTTCAAATCATGAGCTGGCAGACAGGATTAAACGGATTATTTAGCGGCGTGGAAATCGATCCATTTTTTAGTTCTCAAGGACTTGATTTCAAACTCAACTATTCCAATACGGGGGGGCCAGGCGTCCTATCACTTCTAATTATCACCGCAGTGCCAGAACCTTCCTCGCTTGCGATGTTAGTTGTTGCAGTATTTACTCTAGGTTGGAGACGACCTCGAGCACGTCAAGACATCTAATCGTTCTATCACAAATGCAGGGCATGAAATCCTGTGCTTGGGATACCAGCGCGAGGATATGATCCCGACTCAGCCACTTACCGATAAGAATTGTCGGACGTTGGTCGCAGAATCGACGAAATTGTAACTGCAGTATAGTTATCAATCTGACTTTTCGTCGATTAGCTTTCGAACGGATGTTGCAAGTTGCTGAGCTGTGAATGGTTTTTTCAGAAGCAATTCATTTGGCCGAGCAGAAAACGACTCGATATTCCTGTCTGTGTGATAGCCGCTGATGAATATGACACGTAGATCTGGGCGTGTTGCTCTAAGTACTTCCGCCAATTTGCTTCCGCCAATTTCCGGCATCACAACATCCGTGATAAGTAGATCAATTGGATCCTCATTTTGTCCCATCAGTTCAATCGCCTCGCGACCATTCTGAGACTCAAGAACCCGATAGCCGTGAGACTCGAGAATTCTTCGTGCCATTGTTCGTACAGCTTGCTCATCCTCGACAAGAAGTATCGTTTCAGTTCCGCGACTCAATGGTACTGAAACTGAGTTGGTTGACAGTTTTGACGCACCGTTAACTTGTGGAAAGAGCAATGTGAATGTAGCACCTTGACTAGGCTGACTGGAAACTCGAATCATTCCATTATGCTGTTGCATGATTCCATGAACAACAGACAACCCCAGACCCGATCCTTTTCCCACTTCCTTTGAGGTGAAGAATGGTTCAAAGATTCGCGTTTGAATTTCTTTCGAAATTCCTATGCCTGTGTCAGAAATTTCCATTTGTGCAAACGGCTTCGCGGCCAAGTCAAACTTCTCGTCACTCGCTACAGTCGAAGAAACAAGGCTCGTTGAAATCGTCAGTGTTCCACCATTAGGCATTGCATCGCGAGCGTTAACGACCAGGTTCATGAGCACTTGCTCGAGCTGGTTTCTATCGGCCTTGATCGTTGAGACATTCGAGTCAAGCTTCACAACCAAGTTGATTTGCTCTCCGATCAATCGCCGTAAGAGCTTTTCCGATTCCTCAATCACATCATTCAGTCTTACTATCTGATATTGGAATTTGGATCGCCGTCCAAATGTCAAAAGCTGCTCCGTTAATTTTCCAGCCCGCTGACCAGCTTCACGAATCTCCTTTACCGAATCTTGCCAGCAGATATCTTGGTTTTCGAGCAGCAAGTCGCAGTAGCCGTTGATTACAGTGAGCAAGTTATTGAAATCATGAGCGATGCCGCCTGCGAGTTGACCAATCGCCTCCATTTTTTGCGACTGAAGTAATTGCTCTTCCAATTGCTTACGCTCGGAGACATCCCGAAAGCTCCAAACTCGCCCAACAGGAATGCCTTCAATTCGTTGCGGTTGAGAGTATCGCTCGACGACTCGACCATCCTTAAATTCAAGAACATCAAAGCTTGAGACGTGCGGATTCGAATAGATCTCTCGCACTCGAGCGACAAATGCTTCGGGGTCCTTTAATTGCCCAAGCATTTCAGCGATTGCCTGATGCTCATTGAAAGCTGCAAGCAGGTCAACCTTTCGACCCTGCGCCGCCAAGCTAGGTGGAAGCTTCCAAACCTCCGCAAACTGTCTGTTGAAGTCGATAATGCGTCCATCTAGGTCGACTACCAAAATACCGTCTGCAGTTGATTCGAGTGTAGCTTCCAAACGCGACAGCGTCTGGTGCTTGACAAGTTCAGCTTCCTTTCGTTGGGAGATATCGATCGACATTGCGAGTGAAAACGATTGGCCTTCTATGTGTATGATTTCAACCGACATCAGCAGAGTGTGAAACTTGCCCGACTTTGTTCGAAACAGAATCTCCATGTTTCGAGCCGACTGAGTTGCTGACAGCCGCGACAACATCTCCTGTCGATCGCTGGGGATAGCCCAAATCTGCAATTCTGCAGTTGTGCGTCCGATCACTTCATCTCGATCGAATTCAAAGATCTTGAGGAAGGCATCATTCGCATCAATAATCTTCCCTCTGGATACGATGCCACAATGATCGAAATGGACTAGCATAAAATAGTTTCGAGAACCGTTCTTCAGATCGTCGCCGCTTGCTCGGTCAGCTTCCGATTGGTCACATCGTGTAGCAATGCAGCAACTCGCGGAATGCCATCGTTAATTTCTAGCATAGAAGTGGAAATTGTTACGATACGACGCGCACCGTCCTTACGGCATATTTCCCACTCCTCAGCTTGCAGGTCATCTCCAACCCGCATTCGAGCCATACGAGCCATGGCTGCGGCTTGAGTTTGTGAATCTGGGTACAAAGATTGATACCATCCAAGACGATTAATCTCCTCCATGGTATAGCCTGTCAGTTCCGTCATCTGCTCGTTCCACACAGAGAACTCAACGAACGGAAAAGTTGGTATCTCAAAACAGACGCAGATACCTTCCGATGCGGTTCGAATGATCGTTTCGCGAAGGTCATTCAATGTGCGAATTCTATTTTCACTTTCGAGAAGAGCCTGTCCCGCACTCTTCAAATCATCGACATCGGTACAAGTGCCATACCAACATTCGATAGCTCCGTTTTCATCCCGAATGGGAACTTCTCGTGTGATGTGCCAGCGATAAGATCCGTCCGTTCTAAGAATCCTAAACTCGATATCGCGTGGGATTCCATCTGTTAGAGATTTTGTCCAAAGTTCGATTGTCTGCTGCAAATCTTCAGGATGAATCACTTTATCCCAAGACCAACCAGTTAGTTGATCAACGCCAATGCCGGTGTACTCTGTTGCCTTAGCGTTCAAATAGGTAAGGCCACCGTCTGGGGCAGCGATCCAAACGATTTGCGGAATCGCGTCAGCCAGTTCACGAAGTCGATCTTGGCTGCCATCGGAGGATCGCTCAATCAGCTTCCCATAAAGATATCTCGAACGTAACGAATAGTCGTTGAACAGCTTACAGGGCGAAGGCAAGCATGGGGTACTGGGGCGTTCTTGAAGGCAGCATTGTAGAGTTTATTGGACCGCGTAAAACTCCCCCCAGAAAAATGCTACTGATCTAGATGTGGGATGTCTACGATTGCTATTTTCAGAAGTGCTGCTCAATTCTTGTCACAAATTCGTAGATTTCTGCATTCGGATTTTGAGCAACTTAGTTGATCAAAGACCAAGGTCCGTATGGCTAATGCTGATCTATTTCATCACAGGCTTCGGTTCAGTGAATCGGAAGTAGACATCCTCAAGTGTCTGAGCTTCAGGGAAGCTAGCTCGAGCCTCGCTTAAGGTTCCTGAGAATAGACATCGGCCTCGTTGGAAAATAATCAAGTGTTGGCAAAGGTCTTCCACTAACGCTAATAGGTGGCTACTAACCAACACAGTAGCGCCTTGGGCTGCTTTGACTCGCATCGTTTCTTTCAGCATGCGTATGGCAGCCGGGTCAAGGCCTGTAAGCGGTTCGTCGAAGAACATGACTTCGGGTTGGTGAAGGTAGGCACAGGCAATGGCTACCTTCTGTCGCATTCCTCTAGATAGTTCACTTGCGAGCGATTTGCGTTTGTTCGTTAGCTCTAATTGCTCAAGCAGTTCATCGGCTACAGATTGGTAGTTGGCAACTCCATAGCCGCTGGCAATGAACTGAATGTGCTCCCAAACAGTTAGCGTTTCGAACAGCGGCGGATCATCAGGCACACAGGCTACTCGCTGCTTGACTTCTAAGGGTTGAGTTTGAACGTCGAATCCGGCGACTCTCAAGAGCCCCGAAGTTGGTCGAAGTACTCCGTACAGTGATCGCATCGTCGTTGTCTTTCCCGCGCCATTGGGCCCAACTAATGCCCCTACGACCCGCGCGGCAGCGTAAATGAAATTCCATCCGCAGCAATTGTCCCGGCGTACTCTTTCCGAAAGTCGATTACTTCAACAGCAGGTTGAATCACAATGCACTTTCTTGTTTGCGACAGCTCTAGGTGGCGAAAAGTTCGAAACAGGTAAGGAAAACAGCCATGGACGCTCTTCGGGACCGCCCAACAAAGGCTCATCCATCGCTCGAAGATCGCTGTTGGGTAAGCCACCTGGGTATTCTTTCCTAGCCATCAACAGAGCATCGCGGGCAACTTCCAAGTGCTTAGTCTTTGTTTCCTCGTAGAAAGCCTGAGCCACATCCGGTAACTTTGGCTGACCGTGCAGCGGTTTATCAGAGATGCAAAGCAGAGTCGCTGATGGAATTCGATAGCGAAAGCCATTTGCGGCAACGGTCGCAGATTCCATATCCACCCCGATACTGCGGCTCGCCTTGAGATCATTGAGCTTTAGTTTCAGGGTTAACTCCCAATTCCGATCCGCCGTGGTGTAGACGACTCCAAAGCGGTACGGCAGCTTACGTTCGTCCAGGATATGAGCTAGATAGCGATTGAGTAGAAAACTGGGAGCTAGCGGAACTGATCTCGGCAAAGCTTGGTCCAACACATGGTCGTCGCGCATGTAGCCCGAAGCCAAAACGAAGTCGCCGAGCTCCTGATGGTTTCGAACGCCAGCACAATGACCAACCATCAGCATCGCATCCGGACGCAAAACAGCCAGATGATCCGTAAAATTCTTGGCGTTTGATGGTCCAACGCCAATGTTCACAATCGACAGCCCATCATTGTGAGTTGTACGTTCATGATAAGCGGGCATCTGGACGCGAGACCGATTCGGCTTGACGCAATCGGGATACATCCTCTCAAAAGCGTCCATGTGCATTTGATAGTTGGTCAGCAGGACATAGCGTTGAAAGTTCTCGGCCCGTGTTCCCGTATAGTGCTCCAACCTTTGTAGCGACAGTTCAACACGCTCAGGACCGAATAGAAATACCTTCTTGCGAGTGTGATCAAACTCAGACTCATCGATCAGTTCTAGCAGTTGTGGAGATGCTAGATCGACTCGTTCTTGAGCGGGGCATATTTCAATGGTGGCGCCTGCCTGGACGAGTTTCAGAAGCTCACGACGTAAATACCAACGATAAGCAGCCGGTCGAGCAACTTTGCCTGAGATGACAGGATTATGCCTCGACCACAGCCGAGTAACTGTAATCTTGGAGTAACGTCCGTTCGAATAATTCTGCTCCATCTCGTCGCAGGCTGCTTCGATCAATTGCAACAAATCAGAATCTGGACTTGGACCGATCTTCAATGTAACTAAGCCTCATCATTCGAGTTCACCAAGCATGCTGCTGAGAACATGTCTGGTTCCAAGGCTCTGCCTGGGAACGAGCGATTTCTCTACCGCCGATCAACGACAAGTGTTGAATATACTCGCATTGTCAAAGCGGGCAAAGCTGACTTAGGTTTAGACTGGTTTGGCCGTGTTTAGCCGTTAGCCGTAGGCGTACGTCACAGTACGACTTCGGTTGAGCTTGCTGAGTCGCAATTCGGTTTCAGGGGCAGACAAAAGTGTTAATGGGGAATCGTCAATGCAATAGCGTACGCTTTCGGTTGACGGCTAAACAGGTTTAGGCTTCGGGCGATTGCGTCTTCGAATCGTCTTTTGTCAGCCAAGCCAAGTCCCAAGCATGCCCCAGCATTCGGATCGAGCCCCAAACGATGAAAAGCAAGCCTAGAACACCTGATGTCTGAGATACTACCTGGTCCGCACTCGCACCGAAACAACTTCCGCAAAGGAACATTGCCGAAACAAACAGTAGCCCCGTTCGAAAAAGCGAGACTCTACATTGTCCTTGATGAGTTACAGCCATTAGGTAGCTCAGCAAGGCAAATACGACTGACGCGATGATTCCATACTCGCTAATTGAAATGATTGAATAGGCTACTTGCGTTCGTTGCAATCGTGCAACCAACGCTAGTACGCTAGGCAGAAGAATCAGCAAGATGAAAAAACTGCGAATCATGTTCGGGCTACTTGATCACAAAAAACTGATTGACATGCCTAAGCGATGATCTCTTTAATCGGATCGATATGTTCGACGCCAACCAGCTTCTGGTCTAGTCCGCTGTAGAAGTAACTCAATCGATTGGGATCAAGACCAAGTTGATTCAAGATCGTTGCATGAAGATGCTTTACATGCAACGGACGCTCTACGGCTTTCGCACCAAGTTCGTCGGTTGTGCCAACGCTAACGCCGCCTTTGATTCCTCCACCGGCCATCCACATAGTGAATCCGTATGAGTTGTGATCGCGGCCAGAACCCTTCGCGTACTCGGCTGTTGGCTGTCTACCGAATTCGCCGCCCCAAACCACTAATGTCGAATCTAATAGTCCTCGTTGCTTCAGATCTTTGAGAAGGGCAGCAATCGGTTGATCCGTTTCGCCAGCATGCCTATTATGATTCGCCTCGAGATCGCCATGAGCGTCCCAATTGTCGTCGTTGTGAGCACCACCGCTGTAGAGCTGAATGCAGCGAACTCCGCGCTCGACCAAGCGACGGGCGATCAAGCATCGACGTCCAAAATCGTCCGTCTTTGCATTGCCAACGCCATAAAGCTCAAGCGTACTAGCATCTTCGCCCGTTAGGTCTACTGCTTCGGGCGCGTGTTCTTGCATTTTGAATGCTAGTTCATAACTCGCGATGCGAGACTGCAGGTCATCGTGGCCAGCTCGTGCAGCCGCGTGACGGCCGTTGATGTTGGCAAGCGAGTCTAGCATCTCCCGCTGCGCCGATCGAGTGACTCCAGCGGGTGCATTCAAGTCGAGTATAGGAGTTCCTTTGCTGCGAAGTACAGTACCTTGAAAAGTTGCTGGCATGTAGCCCGCCGACCAATTCTTGGCACCACTGATTGGTCCACCGGTTGGATCGAGCATTACTACGAACCCCGGCAGGTTCTCATTTACAGTTCCAAGTCCGTAGTTGACCCATGAACCCAGAGCAGGTGATCCGCTGAGGATCTTACCCGAGTTCATCATCAACATGGCTGAGCCGTGTATTGGCGAATCAGCGGTCATCGAGTGCAAGAAGGCGATGTCATCGACGCAGCCAGCTAGGTTTGGAAACAGCTCGCTGACCCACTTGCCGCATTGCCCGTATTGTTTGAATTTCCAACGCGGCTCAACGATGCGTCCTTCATTGCGGTGGCCGCCACGACCGAACGTTTTCACCGTCACCGTCTTTCCATCCATCCCCACCATGTCAGGTTTGTAATCGAACGTATCGATATGGCTGGGGCCGCCGTACATAAACAAAAAGATGATACTCTTGGCTTTAGGAGCAAAGTGAGGCTGTTTAGTGCGCGAGCTGTCCGGTTCGGCGGCATTCAACTGCTTGTCGAAAAAGTCATTGCCCAGCAATGCACTCAGTGCGACTGCACCGAATCCAGCACCGGTTTGCCATAAGAACTCTCGGCGAACGCGACCGCAAAAGTTGTTTGGCTTTGACTGACTCATCATCCTGCTCCTTATACCCAACTGGTAAACCATCTCGTTTTTTGAGTAATTTGCTCCAGCGGTTCAGTGGCCCGTCCGATTCCAATGTTCTTGCGGGCGGGACACCAGTCGGCTTGCGCCGATATGCTGGAAAGAACTTACTATTTGAGCATCGTTCGACTAATCCACAAAAATAAACTGATTCAAATTCAAGGCGACCAAGGCAAGATTTCGTCTAGCTGATACGTCATCCATTGATTGATGCGACTTCAATCGCTCGTACAAATCTATCAACTCGGTAACATCGTCTTTTGCAGGTGGCACCGAGTTAACTAGCTCGAGCATCCGCGTCACTTGCTTAGTTAAATCGTTGCCGACTTCCCGATTGGCTCGATCAAGCAGATGCTGAGCCTGCTCCTGCATCCATTGGCTGTTGAGCATCGTCAATGCCTGGCCAGGTTGAACAGTCAAAAAACGGGCTTCGCAGCTTGTGTCAGTTTCGGGAAAATCGAAAACAGAAAGCATAGGAACCGGCAGTGATCGTTTGACGTGAATGTATACGCTACGACGGGCTTGTTGAGCAACAGTCGACTTCTCCCAATTCGTACGCCAGATTGACTGGCCAGCACTTCTGCCGAAAGTGTCGGATAGATCGGAGGGCCGAACTTTTTCGGATTCAGTTCGCCAGTGATCGCCAAAACGCTGTCACGTACCTGCCGCGCCCAGTCGCTTCAAATTCTGTCGCCAGAACAAATTGTTCATCGGGTCTGCACTAGCCATTTTGGCATCGCTGCGAGAACTGAGCTGATAGGTTGCGGAGGGATAAAATCAAGCGATGAACATGCTTGAGGCTCCAACCAGCGTCAATCAGTTCATTGGCCAAGTAGTCGAGCAATCTCCTGGATGAGTCGGCAATGTCACCCATCAGTCCAAAGTTATTCGCTCCGAACAATGCCGCGCCCAAAGTAGTGCAACCAAATTCGATTGACGATAATCCTCGCAGTTAGCCAGTTGTCGTTCGATGAAAGCCAATCTGCTAAGATTTTTCTACGACCAGCACTCTTTGCATCGTCGGGCATTTTGGGCAGTTCGGGAGTGCCACCACCAAGCAACACAGGAAAGGCAGGCACAACTTCTTTGCCTTGATTCTGTGGGCTGCCACGATGTATCACGAATGTTGTTGGAGGCTTAGGGTCAAGCTGGCCAATCCAAGGTGGTTACGCGTGGAGGTAGACTCCGTTTGAGCTGTACAACATCCTGGTATTCGATCTTGAGATTGCTGTACTCGTTCCAGGTCGCCTCTTCCATAAAGCTCTGCAGCTTTTCCTTGGGCACTTTCTCGCGACCATCGCCTGGTCGCTCTTTGATCTGAGCCGGGCATCTTTACGATCGCCTCTTGCTCCATTTTCTTAATGCGTTTTTCCAGCGATTTGATCTTGGCGTCTGCTTCAGGCAGAAGCAGCATCGGCATTGATGTCCAGTTGATTGTTGCTAACCTGGTCACCGCGATCAGCATAACTGGTCACATCACGTGGAAGGCAACCAGCGAATAGTCGCCTTGGGAAATAGGATCGATTTTGTGGTCATGACAGCGAGCCGGGTTGACCGTCAAGGCTAGGAAAGCTTGGCCCGTAGTCGTTACAAGGTCATCGTATTCATCGAATCGAGCTTGGCAATGGGTCTGCCGGTTCGTCGTCCCACAAGCCAAGCCGATAGTAGGCAGTAGCGGTCAGAGTTTTCTAGAGTGACCTGTTCAAGTTCATCACCTGCGATCTGTTCTCTGGATGAATTGACTGTAGGGCTTATCGCTGTTGAAAGCGTTGATTACGTAATCTCGATATCGCCATGCGTTCGGTTTGGGTTATCGCGTTCGAAGCTGTTGGATTCAGCATGAACTACGTCCAACCATCCGAGCCCAACGTTCGCCGAAGTTAAGATTCGCCAGCAGTTGATCAACCAACTGCGAATAGCTATTTTCATTCCAATGAGCAGTCCAGTTCCGTAGGTCCTCAAGAAGGTGGTAAACCTGTAACGTCAAGATAAAGTCGTCGGATTAGAGGGTTGATCTGCTCGCTCGACCCACTGCATGCCAGCTTTATCTAGCTTTTGAAGAATAAAAAGATCTAGCGGACTACGAGCAGCTTGAGGTTGCTTCACGGTTGGCAGATTTGGTTTAGTCAGCGGCTGAAACGACCAGTGCTTTTTGAACTCAGCACCGCTTTGAATCCATGATTTCAACGCTTCAATTTCCGTGCTGTTGAGCGGCTTGCCTTCGGGCGGCATGCGATCCGACTCGTCGTGCGATGCGATTCGCTTGATCAACTCGCTCTTAGCCGCATCGCCTGGCACAATGGCGATTTGACCGGACTCACCGGGGGCCAAAGTGGTCTCTCGTTTGTCGAACTGCAAGCCAGCCTGCTGAGAATCAGGGCCATGACACGAGTAGCAACGTTTAGCCAAAATTGGCTGAATGGTAGTGGCGAAATCTACTTCATCAGCTCGACCGGATGGACTCAATAGAATCGAGCTTAGTCCGACCAGAAGCCGCAGCAGCAAATGTGAGTACCGTGCGTATCATCGATATCTCGTAGGCGGAATTGAAACAGGAAGGGAGTCCCCACTTTTGGCGAACTCAATCTCCATTATAGTCCAATCACCTGGCTATGCCGAGTCGACCTTTTGAGCAGGTTATCAATGAAACGGTAGGTGAAGAGTTAGGATCATACTTCTAGCCTTGCCTCATCCACCTTCTGGCGAAGGTAGGCATAATACACCGAATTTCCAGCCTCATACCTCACGTCAGTTGAAACTTGTTCATGCTTTCAGCCCTAATTACTGGAATCACGGGTCAAGACGGCTCGTACTTGACCGAGCTTCTGCTCAGCAAGGGCTACGTCGTTCATGGGCTGGTGCGCCGAGCCAGCAATACGGCTCTCGCCATGGCCAGATCACTTGACCAGCGATCCAAACATTTATGGCAGCCGTTTGTTCTGCACTACGCAGACTTGGATGATATTACGACGGTACGAAGGCTACTTCTCAAGATCAACCCGAACGAGATATACCACTTGGCAGGACAAAGCCACGTAGGAATAAGCTTTGAAATTCCAGAATCGACCTGTGAATTTACGGCGATGGGAACATTGAGATTGCTTGAAATTCTGCGTGATATGCAACCTCGGCCCAAGTTCTTACATGCCAGCAGTAGCGAAATCTTCGGCAACCCGTTCAGCCAACCGCAAAGTGAGCTATCGCCGTTGAGCCCCGTAACGCCGTGAAGGGTGTTGCAAAGACATTTGCGACGAATATGGTGCGAGTCTACCGACAGACTCACGGTTTTTTCGCCTGCAACGCCATCTGCTACAACCACGAATCGCCGAGGCGGGTGAGTCGTTTGTGACTCGCAAAATCGTCAAAGCTGCCGTGATATCGCTCGAGGTCGCCAGGAAAAAGCTGGTGCTAGGAAACATTGATGGCAAGCGAGATTGGGGATACGCTGGAGTATGTTGAGGCGATGTGGCGAATGCTCCAGCAAGCCGAATCGGACGACTACATTTTAGCAACGGGCAAGCAGCACAGCGTACGTGATTTTCTCGAGGCCAGCTTCAAAGCCGTGGGACTCAACTGGCAGGATCACCTCGAATTTGATCCAAAATTCCTCCGGCCCATCGACGCCAGCAACTTGGTTGGTGATCCCAATAAAGTTGAAAGCTCGGCTGGCGTGCCACCACCGAATTCCAGCAGATCGCCAATTTCATGTTACTGCTGCAGAAAGATCATCGTAGCTACCGCTAGAAGGTGGTTCTTCCAACGGCTTCTCGATTTCGGGCCGAAGGCCCAGCACTGATTTGCCCAGCCCATCGGCTGAAACGAAGCATGAATGTAGTCACATTTGGCCCTCAATCCTGTACATCCTGTCTATCCATGTTCGATAACCGCCTCAGCCTCCAGCCTCACTATAAACGCCCACCAACAACGAGTACAATAGGCCAAACACCTCTTAACCCGCACTGCGAGCGTAAAACAACCATGTCCGAACTTCCAGAGTTTGCAAAACAGTGGGCTCAGCAATGGAAGCAAGCAGCTCCAGCGCTTCAAGCAATCCGCGACCAGGAATTGCGACAACTTGGTAGTGGCACACGCGATTCAGTATCGGGATCAATTGTGGCTGGCCATCGTGTTTACGATAAGAATCCTGAACGTCACGGCATGGTGATCATGCAACGTTGGTTCACGAGACAAGCATTGTGCAAATCGCAATCCGAAAGTTAGTCAAGTGTCCAGCGTAACGCTTCAGGAGCTAGTACGAGCTGCTGTTAGGCTGCAAGATTCTTGGCTGGCAGCCGGCTTTGAATTCTGTTTTATTGGAGGGTTGGCTGTTCAGCATTGGGGTGAACCGCGACAAACGGGAGATGTCGATGCGACTTTGTGGACGGATTTTGGACGAGAACGACCTGTCATCGACCGGTTGTTGCTAGATCTATCGCCACGTATCGCGGACGCGGCCCAGTTTGCCATGCTCAATCGAGTTCTTTTGGTGCAAGAACCGGGGGGAGTTGACACCGACATATCGCTCGCCGCGTTCCCGTTTGAACGAGATGTTATCGACCGAGCGGAATTGGTGATTGTACACTGTCAGAACCTCCACCTGTTTGTGCGCGCAAGTGACCTGGTGGTGGTTTTGAAAGCGTTTGCCAATCGACCTCGAGACTGGCAAGACATCCGAGGAGTTATCGTGCGAAGCGGTGTGAAACTGGACTGGCCACGATTGATGCCGAGCTTAAGGTGCTCAGCGATTTGAAGGAAGAACCCGAAATACTAACTCAATTAGAGGCCCTGCGTAGCAGCCTCTCTTAGCCACCTCGCCCCGCAGCCACCTCTCGCCAGAAGGTGGGTCTTCAGGCTTCCAACGCCATTGGAGATTAATTTGGCGTTCCAACGACTTCTGGGATTTCGGGCCGAAGGTCCAGCGATTAGCTAAGCTCAGCTCATCGGGCTGGGTCGAAGTCTGAATGTAGCAACCTTTGCCAAAAGGCGGTTTTCTCTGGCGTAACCCTAACTCCTAAGTTCACGTTCTATGGTGGCGCAAGTTTGGTTGGCTAGGCCGCGACTTCCACCTTTCGCCTTCAGGTAGCCACCTCTTAAACTTAATCTCAATCATCTTCTGCCTGATTTAGTTCCAAAGGTTTGGCACAGCCTCTGCGAAGCTGTCGTCAACCCTTCGTGTCTCGGAGTCTCCGTGGTTAACTCGTCTTCATTCAAGCTAATCGGGCTTAAGTCGAACGGTGCCAGTGGCTAGGCCGCGACTCCCACCTTTCGTCTTCAGGTAGCCACCTCTAAACTTAATCTCAATCATCCTCTGCCTGATTAGCCCGTGGCTCGGCACAGCTCGCGAAGCTGTCGTCAACTCCTGTGTCGTCTCGAGTTCTGTGGTTAACTGCCTTTCTTTCGTCTTCATTCAAGCCAATCAGCGCAAGTCGACCGGTGCCAGTAACTCCCGACTCATCCCCCGACTTCCTCCCCCTTCTTTCAAACTTCCAACTTCACCCCTTCAAACTTCCCTCCCGGCCTCTCTGTGTCTCTGAGTCTCCGTGGTTAACCCGTCCGTTTTTCTTCTTCTTCCCCCTCCAGTCTCCAGCCTCCAGCCTGCTTCCGCCTGCTCATCTTCCCATCCTCACAACTATCATTAAAGGTTGAGTACCCAGATTCGGTAAAGACGCTGAGACTGACAAGATTCAACAGCGTGGTATCATTGAAGATCAGAAATTGAAAACAGCTTCTGCTTTGCAGCCCCAACGGCGGCAATCCACCCAAGGTTAGAAGCATGTTCTTTCTCGAATGACTGAATAAAGCGCGTTTTCTAACGAAAACTACAGCCTGACCTCGCGTTGTGTTGGCCCTCAAACAAAGTTTGAAGCCACCCACGGGAACGAAGTACGTTTACTTCGTCAGATCTCTCAAATCAAAGACTGAATTGAACCAAGAATTTGAGTTAGTACTTGAATCCGGTCGCGCCGAAAAACACTACTGGCGTGACCTTTGGCGCTATCGAGAGCTGTTCCAAGTTCTGGCCTGGCGCGATGTGGCGGTGCGATACAAGCAAACCGTGATTGGTGTCGCTTGGGCGCTTGTTCGCCCATTTCTGACAATGGTGGTCTTCACGGTAATTTTTGGCAAAGTTGCCAATCTTCCTTCGGAGGGGCAGGCCCCTTACGCGCTGCTGGTATTTGCCGGGATGTTGCCGTGGACTTTCTTCTCTACTGCCTTGGCTGAAGCATCTAATAGCCTTGTGAGTAATTCAAATCTGATTAGCAAGGTTTACTTCCCGCGATTGATCGTTCCCGCTGCAACGATTGTTGTTGCCTTGGTTGATTTTCTGATCAGCTTTTCCATATTGGCTTGCATGATGTTGTGGTACGCTTACCTGCCGCCCCTACAGATCTTGCTGTTGCCACTATTTGTCGTTTTTGCTTTTCTGTCGAGTCTAGGTCCAAGCCTCTGGATCACCTCACTGAATGTCAAGTATCGCGATTTCCGCTACATCATTCCGTTTTTGGTACAGTTTGGTCTGTACGTTTCACCGGTCGGTTTTAGTAGTCAAGTAATCCCTGAGGATTGGCGATTGATCTATTCACTGAATCCAGTCGTTGGAATCATCGATGGGTTCAGATGGTGCTTGCTAGGTGAAACAAACATTTACTGGCCTGGTTTTCTAGCAAGTTTGGCTGTTACAGGTTTCTTTCTTTGGTATGGAACTCGTCAATTCCGCAAAATGGAAAAGAGTTTTGCAGATCTAATCTAGCCATTCAAAATACCTTGCCTCCTCCAATCATCTCAATTGAAAACCTCTCCAAAGCCTATATGGTCGGACACGAATCTGGCCAAAGGGAGAGCTACATGGCCTTGCGCGATGTTCTAGGCAGACATGCCAAGAATTTTGTTCGTAAGACTGTCGATATGCTCAAAGGTAGACAGATCATTCAAGGGGACGAGGTCGAAGAGTTTTGGGCTCTTCGCGATGTGTCCTTTGATGTAGAGCAGGGACAAGTAGTTGGAGTTATTGGACGAAATGGAGCTGGCAAGAGCACGTTGTTAAAAGTGCTCAGTCGAATCACCGAACCAACTCGCGGTAGAATCACGCTTCGAGGGCGAGTAGCAAGTTTACTTGAAGTTGGTACCGGCTTTCACCCTGAGCTAACAGGACGCGAAAACATATTCCTCAACGGCGCAATACTCGGTATGGGGCGACGCGAGATATTGAGGAAGTTTGAGGAGATAGTTGCTTTCGCCGAAGTTGAAAAATTCTTGGATACTCCGGTAAAACGGTACTCAAGCGGTATGTACGTTCGGCTAGCATTTGCTGTTGCGGCTCACCTTGAACCCGAGATATTGATCGTTGATGAAGTACTTGCCGTCGGTGATGCTCATTTCCAGAAGAAGTGTTTAGGCAAGTTAAAGGACGTTACTGGTCACGGTCGGACTGTGTTGTTTGTCAGTCACAACATGGCTGCCATCAAATCCTTGTGTACTAGGGCTATCTTACTTAGCGCGGGAAAGCTAAAAGAGTCCGGAGACGTTAACTTTGTTTGCGATAAATATCTTCAAAGCTCAATAAAGAACAGCACCCTTCAAAATCGAACGGCTAAAAATCAAATCTCGTACGTTTCATTTTGTGAGACGACGTCCTCTAGCTCCGAAGTTTGTCAAACTTTTTACAGCAACGATCCTATCACCATCAGGTTCGGATACCACAATCGTGAGTCCATTCAAGGATTGCGTTGTGGAGTTCGTATTTCCACAAGCGATGGCGGAGTTCTAGTTTGCTACACCCCAGAGGACGAGGGGCAGTTTTCACCAAAAACTGCGGGAGATCACATAGTATCGTTAACTATACCAAAGAATTCGCTTCTCAAAGGTTTGTATCAGATCAGCGCGTCCCTATGGGATAGAACAAGCGGCGAGATTTTTGATGATGCTACTGATATAGCGACGTTTGAAGTAGAACCCGCTCCGGAGCGTGCCTACCTAAACGAACTTGTTCGGCCTGGCGTGGTACAAACCTACGCTGATTGGAAACTCACATGAAGTCACAATTTGGCATTCAACTGATCAAGCGAATCTCGTCCGACCTGCCTGTTGTTAGGTTTGGAAACTTTGATAGCCTACGATACCCTAATTCTAAAAGACGAAGACTCCTAGAGTTCTTGGATCGGTTGCTCAAGCATGTTGGCCTACAAAGATATACTGGACTACACCCCAACACTCTTTGTCAACTAGAGGAACTTGAGTCCGTCTGGGAAGGTCTAGAGTGGCTTTATGGTCGATTATCGGACGAAAAATCCAAATCGACATTGATCGAGGTACTCGCATTCCGAATGCTGGGATACAGGCATACCCGTCTTTCAACAAACAACCCAACACATGCCAAACACATAGCCGACGTATCTGGGTCGCTCGTTACTAAGCGAAAAGCTCAAAAGTGTGATCAGCTTGATGGTTGGATTGACGAATTCGCAATTCCGAATTCAACAACAAACATTCGACTTCAAGCCCACAAACTACATGTTTTGCATACTTTCCTAGCCGAGCAGTATCGATACAAGTCTGATATAAAGGAAGTAGGAGTCCAACCTGGAGATATTGTCGTAGACGGTGGCGGATGTTGGGGCGACACTGCTCTTTACTTCGCAAATACTTGTGGGCCAAACGGGCAAATTCACGTCTTTGAGTTTTCGCAAGCGAATATTTCGCTATTGAACGAAAACGTGAGGAGCAACCCACACTTACAATCTAGAATTTTCTTGCAGGAAAGAGCATTGTGGGATGAATCAGACTTACAGATTTCCTTCTCTGAAAACGGTCCTTCAACACAGGCGATCATAAACTCCACGGAGGGTAGTAATACTGGAGTCACGCTAAGTATCGATGATTGGCATAAAAGATCGAAGTTAGAAAGGGTCGATTTCATCAAATTAGATGTGGAGGGGGCTGAGGAACGATGCCTTCTTGGGGCGAAAAACACGATTGCAAGATTTAGGCCGAGGCTCGCAGTGGCAGTTTACCATTCACTTAGAGATTTCGTGGCATTGCCCAAACTAGTAGACCAATTCAACCCTGACTACAAGATGTACTTGGGCCACTACACAATCCAATTAGAAGAAACCATACTTTTTGCCGAGTAGCTATCCCTTCGCAAAATAAACATTTTGGAATGCCATTACCGTAATTGTCAAAAATTTGACACTTCTCGCTAATCGTCGGTAGAGAAATCACTCGTTCCAAGGCTCTGGCTTGGAACGCACCGTCTTCGAGGCTACACCTCTATGCCTTCCTTGATCCGCTGATCGCGACGAACGAAAACCGCAGGCTAAGCCGGCAAGACATAGGGTTCTCAGACAGAGCCCCGGAACCAGACACCGGCGATCACCGAGACGTCTCAAAAATTTTTCACATAGCCACAGTTAACAAGGAACGTATTAGGGATTCTGTTGTTGATCATTTGGTCGTATCGAATTCCTAGACCCGATCTTTGAAGGCATCGCGATATTTCCAATGTTTTTAGCAGCTCGGAGTTGGAAGTCTCGATTGGCGTGTGTTAGGATCGAGAAACGTAAGTTCAACTGTCATATAAAGCTGATTCGTTCGTGTCAAATTTGAGATTGATTCCTTTTGAACAGGAAGTGGCTCGGAAAATTCACCTAACTTTTCCAAGTTTTGGTGGAATGCCGGAGATCTTGAGCAAAAATTTGCGGGCAATCGCTCAAGTTAATCCAGACTACTCGGTAATATTGTATGATGATAAGGCTATTTTGGACTTGATTCTAGATGAATTTGGGCCAAAAATACTTTCGATTTATAATCGAATCAACCCGATATATGGTGCAGCCCGAGCGGATTTTTTTCGTTACCTTTGCGTGTACCGATTTGGCGGTGTTTATTTAGATATCAAGGCTCAGTTGCGAAAGCCACTGTCAGAGTCGCTCTTGCCATCGGATCGCTACATTCTATCACATTGGGATCAAGAGATCGAAGGTGGGAAATACTCTACGTGGGGCGTTCAACCGGGACTTGAGCAGGTTCCCGGTGGCGAGTATCAACAGTGGCACATCATCAGTTGTGCTGGGCATCCTTTTTTAAGAGCCGTGATTGAAGCGGTCATCGATAAAATTGATAAGTATAACCCGTTCCGAAACGGTTCTGGCAGAAATGGCGTAATTCGGACTACGGGACCGGTTGTCTACACACAAACCATACACCAACTGCTTGAGAAGTATCCGTTTCGCCTTGTCAATATTGTGCGAGACTTCGGCATCGACTACAGCATATTCTCAGATGCCAACGGCGAAAAACACAGGCAGCTATTTAAACATCACTATGGTCTTTTGACCGAACCGGTCGTTTTGAATAACGCGGCTATCGATGCATCCTACAATGCATGCATGAAATGCATAGGGTTGATAAGGGCCGTTCGAAACCGTATCCGCAAACAGTTCTGAATAAGTTAATCGTTTCCGTTGAAATCTCCATGCGACAAATCAATATTGTTCGACCGTTCCTGCCAGATCTTTCTGAGATCTCGGCGGACTTTGCTAAATCTCTCAGCACCGGACTAGTAACCAACAACTCGCCATTCGTTCGAGAGTTCGAGGCGAATTTGCAAAAGTATTACGGCTGTACTATTGCACCATCAGTCAACTGCAATGGAGAAATGGCGCTGTACCATCTAATTCAAGCTTGGAAGCACAAGCTTGGTTTCGGGCCACATGATTCTTTTGAAGTTGTCGTTCCATCCTTCACCTTTTCCGGCACAGTTCACGCGCTGGTTACCAACAACTTGAAGCCCGTCTTCTGCGATGTAGATGATACGTTGGTGCTTGACCTCAATAAAGTTGATGTCGACTCGTCGGAAATCAAGATGATCGTGCCAGTCGGTGCTTATGGAAACCTGATCGATCTGGAGCAACTGCAACGATTCAGCACTTCACATAAACTGGCTGTGATTCTGGACAATGCGCCAGCGTTCGGATCTAAGTTCAAGGGTAGACACTCTTGGCAATTTGGATTCAGCGAAATGATCAGCTTCCACGCCACCAAGATCTTTAGTTCCATGGAAGGCGGAGCGAACATTGTCAACGACCCAGAGATTGACGCACTGCTTCGGCGATTAAGAGACTTCGGACAATTTGAGAAGGTTAGAGGCGATGTGGATGTTGCCGGACTGAATTCAAAGATGACCGAAGTATGCGCCTTGGTGGGGCTTAGAAATCTTTCTAAGGTGGAGCAGATCCTATCTTTGCGTCGAGCTAACGCGACGCGATACAATCAGTTTTTCCATGAGTTGCAAAATCGTGGTTTGCTGAAGGTCATGCGAGTAGCCGGCGAAGTTGAATGCCCATACCTGTACTATCCTGTGATTCTAAATGAGGAAGCGGCTCAGTTTGTAGACTACATGCAGAAGAACGGGATAGCTGTTAGAAGATATTACACCGCAAATCACTCGCTAACGTTCTACAAAGACAAGTACCGACAACAGGATCTAAGTTTCACCAACGAAATCAAAGATCGAATCGTTTCGTTGCCTCTGCATACGGTCATGGCAGAGGACGAAATTGACTATCTGTGCGAGACAGTTAAGGCCTACTTTTCACGCTAGGATCGGCGCAAACTCTCATCGGTTTTTTTGAGGTAACTTCGAGGTAATTATGAACATCCTTGTTACTGGCGGTGCTGGCTATTTGGGTTCAATTTTGATTCCAAAGCTTCTGGTTCGCGGCCACCAAGTTCGATCTTTAGACATCGGCTATTTTGGCGTCGAACACATCCGTTCAATGCGACCAACTGTGGACATTGTTCGAGATGATATTCGAGCAGTACTTGCAGATAGCGCAGCGCTTAATCGACTCTTGGACGGAATTGACGTCGTAATTCACTTGGCGGCGATTTCCAACGACCCAAGTGCAGAGCTTAATCCCAGGTTAACAGAAGAGGTCAACTTCGAAGCGACTCGCGATCTGGCTAAAGCCTGCAAGCAGCGAGGCATTCGGTTCGTTTTCTCGTCGTCCTGCTCTGTCTATGGCGAAGCCCCTGGGGAAGTGGATGAAGACGGTAAGACCAACCCATTGACAGCCTATGCCAAGAGCAAAGTCAACTCCGATGAGTTCCTAATGAGCATCGCTGATTCAAGTTGGCGTCCCGCAATTCTGCGTAATGGAACACTTTTCGGGTTCTCACCTCGAATGCGTTTCGATCTAGTGATTAACATCTTTAGCTATTGCTCGACGCTATACAACGAAGTTCGAGTTTTTGGCGATGGTCAGCAATGGCGACCGTTTTTGCACGTAGCCGATTGTGCTCGAGCATTTATCTATTTTGCGGAGAACCCCGATCATAAGCACATGATCTGCAATATCGCCAACGAGAACTATCGCGTCGTTGATTTGGTAGAAATCTTTCAACAGATCAATCCGGCCTGTAAGCCTGTCTACATCAAGTTGGACAATCCAGACCTTAGGAACTATCACGTTTCGGTTCATCGAATGCACGAAGAGGGGATTAAGCCACAGGTTACAGTCCGAAATGGTGCTGAGGAGATGATTGAGGCAATCGTCACCGGACGAATAGCTGATCCCGAGGCTGTTTACTACCGAAATGCAAAGTGGTTGAAAGAGCTATCTGAACTAGGAACTCGTGATCACCGCAGCTTAATTGGCATTCTGGATCTAATGGCGACCGCAAGAAGGTAGTCGAAAGACAATCTCAACATTCTTTGAAATGGGTATTCTACGATTTTTCCTTGCCGTTTCGGTTGTTGCCCATCACTCGGGAGATATTCTATGTCTTAAATGGATGCCCGGCAATTTCGCAGTTGAAATCTTCTTTATCATTTCAGGTTTCTACATGGCGCTAGTCCTCTCCGAGAAGTATTCCGGGAAAGGTCGATTTGTTAGTTTTTATAAAAACAGATTCTTGCGACTCTACCCAACCTTTTTAGTGATTACACTTGCGACATGGGCATGGTTTTTCTTTGTCTGGTGGTGGTTGAAACGCATCCCGACAAACGGTTGGGTAGAGCAATATGGCTTGATGGGCACAGCCCCGAAGGTACTGCTAGTGCTTTCCAACTGGCTGATGATTGGGAATGATGCTCGATGTCTATTTCATTTTTCGCACGACGGTCAATTTAAGATCTTTCACGCATACGGCACAACTGTTGCTAGCGATGGCGCAACTTGGTGCGGAGACTTCGGAACGATTGGTCAAGCCTGGAGCATTGGACTGGAGATTTGGTTTTACCTTTTAGCGCCAATTCTGAGTAAGCAACGAACTAGAGTACTAGTGTCTATCGCGGTTTGCTCGGTTGTACTGAAGATCTCTATGGAAACCAATGGCTTCCTAAGCTATTTCTTTTTCCCAGCTCAGTTGTACTATTTCATTGCTGGAATGATTACTCAGCGTCTTGGAACTCGTCTTAAAAATGAATCAACTACTAAACGAGTGGGAGTGTTACTATGCTTAATTTTTGCATTGGTCACTGTTGGATTTCAAATCATACCAATTAGTTGGTGGACTTGGGCAAGACTCGTTATATGTGGTGCCATTTGTATTTCGCTCCCATATATTTTTTGTGCCTTTAGTAGCAGTCGATTCGATCGATGGATTGGAAATCTCTCTTACCCGATCTACATGACCCACATGCTCGTAATTTCGATCCTAACACCCGTAATGGGAGTCTGGTATTCTCCTAATTGGGCTTTGGTATGTAGTTTTGCTGGCGCGATGCTGATTTACTACACAATCGAGAAGCCTATTGACCACTTGCGACAAAGCCTAGCGAGCAAACAACGCGCAACTCAGAACTTTTGCTCTTGAGTTTGAACGCACACTACACAAATTTGGAATCAAAAATCTAACTTGAGTTGACGACGCTAAACCCTTTAGCGATTAGACACAGTTTCAAATGAAATCACCGTTGATTATTATTGCTGCGGGAGGACACGCTGCGGAATTAGCCACTTATCTGGATGATCGCATTGATTATCTTCTTGGTGCAATAGACGATAACACGATCGCAGGTCCTTGGCAAGGCAGCAGAGTAATCGGAAAACTCGATGATATCCCAGAGATTTTGAGACGTTATGGGTACCTGAGATACATTACGGCCGTTGGCGACAACTATGTACGAAGAATGATGGTAAAGCGAATAGAGGAACTTAGGTTGGAGCAATTGCTGCAGCCTGCGATAGTGCAACATTCGAGTTCGTGGTGCGGATTGGGCGTGGAATTAGGCGAAGGTACCCTTTTGGCTCCGCATTCGCTGGTAACTACGCGAACGACGATTGGCAGGCACTGCATTCTCAATGTGAAAGCGAGCGTGTCGCATGATTGCAAGATTGGCGACTATTGCAATTTGAACCCCGGCGTGACGATTTGTGGAAACGTTTCTATTGGCGATGACTGCTATATCGGTGCTGGGGCCGTGATCAAGGAGCGAGTCAGAATTGGTGCAGGCTCGACCGTCGGAGCAGGTGCCGTGGTTATTAGCGACGTACCGCCCAACACTACTGCCGTTGGTGTACCCGCCAGAGCGCTCCCTCCCCGTTTAAATCCCTAGAATAATCGATGCAGAAACTCAAATGAGTAGTTCATCAGTAAACAGCTTAATCAAGTCTGCGGGAAGTGCGTTAGCTTCGATAGCAGCGGCTAGCGCCACGACATCGCGACTATATCTAGCGGCTCTACGGAGTGTGTTTCCGTTGCTCAGCCGTTTTAGACAGGAGCAAGTCCTCAACTCACTGCGATCTGTGAAATGGCCTGATTCAAGCCTTCGTTCACGACCAGTAAAGCTCGGACAAAAGGCTGAGTTTTCTCTGCAACCGCATCAAGGCGAGTTCGATTTTGACGCGATCCTTGGCGGAAGACTGGTTTATGAGCCAGAGATGTTTGAGTTTCTCGACCAACGAATAGATCGCTATGACTGCATAATTGAGGTAGGTGCAAACATTGGTGTCTATTCGCTTTATTTTGAAAAGTGCGCTAAGTCGGGGGTAAAGATCTACTCATTTGAGCCATCCCGAACAGCCTATCAACGTCTCCTTCACAATCTTAAGCTAAACGAGGCTACTCGTGTAACTACGTTCCACTGCGCGGTCGGGGAGGCCTGTAAGCTGGCTTGGTTTTTTGAGCCAGATGGCCACTTATCAAACGGATCGCTGGTGCAGGATTTTGCATCGATTTGGTCACAAAATGTAAAACGTAACCCAGTTTTAATGTTCGGGGCATCCGAGTTCGACTCGCTACTAGAGGGTAGCGATCGTTCGTTGATCAAAATAGATACGGAAGGTTACGAAGCTCATATCATTCGTGCCTTGCAACCTGTTTTGGCTAGGCATAAGCCGGATCTCATCGTAGAAGTTCTGCCAACTTTCGAGCAAGAAATCAATCAAGCGATCGAAGAAGTGGCAACCGGCTATCAGACCTTCGCAATTACCCAAGATGGCCCAATTCGTCTTGACTCAAGAGTACAGGCGATGCAAGGCAGCCGCGATTGCTTCCTAACTGCACACCCGATGTAAAGACATCATTTCAGATGTCCAATCTCACCCAATCACTCTGCTCCAAACTATACATCTGCGAATATGCTGCTTGGACACTCGTCTGATAACATAACCGAGACAAGTCAACGTATGATCATGTGCCTATTGAAATTACTAGAACTTTCAGATACGTTAGGATTATGATTAGAGAATTGATCAAGCGCATCTACCATCGACTTCCGCTAGTGCGCGAACTTGATAGTCTGAAGTCGCTTCTAGAGGTTCACAACAGATTGTTGGTCGCATCTGAGCACCTACGCGCATTCGATTCTTACGTTAACAGCAACCCCAGGAATCAAGAACCAAAGCGGCTTGTGAGATTTGGAGATCACGTATGCTCCCAAGGAAATAAAGATGCCATAATTCGTGAGATCTTTCGCCGAATTGGACACGATAGCAGAGTATTTTCTGAGGTGGGAGTAGGTGATGGGAGAGAAAATAATACTGCCTTTTTTACTGTCACAAGGTTGGACAGGGTACTGGATTGACGGCAGTTCGAGTTTTGTTGATACGCTCAACCGTCGTGAGGATCTACTAAACTCAATAACGTACAAAGTTGCATTTGTGACCCGCGAGAATGTCGCTCAATATTTCCACGAACTCGGTGTTGCAAATGAATTTGAACTTCTCTCGCTAGATATAGATCAAGACACATAATACATTTGGGGAAGCATTGGAAAATTATCGACCCAGAGTAGTTGTTGTGGAGTATAACACTGCTGTTCCGGCTGACTTGAACTGGAAGGTTAAGTACGACACAGCACGTGTGTGGGATCATACCCAAAACTTAGGTGCTAGCTTGAAGGCCTACGAACGTCTCGGTCGGACGCTTGGCTATTTCCTGGTTCGTTGTGATTTCGCGGGCAGCAATGCCTTCTTTGTAAGAGAAGACTTGGTTTGCGATCACTTTGCAGATCCATTTACTGCCGAAAATCACTATGAACCGCCGCGGTTCATCTCTAGGAGGTACCACGCCAATGCTATCTTGGATTGTTCATAGCAGGCACAACTCAAACCATGCCACTAATTAGTTTCGTAATACCGTGCTACAACTACGGTCGTTATTTGCAGGATTGTCTGGATGGCATATTCTCGCAAGATGCCAACTATGACTTTGAAATCATTGCGGTCAATGACGGTTCGCCCGACAATACGATCCGATATTCTAAGGAGAACAAGGATCCACGTCTTAAGATCATTGATCGTAGGCAGAACCGAGGTCACATTTATACCGTTAACGAAGGACTACAGGTAGCAACTGGTAAGTACATCTGCAGAATTGATCCAGACGATAGGCATGGAACTTCCTTAGCCGAACGGTACCAATACTAGAACAACATGCGGAAGTTGGCTTAGTCTACGGCAACATTAATCTTATTGACTTTGCTGGTAGAGTAACTGTTGAACGCGGCACTATGTATCCGCGACCTGACTTTAAAGGTAATGAACTTATCGAGTTGCTAAAGCGGAACTATATCTGCGCTCCGACCGTTTTAGCGAGACGTGAGGCTTGGATGTCAGCCTACCCGGTACCAGATGGGCTTGCTTTTAACGACTGGTACTTCAACATAATGCTGGCCAGAAAGTGGGAGTACTATTACATATCAGACGTTCTGGCTGACTATCGAGTGCATGATTCGAACTGGCATACCAAAGTAAGCAAAGATGGCAGCGAAGAGCGATCTGTGATTTGGCTTTTGAATTGGATCTACTCACAGAAAGAGGAAGATCAGGAGCTTGAGAACAAAAAGATATCTGCCAAGAACCAAGTCTACGCTGCACAGTATCTAGATTTCGCCAACAAATACTTTGGCCATGCGATGTGGCGAGATTCGAGACGATGTTATTTGAAAGCGATCTCCTATCAACCATCGATGATTTTCAACGGCCTTGTATGCCGACGAGTTGCATCAACGCTACTATCACCACGGTTGTATGAGAAGTTAAAGAGGTTGCTACGCAGGAAAGTAGATTCGACTTCCGGTGCGTAACACATCAGTTTCAGTAAGTGAAATCTCTTTGTGATGCTTTGAGTTGGCGATCAACTACAACTACCTTTCTAAAGCAAATAGCCAGACGACTTCCGGCGGACAGCTTCCTTCGTGGATCTGTGTCGCGATTGTGGACACGAGTTCTGGCAGCAACTGGTAATGACTCGATCGAAGTCGAGATCAACGGTCGAACGTGGAAACTTCGAAACCGCTTTCGAATGATGCCGCCTACCTATGAACCGGAAGCATTCGTGCTTTGGGGTATTGCGACCTGGAGCTCATGTCTGGGATATTGGTGCAAACATCGGGTTGTATTCGTTGGTGGCTGGCAAGTGCATAGGAGAGACCGGATCGATCTTATCGTGGGGAACCAGCTCCTGAGACCTTCGGCGTGTTGGTGATCATATTCGTTGGAACGGCTATTCACATAGATGTCAATTGATTCAGGAAGCCATCGGAAATGTCAATTCGGAATTGGAGTTCTCAATTGAACCTGACTCAACAACCAATCGCTTGTCAAATTCATCCGATCGAAAGCAATTAGTCAAGGTACCGGTGAGGACTTTAGATTACTGGCTTGACAAGGTTTCAAACCCGCCCACAGTAATTAAGATGGACATCGAGGGAGCTGAGGTGCTTGCATTTCAGTGTTCAGATGGGTTACTAGGCAGGTACCGGCCGCGAATCGTTTTGGCTGTACATCCTCAGTTTGCACCCGAATACGGAGCCTCGGTCACTATCATTACTGAGGCCGTTAGGCGACACAGTTATCGGTGCTTTGACACTCAGGGTAAAGAGACAATACCGAAGTCTTACTCAGAGTATCTGCTGTTGCCGGAGGAAGATTGTTCGTCAGTTGAAAGTTTCTTTAGTTAGCAATTAGACTCGCAAAGAATCGGAGGTTAATGAGTGCCAACCCAATTGCTCCGAGTCAAAAATTGTTACAAAAATCTCTAATTCGCGTTCGACCTGCACCAGTTGCCGACCTGATTAAATGGTTGTTGAGAATTCGCCGTGTTGCGTTTGAAACGCAGTATGGCACCTTTGCGATTGATCCAATATCGTTACTTGGAATCTCGCTTTCGAATTGTGGCGTTTTTGAACCTGCAATGTGCAGGACTCTTGAACGCCATTTGCAACCTGGATGCACATTCATTGATCTCGGTGCGAATGAAGGATACTTCAGCATCATCGCAGGACGCATTTGCGGTCCAACAGGTCGAGTACTCGCAATCGAGCCGAATTAATTCACACCAAACCTGAGCCCATGAAGAAACTCGCAAGGACGTTAAAAAGAACGAATCAACAATATCGTAACTTACTGTACTCATGGGATAACCAATTCCGTTGCCAGGAGGAATCAACAGCAAGATCATGTCGATAAAGCGAATGGCTGGCGGCTTTCGTAACAGAGAGAACTTCAAGACAGCCATCTTTTTCTACTGCGGTGGCCTGGATCTTTACCCACGGTAATACCGGATGGACCTAAACAACGACGAGCGACAATCAAGTTAAGAAATTTGGATATGTTACGCGGCATTCTGGCGATGGTAGTCCTAATAGGACATGCGCGTGGACTGTTATGGATGGCCTGGAATCAGTGGAAGCTTGAGGAGCACGGACCATTTGCTTGGGCCATAGCGGCAGGATCTTCGATTTTCCGCTATGGACATGACGCCGTCTTAGTGTTTTTTTGTTTAAGTGGTTTCTTCATTCACTTGGCTCTCATACGTTCTACCAACGACAAAGCCGCGTGGTCAGTCAGAAGTTATTTCAAAAGACGAGCGAATCGGATTTTGCCGACCTATTTCGGTGCACTCGTCTTTACCGTTGCTGTTGACATAGTTGGTAAGGTCCTTTTTCGCTGATTTTTATTCCGGAAAAACTGGCGATCCGTTAATTGACGAAAATCTAAATCATTCAAATTACACCTTAGCGTCCGTTGTTCCTGCCATACTCTTACAACCCTCGTTGTTGGGAGTTCATTTTGGAAGCGATGGACCACTTTGGTCTATCGCTTGCGAAGTGTTTTACTATGCAGCTTACCCAGCCTTCGCGCTGATATGGATCAAGAATAGGTTGCTAGCCTATGTCGTTGCAATGTCGGTCGGACTCAGTTGTTGGATTTATCCTTGGGCCGGTTATTGGAGCGGAACTGTTAGTTATTTTCCTATTTGGATTTTAGGTGCGTTGTTGGCGGAACAGTATGTAGCCCACCACAGCAAGTTCGACATTATTGCCTTTGTGATTGCGTTGTTTTTGTCAGGAGTTTTGTTTCTGGCAATCAATTTGAATCTGCCGGAAAAGGTTCTATTGACGTGCAGAATGGGCATGGCACTCGCGGCCACGACACTTTTTGTTTCTCTGCCAAAATGGTTGTCGACGAAGTCGAATTACTCGATTGCTCGAATGGCTCGGAGTGAGAAGTTACAGTATTTACGTTTTTCATATGCCTTTGATAACGTTACTTTGCGCATGGAGCTTTCACAACGGGATAGGACGCCCAGCCCACGGCTGGTTTGCATTGGTTGGAGCGACTGCGGGTGTTGCTGCTGGTTTGATCGGATTTGAAACGATTGAGGAGAAGAGGTTTCTCAATCAGAAAGTCATAAGTACGTCCGCTGCAGCATGAGAGTCTTCCACGTTCCCTTCACCTACTATCCAGATCTCTGCGGAGGGACGGAAGTTTTATGTTCGATCATTGGTAGACACTCTAAAGCCTCTTGCCATAGAAAGTGTGATTGCAGCTCCTGGACAACGAGTAGAATCCTACACAATCAACGAATGCGAAGTACATCGATTTGATGCCAGCAAAAAGTTGACAACAGAAATGATGTACGGGATGGGAGACCCTTTGGCCGCCGAGAGGTTCGGCAAGCATCATGACGATACAAAACCGAATTTAGTTCACTTTCATTCGTTCACGTCGTCAGCAAGCGTATTGGCTCTTCGAGAGTGCCGGGCTCGTGGAATCCGAGCTATCACCACCTATCACACCCCCCACGCAATCGTGCATTCGTGGAACAATGATGAAGATGGGCAACCAGCCCTGCGATGGAGTTCTAAAAGTAACGCAGTGCTCAACCTGTTTTCTTTGCACTAGAATATTCCTAGACCAGCAGCAGATTTTTTCACACTTGCTTCGCCATTGCTTCAGTACTTCGCACTTAGCTCCCAGGCCTTTCCGATGGAAAGCGAACTGGATTGAGCGTCAAAGCTGTAGTGAACAAGCGACACAATGCGATCAAGCAATGGTGGAATGGGTTGGATACGATTGTTGCTTTATGCAAATGGTCTCGAGAGCTGTTGTTACGTAATAAAGTCCCGGCGGAAAAATCAGGTTAGTTCGCCACGGAACCACCTGTTAAGCTCAAATGTTGATGATTGCGTGCAAGTCGCAAACAGTGGTCAAATTCGTCTGGTATTTCTTGGACGTTTAGATCACACCAAGGGGATTGACCTTATCATTGAAGCCATTCGACAGGTTCCTGATTGGCAATTTCAATTGGATCTTTACGTTATTCGACCAAGTAAACCTGACACGCAAACGAACAGGCTGATCAAACTAGTGCAAAGCGACAGACGTATTCGATTGTGCGATCCAATTGAACCTCAGAAGGTTGTAAAGCTACTCACGAATTACGACGCTCTGCTAGTGCCTTCGCGTTGGATGGAAACGGGGCCATTAGTTGTACTAGAAGCCAATTCTGCAGGTATTCCCGTGATCGGCTCGAAACTTGGTGGAATTGCAGAGTGGGTCGAAGACGGAGTAAATGGACTGCTAGTTGCGAGCATCACCGTTGATGCCTGGCAGAGAGTATTCACTCGGCTAAAGAGCGAGCCAGAGTTACTGAAAACACTGAAAGGCAACGTGCAACCTCCGCCAGCATTCTCGCGTGTCGCGAGCGAGATGAAGATCGTTTATGAGGAAACTTTGGCTCAGTCAAATTGAGAGCCAATCGACGCTGAATTGCCTTCCACGTTTTGAACCAGTAGCGGAAATTGCCTAGCCTTCGAAAGCTCAAGATTTTTCTCAACGTTCAAGGGCGTTTTCATGCGTTTGATCTTGCACGAGCATTTGCAGACCGTGATGACTGCATCGTACATCTAGCGACCAACTATCCGAAGTCCGTTGTCGAAAACAGATTTCATTGCCACCCTGATCGAATCTACACGAACGTCTTTCATGGTGTTTCGAGTAGAGTTGCCAATTACCTTGGGACGCGAGTAAACTCCTTTTGCGAGCCGTACCTTCATCAGTCTTTTGGGCGCTTTGCACTTCGTTGTGCTCAATCAGACAATTATGACTTAGTTCACACTTTTTCGGGCGTTTCGGAAGAAGTTCTTAGATATCGAATAGTCGAGTGTATCAATACTGTCGTTAGCGGTTCGGCTCACATTTTGGATCAGGCTCAACTGTTACAGGAAGAATCCACTCGTATCGGTTCGAAGATAGAGACGCCAAGCAAGTGGATGATTGATCGCGAACAAAGAGAATACGAACTTGCAGACACGGTGGTTGTTCTATCCACTTTTGCCTATCGATCTTTCATCAAGCGAGGATTTCCAGCTAGTCGTCTAGCGCTGATTCCCTTGGGAGTAAACGTTCGGGACTTCAAAGCTACCGAATCGGAACTTGCAGTTCGTGCGAAAAGAGTTCGTTCGGGTGCGAAGTTGCGAGTACTATTGACTGGAACATTTTCGGCCCAGAAAGGCGCGGTGGATTTTTGCCGCGTAGCAGAGCAGCTAAAGGACAAGTGCGAGTTTACCGTTGTAGGCAATATCACGCCGGATGCGAAGCCTATAGTCGAAAAATCGACAGCCAAAATCAACTTTTTGCCGCGAGTATTGCCCACCGAACTTAAGCGATTCTATCTCGAGAACGACATCTTTCTTTTTACGACAATTCAAGATGGCTTTGCGGCAGTAATCGCACAAGCCTTCGCTGCTGGGCTAGCGATCGTATCCACGGAGAATTGTGGAGTAGTAGATGTTGTTGGAGACAACCCACTTGCCTGGATTGTTCCAATCAGGTCGCCAGAATTGATCATAGAACGGTTGAACTGGATCGATGATAACAGGCAAACTGTTGCTGGGCTGATGGAAGTGGACTCGAGACAGTATGTTCGTGAATGGAGCGATGTTGCGGCTGATTTTGTGGAACTAACAAAGAAACTTCGCTATCCGTAGAGTTTTTCGAAGCAAATGAACCAGCGAATTCTTTACATTCAGTACACCAATCCCAACGGTTACCCTCCGTTAGAACACAGCTCTCGAATACTCGCGGAAGACGGTTGGAAGGTTCGATTTTTGGGCACGCACTCTGCTGGCGACTCGAATGCTCTTAAGTTTGAGCCGCACTCTAATCGTGTTGTCCAATTGACCTCTTACTGTAAGCCCGGTTTACGACAAAAGCTTCATTATCTTCGCTTTGCCATCTGGTGTTGGATCGTGGTGGTAACTTGGAGACCGCGCGTAGTCTATGCGTCAGACGGTTGGAGTTATCCGATTGCTTATTCGCTCAGCTTCATTCCAAAACTCAAAGTTGTGATGCACGAGCACGACAGCCCAGCGAACTCTGGAAATTGGGTACAACGAGCGATTTTGTGGTGCAGAAAAAAACTGATCGCTCGCGCGACGACTTGCGTTTGTCCTCAGGCAACTCGCGCTGAGAACATTCGAATTCATCAACCGAAGAGGCTTGATATAGTTTTCAATTGTCCTTCTAAGCGAGAAGCGTTAAGTCGCAATAGGTTCGATTCCAGGAATGAATTGAGACTTTGGTTTCATGGATCATTGGTTCCAACACAACTTCCTCGCCAACTTGTTGAAGCGATGAAATTATGCGATTTTCCAACCAAATTGACATTTGCTGGATATGAGACAATCGGCCACCAGGGCTACGTCAAAGAACTCCAAGAATTCGCGTCGGGCTTAGGCTTGGCCGACTCCGTTCATTATGTTGGAGCTATTCCGACCCGTAAGCAGATGTATCAACTGGCATCCGAGAATGATATTGGCACGGTGTTATTTTCAATGAATTTTCGCGAGCCGATGGTCGGCGCTTCGAACAAGCCCTTTGACTACTTAGCTTGTGGATTGGCTCTTTTAGTTCCGGATATTGAAGAGTTCAATCAGTTCTTTGTTAAGCCCGGATGTGCATTGTCCTGTAACTCAGAAGATGCTGCTTCGATTGCGGCAGCGCTAAAGCGGATGCATGAAGATAGACCATTGATTGAAGAGCTTTGGCGCAATGGAAGCCAGATGATTCAATCACAATGGAATTACGAGAACCAGTTTGATCAAGTGCGAAAGCTGCTACGCCAAAAGGCTGCGTAGTTAAAATTAAAACGTGAGGCAGAGTCTGTCATGAAAGTGCTATTATTGGCTGGTGGTTATGGAACTCGCTTGAGCGAAGAGACTCATCGGATTCCAAAGCCGATGGTTGAGATTGGAGGATACCCAATTCTCTGGCACATCATGAAGATCTATTCCCATTATGGGTTTAATGATTTCGTTGTGTTGCTGGGTTACAAGAGCTATCTGATAAAGCAGTATTTTGCAAACTACCTGCTCAACTTTTCCGACGTTTGCATCGATCTTGGGAACGGTTCGGTAGAAATGCTGAATACCAAATCCGAACCTTGGCGAGTCACTCTGCTGGATACCGGGCTAAACACAATGACCGGCGGGCGAATCAAACGAGCTCAAAAGGTAGTAGGTCGTGAACCCTTTATGCTGACATACGGAGACGGCGTTGCGAATGTTGACCTGCGAGTATTGGTAGAATCGCATAAAAAGCACGGTCGGTTGGCAACAATGACTTCTGTTCAGCCGGCTGGACGATTTGGTAAGATCATTTCGGACTCTTCAGGCCGTATCACCAGTTTTCAGGAAAAGCCGCCGGATGAGGGAACAAGGATCAATGGTGGGTTCTTCGTGCTGCAACCCGAGGTATTCGACTACATGGCTGAAGAGGATGGTTGCATTTTTGAACGCGCACCTCTGCAGAAACTTTCGACAGACGGACAATTGTTCGAATACAAACATGATGGATTCTGGCAATGCATGGACACAGTGAGAGACCATCAGTTGCTGAATGAACTTTGGGACACCAACAAGGCGGACTGGAAGCTATGGTAACTGCCTACGGTAACTACTACGCCGGAAAAAAAGTTCTGGTCACCGGGCATACAGGATTCAAGGGATCTTGGTTGTCAACGTGGCTGAATATGATGGGCGCAAAGGTTTATGGGATTGCCCTAGAACCTGCTACTGATCCATCCATGTTTCAGGCAGTTGGCCTTGAAAACTCAACTTCTCACCATGTTCTTGATATTCGCAATAAAGCGGAATTAAGTTCACTGGTGAAGAAGATACAGCCTGATGTCGTACTTCATATGGCGGCTCAGGCGTTAGTCTTTGCCGCGTACGATGATCCGATTAGTACGATCGAAACCAATGCAATTGGGACAGCCAATGTTTTGGAATCACTTCGTCAGATTGATCATCCGTGTTCGGCCGTGATGATAACAAGCGATAAGTGCTACGAGAATGTCGAATGGGAGTGGGGTTATCGAGAGTCCGATAGGCTTGGCGGAGCGGACCCTTACAGCGCATCCAAGGCTTGTGCTGAAATTGTAATTTCGAGCTACGTGAGATCATTTTTCAACAACGATTCGAAAGTCAGAATCGCTTCCGTTCGAGCGGGCAATGTGATTGGTGGCGGAGATTGGTCAGCGAACCGCATCGTACCGGACTGCGTTAAATCGTGGTCGGATGGAAAGTCTGTGCTGATTAGACGGCCTAATTCGACGCGCCCCTGGCAACATGTCCTAGAACCCTTAAGCGGTTATTTGCGCGTTGGAGAGTTGCTGTCGAGCGACGAAAAGCTCCACGGCGAATCTTTCAATATCGGACCACCCGCTAACCAGGATCACTCGGTGCTGGAACTTATCACTCGGCTGTCCAATCACTGGTTCGGAGATTCGCCTGCGTTTGATCCAATCAATCTGCAGCCTGACCAATCGCGGCATGAAGCCGGACTGCTGAAACTTAGTTGCGACAAGGCTCTCGCTCGCCTTGGTTGGGAGCCGACCTACAATTTCGAACAGACGACTGAGGCAACTGCAAGTTGGTATAAAGCCTATTATGCAGGTAGCGAGGATATACAGAAGTTGACGGTTCAGCAAATAAGGCAGTATGTCGACTGCGCGTTTGCTAAAGGTTCCAAATGGACTCAGAACTAGAAGGCGTTATCTTCACTCCCCTAAAGATCATCGCGGATGAACGTGGTGAAGTTAGGCGAGGTTTGAAGGCTTCTGAAGGATCTTTTTGCGGCTTTGGAGAGATTTATTTTTCCTCCGTAAATCAAGGCATTGTGAAGGGTTGGAAAAAGCACTCAAGAATGCAGTCAAACCTAATCGTTTTGAGCGGAGATATTCGTTTCGTAGTTTTTGATGATCGAATCGACAGCAGTACTCACGGCAAAGTTGGCAGCTTTGTACTGAGAAAATCTGCAAACTATGGACGACTGTTTATTCCAAGGGGAATGTGGCTTGCCTTTCAGGGACTTAGCGCGGGCATCAACCAATTGGTAAACATTGCGAGCATCGAACACGATCCAGTTGAGTCTGTGGTTCGCCAACTTGACGATCCATCGATGCCAGCGATTGATTGGAAATTGCCAATTTGAGCACTTTCCTTAGACGAGTGTTAGTCAGTGGTGCGGCGGGGTATCTGGGCAGGCACGTCTGTAAAGCTCTTGCGGAGCTAAAGGATGTACAGGTGGTTGCTCACGTTCGTAGAGAGCCAAAAGAATCAATTTTGGGTGCAGAGCAATTGATTGAACTGGACCTAGAGCAGGCAAACACAGAGGACTGGTTAGAAGTACTGAATCAGATTGATGCGGCGATTTGGCTAGCAGGAGCAGACGCGAAGCAGTGCTCCGACGATCCAATTCGAGCAGTTAAGCTTAATGTTGAAGGCTTACTCAAATTTGCCCAGGCAGCGTCGAAGAGCGGTGTTAAGAGAATCGTATTTGCGTCGACGTTCCACGTATATGGAACGACTGAATCGATGGTGATTACAGAAGGTACTCTTCCAAACCCAAGTCACCCATATCCAGCGTCAAAATTGGCGGCCGAATATTTCCTCAATACTGTCCCAATGGAAACTGTAGTTGTTCGCCTGAGCAATGCTGTTGGCAAACCGCTAGGTGCTTCTGAACAGGCGTGGAAGCTTGTTGCGAATAACATGTGTCAACAAGCTGTCAAGACACGACAAATAACTGTCACCACTCCAGGTCAATATCGAGATTTCGTTAGTATTAGGGATGCAGCCAAGGCTTTTGTTCACATGATCAACATTAGTCCAAGGTCCTTGCATTCAGTGATCAATGTAGGCGGAGATCGGTGCCTTTCCATGGTCGAGTTGGCCGAGCTGATTTCAGTTCAGAGTAGTGTTAGTCTTGGCTTTGTTCCTGAAGTTAACGTGTTATCGCAAGGCATGCGAAACAACAGCTTTAAATTCAAAATAGACCAGTTGCTAAGCAGCGGATTCTGCTTTTCAAGCACTCTGGAAGCAGAGATCAGCGATTGCTTGAACCACTGTGCAACACATCTAAATTCGGCAGACGTGAGGTAACAGCATGCGAAGGAAGCTAGTTGTAGTTTCTCACGCCTGCGTACTTTCGATAAACCGGGCTGTCTATAGAAAGTTAGAGCAGTTGGGTTGGGAAATTCACGTGGTTGTTCCTGAGACATGGAACTATCACGGAAAGACGCAACCTCCAGAGCCAGCGCTGGGCGATGAAATACTGAGGCTACTACCGATTGTTGGGACGAGCCCTAGGACCTATTACTTCGATGGATTGGAGGAGTTGCTATCCGAAATAAAGCCGGATGTGGTGTTATTGGATGTAGATCCTATTAGCAATCAGACAGCGCGGATTGGTCTTTGGTGCAAGCGAACTGAAACGAAACTGGCTTGCATTTCGTGCGAGAACCTTCCGTTTGATTTAGTCGCTTCGACAAAGCGCGGCGGCCTTAAAAAGCTTCCTGCTGCCGTCGCCAAGCGATTTCTTTGCCACAAAGCGAAGAGAGTTGTTGACTTAGTACTGTGTATCAATAGCGCGGGCAAGAGACTTTTCGAGTCGGAGGGGTTTGCACGAGTGGAGTGGATGCCACTGGGCTTTGACGAGCTGATCTTCAGACCCGACGATGAAGCTAGGCAGAGAATTAGAAAGCTAATTGGTCTTAGCGAACTAACCTTTGCGTACTTTGGTCGAGTGACTGAGGAGAAAGGGATTCATATACTGATTCAAGCTTTAGGAAGAATGCTTGATTTGCCCTGGCAATTGGTCCTGGACGAGTTTGACCCAACGAATAGTTCCTACCTTGAATATTTGAACAGACTGCTCCAAGAAACCAGTATCAAACCTAGAACCAGCTTTATCCATGCGAAACATGGTGAAGTTGCTCAGTACATGAACGCAGTTGATATTGTAGTAGTTCCTTCGCTTGAGACACCACGATGGATTGAGCAGTATGGACGGGTAGCTCCTGAGGCGATGGCTTGTGGAAAGGTGATAGTAGCTTCAAATACTGGCGCCCTTCCAGAATTGGTCGCTGATTGTGGTGTGCTTGTTGAATCAGGAATTGTAGAAGGTTTAGAGGCGGCGCTTCGTCAAGTAGGTTACGATAGAACTCGGATGGCTCAGTTGGGTTTGAAGGCAACTCAACGCGCAACGGTTCACCTTGGATTGAATTCGCAGGCTTCAATATTAGACAGTTCCTTCAAGCAACTTTGGCAGAATGGCTAACGGTACTTTCCAAAAGACATTGGAAGCACCCAGCGAAACATGCAAAGTTGCTTCACAACACAGATTGCTTTTGGTTGCCAATCCATTGCCATTCCATGTCGGTGGTTACTTTATCGCTGCGGCTAAGCGTCTAGGTATCGAGCTGGAAGTCTCTGATATTCGAGTAGCTGTTGGGAGTCGATTGCTTCAAAGCTTCTATTGGCGGTTTCGAGACCACGGTTACGTACGTCAGTCGAAGTTTACGAAACAGTTGCTTGAGCAGATTGAATTATTCAGTCCAACGATCGTACTTACGGTCGGGATCTATCCTGTACAAGCTCTGGACGATTCGCTTGATTCGAGATCGAAATATTCGCTGTGTAAATTTCACAGACGATCCTTTTAACAAGCATCATTTCTGCAACTGGTTTGCAGCAGCCTTGCCCAACTATGATTCGATATTCACTCCCAGACATGCGAATAGCGCAGATTTATTGCGGGCAGGGTGCTCAGATATCAAGTACTTGCCGTTTGCGTTTGATCCAGATCAGCATTATCCCGAATATGAAGCGAGTTCTCAACGGCAGTATGATGCTCTGTTTGTTGGCGGTGCAGATGAGGATCGAGTGCCGTTTATCAAGGCGCTTTCAGAACAAGGATTGAAGGTATTAGTTTTGGGTGGGATTGGAATCGTTTTCCAATGGATAATGTGACCATCGGCGGAATGGCGACAATTAGCCAGATTCGGCGATACTCGGCCGTCTCAAAGGTTGCTGTAATCCTTGTTCGCCATAACAATCGTGATGGACATGTGATGCGGAGTTTTGAAGCGGCCGCGATCGGTACTTGCTTGGCGGTTGAAGATACTGAAGAACATCGGGCTATCTTCGGATCGGACGAGACCGGTGTTAGGTACTTTAGTAGTCCTGATGGGCTGGTTGCTGCAGTTAGTGAACTGTTGGTTTCGGATGTAGAGCGAAAACGCCTGGCTGCGAATACTCTGAAACAAGTACGTTGCTGGCATCACACGTATGATGCAAGGTTAATTCAAGTGTTGTCGAGTGATCAACTGACAACGTCAAGGATTGCGAAATGAACGACGAACAATTTCTGGGGTTGGACAGCTATAGCTTAGTTTGGCTGTGCAGTCTGACCTGGTGCACCTGCTTAGCTCTGCTGTTCTTATTTAGTCGAAGAAATCAAAGTCTTGGGTTATCTTTAGCTTACGCGTTACTACTGACCGTTGTTCACGGCGGAGGATTCGTCTATTTGGTACCAGGCTATGATCCTAGCAATTGCGCGCCTCTGTTCTCACAGGGTGCTAGCATCGACGTAACAGCGATTGGCCTGGCGCTCAGCACGTTGGCGATCTTGGTGTATACCATCGGGACGTACTTTGCAGATTATGTGGTGACTCCACGAATTTTGCTAACTGCGATACCGTCGGCAACTCCAATTCGGTTTGGTCGAGCGCTGATCCTTGTTGGAGTAGTGTTCTTCCTAGCGATTTTCCCGCTATCGCCATATATCCCCAGCGGAGCCTCGATTACGTCCAGCGGAGTACAGTTAACCGTTATTGGTATTTGCATCTTTGCGTTTGCTGCGGTCAGATCGGGAACTGTCAACAAATTCAGCGCAGCGGCGGCAACTTTATCAATTCCCGCCGCGACCATTCTGATTATGGGATTCGTTGGTTATGGTGTTGTTGCTGTTATCGAAATTGCGTGTTTTTTCGTTCGTTTCTTTCGCATGCGAATAACACTGATTGTTGGCGGCATGTTTATTTTTTGGCTCGCTCTTTCGTTCTACGTTACCTACATGAAGGGGCGAGATGAGATTCGTGAAAAGGTTTGGAGCCGTGCAACAATCACTGAACGAGTTTCGACCATGGCCAATCGAATGCTGATGTTCGAGCTGTTCGATCCGAGTAATGTTGAACACTTGTACTTGTTCGACATTAGAATGAACCAAAACCACTTAGTAGGAAAAAGTTACAATCATATCCACCACGGTTCTGGCCAGTTCTACTACGGTGAATCATTGATGATTGCTGCGGTGGCTTGGGTACCACGTGTCATTTGGCCTAACAAACCATCTTTTGGTGGAAGCGGCCAGTTCGCTTCTCAGTTCACTGGAATGTATTTTGCGTCAGGTACCAGTGTTGGCGTTGGCTTCGTCATGGAACTGTATGCGAACTTCGGAATTCCAGGAATCGTCATTGGATTCTTCATTATGGCGGTAGTCATTCGTTATCTGGACCGAGCTGCAGCAATGAGCTTCAGAAAGAATCAGCTTTGGGAGGTAACCAAGTTTGTATTGCTAGGATTTAGTTTGATGCAGCCTGGCGGTTTGTTGGCAGAGTGCGTGGCTTCCTTCGCTGCTAGTTACATACTGATGATCTTCCTGAGATGGCTAATGAGTAACCAGTCGATGTTTACGGGGAGTGCATCCCTTCAGGCACCGGCAGTCGGTAACGTTAGATAAGTTAGCTCCAGAGCGTTGAATAGTTCAGTGAATAAGTCGATCGTTTGGGCGGATCTACCTAGTTGCGGCTTGGGGAACAAACTGCTCGTATGGGCTCAAGCCTATTGGTTTTCGAAATCGAGAGCCGTTCCAATAGTAACTAGCGGTTGGAGCAACAGCTCAGGAATTCGAACTTGGCTTAAAGGCGGTGGATGGCGACGATATGCTGGTGACTTTGCTACTTCGTCGTTAGCATGTCGAGTCACAACGCAACTAAGCAAAGCACTAAAGGGTTCGGTTGATGAGCCGGAACTTGAAATCGCTTTGCAGGCCGACAAAGTGTATCGATTTAACAAGGTGCCGCACTGGAGTGACTACTTTGGTTATTTCAATCGTGGCCGAGAAGTTGTTTTACAGGGCCTGTGGGACTTGCTGAATGAACCAACAAAGCGTCGTATCGAAGACTCATTAAAGCCTGAAATTGCCGTTCATGTACGTCACGGTGATTTTCGTCCTCTGAAGCCAGGTGAGGAATTCGCAAAGGTAGGGTTGGTTCGAACGTCGAATGACTATTTTGTTAGTGTAATAAGAGGTTTGCGTGCCGTAGCTGGGAATGATGTGCCGGTAACGCTTTTCTCGGATGGTAAGGACAAAGACTTACAGGATATTCTCAGCTTAGGAAATATCACTCGGGCTGAAAACAATAGTGCAATCATCGACATCTACCGAATGGCAAGATCAAAAGTTCTAGTCTGCTCCGCAGGTAGTACGTTTTCCTACTGGAGTTGCTTCATTGGTGGTCAGCCTACGATCCTACATCGGGATCATATTCATAAGCCACTTAGAACCGCAGAGTGGAACGAAAGCTCATTTGAAGGCGGCGTAGCTGAACAGGTTGAATCGTGGCCGTCGTTGCTTATCAAGAACATTCAGGACATTCAGTGGACCAACTGAGTCAGTATACCGTCTTGATACCAGCTTACAATGCTCGTACTACCATCGAGGAGACGCTGGACTCTATTCAAAAGCAGGACATTATTGGAAGTGTTCGAATTATCGTCGCTGATGATGCTTCGACGGATGACACGGTCGATATCGCTACTAAGTTCTTCGAAAAGAACAATACGAACAGTCAAGTGTGGCGTTCTGAAAAGAACGGTGGCGAGCGAAAGACGGTCAACTTGGCTTTCGAACGTCTAAGAAGCGAGGGAGTGCGGTGGTGCTTCGTTCTGCATGCGGATGACGTTTCCAAGATGGATTGGTTGTCTACATTAGCTTTTGAGATGAATGCTGCGGATCAAAAAACTGTAAGTATCTGCTCAAGTTGGGATGACTGGTACGCGGATCGAATTGATCCAGGCGAGGATCGACCAGCGCCCCAACGGTAATCGTTGAAGGTGGTATTGCAACGGCGGTAGGAACACTTTCAAGAGGTTGCTGGTGGCATTTTTCTGGATGCGCGATGCATCTCGAGAACTTTTTTGCCGTGGGCGGATTCTGTGAAGATATGCCACAACTTGGCGACTTGGAATGGTTGATACGCGCTAGTCAAGCAGGATTCGATATTAGATACATTCCACGTACGCTGATCAAGTACCGACAGATTGGCGGAAATGTCTCTAGTGTGTCCTTCAAGACCAATCGTGACCTGAGGGAATCTTGGGTAATTGCAACTAGGCATCATCTAGACGAAGGTTTGGAAATCGCCATTCGCGAATACGCAACAAGGCAAAGCAAGTCAGCTTTGCGACGAAGTGCTACGTCACTATTGCGAGGCAACGTTCGCCGTTCCTTGTCAGCGGCTAGATTAGCATTGAAACTTTGGGCTGCTCGCCGATGAATATTCCGCAGGAGTGGCTCATGGACTTCTCAAGCAATCATTTAATGGATAACTGTCGTTGAATAAGCTAAGAAATTTCAATTGGGTTTCGACATCGAACGCGACCAAGCAAGATCTGGACGCGCTTCAGAAGCAGATGTTGGCTTACTACAGCCAAGACGCGACAAGGAGCTTTTATCAGGCAATGCTTGATTCTGCGACCGAGAATCAGCCAGCCGTTCTTCAATCCTTAACGGAAGAGATTGTCGATAGAAAGCCCTCTAAAGTTATTGAACTCGGTTGCGGAAGCGGATGGATTTTAGAAGAATTAGTGAAAAGAGGCCTAAAGGCTAATCAGTATACGGGCGCAGAGTTCTCATCGACAGTCATCGAACAGAACCGACAACGCCAACCGGAAGCTACTTGGCACGTACTGACTGATTACGAGTGCGATGAGCCTGCCGGGAAGTTTGATGCAGCATATTCGTATTTCGTAATTGAACACTGTGTGTATCCCGAGCGGCACCTAGAAGAGTTGTGGAGGTTAATTCGACCGGGCGGTTGGCTTTACTTAGTTTGTCCGGATTTCGTGGTAGGCGGCATTTTTCCATCTCAGTATTTGGGAGCCGGACAGTCGAGTGCCAAAGATTTGCTGCGTAAGGGTCGCGTAGTCGCTGGCTTAGTATCGTTGTATGACAGCAGAATTCGAATTCGACAGGCGCTTGCGAATCTGGAGCAAGAACGTGGTAATTTCGTGATCAACCTGACCCCTACCTGCTTAGTACCGGGTTTCCGTTTGGTTCCCGACGTTGATGCAGTATATATCTCGAATCACCGTGACGTCATTCGTTGGGCTAGCGATAAGCACTCGAAGGCTGAGTTTCCAAAATTTGGTAGTTACGCGGGTCATTCTTCAATACTTTTCGCAAAAATACAAAAGCCAAGTCTCTAAGATCGGCAAAAACCAAATGTTGCAATCGATTAGGCGTTTAGTTCGAAAAAGTGATCTACTCAGGCGATTGGCTGGATACCATCTTGCATCGCATTGGCTGATGGATTCCTACTTCAAAAACTATCATCTTGACGGCCCATGGAAAGCGAGAGTCGATGATGTGCTAGCAAGTAGCGACTTAGCAAAGATAGAGAAGGTCGCTGATGCTGGAAAGATTGCTGGCGGCAAACAAATCATGCACAATGGCCTGAAGATCTATAACGGAAGTTACTATGGCCCAGAATATGCTCAACTGCTTTGCACCTGCCAAGGTGTTCATGAGCCACAAGAAGAGTTTGTGTTTCAAGAAGTGCTTAAATCCTTAAAGCCTGGCGCGCTAATGATTGAGATGGGGGCCTTCTGGAGCTTCTACAGCATGTGGTTCCAGCAAAAAATCCCGAATGCCAAGAACTTCATGATAGAACCCGAGGCCTTTAACCTTGGTCATGGCAAGCGCAACTTCAAATTGAATGGAATGACCGGCAGCTTCACCCACGCGTTTATTGGAATGCAGTCTAGCGAAGGTTGTCCAGCGACAGTGTGCATCGATGATTTTGTGAAAACGAACAAGATCGACTTTGTAGACTTGCTACATTCGGACATTCAAGGATTTGAACACGATATGCTGCTGGGTGCAGAGACTTTATTTGCATCCAAGAGAGTTGGCTACGTCTTCATCTCGACACACAACGACCAAGTGCATCAAAGCTGCTTAGACTATCTGCTTCAGCACGATTTCATTGTCATCGCGGCAGCAAATATGGCTGAGACGTTTTCAGTGGATGGCCTGATCGTCGCACGGGCACCGTATTATCCTGGAATTGGCCCACTTCAGATCAGTAAGAAAGTTAGTTCTGACTCACGAGCATAATTCTAAAGTGCTAATGGTGCTGCCCGGCTTAGACCCTCGGCAAGGAGGAGTCCAGGTCAGCGCCATTGATGCGCTTAAGGACGTCGAACTAGTTCGTTCGATCGTCTATGGAATCGATCCGGGGAACAACGTCAATAGTAGATTAGGTTCCCTAGTTAGTGACTCGAAGTTGTCGCTTATTTGCAAACTGATATCGAGAAGCTGGAAAGAAGAGATAGCAGTTTTTTGGCACTGCTCCATGCTTCGATTGTTGCCTTTCTTGCGAGGCTTTCGCGGAAAGAAGGTTGTCTTTTTACACGGAATCGAAGTTTGGCGACCGCAACCACCTGCGTTGCTTAAGAAGCTCAAGTCCGTAGACCTGTTTCTCTCGAACAGCGATTTCACCTGGAGCCGTTTCCTCGATTTCGCTCCGCAACTCGCCAATCATCGGCATATCACTACGCCGCTCGGATTTGGAAGTCCACTTGGGCAGACTGAAGCTGTACCGGGGAGACAGAATTCAGTCCTGATCATTGCTCGCATGCACAAGGCCGAGGACTATAAGGGTCATAGGCAGTTGATTCAGGCTTGGCCATTAGTAATGAAGCGTGTACCAACTGCCGTGCTAGACATTGTTGGCGAAGGAGACCTAAAGCCGCAATTGCAAGAACTGGCCAAAGAGCTTGGGGTTCAAGGCAATGTTAAGTTTCATGGTCGAGTTGGCGAAGTCGAAAAGGAGAACTTGCTGCGTAGTTGCGGAGTTTTTGCTATGCCAAGTCGCGGGGAGGGATTTGGGATCGTCTATCTGGAAGCTATGCGTTACGGAAGACCATGTATCGTCAGTAATTGCGACGCGGCCAGAGAGGTTGTTAATCCACCAGAAGCTGGCCTGGAAGTTGACCCTGATAATGTTGAGCAGCTTGCCGGTGCTGTGACTGAACTATTGACTTCAGACGAAATGTGGACTCGGATTTCGAAGGCTGCAACTGCAAGATATGAGGCTTCTTATACGGCGAGCGCCTACCGTAAGCGGTTGTGGGCGGCAGTAGATTCCGTATTGGATTTAGGGTATTCGTAGCTGGACGGGCCACCGTTCAGGGGTTTGAGGATCGGTGGAATACGGAAGGTTGGAGGTCTGAACCCTGGCGGGATCAGCTACGGGAAACAGCCCTGAACCCTGGCGGGATCAGCTACAGGAAAATTATATGTGTGGCATAGGAGGAATTGCGACGATTGAGGGTGTGGTCGAGCCATCGAAGATCATGTCTATGGAGAAGGCAATGTTCCATCGTGGGCCGGACGATGGGGAAACTTGGCTTTCAGAGGATCTGAGAGTTGGGCTGTGTCACCGCCGTCTTTCCATTTTGGATCTAAGTCCCACTGGCCATCAGCCTATGCATTCTCTGGATGGTCGATACACCATCGTCTTCAACGGGGAGATCTATAATTTTGGGCCGTTGCGAGATGAACTGATCAAGGATGGCACTCAGTTGCGCAGCACCGGTGATACAGAAGTTGTTCTAAATCTGTTTGTAAAGAAAGGACTCGCTTGTCTAGCTGAGCTCGAAGGGATGTTCGCTTTTGCAGTCTGGGATCATCGCGGAAAGGTATTATCGCTGGCGCGTGATCCGCTAGGCATTAAGCCTCTTTATGTCTACCAGGATGAATCTTCCATTGCGTTTGCGTCAGAGTTGCGAGCACTCTCTAAGGTTATCCCGAGTCGTTCGATCAACAAAACTTCGTTGGTCGGATATCTGCTTACTGGAAGTGTTCCTGAAGAGCAGACCTTGCTGGATGGGGTGCAAATGCTGCCAGCAGGCGCTACTCTAACTTGGACAGGAGTGCCTGCATCCCCGAAAATCTATTGGCAGCCAAAGTTTGAAACAGCTACCAGACCTAGTTCAATTTCGGAGCCAGAGGCCGTTCGCCTAATCAGAGAAGCACTGCTGGATACTGTTCGAAGGCATTTCGTAAGCGATGTTCCTGTTGGGATATTTCTAAGCGGCGGCATTGATTCAACCGCCTTGGTCGCACTTGCCAGACAAGCAGGCATTGAACAGATCAAAACATTCTCGATCTCTTTTGAAGAGGTCGAGTATGATGAGGGCAGTATCGCTGAAAGAACGGCAAAGCATTTCGGTACGGATCATCACGTTTGGAGAATGACGGCTAAACAAGGACAAGAACTTTTTGAGCAACATCTTAGCGCGATGGATCAACCCAGCAATGATGGCTTTAATACCTACTGTGTTTCCAAGTTTGCGCATGACCATGGCCTAAAAGTAGTTTTGTCTGGGCTTGGTGGTGACGAGCTATTCGGCAGCTATCCTTCGTTCCGGCTGATTCCTATGCTGGTCAGAGCGAGTCGGTATTATCGCATGCTGCCATTCGGTAAGAGTGTTGCCAGAGCGGCGCAGCGCTTACTTCGAGCCTCTGGTCCGAGGGCTCGTTTGTTCGAGTTTATGCAGAGTTCAGGTTCCGTGGCCGATGCCTACTTGGCTATAAGAGGCTACTTTGATCGAAAAGCCTGCGCGGCGATTGCATCCAAGTATTCTGAGTCCGTGTGCGAGTTTGACGAGCTTTTCAGTGCAGTCTCGCGAGACGCAGAAAAGGGGCTGAATAACGACTGGCAAATTGCTGATCAAATCAGTTACCTGGAGCTAACTCGATACATGAGGAATCAGTTGCTCCGTGATAGCGACGTGATGAGTATGGCTTGGAGCTTAGAACTGAGAGTTCCTCTGGTAGACCGCAAATTGTTTGAATCTGTTGCTCAAGTACCAGCAGATCTTCGACTTGCAAATGGCAAGCAGCTACTTGTGGATGCAGTTGGCGATATTCCTAAATGGGTCTTAGAGCAGCCTAAACGAGGCTTTCGATTTCCGTTTCAAGTTTGGATGGAAAACGATTCGACGTGGAAGCAAAGGTTTTCAAAGATCCTAGATCAGTCTCCGGTCAAGTTGGATCATTGGTATCAACGTTGGATGTTGTTCGTCTTGGACAAATCGCTACAGTCTCTAGGAGTAGCAAGCTAAACTGCTTATCAGCCTCCCTCCATGAACTTGCGAGTCATTCAAACCATAGCGGGTACTCAAACTCATCACGGTGGCACATCAAGAAGTGTCCCTGCATTGTGTGACGCATTGAACCGCATGGGAGTCGACAATCATCTGCTAACGTTTCAACCTAGAGACGCTGCAATCGAGTGCATCTATCCAAACGATCACAGCCGAGTTCACTTGATTCAGGAGTCAAAATTCGGCAGGCAAATTGGAATTCGCAAAGCCGTTTTCGAAAAGCTTGACGCATTGATCCAAACTGACAGTCGTATATCCATAATACATGATCACGCTGTTTGGCTGCCTTCCAACCACTGCTTTGCGAAGTATTGTGTCAAGCGTTCGGTTCGACGAGTAGTCAGTCCTAGAGGTATGCTCGGGGAGTGGGCTTTAGGTCACGGCAAGTGGAAAAAGAAACTGGCGTGGGTACTTTATCAACACACCGATTTGAAAAGCGCTACGGCATTCCACGCAACAAGTCAGCAAGAAGCTGAAGAGATTCGGATGCTCGGCCTGACACAGCCGATTGTGGTCGTCCCCAACGGGATTAATTTTCCAGAGCACCTACCCAAAAGGAATCTTCAGAAGGGAAAGCGACAAGCGCTTTCTTATCCGAATTCATCCGAAGAAGGGACTTTTGGAGCTGATTGAAGCATGGAAACTGGCCGCTGTTGGAGATGCGTGGGAACTGGTGATTGCAGGCCCAGACGAGAAGGGATTTAAGCGAACTGTGCAGCAGAAGATCGAGGCGAATGGCCTAAGCAGTTCTGTTAGCTTTACTGGTCCGCTGGATGATCAGGCTAAATGGCAGGCTTACAGAAACGCAGAACTATTTGTCTTACCATCATTCAATGAGAATTTCGGTATTGTCATCGCCGAGGCTATGGCTGCTGAACTGCCAGTGCTTACAACCACCGGAACTCCCTGGCGTTGTCTACAAGAAAACGAAATGGGGTGGTGGGTAAACCCAACTCCCGAAAAACTATCATTGGCTCTTGCGGCCGCCACCATGGAGTCAGCGGACTCGCTCGCGATTAAGGGGCAGAAGTCGAGAAGTTACGTTTTGGAAATATTTTTAATGGGATCGAACAGCGGATGAAATGCTGGACTTTTATCGATCGATTGCGCCCTAACGGCGAGACGATGGTATTTACTTTTAATGAATCCGAATTCAATGCTTGAAACAATAGTCTGCTGCCCTGTAACACGGAGCCCACTAATTCGTGATGGCAATTGGCTAACTTCTGCTGAGGGTAGACGCTATCCAGTTGTCCATGGAGTTCCAGTGCTTTTGGCACCCAAGGAAGATAGAACACTCTGGGTCGCGGATGCTTCAATTACGGCTGGACAAGAAAACGCGGAAGATCCTTGGCAATTGGAAACAATAGGTGTTTCTAGCGAGGAATTGGTTGAATTGAGGAAGCAGGTCGCCAATTTCAATCCCGACAAAGATACTGATCCAGTCATTAGTTTCCTCATCGGGGCAACTGCTGGTTACCTGTATGTTGATAAGATCGGTTCGTTGCAATCGATTCCGATTCCGGATATTCGATTGCCGAAATCTGATGGCAACCTATTATTGGACATTGGTTGCAATTGGGGACGGTGGAGCATATCTGCAGGCAGGTTGGGATACCAAGTCGTAGGCATGGACCCATCGTTAGGCGCTGTGTTAGCTGCGAAGCGATTAGCACAGAAAATGAATTTGCCCAATGTACAATTCGTGGTGGGTGATGCAACACAATTGCCATTCCGGAATGCAGTGTTCGACCAGATCTTCTCTTACAGCGTAATTCAGCACTTCTCTTACGAAGCCGCTGAGGCCGCAATAAACCAGGCTGCCACAGTTTCAAAACCGGGTGGGCGATTGTACATCCAGATGCCAAATACACTCGGCATTAGATGTTTGTACCATCAAGCTAGACGAGGATTCAAAGCAGCTTCGGATTTCGATGTGCGTTACTACACTCCAACCCACTTGCTGAGAGTCTTTGACCGCAGTTTTGGACCTTCGCGATTGGAGATTGATGGTTTTTTCGGGTTAGGTATTCAGCCTTCAGACCTACACATGATGCCTTGGAAGAATCGACTGATCATTAGAACCTCTGAACTCTTGAGAAGTATGGGTCGAGTCGTAACACCGCTGAAACTTGTCGCCGATAGCTTGTACGTGAGTTCGACGCGGCGTACGTAGGTTTTCGTAGCTGATCGGGCCACCGTTCAGTCGGGATTCGTAGCTGGTCCGGCCACGGTTCAGAGTGTTTGAGATTGGGAATTAAGATCCGATCCCTGGCGGGATCAGTGACGGCTTTTGTAGCTGGATCGGCCACGATTCAGACGGAGGAACTGCTTCTTCTACTGTTTGATGCCCGATCACCTGCATATGCTTTGGCATGGTTTAACAACGGATTCGGATCAGTTGCGGGCGATGACGTTTTTTCGAAAGGCCAACATCGAGTCGCTTGGGCGAATCGGTTTTCATTGGCAGAGTCAAGCTCACGATCGCGTCCTTCGAGAATCTGAAGTTGAGATAAACGAGTTGCAGACTATTGGCGAGTATATCGCTCGTAATCCTGAGCGGAATGGACTAGTGCCCGTGGATGGTTATGCAAGCTACAAGTACACAGGCTGTTTGTTGCCCGGCTATCCAGAATTGAGATTGTTTGAGCCTGATTCGTGGACAAGAGTTTGGCGGGCGTTGCCTATCTGAAAAAGACATCTGTTTTTGTCGAAAAAGGATCGTAACTAAAGGTCTGCATTCATAGCTGGATCGGATGATTTCACGTAGCTGGATCGGATGATTTCACGTAGCTGATCGGGCTACCGTTCAGTACCTCGCTCTCACGATAATGCAGAATATCTGAACCCGCCGGGATCAGCTACCAAAGAACTGAATTCTGGCGAAATCAGCTACGGCTTTTGTAGCTGGATCGGCCACGATTCAGACGGTTGTGATAAGGAAAATGCAGAAGACTGAACCCTGGCGGGATCAGCTACCAAAGAACTGAATTCTGGCGAAATCAGCTACGAAATACAAGATGCAACTGGCAGAAATAACACCGATGATCTTGACCTTTAACGAGGCGGCAAACTTGCGTCGAACGTTAGAGGCGGTTTCGTGGGCTAAGCAGATTCTAATCGTGGACAGCTTTAGTACCGACGAAACATTGAGTATTGTTGCGGATTTCCCTCAAGCCACTGTGGTTCAGCGGGCTTTTGATCACTTTGCAGATCAGTGCAATTTTGGTCTGAAGAATATCCAAACAGACTGGGTATTGTCTATGGATGCGGACTACGTTTGCTCTATTGATCTTTCTGCGGAGATTGAAAGTCTAGAGGGTGATTCAGCCGGATATCAAGCGGCTTTCTTGTACGGCATTTATGGCAAGAACCTGAGAGCCTGCCTTTACCCGCCTCGAACGGTTCTGTATCAACGAGTGAAAGCCAACTATCTTCGGGACGGTCACGCTCATCGAGTTCAGATTGATGGCCAAGTTTCCCAGCTTAGGTCTCGCATCATTCATGATGATCGTAAGCCGTTATCGAATTGGCTGCGTTCTCAGTTGAAGTATGCGGAACATGAAGCAGAAAAGTTGTTGAGGGCGAGTATCAGCGAACTGGGTTGGAAAGATCGCATTCGAAAGCGAGTTTTCTTTGCTCCCTGGTTGACTCTACTTTATTGCCTGTTCGCCAAGAGGTTGATTCTCGATGGTCGAGCAGGAATCTATTACACGCTACAGCGAGTTTTTGCAGAACTGGTATTGTCGCTAACGCTGCTAGATAGAATGATTAGGAAATGAAATTTTCCTTGTTGGACGCTTTTTCGTAGCTGATCCGGCCACGGTTCAGTGGATTTTCTTAGCTGGACGGGCGACCGTTCAGAAATGTAGCTGATGGTGCCAACCTTCAGAGGATTGGTCGGGAAAACTGAACTCTGGCGAGATCAGCTACAATAGGCGTAACTGGATGGGCCAACGTTCAGATGGTTAGATAGGGAAATACCGAAGATCTGAATAATGGCGAAATCAGCTACGAGATTGAAGGGATCAAGCTACAAATGGATCAGCATGATTACCTCAAGCGATTGGATTCAAGTTTCTACAAAGGGCACGCTTGGGTTCACTGGACTCAGACAATGGATTACCGGAAAACTGGCTGGCTGACTCCAACCTTCTTGTATCGATTTCGAGAGATTTTAGCTCACACCTGCTTTCGTTTCGATTTAGCCTGCTTCATCTACTGCCTGATGCCGGATCATTTGCATATGCTTTGGCACGGGTTAACAGCAACTTCTGATCAGTTACGAGCCATTGCTTTTTTCCGAAAGGCGAGCAATGAATCGCTTAGACGAATTGGATTTCAGTGGCAGAATCAAGCTCATGATCGTGTTCTTCGCGAGGAAGAGTTCGAGACGAATGAGCTTCAGAACTTAGGCGAGTATATTGCTCGCAATCCGGAACGATCAGGTCTCGTGCCGGTTGATGGTTATGCAAGCTACAAATACTCGGGCTGCCTTTTGCCGGGGTATCCAGAATTGAGGTTGTTCGAGCGAGACTCTTGGACGAGAGTTTGGCGAGCAATGTATTACCTGAAGAAAACTTCCGTTTTCGTCGAAAAAGATGAGGTTTCGTAGCTGGACGGGCCACCGTTCAGATAGACGTAACTTATGGTGCCAACATTCAGATTATTGGATGCGGGAAGAATACGGAACCCTGGCGGGATCAGCTACTGTTTTCGTAGCTGGATCGGCCACGATTCAGACGTTTAGATCGGGAAAAGCAGAATACTGAACCCTGGCGGGATCAGCTACGAAGGAAACGATCTGAACCCTGGCGGGATCAGCTACACACATTAGGAATAAGCCTGCTAAATGAACATACTTGGAATCAATGCATATCATGGCGATGCTTCTGCGGCCTTGGTTGTTGATGGACAACTAGTTGCTGCAGTGGAAGAGGAACGATTCAATCGCATCAAGCACTGGGCCGGTTTCCCGGGGAAGTCAATTCAGTATTGCCTGGATTATGCTGGGATCACGATCGACCAAGTCGAGCATGTAGCGATCTCGTTCAACCCAAGTGCAAATCTGGGTAAACGCTTAGCTTTCGTAGCCAAGCATCGTCCGAGCTTCCGCGCGATCTTGGATCGTCTGAAAAGGCAAGGCAAAACGCTCGGCATAGAAGATCAATTGGCTCAGTCAATTGGAGTTGACCGATCGCGTATTAAGGCTCAGATTCATCGGATCGAGCATCATCAGACTCACGTTGCGGCGGGCTTTTTGGTGTCGCCTTTCGAGGAAGCTGCTGTACTTAGCGTCGACGGCATGGGGGACTTCACCAGTACCCTAACCGCTTATGCCAAGGGGAATGACTGGCGAGAGCATTCCCGAGTCTACTTCCCTCATTCCATCGGCTTCCTTTATTCTGCCTTAACGATGTACTTGGGGTTCCCTCACTACGGCGACGAGTACAAGGTAATGGGGCTAGCTCCCTATGGCGAACCCGAGTTCGTTGACTTTTTCCAAAAGATGATACAGCCCAAAGGTGACGTTTTCGAACTGAACCTGGATTACTTCACGCATCATCAACAAGGCGTGAAAATGAAGTGGAATGATGGAGCGCCGATCGTAGAGCCATTTTACAGCCGAAAACTGACTGACGAATTAGGCCCAGCTCGCGATCCAAAGGCGGAGATGACTCATCGGCACGAGAACATTGCTAAGAGTCTTCAGGTTGTCACGGAACAGATTATTGTTCACCTGCTGAATAAGCTTTACGAGAAAACCGGCAGCAAAAACGTTTGCATGACTGGTGGTGTGGCCATGAACTCGGTGGCCAACGGCAAGATTACTAGTCAAACGCCATTTGAAAATGTCTACATCCCTGCCGGCGCGGCCGATAACGGCACATCATTCGGTGCTGCGTTCCACGTTTGGAATCGTCAGCTTGGAAAACCAAGAACCTTCATTCAGGATCACGCCTATTGGGGCGACGAGGCTACCGACGCAGAATGCGAGTCAGCCGTCATCAAGTCAGGATACAACTACGAGAAACTCTCCGATGAGCAAATGCTGGATCGCGTGACCGACATGATTTTGGATGGCAACGTCTTAGGTTGGTTTCAAGGAAGGATGGAGTTCGGAGCCCGAGCGCTTGGGAATCGATCGCTGATTGCCGACCCACGTCGAACCGACATGCGAGACATTATCAATCTGAAGATCAAGTTTCGCGAGAAGTTTCGGCCGTTTGCTCCTAGTATTCTGGAGGAGCATGTTGGAGAGTGGTTCGAAATCAACGAAGAGGCCCCCTACATGGAAAAAGTCTTGCCGATTCGTAAGGAAAAACGCTCTGTTATTCCAGCCGTGACCCACGTGGACGGATCAGGCCGGCTGCAATCTGTTTCCAAGAGGACCAATCCGCGTTATCACGCTCTTATCACTCGATTCTTTGAGAAAACGGGCGTTCCCATTCTGCTGAACACCAGCCTCAACGAAAACGAACCCATCGTTCGGACTCCCGACCAAGCCTTGGGAGTTCTGACTAGAACTAGCATGGACGCGATCGCCGTGGGCAGTTTTCTAGTTTGGAAGTGACCCGAGTGATTCGTAGCTGATCCCGCCAGGGTTCAGGCATTACCCTTTTCTTAGCCGCAGTCTGGAGCGGCGTACGACAGCAAGACATGCGTAACAACTTCGGCCGACCGCAGGCGCTAGTTTTAATGTTGCACGGTTTCTGGGGTTTCGGGCCGAAGGCCCAGTAATTTACTCAGCCCAGCCCATCGGGCTGGTGGACAGATCAGAAAAAAAAAGTAAGGCCAACGGCCCGCCGGTTTGAGCTCAAACCGGCGGGCCGTTGGCCCTTTGTTCTTCTCGGGAATTGCTTACCCAGCCCTACAAGGCCCTACAAGGCTGGGCTAAGTAAACGGGCAGAGCTTCGCCCTTGAAACTAGGTACATAGCTTCGGCTATACGAGGCAAGCTCGGTAGGGGCCCCATGCGGACTAGCATGTCGCCAACGGCGGCAAGCAGACGAGTAGTAAGGATAGTGGACATTCGAAGGCCTCGCGATTTAGCTACCAATCATTCACCCATGAGACAACCTTAGAGGCTCTGTAAGAAAATATGTAGGTCAAAGAGGACAGAGCCCTGGAACGAGGGCAAGCCTGTCGCGGAGCGACGAGGTTACACTGAGCATCCAGGTTGGAATTAGAGGACGAACGCTGAACCTTGGCAGGATCAGCTACGAAGATTCCGATCACCGCGAACCACCCACTAGGGCTGCATTTGGTGGTTTTTCAAACTTTGCGGATTTTTCTAGTTAGGTTGATTGACAAATCTTTAGCTAGTAACTAACTTGGAACGAAATTGGCGGCAACGCACACTTAGGAGATTTTACAACATGTTTCGTTTGATGTCGGCTTTGGCACTTGTTCTAGGCTTGATCGCTTCCCAAGCTAACGCGGGTTCGGTTTATTCGAGGCTCGGTTTCTCCGATTTCCCCAGGCTTAACCACGAATGGTGGCGCAGACCCATTAGGTCTAACTACTCTTGGTTCTTCGATTTTTGAAGCTTTAGTAAATACAAATGGAACGGGCGGAGTTACTAGTGGATACATCGTGTTCCTTGGAAAGCACTTCAACTTTACGACTGGAACTGTCAACACAGTTGCTACCAATCCAACCAGCTTCGCGGGAATGTCATTGGTCACACCATCCAGCGTAGCTACGGGTCAAAAACACTGAATATCTCGATTCCAGCTCTTGGGTCAGATAATAACTTTGCCAGCCTGATTGGAGTGGTTGGATCGTTCACCATTAGCGGTGGCGGGATTCAGTACTTCGGTGGTATTCAAGCGATTCCTGAGCCTAGTTCAATGCTGGTTTTGACGGGCTTGGTGGTAGGGGCAGGCGCATTCTCAAGACGCCGCAAGCTGGCTGCCTAGGTTGAATAATCATAGATCTCTTGAAAAGGGAAGCGAAAGCTTCCCTTTTTTCGTTTTCGGACCAATCATGATAATCGTTACAGCCCTAACAGACGCAGTAAATTAACCGCGAATGATAAACTGTGGGAACCGCATGGCGGATACAAATGTTACCTTGGGGTAATCTATCTCATTGTGCGTTACCAACCTTCTCAAAACCGAAATTATGGACACCAGTAGAAAAAATCCGCCATTTTGGATTTGGGGCATACTATTGGTTGCTTCGCTGCCATTAGTTGTGATTTACATTTGGCATACTCTCGATCTTCCTCAATATCACTTTATTCCCGCGTTGGTGATTTCATTTGGACTGTTGTTTTTCGGCGGCTGGGATAGGTCCGTTCAGCTACCTCAAGGAAGAATGACTTGGTCTTTGCTGATTTTGGGGGCAATTACTGCAATTGTTGGTGCCTCACTTTGGTCACCGTGGCTGGGAACAATTGGATTTCTCTTGATGCTTGGTGCCTTCCTGGGAAGCTGTAATATTCAGGAGCGATGGAAGCTGTTACGGCTTTGGCCACTTTGTTGGTTAATTCTTCGATTGCCTTTGAATTTCGATTTTGAACTGACTCGATGGCTTCAACGAGTTACGGCTCGCGTTAGCAGCATCATACTTGACCGGTTTGACATTCCACATCATTTGGCTGGGAACGTTTTCCACCTGCCCAGTGGTACGCTGTTTGTTGAAGAGGCGTGCAGTGGGATTCAGTCCGTATTCTCTCTGATGTTTTTGGCCGTTTTATGGGTAACATGGCAGCATAGAAGTTGGTTGCTTTTGCCAATCTACGTGGCTTTCGCTGTTGCCTGGGCAGGTGTGATGAATATCTTGCGAGTCACCATCATTTGCTATTCACAAGAAAGGTGGGGCTTAGATCTCTCACATGGGCTCAACCACGAATTACTCGGTTATGCCTGCCTTTTTGTGGCTATTATCTTGTTGCTTTCTTCCGATAGACTCATTCGAATTGTTTTCTATCCCGCTCCAGTTTCTCGAGATGGAAAACTAGTCAATCCGGTTTCGCGAATGTGGAACTGGTCAATGAAACCGATGTCTGCGATCCAAAAAGAGATTCCAGAAAAACAAAGCTCCTCTCCCGTTTCAGTTGAGGCACAGGTGCAACTTGTACCAAGATTTGCGGTACCAGTTTCATTGATTGTCTCCGTAATCGTTCTAGGGTCGGAGTGTGTTTATGGTTATCGTCACTGGTCTGCAACACCCGATTTTGTGAACACAGAATACTGGAAGCCCAACGAGTCACTGATAACACAAGTACCTGGGGTAGAAGTCATTGGCCATGAAACCTCGACCGATTCTGCTAATCCAGCCTTAGGTATTCACGCAGATCTGTGGAGTTGCCGCTTTGATGGAATGCCCACGCGGATCTTGGTGAGTCAGCATGCTGAATTGCACGATTTGTGCTTGTGCTATGGAGCCAATGGATGGAATCTCCGCAATCGTCAACACATCGAGGCTAACCAATCCAACAATCAGGGAGCTTGGGATGTTGTCGAAGCAAGTTTCGTAAACAGCGAAACAATTTTCGGTGAGCTATTCTTCAGCGCGATGGACCGAAGTGGTCATCCGGTTCGACTTAGCGGCTGGAGTCTTGGAAGCTTCCTGGCTGGAAGCTGCGTCGAGGTTCTAATCCCAAGCAAAGGCGTTTGAAGGTGCAACTCTCAACATTCAACTCTGGACGACGTCTGAAACACCTTTCACAGACGCACAACGAGAAAAGCTTCGAGAACTTCATCGACAGATTCGAGAGATAATTCGTGATGACTTGGCAAACGTTCGGAAAGGTGATCCGTGATTCCCTTTGTGCCAAGTACATCCAGCTTATCAACATTAAAGCATCCAATTCTTGCCAAATCGCAGCTTGAACCAACAATGCCGGCTGCAAAGGAAATGGGATTTGGTGATGTTACTCAGCTAGCTATTTCCCAGGCCACTACGCTTCTAAATCCGAAGTTTTGGTGGATCGCGACCTTCATTGCCGTATCCCTCCTTAGTTTGCTTCACGTTATTCATTTTGCAGGATTTCCGAGGTTTTACTATTTGCCTGCAACCATCGCCGTATGTGCCTTCCTAGTGCTTCAACTTTGGAATAGAGTTCCCAGATTACCTTCAAGTAGATCGTCATTAGGCTTGATCTTGGCTTCAACACTTACGCTGTTGTTGGCAATTGTCTTAGGAATGCCTTGGTTTGCCGGATTGTCTCTGATTCTACTTTTTGCGGCCTTCTGCCAAAGTCACTTTGATTGCAGTAACCATCGGCTAACACGATTGGTTTTCCCAGCACTTTTTCTGCTTCCGTTGCCACAAGTGATAGACTCGTGGCTGACAGATTCTGTCGAACTTGTTCTCTCGATGGTTGCTAGCACGATGCTGGACCTGGCGGACATTACCCATCGTATAGTGGCGGGAACCTGTAACTTCTCGTTTGGAATTGTAGAACTTAGCCTTTTCAGCCAAGGCATCAATTCGTTTCAAGCGGTAGCTTTCGCGGCTACGTTACTATGCATTTGGATGGGAAGGACTACATGGCTTCTACCCGCTTACTTATTATCAGCATTCGCAGTAACAGTACTAACAACCCTTGTTCAGTTGTTGGTATTCCAATCCATTGGTGCGTCAGCCTCATTAGCGACTGCTGAGGGCCTTTCACGCAGCGTGTTAGGTGTACTTGCATTGGTTTGCTCATTCGCTTTACTAACCTCCTTTGATCGCTTGATTCTGATTCTGTTTAGTCCGGTCGAGGATAGTTCGCTGGGTAGATTGTTTTATAACCCAATCATTAAGACCTGGGATTATGTTCTTGGACAGAACCAAGTTGATCCGAAAACGAGTCAGGAGCGTCTGATTGTATCTACTCTTAACAAACCATCTGAGTTGACGAGGTGGTTGTTAATTGGATCAGCATTGATCATGTTGACGAGCGTACCGATTCAGGCTTGGCAATGTTACAAAGCCTTGACAAGTCAGCACCATGCGCAAAGAGACTTGGCCAAGTTGAGCAAACAACTTTCGGCATCTCTGCCTGTAGGCTGGTCGCTGACCGAAATCAACGATAGCGTCAATTACGAACCTCCGGTTTTGGCCGATAAAGCTGTTCAGTACACATTTGAAGGTTCGAATACGACTTTGAGGCTAGCACTCATCCAAACAAGTACATTGCATAGTTGGATTCCAAGCGCGAGTCGACTTGGTTGGAAAGTACAAGCTGAACAGGATAATACATCTAAGCTTAAGGTGTCGTCGTCCTTCAGTGCTTATGTCCTTTCTCGCGATAATCGACAGTTAGCGATGTTTGAAGTCGCGTTCGCCAAGCAGAGTGGAATTGGGCTCATCAACACTTATACCAATTACTGTTTGAAAAGACTTGAGTCTGAGCTTGAACATGAGAAGTACTTCCAATTACGTTTTACAACTTCGAGTGCTGACGGGCAAACCGGTGGTCAGGCAGATTTTCAGCAGATCGTAGAGACGGTAACCCAGCAGTTTGAGATTGCGTTAAACATGAAGATGCAGGAGAAACAGTAAATGTACTCAAGCTCAATTGGGAACGTGGTCGGTAGATGGTTCAGGTCTTTACTCAAAAAGGGCGAACGCAGAGCCGCTTTGGGAAAGTTAGTTCATCTACTTTTCGGCTTTCACAAACAGTCTTGGGAGACTGAAACTGGACTAAGCAATTCATCGAAGATGCCATCTTTAGCAAAAATGCTTAATCCGTTTCAGTGGATTTATTGGTTAGGACTGTTCATATGGGAATGGCTAAGATCGAGACCGTATAGTTGCGTTTTACCTGCTTTACCCTCAGTTGCTCTTGGGCTAGTTTTAGTAACGATAGCTTATCAGGCTCGATTTCAAACGGGTGTATCACGTCAGTCGCAATACCGAAGAATGTACGATCAAGCGATTGATGATGAACGATTGAACGATGCTGGAATCATCCTGTCTGCATTGATTGAGCTAAACCCTGGCAATGAAGGATTGCGGTACCAAAAAGCAATACTTGAAGAGAAGAAGGGTGATCGAAAGAAAGCCGTTGAGCTTATGGAGCGTTTGGTTACCTCAGCGAAATCACCACGTGCCGCGCTATGGCTTATTTCCAATGAAATTGATCTGAAGAATGCTGGCAGTTGGGATATACCAACACACCAAAAGTTCAGGTACCTAACTGGCGTAGCGTTGGAGGCATCGGACTCAGACAGTCGAATCAAATCTGAAAAGCTTCTCGGCAGCTATCTCTTGGCCATTAATGCGAAGAAAGAAGCGGTGAAGTACTTAGGTTCATTAGCGGGTCGAGATCCTACATTCGCCCTTCCAACTGCAATCGTATGTAATGAACTTGGTGATCGCATTCAGGCTCGACAATTTGCGGAAATCGCTGCTAGCCACTTTAGCGCGCTCTTAGCAGAAAACCCTAAGAGCAGCGAAATCAGAACCAATCTAGCCAAAGCGCTAACCCTGCTCGAACAGGAGGATCAAGCCTCTCAAGTTCTGATCGAGGGATTTAACCTCACCAAAGATGAGACGCTGAAGACATTAGCTGGCGAAGCATACGTGTACCGTATTCGCAGAAAAAACAATGATAACAGCAGCTTACAAGATCGTCTTGAAGATTCAAAACGAGCATTGATATTGGCTCCCAATAGTCAAGTAGTGATGGATGAAGTTATTGGGCTTTTGTTCGAGTGTCGTACCAACAAAAACGATGCAATAGCTTCTGTCAGAGCAACATTGGCTCAAGGATTAGATCCTAAAGCGGTTCACTTTGTTCGAGGTACCTTAGCACTATTTGAAAACCGTGCGGAAGAAGCAAAGAAGGAACTTGAGCAGGCGAGTTCGGATGGAAATCAAATGCCAGGGGTACTCAACAACCTTGCCATGGCTATTTTGAAGTCTCAAAATCCTGACCTAGAGTCCGCGCTGCAGATGGCGGAACTTGCCAATCAGCTTCTCCCGAACCACGCTTTCTTGCGAGATACTCGGGGACAGTTGCTAGTGAAGCTAAAGCGATACAGCGACGCAATTCCTGACCTAGAGTATGCACTCAAGGAGCAGGAATTGGCAAAAACTGCGCATGCCGCTTTGGCAGAAGCATATCGACAGCTTGGTAATGAAGAGTTAGCATCTCGACACGAGACTCTATCCAACTAGGGGAGCCACGCAGTTATGCAACTTAGGCGATGGTTTAGAAAGCTCCTTAAGAGGCGATCTTCGAAGTCAGGGACTTCGTTCAGGATCGTTTGGTATAAGCGGCTCTCTGCTGCATTTGACAAAAGTGTCAACAGGCTTTGGGGCCGATTCGGAAAACTAACCGCACCTCTTGCAAAACTTCGTCGGTATTTTGTTCCACCTGCGAAGCCTACTAAAGTCCAATTTCTCAATCCTGCGTTTTGGATCGTCTGGATCTTTCGATTTCTGATCTTCTGGTCTTCTTCGCGACCCTCACAGGATTGGATTGTCTCCCTACCTGCCGTAGCAGCCGTTTCCATTATTTTTGCGGGGACGGTGAACAACAAATTCCGACCCCAATCAGCCAAGATTGAGCAATACCGAAATTTGTTCACCCGCGCAGTGACCAAAAACGATTTCGCTAGGGCACAAGTTGCCATTGATGTTCTGCGTGAACTTCAACCCAATGATATCGCGATCATGTTCAGTAGTGCACTGGTTACCTATGACCTAGGAAAGAAGGCGGAAGCCATCAGTCAAATCTCACGCATTGTAGATGAGCACGAATACACAGAGGGTGCAGTTTGGTTACTTGACCACGAGTTCAATATTGATAGCGCAGAATCTTGGACCGAAGCCGAATCAGAAAAGTTCGAGAAATACGCAGAAATGGCTCTGAAATATGAAATGACTAGCAGCAAAGCGCATAATTATCTTGGCAGGTACTACAAGGAAATTGGAGAATTCTCAGTCGCCCTTACGCACTTCGAAAAGCTACTGTCCGAAGACCCTGAATACTCCTTTGTAACGGCTCAGCTTTATAAGAATTTAGGCGAAGAGAATCGGGCAACAACGCTGGCAAGAAAGTTTGAACGCTTCTTTACCGATCGGCTGAAACGGCTACCGAATGTTGTTTCCTATCGAATCAAACTTGCGCAACTACTTATTTTCCAGGAACGCGAAGAGGCAGCCTCACAATTGCTGCTAGACGGATTCAACTATTCTCAAGGGCAGGTTCAGGAGTATCGAATTGGCGCTGGTGAGGCGCTCGTTTCGAAAGTTAGTCGACTAGCTAACGATAACTTTTCACCATTGAAGTTCATCCAACAGGTACAGTTGACGAAATCATCGTTGGTGTTTTCACCAGATAGCAAGTTGGTTCAAGAATCGACGAACAAACTTCTCAAGAGAATCATTGCGGATAAAAACTCTGAGCAGGAATATCTTCGTCAAGCTTTGGTTGCAGGGCAGATTCCAGATGCGATTCATTTGGTCATGGGGTTAATCGGAGTCGTGACCAAAGACGAGAGTCTTTACCAATTGCATCTAATGGTAGCTATGCAATCCTCAACCGATTTGGCTACCATTCTTGCGAACCTTGCTTTGTGTTGGTCCGATAGCGAAGATTGGAAACAGTCTTCTGCTGACCTAATTGAGTTCGCCTTTGATCGCGATAAGCGTCCAGCCATTCTTGGAACTCGTGGACAGATTCGCGAAAAACTTGGTCAAAATGAACTCGCAATTCAAGACCTAGAGTTGGCATTGAAGTCGGTGGAATCGAGTCTGATTTATGATTCGTTGTCGAACGCTTACGAAAAGACTGGTCGCTTAGAACTGGCGAGGCAGGCACGATTTCGAGCTGACTCGCTTAGGTCTCGCAATAGCGCAAATGCCTCCGTTGTGGATATCGCACCATGACCGAGGAACCTTCGAAAACGCTGGTATTGCTGTATCACTTCTTTCACCCTGACGATGTGATCAGTGCAAGATTGTACGCCGACTTGGGAGCATGGGCTTCAAAGAACCGATGGCGTGTCGTTGCTATGCCAACCATCCGTAGTTGCCATGACGAGAAGGCAAGCTTTCCAAGTCGCGAAGTCCATGACGGTGTCGAAATTCGAAGAGTCTGGCGCCCGGCAATGTCGCAAACGGGGACCATAGGTCGTCTTGTCAATACTATGTTTGTTCTTCTAGCATGGACTTGGCGAGCCATTGTCACATCTCGTAGCGAATCGGAATGCGTCGTCATTGGAACTGACCCACCCTTGGGAGTTCTAGCTGCGATACCTTGGAGGCTTTTCCGCAGACGTACTAAAATCATTCACTGGTGTCACGATCTTTACCCTGACGCAGCAGTTGCTGAGGGAATGATCGAGGAGGGTTCATTGATCGTCCGCTTGATCAATTGGTTTACTCGTTGGGCCTATTTAAAATGCGACTATGTCGTTGATTTGGGCTCCTGCATGCGAAGTCGACTGCAAAACACCATCAAAGCACATGGATCTACTTGCGTTGCCAAGCCCGCAACCATCACACCATGGGCCTTAGTGGAACCGAAGAGTCTGCCTGAATCTAATGACGATACTAAAACGGATCTTTTCGGATGCAGTAGCGCACTTGGTTTTCTTTACAGCGGAAACCTCGGTCGGGCTCACAGCTTTGCTGAGTTTGTTGGGCTAGCGAAACTGCTGGAGAGCGAAAACTCAGTTTTCTGTTTTGCCGGACGTGGTCCCAAGATTGACGAAGTAAAAACTTTGTGTTCGAAGACTAAGAATCTGCGAGTTGCAGGATTTGCCTCCGAACTGGAATTGCTCAATCGACTCTCGGCGGCCGATGTTCACCTTGTAAGCCTTCAACCAAGCTGGACTGGATGTGTTGTACCGTCAAAGTTCTTTGGGGCTTTGTCTGTTGGTCGACCAGTCTTATTTTCTGGCAGCGATGAAAGCGCTATCGCAAAATGGATTCGTGAGTATTCTGTTGGCTGGGTACTGTCTGAAGTGACCGATTATCATTTGATTGCTAACGAACTGAGTGAGTTAGCCAGGAATAGACCAAAGCTGCTAGAATTGCATCAACATTGTTTTGAGATTTATCGAAAGCACTTTTCCAAGCAACAACAGCTTGAAACTTGGTCGACAATTTTGAATTAGCGAGCAAGAAAGCACATTGTTGGAATCCACAGATGAAACCAAGTTCAAACACAAGTCTGCCAGCCGCGACTGTAAGTAAGTTCCTCGCTGATCCATTTGATTGGATTCTCGGCTTTGGGCTACTCGGCTCTGTACCAATGCTCTCGGCTCAGGCCATGAACCTGTGGACCCGTCCACACTTCCAGTTCTTTCCTTTCGCTTGGATTGCATTTGCGTTTCTTGTTGTTCGTAGCGGTAAACTAACAGTATGTTCGAGCGTAGTAAAAAACCGAGTCGCAGTGGTTTTTATCGCCATTTCATTGGCAGTATTGGCCTTTGCAGTTTTGCTCGCGACCTCGCCTTGGCTAACTCAATTTGCAGTCATCTTGTTGTTCTTGGGCTGGATGCAACGACGATTGCTTTTGCATTGGTACCTCGGCATTGTGGTGCTGTTACTATTCGTCACCTTCCATTGCCAACGAATCTGGACACGCTTTTGATCAACTGGCTGCAAGCACGTCATCTGAGGCAGCAAGTTCACTGCTTGACTTGGCTATGCAGTACATTTGCTTGCAGACAATGTGGTTGAGATTAAAGACGCAGCAGCTCTTTATTTGACCAAGCCTGCAGTGGAGTGGGTAGTTTATGCTTTGACGGCAATCTACGTACTGATTATCGTCTGGCAAAATCGAAGTTTGCCGGTAGCCTCGATTGCCTTGCTTTCAGTTCCGTGCTGGTCATGGTTTTGGGAATGTTGTCCGACTATTTAGCGATCACGCTTGGTCGTAGAAGCAAATTTGACGTACTTGACAAATGGTTGGCAACATCAAGCGGTTGGGCTAATCGCATTTGCAGTAGTAATCAGTTGCTTCCTCCTAACTTTTGAGGCCATATCTATGGTCTTTTGAACCGTTGAGAACTGGGGCTCACAACGATTCGTGGACTCGCAAATTCTACAACTGGTTATTGACTGACACAAGGCTCGAAAAACATGCCTGTCGATTCAGGCAAGGTCGTGGAAGCTGACAGCACACCTTTAGTTCTTCCTTCGACAGTTACCTACTCAATTTCGGGCTTATTCCTTCTGCTGGGTGCCATCTCTTTCGGGCCACTATTTGGTTTAGGACCTTGGAGGTCTGAAGATTATGTGGCTCCCCGACTCGATCTTGGCTTAATTGAGGCAACCTTTACAAAGGAGCTAATGCCGACTGAGTTCGAGGGACTAAAGCTAGAAAAGTTTGAACTCACCCACCGAGAAGAGAAAGACTTTTTTGGTGAGTATTCTGCAACTTGGTTCGGTATTGATACCACAAATGGAAAGCAGATCCTGATCTCGCTCGATTTTCCATTCCCGTTCTTTCACCCGCTCGAAATCTGTTACGAATTCGGCGGGTCATGATTTTGAGAATGGATGAACTATGAACTTGAATCGACGTTTGGACCTCAATTCGTTCGCATAGGCGAAATGAAGGATCAGTTTAATGAATGGTCGAAGATGTTCTACATGGAGTTTGGACCGACGGGCAGCTTTTGATAAGTTTGAGAGGTCGTTTTTTGAAGGTTAAGTTTGGTAAGCCAATCAATGAAGCTCTCATGCAACTGGTATTGAAGTAGAAGAATGCCGAAAAACTGAGTAATTCCAGAAAGTATGAAAGATAGTTCTCTGTTGGTCTCGGTTCAGAAGGCATTGATCCCTGCAATACGAAGCTTGGAGTAGTATCATTGCCGGAAATGTGTCGAGTTTACACTCGCAGGTCGTTTCCACCTATCCTGCTTGAAGATCGATTTCAATGCCGATTTATGAGTTTACTGCAAGGATTGCGATCCTGCAACTTCCTTTGCGCGATCGATGGCGAGCGAAATTACTGCGAAATGTCCGAAGTGTGGTCACCAAGAAGTCGATAAGCAGGTTTCGCGGTTTGCAATTTCGAAGGGTTTGAAGGAGGATGCGTCGGGGGCGGATGCACTAGATCATGTGGATGAGTCGGCGATGGAGGCGATGGCTGCTCGACTTGAGTCGATCGATGAGAATGAGCTGAAGGCGATGGCGAGTGCTCTACGCGAGGTCATGAAGATGACCGGGATGCCCGCTAATGATACTCTTCAAGGCTATTCGCAGGATGGAGTCAGGGGAAGATCCCGATCAAGTCGAGGTAGATCTCGGTGCTGATTTGGATAGCGCGGGGGATGCATTGTTTGCGGCTCCCGGTGAGCGGCTTCTCGGTAAGTTACGAAAAATGCTCGAGCCGCCAAATGTTGATCCGGAGCTGTACGATTTGTAGGGCAGGGTTGAGCTGGAGGCGAGGGCGGGGACGCGGAAGAAGTGGACGAAAGAAACAAGGAAGAATGGCGGAGTCTCAGAGACACTGAGAGGGCTGAAGACTAAAGGCTGAAGAGATCCACCTTCTGGCAGGCGTGGCTAGTGCATTGAAGGCGTTGAATCAGTTGGGTGGAAGTCCCCACCAGGGTAACGTTACCGCCCTGAATCCGACAGTGGTAACTGCGTTTCCGAGAGGAAAAGGTGGAGGCAACCTGAGGAGAGACTGCCGGTCAGCAACGCAGCAGGCTCGGTTTGATTCGGCCCAAAACCCTTGTCGGGAGCTGGCTAGTACATGTCGAACCCTTGTCGATGCGACGGCCAGCCCTCGATCCTTTGTAACGATCAGCCCGAGGACTAGACACGACAGGCAGCATTGGTGCGGCTTAACGCCCAGATGCTGATGTTGGGAAATGGCAATGCGGTGGTTGGAGATGGAATGGTAAGGAAGGTTCAACGAGATAAGATGGGAGCGCGGATTGTCGGCCAGGATAGTACTTTGACCTTAGAACTAGCCGGAGATACTGGTTGAACAACTCCAAGCACCTAACTGCGACTAACAGGGTTAGTCACAAGAAGCTCATGGACCGAATTCGCGAGCTAACACCACGCACATCAGGAGAATCGTTGACTAGAATCGTCACAGATCTCAACAAGATGCTGCGTGGCTGGTTCTCCGCACCGCCGCTGTTTCTGGAACATCTACGGCGACTATGATGGTAGGCTGCGCAGTCGCCTGCGTCGCATACTTTTCAAACGTCACCGAAAGGATCCAGATCGGCTTCCGTGTACTAAGCGTTGGCCAAACGCATACTTCTCCGAACTTGGGCCTTACAGCCTGGTGCAGGCCCACGCTCGGTTCATTCAAGCAACTAACTACAAAGTGGAGAGCCGTATCCGGGAAAACCGCCCGTGATTTCGGCCGGGGAAGGTGGTGCTCACTCACCCTACCTCGATCTATGTAACGGGATTGGTCTGAACCGTGGCCGGCTCGGCTACGACATAGTGCGAGGATTGTGAACCGTGGCCGGCTCAGCTATGACATAATGCAAGGATTCTGAACCGTGGCCGGCTCAGCTACGACGTAACGGGATGGGTCTGAACCGTGGCTGGCTCAGCTATAAGTGGATCAAGAATAAGCTGATAGACACCAAATAACTATTGCGGTTTTGACACTGATTTTGGCTGTGCCAAAGCAGGATTAACTGGAGATGGCACGGAAGACCGAGTAATTCCAGGTGCCTGACTTGATCTAGTCAACTTGGCTTGCTCAGGTTGGAGAGATGGCGGTAGGCTTCGATTCTGTGAAGACGTGAGTTGTATGGGCAGCAATGCAGACGTGTTATTGGCTACAGGCATTACTCGAGGACTTGGAGCAGTCGGCATTGGGGTTCTTTCTGGCGGGGCAAATCTGGTCGGACGTAAAGTAAGTTGTGGATCAATTGGCGTGATGGTTACAGGCAAAAATTATTGTTTGAAGCGATGTTTGGGTTTGAACCAATAGTGACTCTGTTAGCTGAAAGTAGCAGTTATGACACAATTGGTGAAGATTGAAGCGGCGGCAAACTGCAATGCATTGGGGCGCTTACAACGAAATTCTGAGGCAGCATATTTGGCTGAGTCAACTGAGGTGACTGCATTTAGGTGAATGAAACTGACCAGGTGCGACGGCGTTTCGCTGAGCGGATTCAAACTGCTGTGGATCTTGAATGAACGGCAGTTCCAGGCATTGGCAATCAGCTCACATCCGTGCTCCCAGCCGCCTCCAGCAGCATGGAACAAATCGATAAGGTAAACCGCGATACTCGCCTTTGTTTTGAGCCATAGCATCTCTTGTTGCTCAAAGCAATCAGCTTACGGTATGTGAACTCGTCAAAGTCTCGCCACCTCTTCGTCTGGCTTTCCGGCACCAAAAACCGTGTAGCGTCTACTGCGGTTAGGCCTTGCATACGATCGTGACTGAGCACATAAGCTACTTGCGGGATCTTCGGCCTCCTGAGCTGCTTTGATGACGGGTGCGGTAGTTGTTGCATAATGCCATGAAGGCGCTTTTTCAGCTTCGACGTTGAATTTGATGCGACCGTAGTTGAGTAAATTCCATGCAAAGTTTGGGGAGATATAGCCGACCGCACTCTTGCTCGCGAAGAGTTGATCGAAGTTCTGCGCGGAGTAACCGATCTTTCCAGTCAAACTAATTGAAGGGTAAAGGATAGCTTCAGCGATACCAATCTTTGCTGACTGAGCGGCAAGCTGCCTTCGACGTTTCGAACATCGGGACGACGGCGAACCAGATCGGCAGGAATGCCAAAGCACAGATGGCGATCAGGTGTTGGTATCTGGCCAGTGAAGCCAATTCACGCCAAATCCACCGGTAGGGCGTCCCAACAAAGTGCAAAATGCGATAGCTTGCCTGCAGCCGAACTGTCTCTAACACGGGCAATGCAGCAGAAGTGTTTCCAACATTTATTTTTTGCTTGAGCCGTATCAAGTCCAGTACCTACACCGGCTGCCAGCTTGTCTTCGGCAAGTTTCAATGTCTTTTGCTGAATCTCAATTTCGCTGCATAAGTTGTAATCTCGATTCGGCCATTCGCATCTGAATGTAGCTCTTGGCCAACTCCACCAAGAATCAAAACTCCTGGCTTCGTCGTAGGCTGCGATTGTTGCGGTCACGCCATCAGCGGCTTCGATCGATCGGCGATACTTTGAAGTCAAGCTCCACGAAGCAGCTAAGCCGGTTTGGAAGTTAGCCGTGTGTAGATCAGGAACGAAGATGTAGGCTGTGAAAAAAGTTTGCAACGTTCTGACTGGCCTGTGATTGGCTGAAATTACCTTCCACGACTTGATATTGAGGAAATAGCAAGCCAGCAGTAACACCTCGACGAGCCCGCGGCGCTTTCAAGATTCGCTGACCTGCTTCCTGAAGGCTAAGATTTTGAGCTATTGATTGCTCGATGAGCCCTTGTAGGCTGGATCATGAAAGTGAACCCACCAACGATCGATGTTTGCAGGCGTGCCTTAGAGCAGCGAATGCCCAGCAAGATTCCATTCAGTGCGAACAACGCTCTCGGGACGATGAAAATCGGGATGACTTTTGCTCACTAAACCAATGAAGTCGCCGAACTGAAAAAATCAGCCTGACTGCAAGCGATTTGTTGGTGTTGATACTTCAGCATAACCGAAGCCTTGGACAAATTCATTGATACATCTAACCCGGGTTGCTCCTACATTCGTCGTAGCACCTTACGAAGCTGCATTTCTGCTTGCTAAGCTACTTTTTTCGTCGAATCCTTGGAAATTCTTAACAGGCGATGATTGGAACGCGAGTTGAGCTAATCCTGCGAATCGAAACTGAATTCAATGTATCGCATCCGATGGAATCGATAGTGGCTTTCATTGGAGCGCCATTAGGCTTTCTCTCAGAAACCGCGCAATAGCACAGGTCGATTACCCAAGTAGGAATGTCGTGCCGTAACTGCGTGAACTTGTTACGGCCTACATGTCACAGGTTTATAAAGGCTCACCGGAATCACATTTTTCGAACGCAGTACAGCGAATTCACTCCTCGAAAGTAGATTGCTCCTTGGCTAACGGCTGGCGTCGACCAGAAAGTGTCACTCAACGAACCACCACCAATTACCTTGAATTCTCCGCCTGTTTGAACGAGCACGGCCTTTCCCGCATCGTCAATGGCCAACAACTTATCTCCGATCACAAGTGGTGAGGAAGCAACTTGGTTTAAGTCTGGAACTCTGGTTTGGTAGGCTCGTTTACCTGAACTCGCATCGTACGTTCGCAGAATATTGTTATCCAGCACATAGACAAACTTGCCATCTGAAACTGGCGAAGGCATACCTGGACCAGCTTTGAATTCTAACCAATCACAGTGGTCAAAAGACGTGTTCATCTTCTTAGGAGTGATATCACCGCTGGCACCAGCCGACATTGCGAATAATGGTCCTTTCGAAAGTGGATCGGAGCCACCGAAGTAGATTCGTTGGCTATCCGCAGCGATGGAACAAGCTGTTGGAGCTTTGACTTTCCCTAGTTGCCAAAGTACAGCACCGTTGGCTGGGTCCAAACTCTCGATCAACTCTCCACCACTGACTATCAGTTCAGATCTTTGAGTGTTGTTCCAAACCATTGGCGAACTCCACGAGCTGCCCGAGCCTTTCCGCTCGTGCTTCCAACGTTGCTCACCGGTCTTAGTATCAAAGGCGGCGACAATGCTACTTCCCTTGGTAAAGTGTTGCACAAACACAATGCCTTTATGAATTGCAATCGAACTACCTGTACCGAAACCACTGTCGGTAGCGAAAGCTCCCAAGTCATGCTGCCAGCGTAGCGCGCCGGCATGATCCATGGCCGCAAGAGTACCCGTCGCACCGAAGAAGGCAACAATGCCGTTTTCATCGACTACCGGTGTTTCCGTAGCATAAGTATTTGATGGATGAACGGGGAATTTTGGATTGCCAGTAGAGGCTGTGGTCGCCCAAATCTGTTTTCCACTCTGAACGTCAATGCACTGCACTTGCCACTGAATGTTGACCTTCGGTGGTTTCGTGAATCCACCCAGTCCCATGCTCTGCGGCATCTTCACACCGT
>JAXMBP010000021.1:0-96231 GCA_046349795.1 Pirellulales bacterium | reverse complement strand
TTCCGTCTTCGGCTCTCTCTGAGCATAGCACGTCGTCAAGGTCCACCGAACGCTGGCCATTTGGCGCGTTCTGTTAGCGGCTTTGTTCTTTATTGAACAAAGGCTCCACCTTGACTTGCCGTGCTTTGAATTCACGAGGCCGCCGACGGGCACCACGTTAACCCTTTCGGTCGATACGTCGGATCGATCAATTTGGAGGAATGTTCACTATGAATCGCGATGAAGCACTCAATAAAAGCGACGAGGCACTCAATGAACTTGCAGAAACGCTCAAGCAAGGTAAGAGCGACCAGTTGATGGAATATCTCGGCACTATGTCGAGATTCCATCAGTACTCGTTTGGCAACTGCATGTTGATCGCTCTGCAAAACCCAACTGCAACATATGTTGCGGGTTTCAGTCGATGGAAGGAACTAAATCGGTTTGTCAAGAAAGGGGAGAAAGGGATTGCAATCCTGGCTCCGCTAGTCGGCAAACGAAAGCGAGATTCTTCCGAAATCGAGTCACCAGTACCCGCAGATAATGCAGAGCCAAACAACGGCAAGGTTCTCTATGGATTTCGGGTTGTTTACGTCTTTGATGTATCTCAAACGGAAGGTGAGGAGTTGCCGGAGTTTGCATCACTCGGAGGCGACCCAGGCGACAAGCTTGACTTGCTCGATTCGATTATCCGTAGTAAGGGAATCGCAATTGAGTATGTCGAATCGTTGCCATGTGATGCCAATGGAATGTCTGAGGGAGGAAAGGTATCAATCAATTCGACACGTTCTCGCGCTCAGATGTTCTCAACCATGGTTCACGAGCTCGCTCATGAACTGCTGCATTGGGGAGATCGAAGAGAAGGAACGACAAAGGTAGTCCGTGAAACAGAGGCCGAATCGGTAGCTTATGTAGTCTGTCGCTGGGCTGGGCTGGAATGCTCAACCAAGGCTTCGGACTACATCCAACTCTGGAATGGCGACGAGAAAGTGCTGTTGCAATCGCTTGAATTGATCCGCAACGTTGCATCGCAAATCATCTCTGAACTGGACGTAGCGACAACGCAAGCATCCAAGGAGGTGGCCAATGTTGCATAGCTTACGAATGTGGGGAGTCCAAGCAATCGAATGGCCGGAGAGTCTGGCCTGCAAGCTGACGAATGTGATTTGGCCGCATTGTCGGGCTTACGAGCTAAAGGGCTACATCTTCGCTAACGATACGTCGTTGTCGGGTGGAACCCAAGAGTACGCAGTACTAAAGCCCGCACGGTCTGGCAATTCACTTACTCAAATCGAGAGCATCACGTTCTCGTACTGTACAGAACAATCGGCTCTTGAACGAATCGAGGCAGTTTGCTCTGGGGTGTTTGATGGAAATGTGCTTGGCAATGTTGAGCGCATTCGTTTTGAAGCAATGTTTGAGCATTGCTTTTGTATTCACTGTGTAACTTGGAAAGGAGAATGATATGAAGCGATTTATTCCGGTCCCCGGTGACTTGATCATTGTGGAATTTAGTGAATGGGACGCACTCAAAGACGGCGAGAAATTGCGAGTCTGCGAGAATGCTGGTTGGATCGATGAGGGCGAGGAAATCCTGGTTGCGCCTCGACATCAGGTAACGACTTTCTGGGGACCGGACTACGGTCCTCCAGACGGCATGAGACCGATTGAAATGAGCACATCAGGCGGACCATTCAAGACAGTTCGAATAAAGGCTCTTGCAGGTCTACAGTTGATCGGTGAACAGGAGGATACTTTCTGGTGTTGGCAAGACCGGCCTCGTGCTGGTGGCGGCCAGGACTGGAAGAAGCTGGTCGCTGTGTGGCAATTAGCATTGCTACCGGATGACCATTACCGCAATCTGAAGGCTCATGGTTGCAAGACGCATCGCGATGAGGTGATCCAATGACAGATTCCCAAACAAGCGATGTCGATCTTAGCGAAGAGGCCACCCACAGCGGTGGCCTCTCGCATTCTGGGCCTGCCCCGGTTCATCCAATTGGTTTGCCTCAAAGCTTGACGGGCAAAGAGATCGTTCGGCTCATGCGCAAAAATGGTAAGACAATCGAAAGCCTTTCTTTTAGGATGGGAATTCCGCAAAAGCGAATTCGCCAGATCCGGGAGAAAGGCACGGCGGATGTCCTTGCGATTCGAGACTGGATGGAAGCAATTACTGGCGTCGATCCCGGGCCGATACCTGAAAAGATTCGTATATGCGGAACACGGGAGGAGGGGAACTGCTGCTATTGTGGCTGCCCACTCTATTCTGGAGATGAAGCATTCGAATACGTTGGTTCGATGTTTTGTTCAACTACCTGCTGCCGAAAGAGTCGGGGCTGGTAGAGCAGTTTTGGAATCACTTCTGTAGAAGATGATTCGAGACAAAGGTCCATTTTCCGCGATGCACGCCACCTGGACCTTTATTCCTCGGTTTACATTCGTTTGTTGTTCGAGGGGGAAAAAACCAAGGCAGTTGTGAAATCTCTTGTTTGTTGGCATCGAGCAGATTATTTCACGGCGTCAAGGTCCGGCGCTCTAGCAGTTGCTTCGACCGCCTGCTGCTTCGCTTTCAGCGAAGGCTCCACCTTGACCTGCCGTGAAGGCGAATAGTCGCTGCCAATCAAGGCAACAAAGTCAAATTGGAGGACTATGAAAAGAACCAAGAAGCAATTGAATTGGAACGATAACTGTATCCGAGAAGTACGCGTGAATTATTTGACGACCGAGAAGCCCAAAGTGCAAATCTCAGGACCGTCCGATATTGCCGAATTCGTTAGGTCGGTACTAGTCGACAATAGTCGCGAGCAATTCTTTGCTTTGTACCTGGAAGCAAAGCACAACATTGCTGCTTTCGCGATCATAACGATTGGGACCGCGAACCAATCGCTCATTCATCCACGCGAAGTATTTCAGCGAGCGATCCTAGTTGGTGCCACTAGCTTGGCTGTAGCTCACAACCATCCGTCCGGCAACACTGAGCCAAGCAAGGAAGACCTAAGCGTAACATTGAGGCTCAAAAAAGCCGGGGTCATCCTTGGCATAGAACTGCTTGACCACGTCATCGTCACGGACACCGGCTATACTTCTTTATGCGAGGAGGCTCGCCTATGAGCAATAGACTGTGTTCGAGGAAGCAAATGTTCGACACAAAGAATCAGTTCTTGATTGGATCGGCAATCCGAGGAATTAGCTTAAAACCAAAGCAACTACGCAAGTGGCACTGGGCGAGAGTTCGATCAAAAACCGGTTGCCTGATCACCCAGAATCGTGCACCATAAAGGACGTTATGGTTCAAGATTGAGGTTATGGCTGAGGGACGATCACTGGTTGCAAAACGGCATTTTGAGCGAGCCCCTGCCACCATTACTAAGGCCGGAGGCAAAGCGGTAAAGCGTTACTGGGAGTTCTTTGCAGCCAACATCCGGAACAAGAATACAAGGTTGGCATATGCCAGGGCACTCAGCGATTTCTTTAGCTGGTGCGATGATTACGGTGTAGCACTGATCGACATCGAACCCATCACCGTGGCAGCTTACGTTGAGTATCTTGCCACCGTCTATTCAAACCAACCGTCAAACAGCATCTAGCTGCAATCCGCATGGGTTTGGACTGGCTAGTCGTTGGGCAAATAATCCCGATGAACCCAGCGTCTTCGGTTCGAGGCCCAAAGTACACCGTCAAACGCGGTAAGACACCAGTGCTGACCGCTGTTGAGGCTAGGCAACTGCTTGACAGCATCGATTGCTCATCCGTAGTTGGCCTGAGAGACAGAGCTCTCATCGCTACCATGCTTTTTCACCTTTGCCCGGATCAGTGCAGTCATCGGAATGAAGGTCGAAGACTACTATCAGGTCGGCAAGCGATCCTGGATTCGGTTGATTGAGAAAGGCGGCAAGCATCACGAGGTTCCTGCGCACCATACGGCTGAAGAGTACCTGGATGCCTATCTTGAAGCCTCGGGGCATGGAGAGATTCAAGACACTCCCCTCTTCCGTTCGGCATCAGGAAAGACTGGCAATCTTACTCTCAGTCAACTTAGCCGTCACGATGCGTTGAGAATGGTTAAGCGGCGCGCACTTGAAGCTGGGGTATCCAGCAACATTTGCTGCCATACGTTTCGTGCTACTGGAATTACGGCCTACCTGGAAAATGGTGGAACACGATCGGAATGCAGGCCATTGCAGCACATGAGAGCCCTCGGACGACAAAGCTCTATGACAGGACGTCCGATGCAATCACACTTGATGAGGTCGAGAGAATCTAATCTAATCAATTGCTTACAAAATCAACGAATCATTGATAACGCAGCCACTCTGGCATCATAGTATCAATCAAAACTGAGTATCATTGGTATCGAAGCGAACAGAGGAGAATGACACAACTACGATTCGATTTTCAGAGTCTTGAGCAACGATCACTCGACAAAAGAGAAGGTGTACTGGAACCGGACCATAGCTATGGATCAGTCAAACGCGTGTTCCTTGTCTACGAAGGCTCGCTTCAAAACCGCCCCTGCATCACGAGTACGGAAGAGGCAAAGAAACTCTTCAAGGACTACTGGAAACTTAATCCAGCAAACGATCAGGAGCAGTTTATCGTCGCCTGCTTGGACACAAAAAACCGTGTTCAGTGCATCGTACGAATTACAGTAGGCACCCTGGACGCATCGTTAGTTCATCCACGCGAAGTCTTTAAGCCTGCTATCATCGAAGGATCTGCATCCATTCTTCTTTCACACAATCACCCATCCGGCAATCCCGCCCCGAGTCGCGAGGACATACAGGTTACCGATCGGCTAACGGAGGCTGGACGGCTAATCGGCATTTCCGTTCTAGACCATATTATCCATGGTGATGGGACTGGTGATGTAAGATCGATCCGAGAGCACTAACGTACCACCATAGCGATCTATTCCGCCTTCTAGGAATGTGTCGTCTCGCCTGACGTAAAACCTATTTCCTGACCAGAGGTCGATAAGATTCTTTCCGCTCAATCGAATTTGCTGTTGTTCATTCTCAGGCAAGAACTGCTAAGATATCGCGACAATCGACAGCTCCCTCAACTGTGACGGTATCAATGCAGCGAAGCAATTCACACCTCTGGTACAGCCCGACAGATCTTGCAAACTACATAGGGTGCGAGTTCGCAACACATCTCGACCTAGCCGAGCAGGCTGGAACATTGACGGCGCCGTTTCGCGATAACCCCACACTGGATCTCCTCATTGAACTTGGCCAGCGTCATGAACAAGGGTATAGGACTCACTTAGCGGCTCAAGGACATAGTTTTTGCGACCTCTCAGATAGAGCGTTTACTGAAGACGCCAACTCAACTCTGGCAGCCATGCAGGAAGGCTACGATGTCATCTATCAGCCATGGCTTGTTGCATCACCTTGGCGAGGACGAGCTGATTTCCTGCTTAAGGTTAAAACGCCCAGTCAGCTAGGCAATTGGTCTTACATCGCGGCAGATACCAAACTTGCTATCAATACGAAGGCCACGAGTGTTTTGCAGTTATGCTTTTACAGTGAAGTTATCGGAATGCTCCAGGGAGCCAACCCTGAGCAGATGCTTATTGTGAAGCCTGGGAGTGATTTTGAGGAAGAATGGCTCCGTCCAGACGACTACTTGGCGTACTACCGAGTCGCGAAGGGGCGCTTCCTGAGTTTTGTCAGTAAAGACCGACCGCCAGATCTCTATCCACAGCCATGTGAGCATTGCGGCGTTTGCCGCTGGACGCTTATCTGTGAACAGAGGTGGCGACAAGACGATCACCTCTCATTCATCGCAGGTTGTCGTCTCGCTCAACGGAACGAGATTGAATCACAAGGCATCAAGACGCTGAAGCAATTTGCGTTGGCACCTACCCCTTTGCCTAATCGTCCGGAGCGTGGGTCAATCGAAGCATACCAGCGTGTACATCGACAGGCCAAAGTTCAGCTCGCTGGTCGCGAGTCTCAAAAGCACGTGTTTGAGTTCGAGCCGTTCCAAAAAGACATGGGCTTGTATCGCCTACCCGAACCGAATATCGGCGATCTTTTCTTTGATATCGAAGGTATTCCACGAGCCTCAGAGAAAGGCATTGAGTATCTGCTTGGACTAGTCGAAGTTTCAACGGGAACACCAGAGTACCGGGCCACTTGGTCGCTTGATAAGGCGGAGGAACGAAGAGGCTTTCAGGAACTCGTAGATTTCTTGAAAGAGCGGATGACCAAGTTTCCGGAGATGCATATTTACCACTATGCTCCATATGAACCTGCTGCGTTGAAACGGCTGGCTATGTTTCATGGCATACTGGAAGACGAGTTAGATGTTCTTGTGCGCGGTGAGCGGTTTGTGGACTTGTTCCAACTCGTTCGACAAGCGATTAGCGCTCTGTCGAGAGCTATTCCATCAAGCAGCTAGAAGATTCTATGGGTTCACTCGCGAAGAACCACTTGAAGAAGCAAGAAAAGTCACTGTTGTGCTTGGAACGCCTTATCGAACTCGATGAGCGGAATGCCATAAAGAACGAAACGAAGTTATCCGTCGAGCGTTACAACCGGGATGACTGTTTGTCGACATGGCGGCTCCGAGAGTGGCTTGAATCTCTTCGCCAAATTCACCCTCTCAAAGCCTCCCTTACTCGACCTCCAATCGTTCCGGGGGATGCGAGCGACAATACACAAAACGAGTCTGCTGAAACCAAAGTACGCTTTGACCAGCTCACGGCGGACATCGACCGCACTCCAGCCACTGCTGAGCAACGAGCGAGATGGCTGTTGGCACACCAGCTCGATTACTTTCGACGCGAGGCAAAGTGCAGTTGGTGGGATTACTTCCGATTACGTGATCTACCGCCGGAAGAATTGGTGTTCGAGAAAACAGCACTGTCTGGGCTTGAGTTCATTGAAGAGGTGCCTCCGACTGGCCGAAGTAGATTGCCCGTTCATCGCTACCGCTTTCCGGTTCAAGAGTGCATCGTTGCTGAAGGCGACTCCCTATGGCACGACGAAGAGAACGTCGGAACATGTGTCGAATTCGACCTTGACAAAAGGGTAATTGGCATTCGCCGAACAGCGGCCACTGTCCACCGCCACCCACCGACGGCTTACGCTTTTGATTTGGTGCGTCCTGGATCAATGCCGGAAGCCCTTCGTAGTCTTGCTGACAACATCATTGAAGCCAAGCAAGCCAACACGGTACCTAAGTCGGCCCGGTATGAACTACTGGCATCGAATCCTCCTCGGCTCAAATCATTATGCCTGCCCTGCGATGGCGACGTTGTTGAGGTTGCTTCCAAAATCGCGCTGGACCTCGATCACAGCTATCTGGCAATACAAGGGCCGCCCGGTGCTGGTAAAACGTATCTCGGTGGTCGGATGATCTACAATCTTGTTCGTGCAGGGGAACGAATCGGGGTAACGGCTCTGAGCCACCGAGTCATTTTGAACCTGCTAGAAGAGGTCATTGAAGCGGCAGGTACGGATACTGCGATCTCTCTCGCTCACCAAGGTAATGTCGACGGCTACAACTACACGCAGCAGTTGCGATCAAGTAAAGATAAGAACCAATCCCTAACTTTACTCAACCAGGGGTGCGTGGTTGGCGGAACCGCTTGGCTGTGGTCGGATCCTCTGATTGATCAACAGCTCGACTATCTATTTATCGACGAAGCGGGCCAGATGGCATTAGCACTAGCTTTAGCCGCTTCACGCGCAGCCAGAAATGTGATCCTTTTGGGAGATCCGCAGCAACTTGAGCAGCCACAACTTGGTGACCATCCGGAAGGCGCTGGTGTGGCCGCGCTCGCCCACGCACTCTCGGGAAGAGACACGATCGAACCTACCAAGGGCATTTTTCTCGGGAGCACTTGGCGGCTTTCTCCCGACATCACCAAGTTCACTTCTGAACAGTATTACGAAGGCCGCTTAACGTCGGAACCTGGACTGGAGAACCAGAAGATTGTTGGACCTGGGAGATTGTCCGGTTCCGGCCTACGGTTCGTAGAAGTTGTTCATGAAGGCCGCGAAAACTACAGCCCAGAAGAAGTTGAAGCAGTCAACACGTTGGTTGATGAGCTCACTTCAGGAGCGTACGAGTGGACAAACAAATCAAAAGTTGCTGCACCGCTGTCGCTTGATGACATCCTGATCGTCGCACCGTTCAACGTTCAGGTTCAAGCTTTAACTGATCGGTTGCCGACTGGTGCTCGCGTTGGAACGGTCGACAAGTTTCAAGGGCAAGAAGCTCCGATTGTTATCTACTCGATGACCAGCTCGTCAATCGATGTCGCACCACGCGGGAGCAAATTCCTATTCAGCCGTCATCGAATGAATGTAGCAACAAGCAGGGCTAAGTGTTTGGCAATTGTAGTTGCTTCACCGACATTGCTTGCTCCGCCGTGTAAGTCACTCGAATCAATGCGACTTGCTAATGGGCTTTGTCGGTTTTCGGAGTTGGGCATTAAAAAGAGGGAGAGTCCGTAGATTCAGTATCCGGTGTTTGTCGTCGCCATTGTTTTGCGATCGCATCCCAATCAACTTTCCGCTCAGACTCTCTTGTCCAGACCTTCCAGAAATCTGGGTCTGACGAATTAGGACGATGCTCCTTTGGAAGTTCATCAATGTCCACGAGCACAGGGATAGGTGTGGCCCAGCCCAGCAGAATTGCTTGACGGGACGGTAAGCTTGGGAGCTCGGCAAGCAATCCAGCGACGTTATCTGGCACCAATTTTGCCACCAATGATTGATCAGAATCGTTTACAATCCGGTGGAGCAAAAAGGTGTTGCATTGCGCAAGGACAGTTGGCGAGAGTTCGAAGGGGCGCTGCGATGAGAGCACCAAGCCTAATCCGAATTTTCTACCTTCGCGTGCAATCCGCTCAAATGACTCTCGGCAGAGTTGTTGAGCAGAGATTATTGCTCCTTCGTCATCCTTGGTCTTTCGGATGAATGTGTGTGCCTCTTCAAGAACCAGGACAGTTGGAAGTGGAAGCCCCGCTTCATGCTCGCGTCGATAACGCTGCAAAGCTTCGAATACGAGTCTGCTTAAAACAGCGACAATCACGTGAATAACCTCGGAGGGAACTAGTGACAAATCGATTATTGCCAGAGGTCCATTGTTTGCCTCGTTACCCCCTATGTAGTCGTGTAGCCACTTTTCGAATGTTGTATGTGGCTCATTTCCAATTACGCTACCCAATTGTTGGTCAGCAATCATTCCCCTTAATCTCAAACGAAGAGTTGAAAGAAACGTGACTACCTGTCCTCCCTGCTCAGTTGCGATCCGTTCTAGGTGATCCGGAAGAAGTCGAATGTCAAAATAATCAGGGCTATCTTCACTGATTCCTACCGTAGATTCAAATTCGGGCAGGGCTTCGATTGCTTCATTGACCCTCGACAGAACGGTCTCAAGATCAGTAATTGTAAAATCCCGAAAATACTCGCCAGACTTTCTGCTCGCTAATACGGTGTCAGCTGCGGTCCTTACATTTTGCACCTTGGTTTGCTGTTCTTCCGTGAGGCTCTGATCTACAGAAAAAATTACACAATCCTCGATGATCGTGGTAAGTGCACCTGCGCATTCGAAACGCGCTCTAACACTTCCTGAAAACGCGCTCACGCCGGTCTTGAGGAATGAATTGATCCGGATCGAATATGAGTATAGGTAACGGCTGATTACGGCTGCCCTAGGCGCCTTCTCTGAAGTCCCACTCTTCAATTCACGAATTCCCTGCAATAGCAAAGGTCGCTGCGCACCTGGCTGAGCATGCGCAACGGCACTCCATTCATGGCCACTCCAAAGCCATGCAGGTACATCTAGAGGTTGTTCACCCGAAGATACTGGCGGAACTCGAAAAAGCCGAAGCTTTGAGCTTAGATCGGAAAAAGCACTAGCGTATTCGCCGTTTGGATCCAAAACGATAAAGCGAGTGTTGGGGTCATGTTCGCTGCCTTTCGACCGAATTGCTTTCGCGGAAGCCTCAAGGGACCAGCGAATCAGTCCAGCTACCGTGCAAGACTTGCCGCTACCTGTATTTCCTAGTACAGCGAGGTGTCTGCCAAAAAGCTTATCGGGGTCTACCATGATAGATGCGTTGGCCGCTAAAGGCGAAGTTCCAATTCTGATTCGGCGATCACTCTCTTTTGCACCAACAATCGCTGCAATTTGCTCCGGCGTTGCAATAAGCACTTGATCGCCGACAGATGGGAATGCCACCACTCCCCGTTCAAGTTCATAGCTTGGCGAATCAGAGTCTCCACTCCGAACGCAAGTGAGCGTCCCCACGGGTGAAACTGCCATTTTTCGAATGGGAAAAGGTAGATCCACCAGGCCAAAATCCTTCAGGCCGGATCTCTTAGGATAGGGAGACCTTTCAATTCCTATCCAAGCCACGTATGCAACCGTTGCCCCTGATTCGTTCGGAATGAGAACGTAGCTATTTATTCGGGGGAATGACACTGGTGAGCCAGTGTTCAAAGCTGTTGAATGAGGTGCATCCAGATCGAGTTGCACCCGTACTTCAGAAGGAGACACAGATTCAACAGTGCCGATCACGAGGTTAGAGAGGAGCTCAATCGGAGTCGTCATATTGCCTCCAATCCAGTGGTTGAATCAGATGAACTTGCCGTCTCCACCACTACAGCCTCTGTGGGTCGATTCTTCAGAAGTTCGGTCATCCTTCCGGTTATAAAGTCCAAGGCCGGTTTGGGCAGATAGAATTCGACAAGTTTGGTAATGTCCGCAAAATGACTTCCGACCAGAAGGGAAATTTGAGCTTCTCTTTGGCTGCTACAAAACGATCTAATTCTTGCATCAGTTAGTGTGCCAGGCCGATGCCATGCGATGATGACAAGATGGGTTGAAGGAATGGTAAGCATATCCTTCAATACTCGGTTAATATGATCGTCCCCAAACCCATAACCATACGTGACGACGACCGAGTTAGGCTTGCAGACAGCAGCTGCAAAGTCACGAAACAATTCCGCATAAGGGTATTGAGTTGTCTCGACGTCTTTTGCTGGGTTGGGATAAATCATCACGGATTCAATTGGTCTCTTCGGAACGTCCGAATGTTCCTTCCCCGCACCAAAAGGGATCACATTCTTTCGAATCAGTCGGGCCTCGGCATCATAGTGCCAATCTAGAGATCCATGCAGCTTGCTTAGGCGAATCACGCCTTCCATGAAGCGTGGCTCCCCGCGAATTCCTGGCGGATTGTAGTGCATGTCGACTTCGATTCTCGCAGACCGAAAAACTGGATTTAGGGCCCCAACGAAACGATCGATTATTCGTAGTCCAGCTAGGTCACATCCATGCTCGATCAAGCGGTCATAGTTTGTTGTGAATATGTGCAATCGCTCCCTCGTAGCGGTTCGACTAGCAAAACTAAGTAAGAAAGATACGAGTAAACCTTCCGCTTTAACTCTCTTCTCAGTTGAGGCTCCTTTTCGGATTCCAGACTCTGTTTCCAGCAAGGACTGAAGGAATTTCAACAGTTGCTCGTCGATCTTCTTTTCAACCTTCTTTGCCTTGGTGGGGTCTATCACTTCAAGACCCTCTAGCACTGCCAATGCGCTTCTGAATTGATCCTCAATATTTGGCTCGCCTCGCTCCATGTTTGTCGCGGACCTTGCGGCATGTTCATTGATTTTTTCATCAAAATCAGTTCCAAAGGTAACTTTGGACATATCGGTGGCTTTGGCTCCAGCAGCAAAACCGATTGCAGATGTGAATCCACTTCCGAGAACGAGGTTTAGATGCTCCGACTGAAAGACTGCTGATAGCCATGGCTCTATTGATTTACGAGCTTTTGACGTAAATTGGGCAAGCTCGGTAATGTCGCTCGGAACTACATCGAAGGCACCTGAATTGGAACCCACCCGGTAACAATGCTCTTTCCATTCCATACATGAGGTCTCCGATTTCTACTTCACAAGTTCCATTAGCTTTCCATAATCTTTAACCACATCATACTTCACTTGGTCTGACGTAATATTACGGAAGAACTGCCGTGCGCAGTCAATCTTGCACTCCTCGATTTTGCGAAGCTGCATTGTCGACATTGAACCTTTAGTCTCGGCGATGAAGTAGATGTGCTTCACAGAGCCTTCTTGAAAAGCAATCGCCCAGTCTGGGCTGTAGTTGCCAACGGGGGTCGGTATGTAGAAGCTCTTGGGAAGCTTGGCGTACACAACGACCTCGATGCTGCTGTCGAGTTCGCGGACAAATTCACGTTCGTTCTTGGAATCGGTGAAGATGTACTCGTAGACGTGACGGTTAACAGGCATGGCTTTGCTGAAGTCTGCCTTGGGCTTCTCGCGGGTGAAGATATCGCTGTCATACCGTTCGTCAATCATGTCGTAGGTCAAGTGCTCGACGATGACAGTTGCTTTCTGCTCGTTGATTAGCCTAGCGGACTTGGCAATGAAGTCTTCGGGGTTCACTTTGTAGAGACCAAACGTCGGATTGCTAAGTCCGTGCAGGATGGATGCGATTGTACGACGAGTAAGTTGGCACTCTTCTGTTAGTTTGCCAACCAGGTCATACTCCACCGCAGAGTGGATCGACTCTTCGTTCGTATCCGTGTCGGTTTCACGGAGTACGAACGCTTCGCCCTGTTTAAGTTCGTCGTAAGTAGCACCATCTTTCTGTTCTCCACGGTGGATTGTGTACTGCAAGGGTGTAACCTTCAGCTCCTTTTCCAACGTATTGATGCACTTCCTAATGAGCTCTGGCGTGTCGAAGTGTACTGTGTATGCTGCCTTGCGATTGATTCGGTTCCAGAGCTCTTGGAACTCTTTCTTGTGGAAGTTGGCACTTAGTGGATTCGATTTGAGCTTGCGGTCATCCTCGATATCTGGGACTTGAGCTTCACTGAATACGCTGTCGATGAGTTGGAAGACATGCTCTGCATACGGAGCGAGCGCTTCGGGTAGCGGTGCTAGTTTTTCTTCCTTTTTCGCATCGAGATATGCCTGAGCTATGTGGTCGTTTTCATCGGTGTAATCATTCTTGGCAAGATACTTGTAGATTGCCTTGGCAAGCTGAGGAGTAACGGGAACGTCGCCGGTTGGCGTCTTGAAGACTTTGCCAGTGAAGTAGTCTTCATCGGCAACGCGGGGACGCGATGAAAGCGAACTACTAATGTCCTTCTGAAGGGCACTAACAAAGTCCTTGTAACTTTCGCTGGCGACTACGGTCAAAACATTAGTCTGATGAACTATCGCAGGATCGTCGATCCGCTCCCCAAGTTGGTTGACTGCCAGACGCATTCCACGGCCAACTTCTTGGCGTCGAGAGATCGTGTTATCGCTGTGTTTAAGAGTGCAGATCACAAACACATTTGGATTGTCCCAGCCTTCGCGTAGTGCAGAGTGGGAGAAGATGAATCGGGTCGGCTCCTCAAAGGAAAGTAATCGCTCTTTGTCCTTCAGGATCAAGTCGTACGCGTCGACGTCGTCTGTCTCCCCTTTCGTGTCGCCCGTCTTCTTGAATTCTGGATCGACCAGCCGGTTGGTCTTCTTGTCGATGGAGAAGTATCCATTGTGGGTCTTGGCTGCGGGAATACCTTTCAAGTACTGATCGTACTTGTCGCCGAACAGGGTAAGGACTTCCTGCAATTGCGACTGATACTCCTCTTCAAACATCTGAGCATACTCACCTGCCTTCTCACCGCTTTCGTCGTACTGGCGATACTTGGCGACTTCGTCAATGAAGAAGAGGCTGAGGACTTTGATACCTTGCTGGAATAGAACTTGCTCTTTTTCGAAGTGAGCTCGGATGGCCTCACGAATCTGGATACGACGAAGGGCGCTCTCGTTGACGTCTCCAGTTGCTTCCCCAGCATGCAATTCGACACCATTGGAAAAGCTTACGGAGTCCTTGATCGCGTCGATATCGGATATGACAAAACCTTTGTACTGCTCTAGCCCGCCAGAGAGGTCGTACAGATTGTCGTTTCTGGCAAGGTTACGGTGAACACGTTTAATCCCGCTTGCCTGCTTGATCTCCAATTCGACTTTGGCAGTGGGAGGCTTGGTTGTTGAAACTTGAATGCCACCGACATAGAGATAGGCATTGGTTCCAGAAAGCCCTTTGACGGTGATACCACGGACGGCGATTTTCTTAACCAGCTTTTGGTTGTAGGCATCCAGTGCATCGAGACGGTAAATCTTGTTGTGCTCGGTTTTGTGGGTAGCCGAATAACGCAAAATCATCAACGGGTTGAACTTGGCAAGCGAGTCAACCGTCTTCTTACCTTCCATCTTCTGCGGTTCGTCCAGAATCAGGATCGGATGGTTGGCTTGGATAACGTCGATGGGCTTACGCGATTGAAAGTCATCCAGTTCCTCGTAAATACGTCTCGCATCCTTTCCGGTCGCATTGAACGCTTGGACGTTGATGATCATGACATTGATTCCCGCATCGGATGAGAAGCTCTCGATCTCGTGCAGGCTCTTTGAGTTGTAGATAAAAACACGAGCTCGCTTACCGTACTCCTCTAGGAAGTGGTCGGCGGTGATCTCAAAGGACTTCCGGACTCCCTCGCGTATCGCAATGCTAGGAACTACGACGATGAATTTGCTCCAGCCGTACTGCTTTTGCATCTCGAACATGGTCTTGATGTAGCAATAGGTCTTGCCTGTACCTGTCTCCATTTCGATGTCTAGGTTGATCGGGCAAACCTTTGAGCTAACGAGTGCAGTCGACATGGGGAGATTCTGCCGACGCTGGACCGATTGGATATTCTCAAGTATTCGAGTAAGCGGTATTGCAATGGACTCATTCTTGAAGCCGCTTACTTCATCAAAACTCGGCAAGCTCTGCTGCGGATCTTTCGCACGGCCCGGATCAACACGATATTTTACGCCAGTCGATTTAGGTTGCCCCTGAAAACAATCCACGACCGCTTCGACGGATGCCGCTTGATATGTCTGCTTCTTAAACTGTAGCTTCATTCGGAATCCTCCCTCGCTACGCCTTCGCGCGAATCCTCGATTGCTGCTTCGATCCGCTTGCGTTCACGCTGGAGTTCCAATTGCAGCTCTTCCTCGGTTGGCAAAAACGGTAAGTACTTGGAAGCAAAGACCTGTTTTGCCTCACTGAGAATAGAGTATTTAGCCACCGCTACCGATTTGTCAGAACAGAGGATCAAGCCGATGGTCGGGTTATCACCAGCCACCTTGAATTGGTCCTCAAAGGTTCGCACATAGCCATCCATCTGGCCAACATCGCGGTGCGTCAGCTTGCCGATCTTCAGGTCGATCAGCAGGAAGCACTTGAGGATGTAATTGTAAAAGACCAGATCGATATAAAAGTCATCGTCATCGAAGCGGATATGCTTTTGCCGCGCAACGAAACAGAACCCTTTGCCAAGTTCCAACAGGAACGATTGCAGGTTGTCGATAATCGCCTGTTCAAGATCACTCTCATGCAGAGTTGGCGAATCTGGCAGCCCCAAGAACTCAAGTACATAGGGCGTCTTGAGAATTGCTTCGGCTGGTGTTGGTTCCCCGGGTAGACGTTCGCGGTCGCTGGCTACTAAGCCACCCTTACCTCGATTCGCCACTATTCGTTGGAAGTAAGACGATTGAATTTGTCGTTCCAGTTGGGCTTTCGTCCAGCCGCATTCGGCGGCTTCGCGTTCATAGAAGTCACGGGCATCGCGGTTTTCAACGCTTAGCAAGGTCCGGTAATGCGACCAGGACAGGTTGGGAGAAAAACCCGATGCCGAAACATCACCCGAAGTGTGACGAATTGAGAGAAGGCCCTCTGTACCGCCCAGCGGACTTAGTTGTCGCCCGCCCGCAGATTCATCACCTGTTGTGTGATGAATTGGGAATCGGTCGGGAAATGCCTGAAAAAACAGTCGAAAATATCGGAGATTGGTAGCGGAAAAGCCTTTATTGAATCGCTCGGTCAATCGCTTTGAAAGGTCTTCCAGCACCCGCTTCCCGTACTCCGCCCGATCGTCTCCTCCTTGAAGCTCTAGTACAATTTCCCGTCCAATCAACCAATACGAAAGCACCATGTTGGTGTTCACCGAACGAGCCACATTGCTTCGGGCCTGTTCTAGAATATCGACAACACGCTGAAAAAGGACGTCAGCGGCAGGCTGAGTCAATCCTCTTTCATCCTTTACGCTTCTGCCTGCATCCTTGTTACCTGTCATATCGACTTGACCTCTGTGCCAGGTGACATGAGCTTGAAAATCTGTTCAACATTGATTTTCACAGAGTCATCGCTGAAACCTGAGTCACGGAAAACCACACGCATTGGCTTGCGAGTTGCGAGCTTCTTGACCAAATCTTCAGTGATCCCAGTATCGAAGCAAGCGGCTAGAGCATTTTGATCGACGAAGAAGACAACTTTGTTATCAAGAACAGCTTTCTCAATCGAAAGAGACAAATCAACACCCCAATCAAGCAAAACCTGAAACAATAGGTCTTCGGGTGTTCTATCTTCCTTGATATTGTCGACATGCGCGAACAATTCATCTTTCTTGAGAATGTCAGGGGCATAGTACACGTCCTTCATATTTGACGCGTCGACGTTGAGTACGCGAAATCCAATATCCAAGTTACGACTAAAGAGTTCAGAATCATTTTTTAGTCTTGAGCCCGAGCGACGAATTCTTTCTTTACTAAGATCGGCAATCGTTAAGAAAGATTCTGATGAATCCACGCTCGCGCTACTACAGCTCTCTGGAGCTTGGACCATAATGAACCGACGGCTTCCCCCGTCCTTAGCATTCTGGGACATCACTGCATGTGCGGTAGTTGATGAACCTGCAAAGAAATCCAAGACAATGCCTTCCTTTTTTCGATGCATTGATATTATGCGCTCAATGAACGCCAAGGGCTTCTTCCCATTCGGGAACGAAATCCCTCCTTCCTTTGCAAGGTTTTTTGTCTCACTAGCAAAATCCCAAAAATTGCCCAAAGCCTCCTTCTTACACAGTCTCCCGTCTACCACTTCAGATACGTCGCGAAACCATGCAAACAATCGAAATGCGTCTCCCTTGTAAAACTGTTCGTATACTTGGCCTTTGTTTCTGCCAGAGCGTGGAATATACTCAATCGAGTAGACATCCGAATTCACTCCAAGTTCCGCAACGCGTTCCATCACACGGGGTCGGATTGAACTCTGCGGCATCTGTGTTTGGAAGATCCTGTCCGCATACTTTTCGTACGCATCTAACTCGTCGATCCCCTCTTCTTTCGCAAGAGAGCTAATCGACTTTATAATGACTCCAGCCCTCGTGAAAATTGATATCTCGTTTCCTTCGCCGTCAACCGTTGAACCGATCTTTTCTTTCAAACCGGGATTCACGAGTACACTCGTGTATTTCCAGCTCTTTTCCTCATCCTTGTATGTCTGTAATAGATCGCGCAGAGGTACGTAATTTGAAACACCTACGAATCCTTGGAAAGATTGGTAGTCCCTTACGTAGATCAACGCATACTCGATGTTCTTCTTAAGACGCTTGTCTTCCCCACCTCCAGATGCGCCCGCGATATTCTTCATGTTTATAGAGATTGCGTTAACGAAATTTTCTACTCCAAACACTTCGTCGCAAATTGCTCTAAGGTTTCCAACCTCTTCATCATCAATCGAGATAAAAACTACTCCTTCGCTCGATAGAAGATTTCGCGCCAGCTTCAAGCGGGGAAGCATCATGGAGAGCCAGTCAGAATGGAACCTGCCGTTCGCTTCAGTATTTGCCACGAGTCTTTGTCCGACTTCATCAACTTGCTGTGATCTAGTCAGATAGTCAGATGCATGCTCCGAAAAGTTATCTTCATAGATCAGGTCTTCACCAGTGTTGTAGGGTGGGTCTATGTAGATCAAATCAACTTTGTTTAGGTAAGTCTCTTGAAGAATCTTTAATGCGTCGAGATTATCCCCTTCAATAAAAAGATTCTTTGTGGTGTCAAAATCGACACTCTCACTACGTCTGGGGCGAAGCGTAGCGGCAACCGGCGCGCTAGCTGCCAAAATTGCTTTCTTCTTGCCTGGCCAATTCAACTGGTAACGCTCGCGCGGTCCATCCACTACGTGATCTGCCAGCTCTTGCCGAAGGTGATCGAAGTCAATTACCCGCTTGAGGGTACCGTCTTCCCCCTGTGCTTCCGTAACGCAATTGGGAAACAGCTCAGCGAGTTTTGCGATGTTGTCTTGCGTTAGATCTGGACTATGCATCTTAAGTTTGTCCATGGCTCACCATTCATTTCGTGTGTTTTATTATTTGTTGGGTCGAATCCGTCAAAACGGACATCTCAGTCTCAATCTGCCTCAGTGCAGCATTAAGTTCGACTTTTCTGTTGAATTGTTTTTCAGTCTTAAGCTTCGCTTCGAGCTTTTTCTTTTCTCTCTGCTTCGCAAGGATCGCTGCGTAGCGATCGCAGAACAATTGAAGCGTTTCACCTATGCGGCTTTCGATCGGTGCAATCAACTTGAGCAGCTTTTCGTATAAACTGCCCATGTTCAACGCTAGCGGCAGACTTGCCCTCGGTTCGTTGAGATCTTCCCAAGCATTGTCAAAGTAGTCGCCAACTACCCAGCCAGCTCCGCCCGCTTCACTCGGTCGCTTGTAGGCCGCGATAGTCTTTGCGTCTTTGGTACGGTGAAGCTCAAAAATGATCGGAGATGGAATCGAGCGATCGATTGCAGTTAGAACCGAAGAGTCTATCGATTCGCCCTTTAGCGTTATCGTGAACACCTGGATCTCTTGAACGCCCTCAGAGGGCGCAAGGTTGATTGTCTCGGGCGATAGCTTGTAACTCCAAACGACCTGGGAGATCTCCGAAACGAATTTGCCTTTCAAGGTCGGTGTTGGATTCGCGTGCTCATAAAACTTGGTCTTTGGGATAACGCGATTAAAAGCTGCATTGGGTGGAAAGGCAAACAGCATCGGCTACTCCTTGCCTTGTACTACAATGAAATTGATGAGCTCGAAGTCTTCGAGGCCAGAGATCGAACCAACTAGAGCAGTTGTTTTCTCACTGACGAACAGACTATCGATATCGCGGTCAGCCTTGACTTCAACCATGGAGCGTATCGCTTGATCCAGCAGACTCGAATAGAGCTTCATGTTCCGGCCTTCGTCTGTTTGATCGTTGAAGTTGCTACAAGCGGAGGCAACAGGCTCGGACTGCCCTTTGCAAGCAGTACGCACAAGATCGAGAATCCGCTTTACCTCTGTCTGGTTTGAAACAACGGAGCCGTCATTCCGCATGTAGATCAGGTAGTACGGATGAAGCCGGTTCATCTGATTCACATTGACGCTGTCGTTACGGTTCCTGAGCGTAAAGACGACACCCGCAGGCAGCCCCCTTTCAGGCGCGGCTGATACGACGGCATGCATGCCGTTTGGCAGGTTGCTCAGTTCGCCGTTCTGCTTGATGTACTGAAGGAGATCCATTCGGAAATCATTGAGCCCCAGATCAGTGATAGAGATACCTGTCTTGAGGTCCTCCATTTCAATCACTTCTTCTTGAAGTCGCCTGAGTTGCTCTTTGCGATAACCAATATCGTTGGATTGTGGGGTTAGGATATTATCGTCAGCCGTGGCCGTGACATCGGCGATCACCATCCGGTTCTCGACTCGCTCCTTCAGGTTGATGTATTCGTCCAGTGATATGTCTGGCCAGTAATTGACGAGCTGGATAGTCGCATTGGAAGAACCGATTCGGTCGATACGCCCAAACCGTTGAATGATCCTGACCGGGTTCCAGTGGATATCGTAGTTAATGACAGTGTCGCAGTCTTGAAGGTTTTGACCTTCCGAGATGCAGTCGGTCGCAATGAGGATATCAATCTCCGCTGGCTCGTTCGGGAGAATTGATGCTTTCTCCTTTGACCTTGGAGAGAACAAGGTGAGCAGCGACTGAAAGTCGTAGGAACGCTTAATGGTCGAGACGGGACTGCTGGTTCCGGTCACTTTCCCCGTGTGCAGTTTCTGCGATCGGTTGAGCTCACCAGCGATCTGGTCGTAAAGATAGTTGGCAGTATCCGCAAAAGCAGTGAAGAGGAGTATCTTGCGATTGCCAGGGTTGAACGGATACGCGATCTTATTGGCGATAAATGACTTGACGTGCTGCAACTTGGCATCATCTTCAGGAGACACCTTCTCCATCTCGACTAGCAGTGCGTCAATCACTGCCAAGTCGGCATTCAAATCATGCTGCCAAGAGGGCAAGTCCATATCGGCCAAGCTTATCTGAACCTTGCCTCCGATCTGTGATTCCTCTGGATCGGAGAAGTCATCGTCTTCGGGATCTACACCGTTGAATGCTTCAGTGAAGTCTTCCACGGAGCCAGCACGACCTGTCTTCAGGAACTCTTCGATTTTGGATAGTGTTAGCCGGTTCCGAGTACCGAGCTTGCGAAGCGTGATTCTAAACGCTTCCACTGAGCTCTCCAGACGCTTTAGCAGATTGACTGTCATCAGTGTTTGAAGACTCTTCTCTCGGTCTGCTTGACGCAGCTTCCCCTTTCCTTCGACCTCTGTGTCATATAACTCCTCATACTTCCGCAAACGGCTTGGAAGTATGTAGCTCAGTGGAGCGTACACCGACATCTTTACAATCGATAGTTGCTCGAAGATCTCGTTGAAGCCGATAACATCGGCACGACTGGTCAACGGACAGTGGAAGGAGAGCGGCTTCTTCCGTTCAGGGAAGTTGCCAATGTCCTTCATGTCGTAGAAGTTCTGAATGTGCTTTCGCGACCTGGCAATGGTCACACTATCGAGCAGTTCGAAGAAGTCAAAATCTAGGCTCTTGAGGATTGATTCTGCCGTACGCTCCTCGGGTGGTAGCTTTGACCAGCTATTGAAGGCCGCTTGAGCTCGCCTGAAGATCTCGTTTACATCCTTATCCGATTTGAGCTTGCTGGTCAGTGCCTCTGAGTTACCTTCGTACGCTAACGCCAATTGATTCTTGAGATCGTTGAATCGGTTGTTGACGGGAGTGGCTGAAAGCATCAGCACCTTGGTCTTCACGCCCTGCTTGATGACTACATTCATCAGACGCTGATACCGAGTCTCGCGCTCTTTGAATGCATCATTGTTGCGGAAGTTATGAGACTCGTCGATTACAACAAGATCGTAGTTGCCCCAGTTTACTTGGTTCAGCTTTGTACCAAACGATTCGCCGGTCGTGCGTTGAAGGTCGGTATGGCAGAGCACGTCGTAATTGAAGCGATCTTTGCTGAAGATGTTCGTGGTCAAGTTGCGGTTGTACGTAAGCCAGTTGTCGGCCAGTTTCTTTGGGCAGAGTACGAGGACCGAGCGGTTTCTTAGCTCGTAGTACTTGATCACAGCTAGTGCCGTGAACGTCTTACCCAAACCAACACTGTCGGCCAAGATGCAGCCGTTGTAGGTTTCAAGCTTGTTGATAATGCCCGTGGCTGCGTCGCGCTGGAAGTTAAAGAGCTTTTTCCAAATCAGGCTCTCTTGATAACCAGTCTTGTCGTTGGGTAGAACATCCTCCGATATGTCGTCGAGAAACTCGCTAAAGATGTTGTAGAGCATCAGGAAATAGATTCGCTCTGGCGAGTTTTCTTGGTAGACAGACGCTATATGATCGCGGAGACGATCCGTAACATCTTCAAGCTTCTCTTGATCACTCCAAATCTGATCGAACAGATTCAGATAGACCTTGGTCATCATTGGATCATCGATTTTGTTGACGATGTTCGAAACTGCATTGCCAGGTTGGTATCCGAGATCAACGGCGGTGAAACCATGCAATGGCAAATAGACGGCCTGCAAATCACTGTTCTCAACGCAGGCAAACTGTTGCATTGGCGCTTTCCCACGGTTCGAGCGGAACTGCGCCTTTTTCTTAATCCAGTCGGCGCATTCTTTGGCGATTGCCCGCTGCGTCAGCTTGTTGCGAAGTTGGATCTCGAATTCAGTACCGTAGAAGCCTCGCTCTCGTTCAAGCTTTGGGATGAAAAACTCCCTGCGCTCCTTCTTGATTTTGTCGGTAACCTCATGAGGAACAAACGTTGGGCTCGTGAAAACGAACTCTAATGAATCGATTCGTTCCAGCTCTTTTTTCAGTGCTTCGTATGCGTAAATCGAAAAACATGAAGCCGCAATCCTCAGTTTCGCTTTAGGAGCGACGGTCGTTTTGAGGTTATCACCCAAAAGCTGGTTGATGTTGTCAATTATTTCCACAGATCACTCGGCCTTACTGAATTCGAACTCGGGGTCGGCAATTTGGTCTTCGCAGTATTGCTTGAGCCAAATCTTGCCATCCAAATTTCTGACCGTTCCATCGTAATAAGCATCAGACCACCGGTCGTAGAATTGCAACCACAGAAACCGCTCCGTCAGGTCCGAGATCTTTTTCGTCGGTGTAAATGGGCAGTGCGACTACATCGAACTCTGACTCGCTCTTCCCGAATTGCAGAGCTGCTTCTCCATTACATGGAAGCTGCGTAATTGCCGCCTGGAAAATTGGCCCACAATTTTCAATTGATTTGTGTTTTGGAATGTGTACTGGAACGTTGGCTCGATATGCATCGTTCATGATCGCGTAGTCAACTCGCAACTTCGCCACTGGCTGCTCGGGAACTAGGTTGGCAAACAAGAAAACCTGTTTCGCATCTCGACGGACTTGCATTTGCTCCAAAGGCTTGAGCTTCCAACTAAAGTACACAGCTGCCATTGGAGTTTCTGCGAGTTCAACTATACGACGCGCCATAGCTTCCCTTGAAGCTAGGCAATCATCGGCGAGTTGAGCTAGATTAGATCCGGTGAAATCCAATGACTCAAGTTTTTCATTAAACCAAGGCAACGGAAACATGAACTCCGACGCAGCGGCGTCACAAAGCGTTTCCAAAAAATCATCGTCATTCCATCGATTGTCGTGTGCTTTTCGACAACGCACTGCAAGGTGATAATCTGGAAAGAGTGTGTGCCCAATTTCATGGGCGATGCTAAAGCGTTGCCGAGTAAGCGGACGGCTCTTGTTTACGCGAAGAACAACGCGCCCTTCGCAATCAGGAGCGATTTCAGAATCTGCACTGAAAGTTGGTTCTTCGTCAGAGGAATGAAGCCCAATGCAACTCGCCATTTCGTTCATGTTGAATGGCGGTGGATTCGGAAAAAGTGGACTTAAACGGCTAATTAGCGCACGAGCCTTTTGGCGGACTGCTTCGCGCGGGTCATCGATGCCAGTTTCGTCTATGACTGCCTGTATGTGCTCATGGTATTCCTTACTCCGCATTCTATTTCCTTCCCGTTGCTCTCTTCAGTGCGGAATAGAGGTCGTACCAGCCATCCTTTGACGTTGGTTGCCCACCACGAAATCGAGTGGCTGCAAGCGACTGCATGTCTTCATCCGATAGAGGCGTCCCCATGGACACCATCAAATCGCGAAATTCGATGAGCGACGGACTCACTTCGATCTTGGCCTTGTTCACCTGAACCGATGGCAGTCCCATAAGATCCGCGATTGTCGTCTTCAGGACGTTGGAAATCTTGAGCAATATTTCTGCTGACGGGCGCTTCTGCCCAGTTGAATCGTTTTCAAGTTCCCAAAGATAGGTCTTGGAAATTTCTGATTCCTGAGCGAGCTGATCCAGAGTAAGACCAGACGCTGTCCTTGCAGCTCGAATGTTTTGAGAAAGCCGAGCAAGGGGAGATGGGTCGGGCTGTGGTTCCTGCTTTTTTGCTGTCATATGCAAATCGTACCATGTGCAATTCGCTCCGACAACAGTCTTGTTCGCCCACAGTTGAACTAAAACGGAAATGCTGCTATATTCGCTACAGTTGAACACGTGTTATGTTTTGGCGTTTTTCGAATTAGCGCTTTTGGGAGGGTTGTCGGTCATGGAAACGGCTAGAAAATTTCAAATACTGTCATTGGATGGGGGAGGAATAAAGGGACTCTTCTCCGCTGCATTGCTTGCGAAGATTGAGGAAAGCCTAGGAATTCGCGTCGTAGACCATTTTGATTTGATAACAGGAACATCGACTGGCGGAATCATTGCACTTGGGCTTGGAATGGGGATGAGCCCGCGAGAGATCGTGCACTTCTACGTGTCGGAGGGCCCAAAGATATTCCGTAAGACCCCGTTTTGGACTTCGATCAAATGGAACCTGTGGACCAAGTACTCCCAGTACCCACTGATGGAGGCTTTGAAGCGACACTTCGGAGACCGACTAATTGCTGATAGTAAAAAGCGGTTGGTCATCCCCTCCTACAATCTGGCGAAGGACGAGGTGTACGTATTCAAGACCCCTCATCATTCTCGCCTCACGACCGATGGCAAGGTGCCGATGTGGAAGGTCGCACTGGCAACCAGCGCTGCCCCCACCTATTTCCCTTGCTGCCAACACGTCGATGGAATGCGTTTAGTTGATGGCGGTCTCTGGGCTAACAATCCAACCATGGTTGGGATTGTGGAAGCAGTGAGCCTACTCGACATACCCATGAACGCCATTTCCACATTTAGTCTTGGGACAACAAACTCGATTTCGAACAAATCGCGAAAACTCGATCGTGGCGGATTGTGGCCTTGGCGAACAATGGGAGTGGATGCCGCGCTTCGCGGTCAGAGCCATGGAGTTCAGGGACAAGCACTTCTGCTTCTATCCAAAGAACGGGCTGTTCGGCTCGATCCGATGGTTCCAGACGGGCTCTTCAAGCTCGATAAGCTTAGCGAAAGCGAGTTGCTTGCTGAAGCATCACACGAAGCCAGAAAATTCGCGCCAATCTTTTCGTCGACGTTTGCTGATCACCGCGTAGCCGATGTCTCTTTTCATCCAAACAACTCTGCTGCTGCATAAAGGATTGCATCATGAATCAATTTATCAACCGTGAACAGTTACTCGAATCCATTATCGACGAATTGGATATTCCAAAGTCTTATTATCAAAAGGCAATCGACCGGGCCTGTTCGCTTGAGGACTGGCTGCTGCGAGAAAACTCTACCGTTGCAAGTCTAAGACCAGAGGTTTATCCACAGGGATCTTTTCGATATGGGACCGTCATTAGACCGATCCACGATGATGCCTACTACGACTTAGACTTGGTTTGCACTTTTGATCTTTCGAAAACGGATGTAACCCAGGCGCAAGTAAAGCTCCTCCTTGGAATGGAAATCCAAGCATATGCCAAAGCGATGTGCTTTAAGGAAGAGGCATCCGAAAAGCCACGGTGTTGGCGACTGAACTACGCGGATGAAGTTAGCTTCCACATGGATATACTCCCTGGAATTCCCAATGGCACGGATTCGATTAATGAACGCCTCAAGCTCATGGTGCCAATTGCATTTGCGGAACACGAGATCGCTATCACCGATAGTCGACACAAAAACTTCAATGTGCTTTCGCTCGACTGGCCTTCCAGCAATCCAAGAGGCTATGCGAGATGGTTTGAAGCAAAAACAAGGCCTTACGCGAAGCGTCGACTGGAGAGGCTTGTCGAGAATCGAACCTATGCATCGGTTGAAGAGATTCCCCCTTACGAATGGAAGACGGTGCTTCAACGTGTCATTCAGATATTTAAACGGCATCGAGATGTGAGGTTCAAAGACGATGCGACTTTTGCACCGATCTCAATGATCATTACAACTCTCGCGACTCACGCGTACGAAGGTCAGTCGGAAATTAGCGACGCAATCAAGGGCATCGCGTTCCGAATGCCTTCGTTCATAAAAACTCAGAAGCCTCGTATTCCAAATCCAGTTAATCCAAACGAAGATTTTGCGGATCGTTGGTCAAGCGATCCAGCGTATGAACGAGCATTTCGATTATGGCACATGCAATTGGTTGCAGATATAGATAGACTCCTCACGCAAGTCGAAGGACAACAGCTCCAAGAATCAATTTCGAAAAGCTTCAAGGTTCAAGTCGAAGACGAAGTCGTTGCGGTTTCACGCCCTTCACATGGACCCGCTGTTCGAGTTAGCACTCCTGCGCCGTTAATTATTCCGAGCGCTCCGAGACCATGGGGTACTCGATGAATGTGGATGCAACGGACCATTTAACTTCATTGGATGTCCCTGGGACGTTGAGTGCGTTTCCTCGAATGTCTATCGAGCCAGCAAGCACCGACTGCTTGACTCTGACTGGTTGGCTCGATTTCCACGCGCAAAAGCCAGGCCGGGATGTAGTAAGCGACTCGTTTGAGCTGAAGATCGAAGTCCCTCTGGAACTATCGTGCCAAGTTCCGCTTGTGACGCCACTAGGTTCTCGAATACCCAGTACATTTCATCGATTGGAAGGTGGCGCTCTTTGCCTTGGTTCGCCAACGCGACAGCTTCTGATTCTCAAGGAAGATCCAAGACTTCTTTCGTTCATTCAAAGATGCGTGATCCCCTACCTATATGCTTTCGTTCTACATGAACGGAATGAGCCATTGCCATTTGGCGAGTTGGCGCACGGGCGACGCGGAATTCTTGAGGACTTCGTTGCAATTTACGGAGTTAAGACCGAGGAGGTGGCTAAGGAATTAGTTCGATTGACCGGTCTACCTCGTCGAAAGGCCAACCGCCACAAATGCCCCTGCGGTAGTGGTAAGCGGCTCGGCAAATGCCACAATCAAATTGCCAACAACCTACGAACGTCGCTTGGGCGTTTGTGGTTCCGTGATCAGTACATCTCAATCTCATCTGGAATGCGGAAGAATGTCGATTACTTAGGTTAGAGAAGAAATATTTGAGTAGGTTCCCATTTCATGTCACTCTGGGCTGTTCGACTTTTTTGATTAGGAGGTACTTATGAGCGAACAGAACGAAAGTAAAGGAAGGAAAAAGGACGCAGAAAACGAGAGCATGGACCCTGTCCATGTCATCCGCAACGGTGCGATTGCCGCGAGTATATGGAAGCGACAATCTCCGAGCGGGTATGCGTATTACGACTATTCAATCAGCCGGTCCTGGAAGTCGATGAGCTCGGATAAGACCGGGTACTCACGCAACTTTTTTGAATCCAATCAGGCCGATCTGATTGAAGTGATCCAGAAAGCTTCTGCGTGGATCGTCGAAAAGCGTGAATCTGAGCAGAGAACTGCACCAGAGAATCTCGCAGCCTAAACAGCGCGCTCTTAAACCGGACGGGCCTAACGAGAGTGAATCTGTTAGGCCTTCTTCTCAAACGCCTACTGTTCGTCTCGCGCTCCGCTTCTTCTGGCATCGATCTGGCCCGCGAAATAAAGGTCTGTCAGGCAGCAACACACTATCAATGACAACCTGCACCCATGAATTTGCAGCACGAACTATCTGGATTTCCCGGATAGTTGTCGCTGAATTGGGCCACGCAATTGCGAGCAACCACCTCTCGCTGCTAAGCAGCTTCGCTAATCGACTCAAATTGTCGCTCAAAAGGTTTCACAATGTTACGCCGATATCGGATGCAGTCCGTCGGTAGCTTCTCATAGCCCATGGCAAATCGCTTGTTGTTGACCGCCCGAAGCAGCTTTAATAGCTGCTTTCGAATCGGTGCATAGGGCTCAAAGGGCTGGTTCCAAAACTCCCAACGTAGAGTCTCGGCGCTCCGATGCGTTGCTAGGTCAAGGAGATGGGCTGCAAGGTTTCGAAAGGACTCGCGAGAGATGATGACACGAACTCGGTGGCGTTTATCGGCGGTGGCACACTCCTCCCCTTCTTCACGTTTGAGAAAGCCTCCTTTCTTCACGCTGATCGAGTAACCACGAAACTGTATCGGCGCTTTACGGATGTCTCGAATGCTAGAGGCTTCGCATTCAAAAAAGGAGTGCTTACCATGAGTGGCAAGTATGACAAAGAAACTCTCGAAGCGCAGATAGTGCAGGTTGGCAATCCCTTGCAACTTCCGCCGCGACCGTTGTTGACGGGAGAGCTCAATGCCGTAGCGAGTGAGAATCTTCTCGTCAATTGCATCAGCCGACTTACTCTCCGGTATCCGACCAGTCACGTAGAACCAATAGCCGTGCGGTAGGTAATTGCTGGCAAGCATCTGCACGAACCCTTGGACACTGGTTGCTTCATAGCGGTACATAGTTGTCCTCCTTTACAAGCAAAAAGAAGGAGTGTGATTCATTGCGAATGGCTCACACTCCAAAGCCTAAATCCTTTTGGCAGCCAGCGATTGAAACATGCCACATCCAGTTGGCACCAAGCGCTGCGACACAACCAGTCAAAACCTCATGCCTTCATCAGCGAACCTCCTATGCGGAATGTCGCCTTCAATTTTGGCGGCGGCGAACTTTCTTCCAAGTTGCACCGCCGCCAATTTCATTGGCGTACCGCTAAAACCACTTCACGGTGACAGTCGTTAGTTTCAAGAAACACTTCGACTGTCGACCGCTGATCCACTGCCAAAGCACACTTCTCCGTCAGGAGACGTCTGGTTTGACCGCATGTTGCATCTTGCCAAAGAACCCGCCGATTGTGGCCACGTGAGCGCTCTTCAAACGATGATGAACGCCCACGCTTTTGGCCAAACTGCGGACCGCACTTTCCATTCGGCTAAAAAAAGCCGTCAGCCCTTTCGTCTGCATATGTACACTCAGCACCACCTGGTAGCGTACTGCACGAGCCGGGAGTACCTTCCCCCGGGACATCGCTTGGCGTACGTTGAGGTTTACTTCCGTAATCCTTTTCCGCCAAATCCTACTGAGGCCCCACTCTCAGTCTTGAGAATTTCATGACTGCTGAATTCAAGATTGCTAAACACATCAGCGCTTGCTGACTGCCATGCAATTTGAACGCAATCACTTAGTAGCACCTTGCTGACTAGGCAAGGCTCCGAGGAACCACCCCCGGCAACTCAAGACCTTCCTGCATTATCCATGTCCGTTGCGCCCATGTTCACGTGGCTAGCTGAGGTTAGTCAGCACGGGTAAAAAACTTGATTCTATGTACGGCCGTCAAGCCGCCAAACTTTCCGCTTTCGAGAAACTCAAAAGCGATTTCAGAGGGCAGAAGAAAGAAGCTCCTCTCTTACCGGTGAATCAAGACCCTAATTGCCGTTTGTTGGCATCCTATTGGTGCCTACAAACTTCTTCGGTGTCGTCTCCATGGGAACTTACAGGCAAGCCCTCTCGGGCCTTTCACAGTTGAGCTCTTCGTAGTGAGAGACTTACTCTCATCCCCGGATGTGTCAGCATCCGGCTGCCTACCTCGCGGTAGAGCAGACTCCCTGCGCCTGCGCACGTCAAACGCCCCTTACCAGAGGAAGCGAATCCCGTGGGTGGATTTGGTGAACTCTTGTCGAGCACCGCACCAACTTCGTACATGACGGCCTTCGAAAGTTTCTGTGGAGCCTCTTTCCGAGAACTCCAAAGGAAACTTGCAAAGGTATGTCTGCATCGCCCTTAATTCCAGCTCCTTTTGATTGAACCTATTGGATAGAATGACGGGATTACTCTACTGCATTACAAAAGCAGTTAGGATTAGGCCGTCAAGCCTCCATCGAGCACGGACAAGCCTGTCTCCAGGCATCCGGCTCTACGGCACAACGCGTGATGGGCGGTTAGCTCCATCAACCCTTAGCGAGGTGGTAGCCTCGTTTACCGGGCGCGTTGGCCAAATGGAAATGCGTCGCAAAACGTTTTAGGTTTTTCAAGCGACCTACAGAGCTTTCCATTCGCTCTGTACGGTGGAGACTAGCAAGGAACGGTGAGCTACTCAAATCTCGATGATACAATGATTCGCAGGAAACAGAGAACTCAGCTTGGGAGACTTGAGGAATGAATTACTGGTTTTACAACACCGATGCAAAAGCATTCAATGGAAATAGGTCGGCCCACCGTAAGCTCATTGCCAAAGGATTTGCGGTAACTGGTGGACCTGAAAAATTCGGACTACTGCTCGGAAGGCTCGAGCCCGGTGATACGCTTCTAATGTACGAGAACAAGGTCGGAGTACTTGCAGTTGGAACTGTTCTTGAACAGTGGGACCAAAAGAAGCACAAAGGTTCCTGGTACTATGGGCCCGATGAGCCGCATGACTATCGCATTGCTGTAGATTGGTACCTTGATTTTATTGATAGTCCAATCAGTGTTGAAAATCTTCGAGATGCAATTGGCTACATTCCTCGGGGTGCGCTCAAAAAGGACATTCACAAACACGAGCAAATCGAGGAACTACTTGCAGAATTGCTTCCCAAATCAGCCAAGAAAAAGAAATCAAAACCAAAACGAGAATCAACGACCATTCTCCGTATTGTTCGAGATTCGGGAATTGCACGCACCGTAAAATACGTTCATGGTTTTCGATGTCAAATATGCGGTACAAGAATTACGCTTCCAGACGGCCGGTTTTATGCCGAAGCTCATCATATTAGGCCGCTTGGCAAGCATGGGGGCTACGACGAGGTTGAGAACTTGTTATGCGTCTGCCCAAATCATCACGCAGCGCTAGATTATTTTGCGATTCCAATCGATATGGGAACCCTTCGAAGAGAGAAGGCACATTCAATCGATGAGACTTCAGTCGAGTTTCACAATTCGATGCATAAGGCAGCGAAGTCGCGGTAGGAAGATGACCGTCGACTCGAATCAGAAGTTGCTCAAATGTGCGGCTTCGAGGCACTGCTTGGAACGTTCCCATTCTTCCGAGCAAAGTCTTCAATCAATTTAAGCCTCATCTGTCCCGTAAGCGGCGAATTACTCGCGTGCAGTCGTTCGAGTGTGTCGCGGTGAAACCGAGGAGAATCTTTCAGGGCGTCTCGCTCTAGCTTTGCTTGTTCCTCGATGGGCAGCCCTTCCCAGAATGCTTTGAACGAAGTTGAGGCAATTAAATCGTTTGAAGTGGTATCTGCTTTTGCATTCTGAACGCGATCAATCCGCTTTGTGGCAATTTTTTGCACAGCTTGGGCTTTGTAGTCGTTTCGAATGGCGCTTGCCAGAAACCCAGCAGCGTTTTTACTTATCCTTGGGTCGCGTTTTGAGAGTAGAACATCATGCATCTTGACCTTTTCTTCGATGTGCGAAACCGAAAAGCGATGGACCATTTGGTTTGCGCTCCGCGCATTGACTCCCCTATTCTTCAATTCCTGAGCTAGTCGTTCCTTTGATGAGTCCTCCGGAACGATCGGACAGCCCTTTTCGAAATAGACCTCCCACTCACCAGCTCTCAGTTTTTTGAAGCGCTCATCGGGTTGCATCGGCCTCAAAAAGCCTATCGATTCAAGCTCGTGAATTGCAACACCGAGCTTTCTCTTTATGTCGTAGACATCGTACTCTCGGCTTAGTCCAATGTGCTCTAAGGCAAACGTTTTCAAATCAAAAGATAGGCGATGTGCGCGGTAGAATCGCTTGTCAAGAAAACGGTACATTTGCCGACTGGTGGCTGACTCAAGGTCGAAATACACGCCGAGATCGATACGTCTCAAATTCCCTGCCGTAAAGGACTCGAAGATCGTGTCGTTCCAAGTAAAAGTGCTGAGCCCATCATCCCTTTCATCTTTAGCGCGAAGTTCTAGAGTTTCAATAATGTGAAAAGATCGACTTCGCCACTTTTGGCCCGACCGCTGCCACCAAGCATGCTTGTAGTGAAGAGTGACTGAGGTCCAGCGCTTTAACGATTTGTCCAGACGAGCATACGAACGCCCATCATCGCTCCATCCTAAGAACTTAATAAGCTCGTACCGAGAAAATTCGACTCGCTTGGACTTGAACCCACTTCGAACATTGGTCAAGTGCACAAGCAAAAGTAGGATGTCACTATCGGTGCTAGTCGGTAGGCCAAAATGATCGCTTCCAGCAATTACCAATGAGCGATTGATCTGCTTCTGCATCCCCTCATCGAAGATTGTGTCTTCAAATAGCAGAGTGTTCTTTCCTGGTTCATTCCTCGTCGTTAGTACAGCCAACGGGAACTCTGCCAAATTCAATTCATCAGTTCCAAGTGAACGGTCAAAATCTTCGAGCTGAATAACTTTGGCAAGATTGCTCTCGCTGCTGGAGTCCATGAAGTCCTTGGTGGTTATTTCGTTTTCAAATCAAAAGAGAAGCAACGTGTTTTGTTTATTTATGAACAACATTATTAATATTTACCTGCTCGCAACCATTTGAATCCACTCACGAATTCGGACAAAAAACCGGCTCGCTTCACGGTACTTTTCCGGCTCGTTTCACGGTAGCAACCGGCTCATTTCACGGTACTTTTCCGGCTCATTTCACGGTAGCAACCGTAAATTCCGGCTCGTTACACGGTAGCCAAAGTAACTTCAAACAGCTTGAACTAACTCTAGCCGAGTTCGCGATAGTTGCGCAAGACAAACATGATGTTCGCGCTTAGTAGCAGTCACGGGAAGCAAAGGAATGGGTTAGTCGAGATAACCCGACTCTTTGAGCCAATCTTGGATTGCAATTTCTGCGATCTCTTGCACGGTTGACGGTTTCCTTCCGCGTAGTTTCTGTTCTAGGCCTGCCCTTTTCAGTGCCGTCGCTGTTTTGGGTTGGAGTCGCGTCGTCAATGGAACAAGAAGATTTGCCATTCCGAGCATGGTATCCGGTTGAAAGTCTTGGGTGTCTCGATCCCGATTCGATTTTCGAGTCGTCCGTGTCGCGATGGGCTTGGATTGCGTTGGCAATGACTCACGTGTGACCTCCATGGGCGAAATTTCGGGTTGCGAGGCGATGGGTTCAGTTACTTGCGTCTCCGTGATTTCCACTTTGGCCGTCGGTTTGGTAGCCCCATGGATGAAGGCAAGCTTATCAGCCGTCATCGCCAAAGCGTCACCGAGACTTCTTCGTGCATTAGCCATTTGCAACCTCCTTTACCTGCCCCTTTGGCAGGAGCAACTTGAGTTGTGATCCCAAAATCTCACGGAAGAGTGCATCAATCTCATCCGATGCCGCCTTGGCCCTCTTTCCAAGACGCGACACGCATGTCGCCTGTCCCGCTGCGTCTCTGTACGCCTGTAGATCGCGAATGACTGTATTTGCAACCGTTACCCCAAGCGTTTGCGCTGCTGACTTCAGCTCTTTGGAAATTGAGTCGCGCGTCTTCATCTTGTTAAGAACAATTCGGCCCTCGGGTTTACCACGATTTATACCCTGAGCGAATTTCAGAACATCGGTTGCTTGTTTAACGCTCCGAAGGTCGAGAATCGAAGGGGTAAGTGGGAGTATGGCAATGTCACTTAGAATGAGCAGGGTTCGTGATAAATCGTCGAGCCCTGCCGGACCATCGGCCACTATGAGATCGTTGCTCACAGACAATCCTCTGGCCTCTGAGAGGCATTCTTCGGGGGTGTTCGCTGTGCGTACTTCGATTCGAGCGTCAGCTTCGACAATCCACTGAGAACTGGAACGTTGTTTATCAGCATCGAGCAATGCTGTTTTAATTCCGAGGTCAGCAGCCCAAAGCGCCAAGTGGGATGAAAGCGTGGATTTTCCGACGCCCCCTTTTGTGTTTGCAAGAACAATCATCATCGTTTTTCGAAGCTACCCTGCTGCATGCAAGCTGGCAAGATAGTTTTTTTGTCTGCTTGCTGGCTGGGAAACAAACAAGCAGGCCGGAATGCTAGCAAAGCAGCTTGATTGCGAGATTACTAGCCAACATTTCAGCTTGTTTGACACAAAGCAAGGCGACTAGCTGGTAAGTCTGCTGGCTTACTTGCAAGCAATCGTGCCCCGAACGCTAGCATTCGCGTCGGCCATTTTAAAAAAGTTGGGAAACAATTTTTAAAACCTGACCAGGGTTGTCGCGCCAACTCCGTTTAAACCTTTGAGCCGTTGGCAACAACGAAAACCAATTCAGTCCCAGACACTTTCTTAGGTATTCGAAATGAGTGTTGCAGAAGTTTCAATCAACCTCGAACACGCACTTTCACACATTTACGAGAGCGCTCACATTCCAGAATTAGCTACTCAAGAAGAAGTTTGCTTCCTCTGTTCCGATGGAGCAGTGGTAGTTCATTCACCCGCTAATTCCTCGTATATGCAGATCGCCCCATCGGCTGATTGGTTGATCGAAGGTTTACCAATTCAGCTCCCGCAAAATTTCTTTGCTTCCCAATGCACAGCAATCATCACTAGTGAACGAATTGCACTTGGGCTCCGAGAATTTACCACCCAGCTTCTTTTATGCAAAAGGAATCGACCATGAAAGTGAATGCAGACGATACCGACAATAGTATTGTGACTAGCGAGTCTGATCTCCTGCGAATGTATCAAGGTGCCGAAAAGGGCGCACGCAAAGCCTTTGGTGCCGGAACCGTTGTTCATACGCCGGAAAGCATCGCGGCAGACGTGCTCACTGGCTACTTGCTGCATGGCATTCCGATTCATAATCCCTTCGGCTTTGGGAAAAAAGCAGGATATCGCAAAGCGATGTCTGCCTTAAGAGCCGAAAGCACCCATCGCAAACATCTGGCGGCTTTTTCAGAGATGAACTGCGAACAACGCCTTTCAAGTCAAAGTCTCGCGACGGTGGAAGATAAAGAAAGGTTGCTTGCGAACATACTCTCTCTTACTTTCCAAGACGCGATCTACTTGCTTGGTAGATACTACCTCAACATGACGAGCGGCCAAATCGGAGCGTTATACGCTTATCGTGACAATCGAAAAGTTGAAGAAGACACACAACGCAAACGCCTTTCAAAAGCAAGAGCTGCGCTTAGCAAATTACTTCAACTCTATGATCGCGAATCTTAATCGCTGGTAACTGACGAAATCAAAGCTCACGGAAACGTGAGCTTTTTTTATTCACACACATGTCAGCTCATGCGACTACAAGTCAGCCACTGCGAGTTATCGACGCTCGTAGCCACAGACAAAGACTACTTACATCAAATCGAAAGACGTCAATCATGGCACGCAAAAAGGGGACATCGCTCTCAGTGGTAGCGCAAGCGCCACAGGCCTGCAATTTGATCTCGCCCGACGGAAGTTGCAATCAGCAAAGTGATGAATTTCAAATGCTTTTGAGCTCACTCTCAAAAGATCATAAAACCTACATCTCCTCAGCGCGCTCTGCAATTCTTGCGGGCGTGTCGGCTGGAAGGTGCTTGAAAGCTTTGCGAGTGCTGGCACAACGCAACTGGGAGCAAACATACGAGGAACGAATCAAGCCGATCCTGGGAGTATCACTTCGCCAAGCCGAACGCTACATGAAGATGACAGATCAATGGGATGCAGCAACGAGCATCGCCCAATCAACCGGTGATTCGAATGCAATCACGGATTCCTCCCTGGTCGGCAGGATTCAGTTGTATCAAGAGTTGAAACGCAACGAAGCTCCCACAAACAATCCTAACGATTGGTGCACTCCAGACGCCGTCATCGCATCAGCCTTGAAGACCATCGGAAAGATTTCGACGGACCCATGTGCGTTGGTGCATGACTCATCCAAGCCAATAGCTGAGACAAACTATGTGTACGTCTCTGATGAGCAAAACGGGCTCTCCCCAGATGTTGGGTGGGAAGGAGCGTGTTGGATCGCGCCAGGGCATTCCGGTGAACTTGCGCCCTGGGTCGATAAGTCGATTGTCGAGTTGCAATCGGGACGGATGACGGAAGGCTTGATACTACTGCCTTTGCAGCATGCGCTCGCCCACCGCGACTTGCGTTCATTTCCGTTCGTTGTTCTCAAGGATCGTCTCGCCGTCAAGGCGCTACGGCAGAAGGTTTACAAGGACAAGGTCACGAAGGAGAAGGTGATCCAAACCGTTTTGAAGGACGTGGTCCTAACTTGCGAGATGATCGTTACCTATATCTCACGCCAGCCTGATATCGATCGATTCGTCGGCGTCTTTGGCGACATGGGTGTCGTTTTTGTGCCCGTCAATACACCCGCGAAAAAGTCCTTTTCATTGATCGTTGACTCACCGTGTGTTGCTTCGTCGGCTGAGTAGCTGATCGAAGCGAAGTTTATCTGTTTTCATTTTTCGATTGGAGGCGATTATGACCAGCCAATATTTGGCCGCAGAGAAGTTTGTCCGCAAGCGTTTGATGGATGGCATCTTTACAATTGTCATCTTAATCGGGGGTTCAAAAGCAGTCCTCGCGAAACTAAAAGCACTCTTTCCATTGTCCATTTTTGCCGTTATCGACAACCGCCGCGAGGTAGAACTCTTGAGGCAAGAGATTCCGTCGCTCGGTATTGTTTACTTCGCAATGGGCGAGAATGAAACGTCAGCGAGTTTGCATGTCAATTCGCCGCAAGCGGTGCGAGAAGCCGCCAGAAAAACGGGGAACTCGAATATGCACAATGGATATGGTGCCAGGCGCGAGAATGCGACAAAGGCCGCAGATAACCTGATATGCTCGGCTGCGTTCATCGCGTGGCGAGACTCGCTGATCGATCTGGCAATGGTCCAAACGAAGGGCCGTCTCCATTCAATAAACATCGTTGTGTGTGGCAGTTCAGCAGGAGCTGGATATGCTGGCGCTGCTTTGAAAATCACCGATGAAGCTGTAAGGTCACTGTCATATACCGGTGCCCAAATTCAGGTCCAATTTGACGTGCTTGGAACAACCACATTCGCTGGTATAGCCAAGCGAGGTCGCGCAAATTCTTCGCTCGCGATCCTCAGTCAGATCGCTTACTCCTTTCGGAATCGTGAAAGTTACGAGCTACGAGTTTCGAAGTCCAATCAGCTTCACGATCTTTTGCCAACTGGAATCAATCGTGACCAACGCGAAGCATTATTGCTTCTTGATGCAGTTGCCATGGGCTCGGTGCAAATGCTCGACTACCTTTCGGTACCGCAGCCCAACCGCGAGCAAGATGATGCTTTCGGCGCGACCTTAAGTCGCGAAGTTGACTTTACGCAACAACTCGACCGAAAAAACGATCTGCTCAGCGCTGTCGCTGCGCCTTACTTCGCAGCAATCGACAAAGCGTGCAAGAATCTGACTCGCGATCTCTCGGCAGTTGACGACATCGCTTTCGATGAGTCCGACCTCCAAGAGTATCGCCGCGAGTCGATAGAGAACATTCTTGCGAATGTCCTAGATGAAGATAAGGAGTTACGCACGCTTGAAGCAGTGCAACGTCCAGACAGAGTCGCAAGGCGAACACTTCGAGTCATATCGAAGTCAGCGTCCGACTGCGTACTTGAACGAATACCAGTGACTCTTTCCGAAGTGCCTGCTGACTTCGATTCGTACGTTCGGCGCATTGAGTTGTTTATGGGGTACGTTGCAGTCGCAACGAAGGAACGCGTTGAGCTTGAATTGGCTAGCTCGCTCAAGTCTTCGCAAATTGACAGGCTCTCCAATCAGTTGATGGCGAGGATAAAGAACGCTCGACGAAAAGGCTACGCACTCAAGGACAAAAAGTCGGTTCAGCTTGCAACGTCCATTCGTACGCTCTCGGACGAGCTGAATCGACTCGACGAAGAGCTGGACGCCGCGATGCGAGCGCAAGCAGTTGTGTCAGTGGAGCTCGAAGTCTTAAACGCGAGGTTGAATGCGGTCAAAGATTTGCTGTCGCAACATGTGCCCCGCGATAGCAAGAAGCACGACTTGACTCTCGTGTCGGTCTGCTCAATCAATGACTTCTTTCAACGCTTGCTTACACTCTCCACGCTCAATGAGACGGAGCAGATTGACCTACTTTGTTCGGCTGCAATCCAATGCACCGAATCCGGGCTCGCGAAGATTGTGGGGTCATCAACGACTGCTCTCGATGCGATCGCACGGCAAGTCGTTCACGGTGAGTACTCCATCATTGGTCCGTCGCACGCTGGTCAGTATCGTGCCGAGCCTGCTGATAGGGTGTACGCGCTGCCGCCATGCGAGCCTCTGGTCGAAGCCGCACTGCCAAAGCTTATCAAAGAGTTGGACAGTGGCGCTGCCGTTGTCTTTAACGACACCATTGCTTTTGGGGCAACCGTCTGCCGTGTCAAGTTCCGTCGCTTCCACTCCGTGCAATCGATCTTCGACGGAATGCTTGGGCACGATCTTTGGGTGGCACTCAACGATCCACTCGCGGCGCTCAACGCAAAAGATGGCTGGCAGATTGTCCAAGCTCTTGGTGGCCGCGCTCAAGGCGAAACCATCGTGTTCGATGGACCGGTCGACTACTGCGCGATCGAAGCGCTCGATCTCTAAATCACAACACCAACCAAAACTAGGATCATTCATGCGATACAATAATTCATCTGCGGCTTCACGTACGTTGAAACCTGCCCCGCACTTCCACATTCCCGACATGCCTTGGTACTTCTGGCTGTCGTTGACGATGCTTTTGTTACTGGGTGGTACAACAACTTGGCAGAGCTACCGACTTTGGTTAAATGCGAAGCACATCGCCAAGCTCCAGTCGGAGCTGCTGACCGAGAAGGCGACAAATAGCCAATTGAGCAATGCGATCTCGCTCGCAGATCAAGAATCGAAGTCGCAACGTGACCGAATCAAGTCGCTTGCGTCACAACATCTGACGCGATTGAGTCAGTTCGCGGATTTCGTACACGATGACCCGCAGCTTTCGAAACGAGTCTTGATCGAGGCAATGCAGTTTGCCGAGGCTGAATCTCTGGATGTTGGCGTGGTCCAAGCGAAGCTCACTGGACTTGCCACGCCGGCACGTTTACCACAAGGGACATCAGCTCGATTACTCGACCAGTCGATCGACGGCAACTCGATACAGCTCTCGGTCGAGGTCACCAACGCAGCGGGCGGTTTCATTCCCAAATTGTCCCGCGTTGATTTTGACCTGCAATGCAACGGTAAGACGGTTCACCCGGTCCGTGTCGTCGAAAGCTCCATGCCAACCGGAGACCATTTCATAAGTGTCTTGATCGACTGTTCGAGCTCGATCTCATCACAGGAACTCGACGCAGTAAAGCGAGCTGCAAAGAAAATCATACAGCAGCTAGCCAACCCGTGGCAGTGTCGTGTTACTCGCTTTGCAACTGACGTAAGAGCACTTACTCCTTTCTCCTTTGATGCAAGTATCCATGCTCTTGCAATCGATCAACTCACTGCGGACGGAGCAACTGCTTTGAATGAAGCGATAAGACTAGAGTGCGCAGAATTGCAGAATCATCATGGAGCTAGGTCAATGATCGTTTTTACGGATGGCAACGACAGCTCTGGGTTGCCAAATCTAACGCCGATCTTTCAACAGTGTCGCGAACAATCCATTCGATGTTTCGTCGTGGCGCTCAATAAGGGTGCTATCAATGAGCCAATACTTCGAAGTATCGCTACAGAAACAAACGGCACCTACCAGTCGATCAATAGCGTCGACAAGTTGGAAGGAACGTTCGATAGTATCGCGAGTTCACTCAAAAGACCGGTCTATCGCGTAACAGCGTTGGGGCCGCTCGATCCCAACGCCTTAGTACTCAAAGTCGGGCCCTGCGTCGCTCAGCCCATTGAAGATAGATCCTCATTCGTCCTGACTAAGAACGGAAGCCGCTAACATCAGACCCAGGCATCATTCCGATGCAGGCTGATAAGTGGCGCGGTCTATCAAGGAGGATGAGATGAAAAAGCAAGAGAAAGGAAAAGAAGAAGCAAAGCAAAGCGGCCCAGTGTTCGCGAAGCGCATCGGCAACATCAAGGTGAGTGTGTTCGAGAACGCTTCATCGGAATCGGGTCGCGTGTATTCGAACATCGCCGTGGTTCGGCGGTATCGGTCGAACGATGGCAATTGGCATGACACGCATGTACTCAATGGTTCTGCCGATGGATTGGCGGCAATTGAGAGCCTTCGGTGTGCCATTGATTTCATCAATCAACGCGAAGCCGCTCAACTTGATAACGTCGCAGCGTAGGGAGGGGCACATGAAGCAAATTAGCAAGGTTCATAATTCCATGTCGGCAGCCCTCTCGAACTGTATTCGTCGCGAATCCGAATCGCATACGGAGGAAAGTGAAGTGTTTTCAACCTATACGCGAGCCCAAGCCATCGAAGATGGTGTGTTGATTGATGTAAGCGACACAGCCCGCGAGTTAGCAATAACCTTTCCTTTCGCCATGACAGCAACCTGCTGGGTGGATGCCGTGTCGTTGCCGTGCGGTGCCGATTGGGATACCGAGCAAATGCGGATGAACGTTTTAATTGAACGGGCAACCGCTGAGTTGGTGAATAACAACTTGAATGATGTCCGTTTCAGCTTGTACGTCATTGACGAACCAGGCGTTGAGCGTGAAGTGAAGCTTCGCGCGACGTTTGGCCCAGGTGATGGAACTCGCTCGGTCATTACGGTGATGCTGGAAGATGAAGATTGAGGCAATTGAGATGATTGCAATCGCTGCAATGTTGGGAAAGGACGCGTCAACAAAAACGACATGCATGTCGTTTCGAAGATTGCCGAATTCGTGGCGTTGCAGCGTGTACCGAGTCGGGGGGAGCTTTCAGGCTTTTCAACGAACTCGGTGTGTGAATGGAAGGGGATTCAAGTGATGGAATTGAAAGCCGAGATGGAAAGACCAAGTGGAACCGTACGAGCGCCCAGCGTTATCGTGCGAGCAATCGAGATGGTCGTTCAATTCTACTGGGATGACGAGTTCCAGCACTTTGTATCTCTCACGAAGGAAGAGAGAAGAAACAACCGCCATGTGTTCCAGGAACTGCGTCTGATAAGGCGCTGGCTTTCCAAGGTGCATCGTGGCGGAGTTTAAAAGTTGACTGTTGACTACTTAGTCAGACCTAGGCATGGGGTGCACACGAATCGTTTCGTGAGGACGTCATTTATCAATCAATCTTAGGTTCGGTGCCTGTAAACAAATCGGTAAACATTCATCATGCGATCGAAAACAAAAACGGTCAGTGTCAGACTCGACCATCAACTTCTCGACCTACTCCAAGAGCGAGCGTCGGCGCTAGGACTCAGTTCAGGCTTGTGGATGCGAAAGCTTGTTGAGAACGAACTCCTTCGTCCGTTCGATGCAGAGCTGCTCGACAAGAAGCTGAGCCAGCTTCGCAAGAACCAAGCTATTTCCTTGTACTACATCCTTACTGTGATCGGCGACGTAGCTCCCGACAAGGCGAGCGAGTTGGTTCGCACAAAGTTGATGAAGGACTGAGGCCATGGTTGCTACCATTCGCATGTTTAAGTTCTCGGCTAGCAACAAAGAGCTTGTTGCCAACGTTGCTGGTTATTACATCGATCCCACTAACGCCAGTTACTACACCGAGTCGGGTGAAGCGCCAGGTGAGTGGTATGGCGGCGGGGCTGAGAAGCTCCGACTCACAGGAGTCGTCACAAGGGAATCGTTGTTCCATCTCTTGCGTGGGATGTCGCCGGATGGAACACAGCAACTGGTTCGCAAGCGCAAGAAGACGGATCCAAAATCGAAATCGACTGAGCACATGCCCGGTTTCGACATGACCTTTAGCGTCCCGAAAGACGTCAGCGATTTTTGGGCATTAGCGACTCCCGATCAGCGCACCATCATCGAGAGAATGGTCAAAGACTGCGCTAAGAAATGTCTCGACTTGCTTCAAGAACAAGTCCCGCTGATTCGACGAGGCAAGAATGGGACTCGAAGCGAGCATGGTCAATTGCTTGCAGCGCTCTTCATACACGTTACGTCTCGGAACAACAATGATCCAAACCTGCATTTGCATACCGTCATCCCAAACATCGCGGTCAATAACGAAGGGAAGACCTTCAAGATCGACAGTAAGCTACTTCTCAAGTGGACGCGAACTCTTGGTCCGCTATTTCGAAATGAACTTCTATGTGCCTTGAATCAAGAGTTTGGAGTCGATGCATATCGGCCAATCGTCAACGGTAAGGAGGCTGGCTGGTTCGGTCTGAAAGGAATTCCACCTAAACTGTCGAAGCATTGGTCGTCCCGCACCACGGAGATATTGAAACAGGTTGAGCTTTTAGGTGCCCATGCATCGGACGTCACAGCACAGAAGGCAGCTAACTTGAAGACTCGACGTACCAAAGAGGGACCTCCCAATCGAACTGAGCTTTTCAAGAAGTGGGCGATCGAAGCACAGCAATTCGGCGTGACTCCTCAATCGATGCAAGCCGTGATCGGCAGGACCGTCCAGATCGACATCAAAGAACGAATGGCTGTGGCAGTTGAAACGGCGATCAAAGACTTGACATCGAGCAACGCAACGTTCGAACGGCATGAGTTCATTCGCGCTGTTTCTGAACGACTTCAAGATATACCGGTCACCGCCGAACAAGTATTGCAACTGGTCGAACATTGCTTGCAACACTCCCAAGAGTTGATGCCAATTCAACGCGAGAGAGGACCAGTTATCTTCACGACCCAAACCATGTGGAAAGCGGAGGAAGAAATACGCGAAGGATTGGACAAGCTGAAAGCAACACCAGGACTCGCAGTCAGTACAAACGTGCAAGCAAGCGTACTTCAAAAACATTCCAAGCTAACGGAAGAACAACAAGCAGCGGTCAAGCACATTCTTACTTCAGAAGGCTCGATCAGTTGCATGACTGGGGTTGCAGGTTCGGGCAAGTCGACCGCACTCGCTGCGGTTGTTGCCGCGTATAAGCTTGAGGGTCGACGAACCATTGGTATCGCCATGGCAGGTGCGGCGGCGGACAACCTCCAACAGAAAACGGGGGCAGAGTCGCGAACTGTTGCGAGCTTCCTTTACCATCTCGAAAAACCGATGAGTGAAAAGCTCGGCGACACCGTCAAGCATCATGCCAAGATGTTCGTGCGTGAAGTTCAGGACCAAAAGACATGGAGCCAGTCCACCTTCAAGCTTCGCAAAAGCGATGTCGTGGTATTGGACGAAGCTGCCATGCTCGATTCGGATCTCGGGAAACGTATCGTCGCTCAGGTAGTCAAGGCCGGTGCAAAGCTCATCGCTGTTGGCGATTTGGAACAGTTGACACCGATCGGTGCTGGAACTCCTTTTCGGACCATGATCGAGAAGGCGGGTTCGGTTCATCTGGCTGAAAACTTTCGGATGAAGAACGATCCACTTGGTTTGGAAGCTGCCGCCAAGATGAGAGAGGGACAAGTCGGCGCTGCACTCGAAATCTACGCCAAGCGGGGCGACCTCACCATACGGTCAACCCGCGCCGAGGCAGCTCAAACGTTGGTTAGCAAATGGGTCAAGGATGGTGGGGTTGAACACCCGGAGCGGTCCATGGTCCTCGTACACACTCGCGACGAGGCGCTAGCGATCAACCGACTTTGCCAGGATGCACGTCTGCTCGAAGGCAAATTGTCGAACGTCTCCGTTCGTGTCGGGCCGCAAGACATTCACATCGGCGACCGCGTCATGATCAAAGAGAACACTGGGTTGCCTTGGCGTCCGCAACGGCAACACTGCGACCGTCATCGATATTACGGAAGTGGGAGAGCTTAAAGATCAAGCTCGATAAATCACGTCTTCCCAAGAACTTGGAACGGGACTGAATCAAGAAGTCACGATTGAAAGAGCCAAAGGAAGACGCCTGACTTCATTTCGTTAGCGTAAGCGAAACCACGGCACAAGTTTCCAAGGGGCGAGCATCCTGCTCGCCGTACTACCTTGCTGGTGGCTCACCGGAAACCAAAAAATGGCGCATACACAGCCATAACACGCTCGACAGAGAAAACTCACCATCGACCGCGCCCACGCTGGTCCTGAACTCTCGAACATCGTCAAGTCAATGGAAAGGCAAATTGAAAAGACTAATCGCGCATGACCTTCAACAAGCGATTGCGCATCGGTTATGATCTGTAACCCAGCGAGTAACGAGCATGGAAACCATCTGGCGATTATTTCGAGCCGCGATCATTGCGACGGTCACCGTCATGGTCTTTGCGTATGCGATAGTAACTTGTTTTTTCGCAGGCGCGATCATCACCCACTACATCGCCGCCTACTTTGGATTCAAAAGCCTTGCCATCCGAATACCGTTGGTGATACTTTTCGCCGTCGCATCGGGATACATCATCCTGTCGATTCTGCTCGGTTTCGATGGCTACTTTGACGAAGCGGAACAACCCTCCAATGTGCGTCGGGGGACTCGATTGGGGAAGGCTGACGACATTCGAGGCCGAATCCCATCGACGGGCCGATTCGATGCAAAGCAATCGATACCCCATGCGGCAAATAACATGCACCAGCATGGTCTGGGTGGAATGCCTCGACTCGTTTTAGCGTTATTCACTCTTTCGAATTGGATTCCATCAAGATTGCGATTTTGGGATCGCGGCGAAACATCATCTTCACCTAAGCGGAGCAGAAAGCGATGAATGCAAGAGCGTTTCACGAGCCAGCAATTCAGTTTGGCAATCTTCAAATGACGGACACCGACGCGGCTGGTCACACACTGGCGCTTGGCTCAACAGGATCTGGCAAGTCCTTGATATTGAGAATCATGATGCAAAGTGTCTTGCCATTGGTCGGCAAGGGGCTGAACTACAGCGCGTTGGTCAATGACGCCAAACAAGATGCCATGCCAGTCTTGGCTCCGTACTGCGACCCCAGCGTTATTTGTTTATTGAGTCCATTCGATGAAAGAGGGTATTCCTGGAACATCGCCAAAGATTGCGATGACAGCATCACGACCAATGAACTCTGCAAAGCCCTTATTCCAGAAAAAGCTGATAGCGATGCGTTCTTTCGCTATGCTGCTAGGCAAATTATTTGGGCGGTCATAACCTCCTTCATTCTCTCCAAACTGGATTGGACCTTGGCAGATGTACTTCGAGCGATCCGCAATATCGACATCTGTCGGCGTACTATCATTCGACATCTTGAGACCAGCCATATTGTTGACACGTATTTTCAAAATCCAAAACTTCTTGGCGACATACAAGCCACTTTAGCAGCCCATCTGATGGACTTCGATCCCATCGCCGCATGCTGGGAGGTTGCCCACAAGCAAGGCAGGAGTGTGTCGCTGACCGATACGATGCATAGTGAACGAATCATCATTCTCGGCAATATCGAAAGCGCCCGTGGTCCCATCGACAATATTAATCGAGTGATCTTCAAACGGTGGACCGATTCAATACTGTCGCTTCGCGATCGCAATGGACGAAAATTCTGGACGTTCATCGACGAACTCAGTGAAGCCGGGCCGCTACCGAGTATCGTCCCGTTTCTCAAGAAGAGTCGATCCAAAGGCGGTCGAGCTGTCATCGCAGCACAGAGCATTTCGGGACTTCAAGATAGCAATCTATACGGCGAATCGGTAACGAAGGACATGTTGAGCTGCCTGTCGAATCGCTTTATCGGTCGATTGGAATGCCCGTTTACCGCAGATTACGTGTCCCAATACGTCGGAGATCAGGAGATCGAGCAGCTATCGTCTTCGACAACGTCGTCATCGAGTGGTCGGTCCGAAACGACGAATCGAAATCGCAAGATCCAAAAAGCAGTGCTTCCTTCTGAAGTCATGAACGTGCCACCGTGCGACTCTGAACACGGACTTGTTGGCTTGTTCAAACTCAGGTCGTCCATGGTTTGCTGGGATGCAATCGATAGCGACGTGCTTTTCAATCAACTTCTTGTTCCAACCGACGACGATGTTCCACATTTCATCCCTCGCGACAAACGCAGCCAGTATCTGCTTCCATGGACGAAAGAAGAAGAGATGCGATTCGCTCCGATGGATGATGCAACTCCCGAATTCAGAGACTTATCCAAGATTCATGACTTCACCCCTTAAACTTGTGAGGATTGCAAAGTGAGTGAACCAAAAGCAGAACCACAGCTACCGTCGCTGCTGACCATTCAAGAACTCGCAGCGGTTCTCAAGATTTCGCAGCGATCCATTTGGCGACTCGTCTCCAACGGTCAACTTGTTAAACCAATTCGAATCGGTGGTTCGGTACGATGGCGAGTTCAAGACGTGAAAGAATGGGTCGATAACGGTTGCGACGCGGAAAAGCAAAAGCCACGCTGAGAAAAAAGCTCCAATACCAGATGATCGAATTGCATCTCTCGGGTACGATCGATCGGACACACCCCAATTCCTGTTTCGAGTGAGATATCAATCATGGCGTCAGTGTACAAACGGAAGCAAGATGCTCACAAGAAACGAGCAGCCTGGTACATCGGCTACAAAGACCACAACGGCCGCCCTAAGACGGTGAAAGGATTCTCGGACAAGGGAGAGACAGAGCGGTATGCGGCAAAACTTGAAGAGGATGCTCGTCTTATCAGGGATGGCTTAAAGGCTCCCGATGAGGCAGAACGAATCAAGGCAAAGAAGTTGCCAATACGAACGCTCGTTGATGAATTCGAGCAGCAGCTTAAGAACCGCGATATTACGGAGAAGCAAATTTATGAGGTCGTATCAAGAGTCAAGAAGGTTGTTGATGGGGCCAAATGTAAAACGATTACCGACATTTCTGCGTCTAGAGTCGAAACCTACCTCAAAGAATTACGTGATAGCGGCAGGAGTAGACAAACCAGCAACCACTATTTGAAAGCGATTCAACAGTTTACGAAATGGCTAGTGAAGAACCGCAAGCTTGCTGAAAATCCGCTTACCGACATCTGCAAACTCAATACACAAGTTGACCGTCGACATGATCGTCGGCCACTATCGGTTGAAGAATTCGCAAGGCTCGTAGCAGCCGCAGAAGTTGGAAAGCCCAATCAGTCTATTCCAGGTCCCGACCGTGCAATTCTCTATATTCTTGCTGCGTGGACTGGGTATCGAAGATCAGAATTGGCAAGCCTTACCCCTTCTTCTTTCGACTTCAGTACTGAACCTCCCACAATCACAGTTGCGGCGGTCTACAGCAAGAGAAGGCGGACCGATTCTCAGATGATTCATCCGAGCCTCGTAAACCGAATTCAAAGTTGGTTAGCTACGAAGTCAGCAGCTCCAAACGAATACTTGCTCCCTGTATCGGATAGGGTTGAGGGTGGGGTGGATCGACGAACCTCTGAAATGATGCAAATGGATCTCGCCTCGGCAAGAAGCAAGTGGATAAATGAAGCAGCCAATGAGAAGGAAAAGGCTGAGCCGCCAAGCAAGTGATTTCCGAAGTACAAAGATAGCCAAAATCGTTTCGCAGACTTCCACGCAAACCGCCACACTTTCATCACCAACCTTAGCAAAGCCAATGTTGCCCCGAAGGTTGCTCAAGAGCTTGCACGTCATTCCGATATTCGACTGACGCTCGGGATCTATACCTTACAAGTGAGCGATGAAGAGAAGCAGAGAGCACTTGAATCTCTACCGGTTCCCTGGGAGTGTATTGGGAGTGAATCAGAGTCTGAAACTGGCACAAATCGACAACCTAAGTCAAGGAAGAGGCGACGAGTTAAAAACTACCGCCCCGTCAAAGCGAAGAAAACTACAGAAAATGGATTCGCGGCAGTTGTCTCACTGCTGCACAACATGACAGTCGTTTAAAGACTGAAAGTGAAAATGATTCTCTGGTTTGGAGACCGAGAGTCCGCTCCCAGGCGATCATTCCTAGTTCAATTGTCTAACCGCAAGAGACAGTTGAGCTGAGGAAAAGTTCGCGTTCTGGCTGTGATTGAGGAACCTCATAGCAGCGGGCTAAGCAACTTGGCTAGATTCTCCAAGATTCGCATATGGAGCCCTCGATTCTGCCATTGTTGCATGTTGAGTTCTCTTCCGTGAGCGATATAGCGCTGCTGAAGCGCACGCAGTTGCGAGGTAAACGTGGGGTCAAAAATGGCGAGCGTTATTTCGAAGTTGAGCCGCAGGCTTCGCGGGTCCATATTCAAAGTGCCAAACAAACTAGTGGTGCCGTCAATGGTGAGGCTCTTTGTGTGCAATAGACCCTCGTGGAAGAAGATCAATCGCACACCGGCTGAAATCAGTTGGTCGCGGAGTGCACGGCTGGCAAATCGCACCAATTTGGAATCGACACGAGCCGGTACGATCACGGTAACAACAACACCGCGTTGAGCTGCGCTAGCTAGCGCGAGAGTTAACGATTCGCTGGGAACAAAGTATGGCGAGGTGATAATTAGTTCGTGGCGAGCAGAGTAGACCGCGGTTAGTAGAATCTGCTCGATTGCGTCGACGGCAAAGGCAGGTCCGCTTGGCAAAACCTGTACAACGCTCGATCCAACAGGTTCGGGCGGTCCACCGTCAGTTAGATCCGGCAGACTGGTCGACATCTTAAGTGCCCTGCTCATCTTCCGTCTGCCAATCAGTTTGAAAGACGATTGCTAGGCCTTCGACAATTGGACCTCGCACTCGAACCATCGCATCAATCCATTGCCCCACGCCAGCTTCCTGCTTGAAGAATCTTGGATCGATCAAATTCAAGCTGCCGGTCCACGCGATCTGATCATCGATTAGAACAAGCTTGCGATGCATCCTCAGGTCGTAACGAACAAATGGCAAACGCCACAAGCGACTGGGCAGAGCTTCACGAACTTCGGCTCCGGCTGCTTCTAGTCGCTTTGCTTCTTCGCTGTGTAAGAATTTCCAACTGCCCAATGAGTCGACTAGGATACGGCAGTGGACTCCACGGGATCTCGCTCGCTCAATTGCGGCGACAACATCTTGTGTTCTGCCACCCGAGTGCCAAATGTAGAATTGTAAATCGCAGTTGGTTGTCGCAGAATCGATATCAGCGATGATTCGATCGAAGACGAGTTGCCAGTCTTCGATAAGTTCGAGTTGATTTCCAGGTAGAATGGGAAAGCTCAAAGTGCCGCGTCCAGTCTTGGCAATCTGCGCATACTCTTGATCGATTTCGGGCCAGGGGACCTGCGACTCAATGGGCTCTAGTTCTTTAAGGCGTCGCTGCACTGCGCTGGACAGTTTCTGATATCTCTTCTCTCGCGATGCTCCCAGCCGCAACTCACCAATTAGCAGGTACATGATCCATCCGACAACTGGGATACCCAAAACCAACATGACCCATGCCAACGTTTCGCCGACACCACGTTTGCCCATGATGACGCGAAAGACCACAACAATCTGAATTAAAAGTCCAAATACAAAGCCGATGGATCCCCAGTGGTTAAACGAAGTCAACCATTCAAAAGTAGCGATATCAGAGGCCAGAGCTTGATTCATGTGATGACCTTCTCTGGTTATTTCCAAGACGCAAGTGGAACTGCGTTGACTGTCGCCTCGATCATGTTGAAAGGCAGTCCCTTGATGGCTGCACCCGGATTGTAGAAACGCATTCCCTCATAAGGAATCGCATTTAACCGACGGTGCGTGTGTCCAAAATAGACATCGGTCACGCCTGATTCAGCCGTCAGATCGTGGAGTTTAAGGTAGTGTATCAACTTCCGCAGCACCAATTCGTTGGGTTTAGCGATTTGAACTACCAGTCGATGAACTCGGGCTCGTACGGCTACGTCATACAGCGCGTGAGAAAGAGCTTTAGGGGGATCGCGAAGTTCACCAGCCAATCGTTTGGCATCCAGTATTTGGTCAAAATTCTGTCCCGCGCGGACTTTGGCGTCAACGACGTCGCCGTGTAGAAAGACGCTGTTCTCGATCCTAAGGAAGTGTCGATGCCAGACGAAATTGGCAGTGGAATACGAAAGGTCTTTTAACGCAGCAATAAAGTCAGGATGGCAATCGTGATTTCCCAAGAGGTAATGGAAGCTGCAATTGGCGTTTATTCTCAAAAGTTCCCTCAGCCACTCCATGGCATCGTCCACTGCATGCTGAAGCGTTTGTTGAGTGCTCCAACGAAAGTCGAAAATGTCTCCACCCAAGATGAACGTGTGCGATTGCTCGATAGCAGCTCGAAATCGATCTTCCCACAAACCTGCACAGGAACGCCTTGAAAAAAGATGAAGGTCGGAGATAAAAAAAGAGTTCGCCATAAACAGTTTCGAGTTTGCCGAGAATTGGTTGCTACATCGATCCCCGATTGGCACCAACGCCGTCACTGAGAGCATTGAAATTCAAAGAGTAGCAAGCCTTGCAGCCTATGTCTTTGGCTTGAGAAACGGAATGGGCTTCAGCTCAATGTTCTTGATCGATTGCAGGTAATCCAACACAGCGACAGATTTTTCGCCACCGATCGAGCGTGAAAATGAAGCGTAAAACCATGAGGGCCTTTCGCGTCAATCAGCGCGGGCTGAAGTGTCAAGAAGGATCGCACGGCCTCTAGTTGCCCGGTCATGGCTGCGCAGAAAATATCTATGCGAGCCCCCTTCTCGAGTAGAAACTCAACGATGTCATGACGACCCATGTGAGACGCTCCACCAAGAGCCGTTTCAAAATCTCCAGCGCCCCAATCGACGGCTCCGTTGATCAAGCCTGGCTCGCGTTCGAGTAGCTTCTTGACCATGTCGAAATCGGAGTGTGCCAGAATAACGAAATCCTGAAGCAGTTGTCGATTGATCTGCTCTTTCGCCCAGCTCGGCTTAAATTTTGGAGCATCGTAATCGCGTTCGAACTTGGCTTCGCGAGGTTCTCGAACAGGCTTTTCGGGCTCTTGAGCCATACTCGTTACAGCGCCAGCGGCCAACAAACTTCCAGCAGTACTTCCAAGAAATAGACGGCGTTGCATTTTCCGAGACATGATCAACTGGCCTTGTATGCGTGAGTTCTGAAGTTTTTCTAATTACAACGCGCCGCTGAGTAACCAACTTTACGTCGCCCGTATTTTAGAACAACTTTCGCCGATTTGAAACAACGGACTGTGACACCCAGTGAAGAAGTAGACACTGAAGCACCGAGATTTGATGAAATACGGTGCCTCAAGTTAGTCTGCTGGAGTGGTACAGGAATGGACTCGTAACCTCGTCCACCACTGGCTCTGCCGGTGTTGGAACATCAGTGACGCTCTCATTTTGGTGCGGCTTCCCAAATTACACCGACTCGCCGAGCCCATTTGTCCCATTGCGCAATCATCTCCTTGAGACGCTCGGGCTCCGCCTCCGCCAAGTCGTTGGTCTCGCAACGATCTGTGTCCATGTGATACAACTCCCATTTAGCTGGCTGAGTTGTCCGTTTGGATTTAACGATCTTCCATGGTCCTTCTCGCAGCGCATGAGCTCCCTGATGGTCAAAGCCGATTTCGCGCAGTGGTAGGCTTCCGCCTCGCAAGACTGGCAACAAACTAATTCCCGGTGACATTGGAATAGCCACACTGTCACGAGTCTGCGGATACTCTGCGCCGGTAACATCGAGAATCGTTGGCAACACGTCCATTACGTGAGCTGGATCACGGACCCATGTTGAACTTGGCTTTATGCCGTTTGGCCAGTGAGCGATGAAAGGTGTGCACAAACCTCCTTCGTACGTAAAGTGTTTGTACATTCGAAAGGGCGTATTGCCAAGATTTGCCCAACCACTGCCGTAGGATTGATGCGTATTCTTGCCGCCAATCTTCTGTAGGTCATCTCCGCGATGTAAGGTTGTGGTGCCTTTTCGAGAGACTCCGTCAAAACCAAACGGCCCCCACTCGTAGCAAGCGCCATTGTCGCTCAGAAAAAGTATCAGAGTGTTTTCCAATTGTCCCGTTTTCGAAAGCTGGTCGACTATCCTGCCTACTCCGATATCGACTGATTCAACCATGGCAGCGAATACCGCCATTCGTTGTGCGAGATCTTTTTGGCGATCGGAGTCTAGATCGACCCAGGCAGGGTTTTGTTGTCCAGAAAAGCCATTCGCAACTGGATCATCATCAACGGGAACCATTGATCGATTGGTGAACTTCCAGTGTTCATTGACTAGGCCGAGTTGCTGCATGCGATCGAACCGTTCTCGTCTGAGTTCATCCCAACCTCGGCGATACAACTGCTGATACTTGGCGACTCGATCGGCGGGAGCTTGAATCGGAAAATGGGGTGAAGAATGACCCAGGAACACAAACCAAGGTTTGCCGCTCTTTTGCCCCTGATGAATGAACTCAATCGCGTATTGATTGAACACGTCTGTTGCGTAGTACTTATCGTCCTCTACCACGACTTCGGCCCTGCGATCGGCTGGTAACCGTTTGTAGTACTTGGCATCGTACTGATCATGTGAATGATCATCCATGTAGCCATAAAATTCATCAAAGCCGCGCTGAATAGGTCCAGTGGCAGAGTGCATGTGCCACTTGCCCACGTAGTAGTTTTGATATCCGTAAGGCTTGAGCGCTTCGGCAATGGTTACACACTTGTCGGTCAATCGTCCGAGGTAGCCTGGCCCTTTTGATTTGTCGGATTGAGCCAGGGTAAAGTCGCCGATACCAGCTTGCGTTGGATAAAGCCCCGTCATCAAAGAGGCTCGCGTCGGACAGCAGCGGGCTGACGTGTAAAGGTGGGCCAGTTTAACTCCACCGGCGGCAAGTCGATCGATGTTGGGCGTCGAGATCTCGCCGCCGTAGCAGCCCAGATCTGAATAGCCCAAATCGTCGGCTAGAATAACCAGCACATTTGGCCGCTGCTGGGCAAAGCCCGATGAACTTAGTCCCACGCAGATCGCGATCAACAGTCCACAACGTAGTAGGGGAAAGGCAATTCGACTGTTCATTGTGGGCCGATCGACAGGAGTAGGTTATCGACAATTAGGTGTCATTGGCGTAACGCATCTGGATCTGCACAATTTCGCTTCGCTTAGAAAGAAATGCGTCCAGAATGCGACCATCAAAATGTTGGTTGCGCTCATTGGACATGATTTCAAAGCACTTATCAATCGGGAACGCTTCCTTGTAGCATCGCTTGGTGCTGAGTGCATCGAAAACATCGGCCACGGCCGTGATTCGTCCCTCAAATGGAATATCCTCGCCTTTTAGTCCTAGCGGATAGCCCGTTCCATCCCAGCGTTCATGGTGGGTGAGCGCGATTCGGCAGGCCATATCGAGAATGGGCGAGGTTGCCGCACTAAGCACCTTAGCTCCGATATCGGTATGACGCCTCAATGCCAATTCCTCTTGAGGTGAAATCTGTTGGAGCATCCGTTTGCCAATTGCCGCATGCGATTGCATCAAGTCAAACTCCTCTTGAGTCAGACGACCTGGTTTTTTGAGCACCGCATCAGCTTACCCACTTTTCCAACATCGTGAAGCCGCAGCCTGTTCAATCAAATCGGCAGTAGACTTCGTCCATCAGCGATTCAGCAATCAATCACCTAGCATATCGACCAACACGAATTACATGGTAACCCCAGGTCGTCGTCTCTAAACTCGGATGCGCGAGCCAACAGTGCAAGAGATCGCGACGCGATGCGTCTTTGTTTTCCGGCTGTTCTTGCTCGAACAGCTCGTTCTAGTTCCATAGAGTAGTCCTGAAGTCGATCCTGATGACGCTTCAACGTCAGGATATTCCCAACTCGGGAGCCAGCTCGTTAGGTCGACCGGCTTATTAAGAAAATCGTCGCGCCGTTGCCGCAAAGTACGGGATTCTGGTTTGATTGCTGGTGCAGTCAGAATTACTACCGAGTCAAATGAACGTTAGTGTCCCTGGCGAATGGCAGATAGGATTTCTAGCCCGCTGACATGCGGCATCATTAGATCCAGCAAAACTAAGTCTGGCGTTTCTTGCTGAATCAAGCCGATCGCTTCCCTCGCATCGCAAGTGGTTACGATTTGTCCATAGCCTTCAATCTTGAGGAGCCGCCGAACAACCTTGATGTTCACTGGTTCATCATCGACGATCACAATTCTTGCGTCGGTAATAATGGGGCGAGTCCCATGTGACACCATCGATTGTGGAACAATGGTGTCGAATGCGTTGCCCGGTATGTTTAGTAGGCTGGTCATATTCAGTTGCCACTCACTATTCTTAGACTAAATTACAACGCGCTTTTTGAGTTCACAGATGGTTAGCAATGCTTGCTGGGCCTGCTCTGATCCTACTTCGCTGATCGCGCGTTCGAGAGTCTTTGCAGGATTAGTAAAGCAACCAAATCCGACTGTTCCCGCAGCACCTTTCAACCAATGTGCAAGCTCTGCGAGTGTCTTTGCGTCGCCAGCGTCCCAGGCCAATTGCATCTGGGCGACATTTTTTTCCAATCGTTCAAGAAATTCTTCGACAATCTCCCGAATCTCTCGATCCTCTGTTGGCAGGAGTGACTTGATTTGGGAGTTTGATGAGATGGAGCTGTCTTTTGAAATTGCCGCCGTAACATCTCGAGCTTTTCGAGCAGCATAGAAGCCGAAAATCTCATACAGTTTGTTCGCATCAATTGGCTTGGAAAGATAGTCGCTGCATCCAACTCGCTCACACTTCTCGCGATCACCTTTCATGGCATGAGCCGTTAAGGCGATAATTGGACCAGCAAAGCCGTTTTCTCGCAATTTTGTTGCTGCCGAGTATCCATCCAGAACGGGCATTTGCATATCGAGTAAAATCACATCGAAAGTAGCCTGAAGTGCAATGTCGACCGCCACTTGACCATTTTCTGCGAGCCGAACTTTGGCTCCATTCCGCTCAAGCAGTATGCGAATCAGTTTGCGATTGGTGTCGCCATCATCTGCCACCAGTACTGACAGTCCGTGTAGGTCGAGATCGAGCGTTAGTGATGCGTTGATATCTGCGCCTGGATAAGAAATGTTGGCGGCTTCCGTAGACTCGTCAACAGCTAGTTCGCCAGTGGCGATCCGAACCGTAAATGTCGAGCCTTTTCCAATCTCGCTTGATACCGATAAGCTTCCCCCCAATGCCTCAGCAAACCTATTGGATATGGCTAAGCCGAGTCCCGTTCCACCATATTTGCGCGTCACTGAGTCATCTGCTTGGACAAATGGCTGAAAAATTGCGTCTAACTTGTCGGTTGAAATTCCTATCCCGGTGTCTCTAACTTCAAAAACCAACTGAGTCGGAGAGCTAGCTTGATCGATCTTAGCAACAATCAACACGGATCCCAGTTCCGTGAACTTGACAGCGTTGCCAACTAAGTTCAATAGCAACTGCTTTAAGCGATAGGGATCTGTTTGGATGCTCGTTGGGATCTTGCTATCCCAACGATAATCCAACTTGATGCCTTTTTCCATTGCCGCCACGCGCAGGACGGAAACAGTTTCGCAGATGATCTGATGAGGCGAACAATCGATCAACTCAATTCTCATTTGATCGGCTTCTATCTTGGAAAGGTCCAGAACGTCATTGATCAACTCGAGCAGATGCTTGCCGCTACTGCGAATCGTTCCTAAGTACTCGTTCATCTCTGTGTTTGAAATGCTTTCGCGATCGCGCATCAGTATTTCAGTAAACCCGAGAATGCCATTGAGCGGCGTGCGAATCTCATGACTCATGTTCGCAAGAAACTTACTCTTGGTTCGATTGGCTTTCTCGGCGGATTCGATTGCCTGTTCCAGTTGAACTTCCCGTTGCTCCAGCCAAACTGTGTGAAACGACAGGTCCCACATGAATCTTCGGCTTTGAAGAATGCTTGCTAGCAGAATCAGATCTTCAAAAATCACCCAAGCAGCATGCTCAAGCCAGCGCCATTCAGACGCGGTTGCAATACCAAACACTGATTCTGGAAACCAGAGACCGCGAACCAAGTGATCGATGGCAACAATCAAAGTAGCTGGGGCCAATACGTGCGGGTCTCGATAGGCAGCTAGAAATGCGAGAGAGACAAAAACGTGAAAGTGCGTTTCAATTCTTCCGCCGCTCAAGTGAATCAGCAGCGACGAGAATAGCACTTGACTGCAAGCAACAACCTTTCGAGTCCAAGAATGTCCAGACCAAAACAGAGTCATTGCAATTGGTAGAGAGGCAAGTATGCCTCCGCCGAAGATAGCCATCATCAAATGTGGATGTACATAGCTATCTGTACCAGCCCACGCACGGGGTGACACCACCAGCGCCAAGACAATTCCACCGACCCACTGCAGTAGCATAAGAACCGCAAAAATTCGATCGGTGCGAACCTGAATCGATTTCAAGTGAGACTGGAACTTTGCATGACCGAACGGATTGCAATCGTCGACTTCGGATCTGAAAAACTTCCCCAAAACCGTCATTCTTCATTTCCTTCATTTGCAAGACCTGCAACAAGCTCGTTAACAATCGGCGAAGCAGAAGTAGGTCGTAATGAAGATGAACTTTTGACCAACGCGCAGCCAAAAACGGGCGTTGATCGAATCGAGGTCGAGCTTGGGTCTTGAAGCAACTCGCGAAGGTAATCACCTCCAACGCTTGCGCCTTCATGACCACGAGCGATGGTTACTCCTCCGGAAAACCGCTGAAGTCCTTTTGCGTTGTATAACAATACCGAACCGCTGGTTTTCGCCTTGAACCGCTCGGCCTCGATACCACCGATGTCCCAGTAAATTTCCGCGTTGCGTAATTTCGAAGCAGCCTCGATGGTGTTTGTATTGGTCCATTCGGCTAGTTTTGGGTTGGTCGGATTCTGCGATGAATGGTCGGTGGGTAACGAAGCGACGACAACAACTTTAGGCAATTGTCCTGATTGAATTCCCGAACCTGTTAAGACTCGTTCTAACTCGTGGATCGTTGCAACGGAGCATGGACATCGAGGATGAAGGAACAAAACTAGCGTTGGTTTTCCGCTGGCAGGATGTATCAGCGAATCGCTTGGCCAAGTGGAACACACGTCCTTTTTGATTGGATCTGCACTACCGGCATAAACAGTCATCCATGCCCAAACGGCAATTGCAGAGCAACACCAGACAGCAATTGCCGCTGCCCAATACCTACTCGAGGGAAGAGTTATTGGAGTGGATGGTGTTGTTTTCAATTGATGTTCAACCGTGAATAGTTTTGGACGTCTTGTCCAAAACTATTCCACACACATAGGACGCTGAGGAGCAATCCGACAGAAGCAGTTACCAAAACTCTGGCGAAGGTAAGGGTTGATCTGCCTTGACCGCCTTTACCATTTAGTCAGCGTGAACGCGGCAAAAGCTGGGAGTTATCGCGTCCGAATATTTGGCTAGTATGGGTTGTGGATAGTGCGAATATGGGGGAGTTTGGCTGGAGGTCGATCTGCTAGAGAACGCGTGGACTTCTTGAAGTGTTCCATCACCATTTGATGCGTCAGCTAGGAAGCTTTGAGGCCTGGTCCTTCGCTGACGCTTCAGATTGCGATTGGTAGCTGTGGCTCGTTTACACTCGGACGCTTCTGGAGGAGAATGAGTGTTGGATTCTAACGCTGCGGGTTGTGCCTGGATTTGAGGTCTGGGAAATCTAGCCCGCAACCAGCATGCCATCTTCAACGACTAGCTCTATTTGTGTAGGTTTAGCCGCACAAGGCTTGCTCAATTCACTTCGCATGATTGCGACCTCTTGTGGTGCTACAAAGCCCAAAGTGATCCGATTTCCCTTGACCTTCAGCACTTCAACTACGATGTTTTCGCCGATGAAAACCTTTTCGCCTTCTTTTTCGAGATAATACTAGCATTTGATTCTTCCTTGATTTCTTGTGTTTGATCGGTGTTTAGCGGCGTTTGCGGGATTGGTATTGTGAGTGCCGCGTCTCAACAGCATTAATTATCAGCAGCCGTCGGACACCTTAGGTCAAACTTTTCGGAATCTGGAAAAATCTTGAAAACTCGTGGCTACTTCTTTTCCCACTGATCCTTGGCGCTTAGCACTTTTCGCGGACCTTCTCCATCAAGCCACTTCTTGGCAGCTTCATCACCCCGCAAGTAAGCGTCCCAAAAGGCTGTTGCTAGAACTACCGTGGCTTGAGCATGGGAGGATTGTTCTGCGGACTGTGTCGTCACTCCAGCTCGCTCGCCTAGGAAAGCATGCGTACCACCATCGAAGACAACTTGATACTTGCTACCCGCTGGTAATGCAGGAAAGACCGCCAAACGAGATTCAGCGGACTGATCGCCGATGGGAGAATCGTCTTTGGTGCCGGTCATTAGCATCCAAGGTATGGAGACTTTGCTGAAGAATCGTTCGGGCTGTCCAAGCTTCGGCGCACTGGGACTAAGCACCACGGCGGCTTTGATACGAGAATCTGTGGGCTGTTGACTGGCTATAACTGGGCTTTGCCCTGAAACCATCTGTGTCGTAATAGCTCCGAAGCTGTGACCGGACATACCAATGTGATGAAGGTCCATTTGTGACGCGAGAGGCTTGATCCAGTTAGCCTCTGTTTGAACAAGTTTGGCCTTGGATGTATTGGCTGCATGTTTGTTCTGAATTGACTCAAGCCAATCGATGGTCGCTTTGACATCATCGATGCGCGAGATCAGATTCTGTCCGCTAGCTGCTTCCGTCATCGCTGCCCGACGTTGTCCTAGAGCCGCTCCGCGCCAGACGCTTTCATCGCTTCCCGGATGCTGCAAGAATACTGCTACAAAACCTCTCCGCGCCCAATGTTCGCCTCCGTGTTTGAAGCCCTCTCGTGATCCCCCCAAGCCATGACTAAACAAAACCACCGGAGAGTTTGATTTGCTGCCTGTCGGTAGATAGATTTTGATCGGCACCTTTCGAATTTGATTGGATGACTCCGCGCGTCTGAGCATTCGGGCCTGGCCCTGTGCCTGATATTCGATGTCAAACTCTAGCGTTTCGACCTTGATGCTCTTGTCAACCGACGTCGGATCGTAGTTTGATTGTTGGCCGTAAGAGAGATTAGTAAATCTTAGAAGGCTGGAAATTAGCAGTACAGATAAGCAAACGGTCTTTAGCATCATCGCATTTCCGTTGGAGTTGATTCACAGGGCCATTACCTGTTTTGTCGCGAGACTCAGGTTCGAGGACAGAAAAATCTGGGACTAGATGGTCGCGATCTGAAGTAGTGTACGGCTTACCTCTCAGATCGCCCTCCCCGCAGTTGCTGCAAATACTCGTTGAGCTCGATGTGCGACTCTGCCCGCGAAAAAGTTTGAGCCGTCGCTAGCCTGCTTCAGGCGAGGGAGGGTTCGTTAACTGCGGAATTCTGGTGAATCCCGCTACGAAGGACTACTTTTCTTCGGCGGGCTTTCGTAGGATTTTGTCCATGGCCTTTCCTTTGGCCAGCTCGTCTATCAACTTGTCCAGGTATCGAATCTCTCGCATCAACGGTTCTTCAACCTCTTCGACTCGAACGCCACACACGAGACCTGTGATCAAACTTCGCAGCGGATTCAGCTTGGGACACTTGGCAAAAAAAGTTTCGAAGTCTGTTTTCTTCTCGAGATGACTGTCCAGTTGCTTTTGACTCAAGCCTGTCAACCAACGTATGATTTGATCGACTTCTGCTTTTGTCCGTCCTTTCTTTTCAGCTTTAGCGACGTAGTGTGGATAGACGCTGGCAACACTCATTGTGTAGATTCGATGCTTGGTCATAAGGCATGCAGTATTGTTGTACTATGAAGAGTTCGATCGTGATGGATATCGAAGGTTAGGATGTTTGGGCTGGTCCTGATTAACACTAAGCTGATTATAGCGATGGCGGTTCATGGTTACAGAGACGTCCATAATTGGAATTCACTGCGTCTACACCTGGAACCTCAACTCTAGTTTGCCGCGATCGGCTTGGCTGCCAAACCAAAGAAACCAAGTCCAACGGCTTGAAACATCTCTCGATGTTGTTTTGTTTATCGCTTGGTTCTGTCGTTGTCGTTCGCGAAGTCAAGCCAAATTAAGTATCCAGTGTTTACACCGCCATCCTTAACGAAGTGTTTCATGAGCAATTGCTGACCTGCAGGCTCCGTACGTTTTTCGGCATTGCCATCAGGCTGTAGAAGCGTGGGTTCAACGCTCTTCCAATATGGTAGCCAATCAGCATCGCTAACCGAAGTTGATTGAATTGAAGCAGAGTTCACTGGGAACTCCGGAAAGACACTGATTTCGAATTGTTTACCTGCTTCGTTGCGTGCGCGAACGATAATCACGATGTCGCCTGGTGATGACGGCAGTGGCGATGTGCTAGGAATCATTCTGTGGATTTTGCTAGGAAATCCGTCTTCAGGTAGTTTCCCATGCGCCCAGAGAACATTGACCTTTGAACCATCGGGCACCCGAACTCGCCATCGATACTCTCTTCGGTTTTGAGTACCGGAGAGGGATGGATAAGGATCAGCGAATCTCCGAATGACACATTCGTCATCCGCGTGTGGATCGATGGTGCCGAGAATCTCTCCGGACGATCGTCGAAGATGTTCCGGTAGCTCGTCAGCATTTAGATGAAGAGCGAACAAAGCAGACACGACACAAAACACCACAAGTCTTGTCATGGAAATCTTCTTTCTTCAACAGGACGCCAGCGTTCCGCCGTCGGGTGTTGAGTTAATGAAAACAGATCTTTGTCGAGCACCCGGCACGATCGCATTGTTATTTGAAAATGGTACTTGCGTAAGCAGTATAGCAAAGCTGGTGACGAGCACTCAATCTGCAACAACTAGGCGCCAGCAAAAAAAATTACGATTTAGAATCCGGGCTGCCCGGAGACTTGGGAGCGTCGCTCAGTTCGTCCGATTTCCGTTTGAATGTCAGTAGGCCGATCGCGATCCCGCCAATAGTAATTGCCATGTCAGCGACATTGAATACCCCGGTTCGAATCTGGCCAATTCCGAGATTGATAAAATCCGTAACAAGTCCGTTATTACACACCCGATCAATAAGGTTGCCAATGCCGCCCGAAATTACATACATGAGCGAGACAAAGAGTAGAACCGGAATATTTCGCTTGAGAATTAGAAACGACAAGAGACCCAGCATCATGACGCAATTGATGCCAACAAACAATATTGTCCGAAAGCTATTAGGTAAGTTGGCCCCGACACTCAGAAATCCTCCTGGGTTCTGCGCGTAGTCGAATCGCACCGTATCGGCGAAGTATGAGCGTGGTGGTTGGTCGCGTAGTGAGATCGTTGCGATCGTTTTGGTCGCTTGATCGCAACCGACACAAGAACATAAAATAGTTAGGGCCAGAAAGAGGCGATATCGATGGTTGTTCATGCGGATTCCTTTCTTAGTAAATGAACGATCATAAGGCTTGATGGAAGTGAAGCAAGTTTCCTCATTCGCCTTTGAAGCGGTAACCAATTCCCGGCTCGGTCAGGATGAATCGGGGATTGGCAGAGTCATCGCCTATTTTCTTCCGCAAGTTCGCTACAAAAACTCGCAAATAGTGATTCTCGTAACTGCAATCTGGACCCCAAATTTCGCGCAACAACTGACGATGCGTCAGGACCTTACCAGCGTTTTTCATGAGCATCACCATGAGCTTATACTCTAGGGGCGTAAGATGGAGCTCTTCGTTGGCCAGACGGGCGACCCGACTTGACAGATCAATCACCAACTCGCCATAGTTCAACAGATTTGATTCCGACATTCCGCTATTTGCATGTCGAAACGCTGCCCGCAATCTGGCTTGTAACTCGCCAACGCCAAACGGTTTGGTCAAGTAGTCATCGGCTCCAAGATCTAAAGCAGCGACTTTCTCTGATTCTTGATCGCGAGCCGATAGGATGATGATTGGGCCGTTAAACCACTCGCGAAGTTCAGTCAGAACGAGCTTTCCATCCATATCTGGTAAGCCTAAGTCTAAGATGATCAGGTCTGGCGGTTGCTCGGCGGCTTTCTGAATGCCTTGGCGACCGTTTGAAGCTTCAATCGTTTCATACTCAGCCGTAGATAGCGTTGCTCGGAGAAACTTTGCTATCGGCGGTTCGTCCTCGATAATTAAGATTCGATGGTGGGTTGAAGTCATGAAGGCGCCAAACAGTCTAACGACAGCGAAGGTTGTGGTTCCATGAGCGGTAGCGTGAAGCTAAACTCAGCACCACCTTGAGGACGGTTCTTGACGGAAATCTGACCATGATGGAGATCGATGATAGCCCTACATATCGCTAAGCCTAGCCCACTTCCACGGGAAGCGTCAACATCGGTATTTTGACGATAGAATCGCTCGAAAACCTTGTGTTCTGTCCCGGCCCGGATTCCAGGACCGTCGTCTGCAATTGAAATCACCAATTCGCGATTGCCGGTTCGAACTGCTAAATCAACGGTTGAATCCGACGGTGTGTACTTTGCAGCATTCTCCAGTAGATTCTGTAAAACTTGATCGATCAACAATCCATCACACTTCACCAATGGCAAATCGGAAGGAATCTGAATTGTAAGATGACGCGGCGCCAGAAGTTCTTTGGTTCGAATCACTGCGGCGCCAACAATCTCTTCGAAAACATGCCACTGCAGGTTTGGCTGAAGCGAACCAGAGTCAATTCGAGAAATCTGTAGAACGTTTTCAATCAAGTTATTCAGCCGTAGTGCCTCGTCGTTGATCGACGTCAACAGTTGCTGGCTCGTCTCTGTGTCGCAGTTCTTCATTTGCTGTAGAGTACTGCTGGCTCCAGCGATGACCGCCAGCGGAGTTTTCAAATCGTGCGACAGGCCGCTCAGGAGCGTACTTCTAAGCCTTTCGGTTTCAGAGTGAATTTTCGCGTCGGTCGCTTCGACCGAAAGTCGATCGCGCTCTAACGCTAAAGCCAATTGATTTGCGCAGCTTTCAAGCCACAATCGTTGCTCGCTTTGCAACAATGTACTCATGTTTTCACATGCCAAGGCGATAGCACCTAAAGTAGAAGTCGAACCAGTTATCGGAACGAAAAGTGCTTCGGCGTTAGGGAGTGTATCCGTTCCTTTGCCCGCTACTTGATCATGCTGACTTACCCAGTGAGCAGCGGGCGAACTTACCGCATGCTTTACAATTGAGCTTCTAGCACCAAAGTAGACCTTGGGTTCAGATTCGACACCCTCTCGGCAAAGATAGATTGCAACCTCTCCGCCAGTCATCTCTTGAAGATGTTGACCGGCAGCATTTACCAAGAAGGCGTCTCCAGCGATGGCTGCAAGTTGTTTGCTTAGTCGATTCAGCGACAGAGTTCTTCGTTCTCGATCTTTGCCAACCTCTAATTGCCAGCGCAGCCTGGCGGTGAGTGTACTGATCAGTAGGCTAACGGCCAGCATGATAGTAAACGTGAGGATGTACTGCGAGTCGTGAACGGTCACTGTACCAATTGGCTCGACGAAGGCCACATCAAATAGCACGACGGAAGCTACACTTGCGACCGTCGCTGGAACACTACCCAGGCGAAACGCAACGACGGCAACTCCCAATAGATAGGTCATGATGATGTTTGCTTCGTCGGCTCCAATCCGACGAAGTAGCAGGGCAATCACGAATGCAACCCCGACGATGCCGAGCGAATAGACATAGGGTTGCCATTTTAGCTTGCTTTTTGATGAGTACTTTGGAGCAGCTTTTACTGCCTCATCAGCTTGTCCTTGGATTACATACACATCCATTTGACCCGCTTTGTCCAATAACTGCTCTACAATCCCTTGACCCAAAAATCTTCGCCATCGCGGTTGTTGCGTTTTCCCGATGAAAATTTTGGTTACATTCAGCCCTTGAGCGAAATCCAGGATGGTCTCCGCAACTTGACTTCCAGTTAAGACCACGGTCTCCGCTCCCAGGCGTTCAGCCAATCTCAGGTTGTCGGCAACTTGAGCGTTTGAGGAACCTTGCGATTGTGCCCGTTCCACGCAAACGGCTGTCCAAGGACAGTCCAGCGCGCTAGCCATTCTTTTCGCCGTTCGAATCACCCTGGCAGTTGTTGGACTCGGTCCGACACAAACCAAGATGCGATCTGTTGTGGACCACGATCCGCTGCCGGTCGCATCACCGCGTCGCTGCTTACGAGCAAGCTCAACATCACTGTGAACTCGCTTAGTTGTTTGGCGAAGCGATAGCTCTCGCAGAGCAACTAAGTTGGATTTTTGGAAGAAACTTCTCAGGGCCTGCTGGGCTTGAGCGGGTAGATAGACTTTGCCATCTTTCAAACGCTGCTGTAATTCCTCAGGAGCAATGTCCACCAACTCCAACTCCTCAGCCATTTCAAAGACGCTATCGGGCACTGTCTCTCGTACGACTATTCCTGTGATTTGGCCAACAAGGTCATTCAAGCTTTCGATATGTTGAACATTCAATGTTGTCCAAACATCGGTGCCAGATTCGAGCAGTTCGGCGACGTCCTGCCAACGCTTTGAGTGCTTAGAGCCCTCAGCATTGGTATGGGCTAATTCATCGACGATGAGTAAATCAGCCTTTCGCTGAATGGCAGCGTCAATGTCGAACTCCATAAGTTCGACACCACGATGGTCGAGCTTCCGCAGCGGAACAGTTGCGAAGCCCTCTAGCAACGATTCAGTCTCTTTTCTTCCATGAGGCTGTACGAAGCCGATCACAACATCACGACCAGATCGCTTGGCAGCTATAGCCGCTTGAAGCATCGCGTAAGTCTTGCCAACTCCGGCTGCATAGCCGAAAAAAATCTTCAGTTTGCCTCGCTGGGACTGTTCGGTCTGTTGCTTGATCTGTTGCAACAGTTGGTCGGGATTAGGTCGTTGATCTGACATGAGTTCGATCAATTTTAGGGTTGAAGTTGATCTAGTGCTAGATTCAGTTGTGGCACATTCACTCTAGCTTCTCCCAGTACGCCGAATTGCGGTCCTTGGGTGTGCTGTTGGACCAATCGTTCGACGGCTTCTTCCGGCAGGTTCCTAACCCTAGCGATTCGCGTAATTTGAACCCTGGCAGCATCCGGGCTAATATCGGGATCTAAACCGCTTCCCGAAGCAGTTACCAGGTCTATAGGAATTTCTCCGAGTGTTTCGCTACTTGAATTTTGCAAAGAATCTATTCGAGCCTGAACGTTTTCAACCAGCTTGGAATTGCTTGGCCCCAAGTTTGATCCACTCGAAGCAGCAGCATTGTAAGGAACCGGAGTTGTCGCAGATAGTCGTCCCCAAAAGTACTTTTCTTGATTGAACTGTTGGCCAACCAGCGACGAACCTACGACCGTATTATCAACTTGGATCAAACTTCCGTTAGCTTGCTTGGGAAACAGCAACTGGGCCACCAGCGTCGTCGATAGTGGATAGACTAAACCTGTCAGCATCGTAAATAGAAGTAGCATAACAACTGCATTCTTGAGCGATTGGTAAAGCGTGTACGAGTTCATTTTCTTTCGGGCCTCCTAAGCCATAGCAAGTGCGAGAACAATGTCGATAGCTTTGATACCGATGAAGGGCACAATCAGTCCACCCAAGCCGTAAAGGAGCAGATTGTTTCTGAGCAATTGACCTGCTGCGACCGGGCGATAGGTCACTCCACGTAGAGCTAAGGGAACAAGCGCGATAATGATCAGAGCATTGAAGATGACCGCCGACAGGATAGCGCTGGCGGGCGAATGTAATCGCATCACATCCAGAGCCTTCAATGTTGGGTAAGTCGCAGCAAAGGCGGCAGGCAGGATGGCAAAGTACTTGGCAACGTCGTTGGCAATGCTAAAGGTAGTCAGCGCGCCGCGAGTCATCAACAACTGCTTACCGATGTTTACGATCTCAATCAGCTTAGTGGGGTTGGAGTCCAGGTCAACCATGTTGCCGGCCTCCTTGGCTGCTTGTGTTCCGCTGTTCATGGCCACGGCGACATCGGCTTGCGCAAGCGCTGGAGCATCATTGGTCCCGTCGCCAGTCATAGCTACAAGGCGACCACCTTGTTGATACTTGCGAATCAACTCAAGCTTGGCCTCAGGCGTTGCTTCAGCTAAGTAATCATCGACGCCCGCTTCAGCGGCAATCGCTGCGGCGGTTAGCGGATTGTCGCCCGTGATCATAACCGTTTTGATGCCCATCTTTCGCAGTTCGGTAAAGCGTTCCTTGATTCCACCCTTGACGATATCCTTTAGTTCAATCACTCCGAGCACGATTTCATTTTGTGCGACCACCAGCGGCGTTCCGCCGACTTTGGCGATCTCCTTCGCACAGGCACGGACATCCTCGGGATACTGACCTCCAAACGCTCGAATGTACTGCTCTACAGCTTCGGCAGCGCCTTTGCGTACAGCAACACCATCCAAATCCACGCCGCTCATTCGAGTTTTCGCAGTGAAGGGAACGAAGGTTGGATGGCTAGATTCAAGATCTCGGCCTCGCAGGCCAAAGTTCTTTTTGGCTAAAACGGCAATGCTGCGACCTTCGGGAGTCTCGTCCGCCAGTGAGGCCAAATGAGCTGCGCTGGCAAGTGATTCAGCCGAAACGCCCGTTGCGGGAATGAACCGAGTGGCCTGTCGATTTCCAAGTGTGATCGTGCCGGTCTTGTCGAGTAACAACACATCGACGTCTCCAGCAGCTTCCACCGCTCGTCCAGACATCGCCACGACATTCGCTTTGCTCAAGCGATTCATCCCGGCAATACCGATAGCGGATAGCAGAGCACCAATCGTGGTTGGTGCCAAGCAGACAAACAGGGCCACAAGCACGGTCAAAGATATTGCCGAGCCCTGTCCTGAGATTTCGACACTATAGGCCGAGAAGGGAAGCAGCGTCACCACCACCAGCAAGAAAATCAGCGTCAAGGCCGCGAGCAGAATTGCCAGGGCAATCTCGTTGGGAGTCTTCTGGCGTTTGGCTCCTTCAACCATCGCAATCATGCGATCTAAGAAGCTGTTGCCTGGAAGTGTGGTAACCGAAATCACCAGCCAATCAGAGATCACTCGCGTGCCCCCAGTTACTGCGCTTGCGGTCACCTCCACTTTCACGAACTACAGGAGCACTTTCACCTGTGATCGCGGCTTCGTCAACCGATGCAACTCCTTCGATCACTTCGCCGTCGGCTGGTATGACTTCACCGGCCTGCACAAGCACCAAATCGCCCACTTTTAATTCGGTGGCTGCAACGGGACTAGTCGATCGTGACGGACGGTCTACCAAGCGATTGGCCAATACTTGTGTGCGACTCTTTTTTAGCGAATCGGCTTGAGCCTTACCGTGGCCCTCGGCGATCGCCTCCGAAAAGTTCGCAAACAGAACAGTCGCCCATAACCAGAGTGTCACGCCAAAGATGAACCAGGGCGATTCGATCTGATGTTGGGTGATAGAATTGAGCCACAGGACAGTCGTAAAGATACTGCCGATGTAGACTGCAAACATTACAGGGTTGCGGAGCTGTGTCCGCGGATCGAGCTTACGAAAGGAATCGAACGTCGCTGCCAGCAGGATGCGTCGATCCATCAGGCTCCTCGTTGAACTGTGATTCATGATAATTCAGTTTTAGTGTTGAAGTTGTATTAAATGTTCTACGATTGGTCCAAGCGCCAGAGCAGGAAAAAAGCTCAGCGCGCCAATGACGATAATGACGGCAACTAGCAGTAGAACGAACAGAGGTGTGTGCGTCGGCAATGTTCCATTACTTGCTGGAATAGTCTTCTTGCTAGCCAGTGAGCCTGCGATGGCTAGAACGGGAATCATGACCCAGAAACGACCAATCAACATCGACAAACCGAGTAGTCCGTTATAGAACGGCGTGTTCGCGCTGAGACCGGCGAACGCCGACCCGTTGTTGTTCGCTGCAGACGAAAATGCGTACAGGATTTCACTGAATCCATGTGGCCCTGGATTGCTCACACCAGCTTGACCCGAATCCAGAAGCACAGCAATGGCTGTTCCGACAAGCACCATGGCACATGGAAGCAGGATAACCAGCGAGGCCATCTTGATTTCGAAGCCTGCAATCTTTTTTCCAAGATATTCAGGAGTTCTACCGACCATCAATCCCGAGAGAAAGACAGCCACGATGGCGAATACCAACATTCCATACAAGCCCGAACCGACTCCGCCAAAGACGATCTCGCCCAGTTGAATGAGCCACAATGGGAACAATCCTCCGAGCGGACTAAATGAATCATGCATTGCGTTCACTGAACCATTGGAAGCGGCCGTAGTAGCCGTCGCCCAAATGCTCGAGTTCACAATGCCCAGGCGAACCTCTTTGCCTTCCATGTTTCCGCCAACTACTCGCATATCAGCTAAGTTTGGATTGCTCTGTAGTTCAAAGTAGGTCGTCAGGCCAAGCAACGGCAACAAGATTACGAACATCGCCGCAAGGATTGCCCACCCTTGACGGCGATCTCCGATCATATCGCCAAAGGTCCAGCACAGACCGGCAGGGATCAGCAAGATGGAAACCATCTGCAATAGATTGGAAAGCGGAGTTGGATTTTCAAGCGGATGAGCTGAGTTTGCATTGAAGTATCCGCCGCCGTTGGTGCCAAGCTGCTTGATTGCAACCTGTGAAGCTACCGGACCAACTGCTATAACTTGTGTCGATGTTGTCGAGCCATCTTCCGATGTCAGAGATTCCATCAGATTCGCCTGCTGATACTTAGCAAATGTTTGAGGTACACCCTGCCATATCAAGCAAAGCGCCAGCACGCATGAAGCAGGAACTAGGATGTGTAGTATTCCTCTGGTGAGATCGACCCAAAAATTACCGATTGTTGCACAATTTTGTCGCGAGAAGCCTCGGATCAAAGCGACAAGTACTGCCATGCCAGCCGCAGCGGAAACAAAGTTCTGAACCGCCAGAGCCAACATCTGCGTTAGGTGGCTCATCGTCGACTCTCCACCATAGCTTTGCCAATTGGTGTTGGTGGCAAAGCTGATGGCGGTATTGATCGACGAATCGGCTGACACAGCAGTCATCGACTGAGGATTCAGCGGCAGAAGAGATTGGGCGCGTTGAATAGCGTAGACCGTAGCGATACTTACAAAGCTCAAAGCCAGAACGGCTTGTGCATACTGACGCCAGTTCATTTCCGCGTCTGGATCGACTTTCGCAAGTTTGTAAAGCCACTTTTCTAACGGCCCGGTTACGCGGGTCAGCAAAGTTGGCTTGCTGCTGTAAACCTGGGACATGTACCAGCCCAACGGCTTGACGCAGATCATAATTGCTGTCAAGAAGATAGCGATTTGTAGAAGTTCGTGCGTGCTCATGAAAACCACTCCGGTTTGAGTAACGCAAAAATCAAGTAACAAAACAGGCCGACTACGACCGTCAGCCCCAAGAGATTGATGAGCGACATTTCTTACGCCTCTCCTCGCAGTAATTGGCAAAGTTGCAGTAAGCCTCCGCAGGCTAAGAAAAACAGCAAAGTTCCAACAATACAGGCTAAATCCATCATTTTCAGTTCTCCGAAAGTTGAAGTAACTGAGAGTTATTTTCGCCATGTCGACGTAAAGATGCTGTCAAAAACGATGCCGACCGTGTTAAGAAAGTATCAAGGCCCTTGGTAGCGGCGAATAAAACCAGCGAAGCTTGGCCAGTTTGAAATGTGGTAGAGGTCACCGAGGATTTTAGAATGAGTTACAATCTCGCAAGCAACTAACGTTCGCGTCATGACTCACTACGCAATCCCTATACAACGTTACCTATCGTGCGAACCCGTAATCGATTCACTCGACATCAACGACTTCGGCGCAGCGAGGATTTTGCGGCGGTTTTTGATACTGGCCAAGTTGTTTCTGATGCGACTCTCGTTGTTCACGCAGTTCCGTCTCCAGGATCACCTACGCGACTCGGACTGAGTGTATCGAAGCGAGTTGGCAATGCACCGCTGCGCAATCGCTGGAAGCGGATGATCCGAGAGGCGTTTCGATTAAGTTACTCGAAGCTACCCACGGAAATGACCATCGTCGTTCGACCTCGGAAGGACGCTCGGCCCAAGTCTTCCGACGTGGCTGAATCACTGCTAAGGTTGACAAAGCGAGTGGCGAAACGACTGAGGCCAAGCTAGTGAATGAACGCCGAATGTTTCAGCCCGATTCGAATTCTGCATTCGACCTTGATCGAGCTGTCCTGGTCGGAAGCGTCCTTGGAGTTGCTTTCACAAGCGTTTGGAAATACGAAAGCGTGTTGGTTAACAGCCCTACTAAACTATGATCGGCAGCAAGTTCAACTATTGAATGTAACCGGTCGCAACGCAATTTCGACGCTCTGCTCAAATGGATATCAACTACTCTCAAGTTGGCCTCGTGAAACGAACGAAGCTGTGGCGGATTGGTTGGGTGAACGATTTTATTGGCTGAATCCTCGCGCTGTTGCAGAGGTACACAATCATCGTCTAAGTTCCGTAGTCAGTTCTCAGCTTGGCAAAGACAAGCAACAACTTGCCTGCTGGCCGACCGTGTTGGAGTGGGCTATTGAAATTGCAGCTCGCGACAAATGTGCTGTTAGTTGCTAAAGGGACAGCCTTTGATACTGAGGCTCGTAAAGTTCGCTGATGCCGCCAAGCTGCCCATCGTAGAGCTTACTTGCGAAAGTGGCATATAGTCAAAGCACAGGCCGAGCATCAGAAGGACGCAAACACTCATGCGAATTGATGAATGTGAACTGGCTAAAAGCTCGCCTTGAGCGCGTAGGAAGAGTGCTCGATCGTTGATTCACAAGTTCGTCACCCGTCTGAGGGAAGATTGCAGGTCAACGCAATTATCGAACTTTCGCCAAGCTTGCTACGGCCATTTAGAAACAACCGAGTTTCCCCCGGCCCGAACGCGATCGAGCAGTGATTGCATTGCTGACCGCGTTTGTTGTGTTTGGATAGATCAGGCGGGAAAATAGCGCGGCTTGTCGAAAAACGCTTGCTAGATGATCGATTTCCGGTGGCGAGCTGTTTTATTGCTCTTCCTCACTTCATCCAAACTCAGGAGCAAGATTGGAAAGAGCCAGAACATGGCTTGATCGAGGTGCAATTCAGTTATGTTGTTCAGGTGGATGATTGGAAAAGCTATGCAACGAATTGGCTGCGATGCACGAAGCAACCTGGCGATTCATTCTGACGATCAATCGCTGATTGGTCTCTCGGCAGCCACACTCACCTCAACAAGTTTGTTTGTCCCTGCATCAATGGCTGGAGCATCGATCGCTGGGAACGTGGAACTACTTGACGCATTGCACTCGCGGTAATTCGGCGGCTTGGCCGCGGGAATCAACAGATGCCTATGTTCGTCGAGTATGGAATGATGGTGTGACGCTAACCTCCAATCCACTGGTGATGCTGGTACTTATCCTGCAGGAGAGCAGACTGCGTGGTTCCAATCGACTAACCGAGGTGGCTCGCCTGTGGTTTAGTTTGAGCGAAGTGCCTTTGGTGGACTTATTGGAGCCTTGCAGAAGCTTCAAGCGGCATCTCAACAAGTGGGATTGGGAACCTTACGGACTCTTGTTTCACCGACATATCCCCTGCCGGATGCTGAAATGGTACAGTATGGCAGTGAAGATCTGTTTGAAGCCTTTGCCATCCTGATGAAGAATCATTCTTTCAACCGATCGATGGAAAGCAGGATTGGTCATCAGGCCTCCGAATGGCGAGTACGGGGCGACATTAATCTGCAGGCGAAAGCTCGCCTGCATATGCCGCATTGGTGTTTACGAAAACGCGTACCGAGCTCAGCAACTCGCCTGGATTTCGCCGTTTCCTATTGTTTGGATCGAAGCGTAGGCCGCTGAGTTCGTAGGCCGTAACAAGCGAAGCGCAGTTACGGCTTCGACTTACAATTATTTCGGCCTACAATTGGCAATTCGACAAAAAAGTGGTGCATGACAATTCCGGCTGCGACTCCGACATTCAGCGAAGTCGGTTCCGGGTTCCTGTCGATACGAACACAACGATCTGAGGCTCAAAATCGATTGTGGTAGTCCGTGTCGCTCGTTGCCCATCAGGATGATCAGTGGACCCGTTCTAGCGGCGCACTCAGCGATTGAGAAAGTTCCGTTGAGCGAACGGAGACCACTTCAATGCTTTGATTGCTGAAGCAATTTGAGCGTTGATTCGGGCGAGCTGGTTTGAAAAAGGGGTAAGGAAAAGAGTATTCCCCATTGAGACCGCAACGCGCGACACGGTAATAGGTCCACGGTGCCTGGGCCAAGCAAGATGTTCTTGATTCCTAGTCCTGCTGCCGGTCCTCAACATGCCTCCCAAATTCTCAGGATCGTTGACCGCGAACAAGCCCAGCATGGTTTCGTTCGACGTAGTGGTAGACAATTCCGTTTCGATCGCCAAATATGGCTTTCTGTATCCGCACGCTAGAGAACACACGATGAAAGTTGAAACCAACCAGTTGCTCGGAATTATCATGCTCGACAACCAAGACAGGTGTTTCGGTTGTGCCAAGGCGGCGAACTGCTCGGCATAGCGACGCTCGACCTTGGCAAGCTGAACCCCATAATCGCTTTGCAGCCAGGCGTTCTGCTAAGAGAGGCCCCTCGGCGATGAATAGGCCACTGACCCATGTCCAGTTGCGATGGCGCATCTCGCGATAAGGATCCAACTGTGGGTGAGCCATTCGCGCGGAAGTAAATAATGTTGGTTGAACCCATGAGCAGGTACCGATCAAAGCTGACCGGTTGCCGCCGTTTTCGAAGACTCGAAGCAGGCGTCCAGAACTCGCTGAGTTGCAAGGTCCACTGCGGCCACTGTTCGTTGACAGTCAGACAGTACCTGGTCTGCAAAGGCTCGAATCATTCTCACTTCTTGAGCCGTATTCTCTCCGGCGTCGTACTCGCGGACGAATAGCGTTTCGAGGTGATTTTCCATGTGGAAGAGGTGCGGTGTCGATCATGAAGTGATCGCGTCCAGCAAAGGCGGCTAGTTCAGCCCCTCGGTATGGCAAAACGAAATCGTCGATTCGAAGGTACGCCCTTCTGTGCCGCTAATGTGAACGAACTGTTGATGCTGAGTTCGGAACGAGTTGTAGAAAGTGGCGGTCATTCCGTTGGCGTAGATCCAATTCCGCCGAGAACTCTCCGTGACACAAGTCGGGACTTCCGTCGCCCTTCATACTATACAAACTGCGACCGCGAACTTCTACAGGCAGTTGTCCGTCAAGCAACCAATAGAAGAACCGAATGCAGTACCAACCCAGATCGCCAAGACAGCCATGAGGATTCCAATGAACTGTTCAGCGATCAGATATTGCATTTCTCGAATTCAGCTCCACCGTTGAAGGAGAATTGCGAAGCCAAAGCGGCAGCTCACCGACCTTCCGGCTTCGATCAGCTTTCGCACTAAAGGTAGTCGTTGGCTGTGCATGAACATCACGCCGTCCATGTACTGCACTTTGTGTTGACGGCAGGCGTCAAGCATCTCACCAACCTGGGTTGCGTTGATGGCTGCTGGTTTTTCGCCAATGACATGTTTGCCAGCCTGAGCGGCTTTGATCGCATTCGTGACGCAGGGCTGTTGGTGACGGAATACCGACCAGCATCGATCGAATCCGACTCCAGTAGTGCTTCGTAGGATGAGAATGCCGCGGGACGCTGAATCTGGTACTTCAGCCGAACATTCATCAATGAATCGATTGGCAGATTCCAAACTGCGACTGGCTACCGCTGCAACACAAGCATTACCGGCCAAACGCATCGCCTTCCAGTTCTTGCGAGCAATTCCAGCAGTACTTAGGATTCCAAAACGACAGGTTGATTTAGGGTGATTCATTTGGCTAAGGGAAGAGGTTAGAGGGAGCAAAGGTAAGGTAACAAAGTACTCGTCCTTCTTTGCTGTGAAGGTGGACGATTATACTCGTCTATAACTCTGCTGGAATGCAGGGTTAGAAATCGCGGCTCAACTTGTCCGGTTAAAAAAAGAAGGCATCCGATTCGGATGCCTTGTGTTGACTTTTGTTAGTTAGCTCTACGCTCTCGCTTAGTTGTAATCTGCTGCTTTGAGAATGTAGTTCGTATTCGGAACGTCGCTTGAGCTAGTTTGTGGAGTCATCAAAGCTTGATAAACTTGATATTGCATTCCTTCTGAAAGCGACTGCACAGATCCGTCACACATTGCCACTTGCGCGATACCTGCGTGCAGTGAAGCAGGTCGAGCTGATGACCATGAATTCTTCGGTGCAGTTTTGTTGTCTCCATTGATATACATCGTTGAACTTGGCGTTGTGGCGGTACCCCATACTGAAGTTGACTTCGTTTGGTTTGAAGGCGTGTCCAATCGGAATCCCCAACCAATCCCGACTGCTCCGCGGACAAAGTCGGAAGTGGTAGAATAGGAAGCCCAACTATCTGCCTGCAAATTCTCAGAAAACAGAATGGTGGACGACATACCATCTCGAAAACTTGAACTCTTCAAGCCCGCCGAATTTGCTCCGACTCCGTATGCCGAGTAGGAAGCACTATTTTGAGCGCGAGTTGCTAATTCGATATTCTTGCTTAGCTCTGGAAGACCGCCTGGATTCTGCTTGTAAATTTGACCAGGCCCAAAGGTTACGTCTTGTGTCAATGATTGCCACAAGAAGCCAACATTGATCGCATAGCTATTTTTGGCAAATGCCTCGTTGTCATTAGTAACATCGGTTGGGCACTGGAGGGCTGGAATATCTGGATAAAAGTCGGTAGGTGTACCACTCGGGCTCACTCCGTCCATTGGTCCAAACGTAGTAGACCACATGCTATTTGTTGAGGCATTATCCCAAACATCGCGGACTGCTACTTCTTCGATGAATGGCATTAGACTTACTACCCAAGATCCGACTTTGCCACTGCCTGCGGTTACTGCAAACTGAGCTTGATACGGAACCATCTTTTTCTTGCCGGTTTCAAAATTGGTTGCGGCCAACGCAAATTGCTTCAAGTTGTTGGCACATTGGGTTCGCCGAGCGGCTTCACGTGCTGCTTGTACGGCAGGGAGTAGTAGCCCAATCAACACGCCGATGATGGCGATTACCACCAGCAATTCAACCAGCGTAAAGCCGGTTCGAGTTCCATTTGTCCTCATATCTGTCCCCTTAGAGCTGAATCTGACGAGCGTTACCGAAGAAAAGTCCATAGTACTCCCGACCCCTATTGTCGCAAAACAAATAGCTCAAGTCCAGTCTTTTGCTGGATTTTTGCTATCAATATAGCTTCGATAGACCATGCACCAATGGGGAATAGCGACAACCATGCAGACGGTCCGCACCCATTTTCGAATTTTTTTGGACACTTCTCCCCGATCGCCAGGGTCGGTAAGCGAGTAATTCGAGCTTTCCGGGGAGGGCGAAATTACAGTCGCTCGGGCGAAATTACAGTCGCCCTCCCCGCTAGGCTCGCGGGCCTCACCTAGCGACCCTCCCGCGAATTAGCGTGCTTTTTGTCGCAGACTTGTGCGCGCTGGAGGGTCCAGTCGTGCGCTAGAAACCGGCAATCGGCGAACAGTGTCTTTTTGACCCAACTTCATCTTAGACCCCTCCCACTCGAAGCACTCGAAGGAGTATCAACAGCAGTTTGTTCAATTAGCGGGAGGGTGGCAAGCGAGGCGAGCCGCGGCCTGGAGGGCGGATTCCGATAGGTCTTCGTTGCTGTTGATCATCTCGTAGAGTTTGAAACTAACGTGGCGTGCTGGTCAAGAGAAAATAAAAGTCCAGCCCAATTGCCAGCCCCAATAGCCCTCTCCGCAAATGCTCGTCGAACTCGTGCGACCCTGCCTACGAATAAACTTGAGTGGTCGTAGCGGCATCAATGCACTTGAGCTGGTGCCTTTTTCACCAGGCCCGATGCGTTTGGCCATCTCCAAGTCAACGACTTGGGCCGATTTTGGGCAATAATGGTTGAAGTGTTGGGCATGAACTTTGCGTGCCTATTAGAAAAATCTGGCACCAAAAGATCGTTGATAATAGCGGTCGATTTCGTCCCTATTCAATAGCCAACTAAGAACGAATCATCACTCACTGGAAAACGGAAAAAGGAAAAGCTATGTCCAAAGCACTTCAAGCTCCATTACACATGGGACTTTTGATACTAGCGATTTCAGTTCCTTCATGGGCAACTGCTCAGACTACTCCCAAGCAAAACAGTTTGTCGGCCAATGTTGCCGCTTCAAAATCAAAGATTGTTCAACAAGCCTTGAACTACCTCAAGAAGAGTGGCCAAGCGGATGATGGCACGTTCAGCTTGCAGGCAGGGCCAGGCGTAACAGCACTCGTTCTAACTGCCATGCTCCGCAATGGTGTAGACATCAACGACCCGTCTCTAACCAAAGGATTGAAGGCTCTGGAGGGCTATGTAAAACCTGATGGAGGCGTTTACGGCAATGGCAGGTTAAAGAACTACGAAACATGCGTTTCGATACTGGCCTTCAGCGAAGCTAACAAGCTAGCCGGTGATGGTCGTTACAACAAGCTGTTAGGCAATGCAAAGAAGTTCTTGACCAGCATGCAATACGGTGAAGCCCAAGGTGAGAATTCAGACAATCTCGACTATGGTGGAGCCGGCTATGCGGGCAAAGGCCGACCAGACCTCTCGAACACAACCTATCTCGTCGAAGCATTGAGGGCCGTCGAAGCGGGTGCCGATGATCCTGCAATTGCTCGTGCGCTGGTTTTTATTTCGCGGTGCCAAAACCTCAGCAGCGAGTTCAATCAAACCGAGCTTTCTGGAAAAGTTAATGATGGCGGATTCTACTACAAGATTCCAACTCAAAGGGAGCTCGAATCAGGTGACCGTGGTGCTCCTGAGGGAGGTCTTCGCAGCTACGGTTCCATGACCTATTCGGGATTAAAAAGCATGATCTACGCCGGACTCAAACCAGATGATATTCGCGTTAAGGCTGCTACCCAGTGGATCGCCAAACACTATTCGCTGAAGGACAATCCAGGCATGGGTAACGCCGGTTTATTCTACTATTACCACACTTTCGGAGCTGCACTTGGCGCGACAGGACTGAACGAATTGACAGATCCACAAGGAACCAAACACAAATGGCGCGAGGAACTAATCATGCAACTTGAAAGTACTCAATCAGCCGATGGTTCATGGGAAAACAGTAATCGACAGTGGTTCGAGAACGACAAGAATCTGTGTACGGCTTTTGCATTGCTTGCCCTAGCCTACTGATCTGAAGAACGCGATGAATGAGGAACTCACCAACGAGAATACTTCCTACCCAGGCTCCGGCCGACTGGCTCGAGCCCGTATGATTGATCGTGTGCTTTGGTTGGTGCAATTACTTGTAATCGCTTCGTTATTCGGTTGGTTAACGTTGGACGGATACCTAGATAGAATTCAACTAGGTTTCCGTCCGACCATTTTGAGCAACCAAATTCCTGAAAGCATCTCGACGCCTAGAGTCGCGGGACTGTGGACATTGTGCGGAATCTTTGCAGTAACTTGGTGGGGGGCTCTCCTGAGTCTTTCGTTTGGTCGGTGGAAGAGTACTGGAATCAAGCCACTATTTCTGTTGACCTTTACGATGGCGAGTTGGCTGGCAATTCTAGTAAACTGGTCCCCGATTGTAGAAGCCGGCCGACAATGGAGATTGCAGACGGAACTCAAGGGCCTCCGGAGCTTTGCGGCTGAACTTGATCAGCACTGGACTGAAATCGTTAGCGATCAAGCTGCAACTAGACTGCCTCAATTCAATGCTTATCCCATCGAATCGCCAACACTACTGCTATTCTTGGGCAATCACAAAGTTCCAGGGACACAAATTGAGTACTGTGCGATTGAGCGTTCTGAACCCAAAGTAATTCGGATTGAACTAACAGGCAGCAATACGGATTGGTGGATTGAAGTGCGTCCTGATGGTACTAGGCCAACACAGTTTATCGGTGGTTTGAACGAACGATTTTCGCAACGCAAAGCTCGTCAGTTGGACCGTCAGATCTACCTAGTTCAATACCTCGTCCAGGAGTTGTGATACTGAAACTGAGCGACATTTGTCGATTTGGGATCTAACTTGATCGGCAGGGTCAAAGTCCGTTAGTTCAGTAGCTGAAACCGTACGGCTCGCGCAGTAACACCGGAAATAGAATCCATTACCGCAAGTGCGTTCGGGGTGGCGTCGTGAGATTCAAGGCTTCCGAATTGAGTAAAACGAGAATACCTACGCAACAGCTTCTTTGTCTTCGGTGGCTGCGACTTCTCGATGAATGACGTTGGTGATTTCAACCGCCTTGCGGCCTTTGAAAGAACCCGCTCGAGCTTCGAACTTACCAACACCTGCGATTGATACTTCTAGCGGAGAATTACAATCTTTGTCGGTGGTGATGATATCGCCCACCTGCAAATTGATCAGATCTACCGCGCGAATTTCGGTGTTTACCAAGTCCACAACTACTTCGACGGACGAGTAATCGATTAAGGCCTCGATCTGCTTGGCTGTCTTAAGGCTGCTGCGCGATGATGCATAGCCGATCCAACTGTTGCTGGTCAGCTTGCTACCAATGCGTTCGATCGTATTGAATGGAATGCAGAGGTTTATCGTGCCACGCGTATTGGCCACTACAATCTCCAAGCTGACGAGAATCACCACTTCGTTGGGTGAAACAATCTGAACGAGCTGCGGATTACTCTCCACGCTCAACCTGGATGTCGAGCTGAACCGCGTTCGACCAAGCCTCACGAAGATTGCGAAGAAAGGCACCGAGACTCTGCTAGCTCAACCGAGTTCTATATCGCTAAGGGGTCGTTTAAGTGTGCTATCGCCGCTTGATTTTCCTCCGAGCATTCGATCGATCATGGGGTAAAGTATGCTTGGACTGATATCGAGAATCCAGTTACCATCAAGTGGCGTGGGACGAAGCAAATTGAAACAGGTTGGTCTCTAGGCTGTAACGAACTGCTCGTTAACTGATCGATACTCTATCAACTTCGGTTCGGCAATCGTACGTAATAGGGCAGAGCGTTCGCCAAAGTTTCGTGCGAAGCCTTCATGCAGCGATCAGCAGCCAGCGCGCATCTGGTCTTTACCGACGCGTTCAGGTCGCCGAGTTTGCAGGTCACAACGCGTTGACGTGGAGTTCCTGCGGCAGACTTGGCACTTGGCCTTAGCGCAGCATCCTCGTCCATTCGAGACGAAGCAGCGATAGGGGTCGGTGAAACGGCTCCACTCGACCTCCATCTGTGGCCTTGGGTCTACTGCTCACGTGACCGTTACCTGTAACGAGGTATTTGTAGGTTGTTAACTCGCGCAAGCCGCACGGGCCACGCATGGAATTTATCGGTGCTGATGCCACCTTCGGCTCCTAGGCCCAATTGTCCGCCATCGTTGAATCGCGTGCTGGCGTTCACCATGACCGAGCTTGAATCGACTGCACCGAAACTTTGCGAGCCGCCTCAAGATCGTTGGTCACGATCGCATCCGCGTGATGCGATCCGTACTTCGATTGACAGTGCGATAGCTGCATCGACATCCTGAACAATGCAACCGCCATGATTGGGCCGGAGATACTCGGTGCTCCAATCCTCTTCGCTGCCTGCGATAATCTTTGATGAAATCTGCGAGCAGCCTCATCGCCGCGAATCTCAATTCCACGATCGACAAGTGCGGCCACGATCTCGGATAAAACGTTGGCCGCAATCTGCCGGTGTATTAATAGGCTCTCGCATGTGTTGCAAACGCCTAGACGTTGGCATTTGGAGTTCACGATTGATCTCTACAGCCATCTTCGTATCAGCTGCCAAATCGACATAAGATGACAGCAATTGCCGTCGAAGTGCTTGATCACTGGCATCCGAGCCTCTTCGACCACGCGTTCGGATCAACCCACGACCGCCACGAGGGATCGCAACATCGATAAACTTATCCAGCTTTAGAAAATGGCCGACGGCACCACGATCTGTTGTTTCGATGCAAGCTGAACGGCCCGTCTGGAATTCCCATCCGCGATCCAACTTGATTGATGATCTTCACCAAAGCGGTCGACGAGTGCATCGCCTCTTTGCCAATGCGCAGGATCACCGCATTGCCGCTCTTGACGCAAATTGCAGCCGCATCAACGGTCACGTTGGGACGAGATTCATACACGAAGAAGACTGTTCCCAAAGGCACCTGAACCTTGCGGACATCTAAGCCGTTAGGACGAACCCAACCTTCAATCGACTCACCGACTGATCTCGCAAGCTGGCAAATCCGCGAACTCCAGCCGCGTAATGCAGCTGATGGAACTTGAGGTCAACTTCAAACGATCCACGGCCGCGTCGTTCAGTCCGTAGCCAGGGGCAGCAGCCAGGTCGAGCGAGTTAGCTTGTAAGATTTCGGCTGTGGAAGCCTCAATCGCTCTGGCGCATTCCAGCAGCCAAGCATCCTTCATTGAGCCCGGCAATACGGCCATCGCGCGAAGCCATTTTGGCTTGGGCCATTTGCCAGGCACTGCGACTGGAGGTCGGAAGAAGCTAATGCTGTCATTGGAATAGTTGCGCTCATCACTGCATTATCCTCAAAGCACCCGATTAGGGTCAACGCCAACCGCTTGTTGCAGTGCAACTTTCGGCTCGACAGTGCAACAAAAACCTACTCGAGACAGAATTTTCGCCGCTCGAATGAGCCTCAAGACGGATTATCTCCGGCCGTAATCTCAATTTGTCGAGGCTGAGTACGCCACGATGAAGTTTGCTACGAAAGCAAGAATTGCTGGAATTGAAGCGGTGTGAGCAGTCGATTTTTGCCGCGATGAATTAGAGAGCAAAGATAAAGCGGAACCGAGTTTCCTCGGCTCGCTTAGCTGTACAACAGTACGTTCAATCGTCTCCGGAACTATCGTCGCGAAGATCGGCTCAAATGCCGCAGCATTTCGTCGTCAAGGCTGCCTGCGCCCGATACTATGTCGAGCAACGTGGAATCTGAGCGGATAACTCACCTTCACCCGCGGCCTTGGACTTGTTGAGCAGATTTACGACCTTGACTGCATCCACTGGCGAGACTTGATTGTCGTTATTGACATCCAATAGCCAGGGCTCGTCTGCCACGCAGGATGCCGTTTGTCGCTCAAGTAATTCAGTACTAGCAGAGCATCTGTTGGAGTGACCTTGCCGTCTTCATTAACATCGCGAACATCCATTCTCTGGCTCTTCGCGATCGAAGGTGTTGCAAAGCCTTTTGCAACTGCGGGCACCACTGCGATGGCTTGAGCGTTTCCGTTGTTTGCATCCGCCGCGATCGCCTTGAGGCTGACAGCTTGCCACTTCGAACCGACAGACTCGCGTCGTATTGCAGATCAGATCCGTCTTCGAGTCAACAATTAAGATGTTGCCAGCTCCGGTCGGGTCAATTGCGATACCAGTTGACTTAGTATTCGCCGAATCAACATTCCAATTTGCCCAACAAGCTTCCGGCAGTTGAGTAAACGCCGACCGCATTTCCAGATGAGCCATCGTTGACCACTCAAATGTTTGAGCCATTGGTAACCAAATCCATGGCTGTTTGATTGTTCTTATCCAAGGCAAAGCTTGATGTGGCCGCTTGGATGCCACTTCGTCGCGAAGCAGCACCAGCATAGTAAAGCACTTTGCCTGAGCCAGATTGATCGACAACCCAAAGATCGTTACCAGAGACTGTGATTCCCTGAGGATCATTGAGACCATTCATGGTCCATGTGCCCAACAAAGTTCCGGCAGCGTCGTAAACGAATACGTCACCCTTCTTGTCCAGCGACCATCGAACTGTACCGTCCTGGTTAGCGGCTAAACCCAACGGAGTTTGATTCTCTTTGGCCAGTCGCGTATCGCTCACCAGACTGCCTGTTGCGCCATATTCGTAGACTCGTCGTCGCGATTGGTCAACCACAACGTAATCGACGGCGTTTGTTGCAACCGGTGAAACGATGATCGTAACAGTGGCATTGGCCGAACTGCTGACAGCGTCTTTAGCTTGATAGGTAAAGCTATCGGTACCGCTGAAGCCGCTATTCGGAACATAGTTAAACGATCCGTTGGCGTTGAGCGTCAACGTCCCATTGCTAGGTCCGGTTGCTAACACTGCTTGAATCGCGTCGCCGTCGACATCGCTGTCGTTGGCAAGAACTCCAGGCGCTGCGATCGGTAACGCAGTTCCAGCCTTAGTCGAGTAGCCGTCATTTCCCGCTGTTGGAGCATCGTTCACGGGTTTCACCTGAATCGTAACTACGGCAACCGACGAGTTCGCCGAGCCATCGTTCGCAAGATACTTGAAGCTATCAGTACCATTGAAGTTTAGGTTAGGCGTGTAACTAAATGAACCATCTGGATTCAATACCAATTTTCCATTGGTTGGTCCAGTGACTAGAGCCGCTGTGATTGACGTCGAGTCGATATCGGAATCGTTGGCGAGAATGCCAGGCGCGGCAATCGTCAGCACCGTGTCTTCATTCAGGCTGTAAGAGTCATCAACCGCAGTCGGAGCGTCGTTGACTGCCGCAATCGACAGAGCGACTGTCGCCAAGTTGGAATCGACTGTTCCATCATTAGCAACATACACAAAGCTGTCAGTACCCGCGTAATTGGCGTTCGGTGTGTAAACTATCGAGCCATTGGTAGCAAGCGTTAGCACGCCGTGTTGAGGTCCAGCAACTAACTTGGCCGTCAACGCGTCCGAGTCTGCGTCAATATCATTGCTCAGCACTCCGGGGGCAGCAATTGTCAACGTTTGGTCTTCAGTCAAGTCATAAGAATCCCCAATTGCCGTTGGAGCATCGTTGACCGAAGCAACATTCAGTACTACTGTGGCTGTATTGGAGTCCAAGCTGCCATCGTTAGCCATGTAAACAAAGCTGTCGATCCCAAAGAAGTTCGTATTCGGTGTGTAGACCAGCGATCCATTTGGAGACAGACTGAGCGACCCGTGCGCGGGATTGGCAACGATCTTCGCGCTCAGTGAATCGCCCTCGATGTCCGAGTCATTGGACAACACACCAGGAGCAACTACCGAAAGTGCCTGATCTTCGTTCAAGCTGTAGCTGTCGTCGTTGGCGTTGGGCGCGTCGTTCACCGCTGTGACATTGATGGTGATGGATTGAGCTGCACTCGTATCAACTCCACCGTTTGCTGAGCCTCCATTGTCGTGGATTACTACGGAAACAACCGCCGAACCAAATGCGTTCGTTGCTGATGTAAAGCTGAGCGTCCCATCGGCTGTGACGGTCGGAAGCACTGAAAATAATTCTGGATGATCTACAGCAACTTGGAAGTCGACCGCTTGCCAGTTTTCAGAAGTTGGTCCAGCCGAAATGTTGGTTGCCCAATTCGAAATCGACTGAGCCCCAGCGTCCTCAAGTACCGTTAACGATGGTCCAGCAACAAAACTCGGTGCAACGTTGGCCGTGGTCGTACTGCTGGAAGCCGAACGTCCAAAGTTATCCTCCAATTCAATTTCGCCATCGACTAGGTCGTCGAAATGGTATCCATCTCCAGGAATTGGCGTACCGATGACTACCGGAATTGATCCTAAAACAACATCCGTACCTTCACGAACGAATTGCAGATCAAATCGATGCGGAGCTCCGTCGCCAACGAACTCGATATCAAAGCTGGCCGTTTGACCCGCTTTCACACCTACTTGTGTGCCGCTGTGATTGATAATGTGAACACGCGGATCGCTCGCTCGACCGTGATGTTCATAGCTACGTTGGTCACTGCATTTTGAATCGCATTGACAACGCCATTGGCCACGCCGCCAGCAAACCCCGGAAGCGATCTGGAAATACATCGGATCACCAGGAGCGATTGGATCGGCGGTTCCATTGTCGATGGTTGACGTCGATTGGTTGATTGCCCCAGTTAGTTTTGAGATCGACTCAAGGCCCTGACGGGGATCGAGGTTGTATTCAGTGTTTGTTCCCAATCCAATAACAAGAGCCCCCAGAGCATTCAGTGCCGTGATGGTCTCTTGAATGCCAGCTCCATGACTGAACGGAGAATCTGGCCGAGAGGTTTCGGTAAAGCTACTGATTGGCAATGAGACTCCGCCAACGCCGGAAATTGTCGTTTCGCCTTTAGGCTGATAGGCAAAGCCAGTGTCAGTAGCCAAAAGAATCACTGGCAACGATCCAGCGCGAAAACCTCCGCCGCCAATCGCTCCATCAGGAGCCAGAACTCCATGAGCTGAATCGGCTTTGAAGGTAGAAAAGGCTGGTACGTCACCGCTATCTCCAGGATTCAATTGTGTCGAAGCTAATCCAGCGGCTCCACTTTGATTGGTTGTGCCGTCGTTGTTGCCATCAAAGCCCACACCAGTCACCAATTGATACAGAGCTTCGATATCGGTTTCAGGCTGATCGCCGCCATAGCCGGGTGTCGTGCGATCCAGGGCGGATTGAACTGCAGCCATGTAACCTGCAGTGCTGGACGAAACGATCGGCTGATTGAGCACGAATGGTCGACCCGTTGAGTATTCCCAGGCGTAGTTCGCATACTCTTCGAATCTGCCGACTCCGAAACCAAGATCAACTCCAGGCAGCGAGCCTTGCAATTGAGAGATGATCGTTGGGAACGCACCGCGGACGATCGGGCTGTTGTTGACGAAGCTTCCCGTGTCATCAAACAGTAGGAAGACGTCGACCATGTTGGAGATTCCGCCACTGCCAGGTAATGTCAACGACACAAGCTGTCTAGCCGTTTGATCTCTGGCAAGTGTCAAAGTGATTGACCCAGGTGAAACGTTACCAATCGATGGATTGCTTGTTCCCGTTGGCCAAAGTGTTCCACCGAGAGTAGTTGGAAAAGTTGCACTCGAGCCCGCTTCAAGCTCTTGTCGAACAACATAAACTCCAGGTGTCAGATTTGTGAACGAGTATTTGCCGTCGACGTCCGTCGTCGTTTGCGGCTCGTCGGCGTCGCGACTGTTATTGCGGTTCAAGTCAACGTAAACGGATTTTCCCGAAAGTGGACCTTCGCCTGGATCGCGAGTCGAATTGGCATTCGCATCGTCAAAAAGCGATCCATGAATTTCGTTGGCTCGGTACACATCGGCAAAGTTTACGATGGGCGAGCTAGCCGCGCTTGCTACGGTAACGGTTTTCAGCAATTCGCTTGCAGGCGTTGCACTTAGAGTGGCAGGGAGAATTTGTCGTACTTGATAGGTACCATTGGCTAGGTGCGTGAAGTTGAACGTCCCTGTTTCATCGACTCCTGGAGTAAAGAACTGGTCAATTGAACTAGACTGCGACGGCTCACCTGCATCAAGCGCAGCATTGCCATTCAGGTCAAGGAAAAAGGTGATCCCCGATATGCCGTTCTCACCTGCATCGCGAAGGCCGTTGTGGTTCTTATCAGAGAAAACTGTTCCGGTGATAGCCGATTCGTAAGTCTGTTTCGCGCCGAAATTTACTCCGACAATGTTCTCGCCATTCTTTAGAGTCAATGTACGGGCAGCGGTTGCAGGCGACGTTGCGTGCCAACCTGAGCTTACCGCGACGCGAACTGTTGTCGTTCCAGGGGTTACGCCCGAGATCACATACGAGCCGTCGGACGCTGTGGTCGCTTGAGGCTCACCGGTGCTATATGTTCCGCTGGAGTCGAGGTCGGCATAAACGGTCCAGCCGGCCACACCAGCTTCGCTCGCATCCTGCGCGCCATTTGCGTTGACATCTTCCCAAACTGTTCCCGCGATTGAACCTGCCACTAGCGTCGATAAGTTGAAATTGGCAAAGTCTCCTGGGGTCGAAATAGCACCGGAGTAAACGCGGATCGATTGATTGTCGCCAAAACCAGGTGCCGTCTCCCAACCCGAGGGCACGATCTCTAGCAGGTCATATTCGCCGACTTGCAGATCATTAAAGCTGTATTGTCCTGCCGCGTCGGTGATTGCGGAAGGCTCACCGAGGTCGAACGAGCCATTGCGATTTAGGTCCAAAGCGACCGTCCAACTAGCTAGTCCAGGTTCGATAAACTCACCGGACAATGCAGTATTGCGGATGCCATCACGATTCAGGTCATTCCAAATAGTTCCTAGAATTCCTCCATTCAGCACTGTGAAATTCGCAAAGTCGATTCCGTTGGTTGTTTCATTGGCAAACACTGTCACGGTTTGCGGATTGCTGTATCCCGGCGATACGCTCCAACTGCCGGACGGCATGACCTCGACGATGTCATAAGTGCCTTCTGCGATACTTGGGAACTGGTAGTCACCTTGAGAGTCGCTGGTTGTCGAAAGTTCATCAGTATCCAACAACCCATTGACGTTCGCATCGACGAATACCGTCCAGCCTTCCAATCCTGGCTCTGTGGGTAACCCAGTTGATGCATCCACTGCGCGGTCTCCGTCGCCGTTCAAATCATTCCAGACCGTTCCTTTAACAGATCCATTGATGGTAGAGAAATTGCCGAAGTCTTGTACGGCTGTCCCCAGAGCAACTACGGTGGCGGTTTGATGTGTGTCAAAGCGTTTGGTCGGTTCCCATCCGACAGGCAAAACTTCGGAGACTTCATAATCACCAGCCGGAACATTGTTGAACTCGTAATGACCATCTGCATTGGAAAGCGTTTGAGGTTCACCAGCATCTAAAGCTAAGTTCTTGTTCAAATCCAGATAGATGGTCCATCCAGAAAGTACTGGATCAGAAGCATCGCGAGTTCCATCGTTGCCAAGGTCATTCCAAACCGTCCCGGCGATATTGCCACCTCCGAATGCAAAGAAGTCCGCCTTGACCTCTTTGGAGTTGATCACAGTAATGTCTTGAGAGGCAGGTTTAGTTGGTGTCCAGCCAGCGGGTATTTCAACAGCCAATCGTTGCAGACCTGCAGGGACGCCTTTGATCAAATAGTCACCATCCTTGTTCGTAAGTGCGGATGCTTCACCGGCTGTGAATTTACCATCAAGGTTTGTATCAACGAACACTCGCCAACCCGCTTGAACTCCGCTTTCGCCTCCATCTCGAACACCATTCTGATTCAAGTCGTCAAATACAGTCCCGGCAATGTCGCCAGCCATCAGTTGTCTTGTTTCAAGTGATTCAAGTCTTAGTGCGCGTCGCACGTGGCTTCGGCGAGTCTTCTTGCGCGAGGTGGGGTTGGATTGCATGGGGATTTCCCTGTGGGTCGAGTTTAAGAACAGTTTCTTAGGCTCTCGAATAGCCGTGCAATCACTGCCCTCCCGCCCAATATTCCGCAGATAACTGATCTTTTCGACCAAGTTCGTCACGACCTAGCTTCTCGCTGCCGGGCTAACCACCTAGAAGCCCAACCAGTATCTACTGACTTTGGAGATTTCTTATTTTTAAGGCGCATGACGGCGATTTTTCCGGCTACTCAAGCATCCAGGAAATGTGTCAAGGCTCTTAGCAATGCGAGAGGTGCGGGATCATGCGGCTACAAGTTGTCTGCTCTATTTTGATGCTGTGCGTCGTGGCGTCCAACTTATTGTCAGCCGAGCCCGGTGACAAAAAAGATGGAGGCGGGAAAAGCACAGCAGCGGGAAGCAGCCCTAGTTTTGTAGTGCTTGGCTACAACGACTTGGGAATGCACTGCATGAACCAAGATTTTTCGCAGCTTTGCATCCTTCCGCCATTCAACAACCTTCATGCTCAGGTGATTCAACGTGGAGCTGAACCAAAGATTATCACGTCGGGAGTTGATGTTCAGTTTCGAATTCCTGGGAATACGACTTCTAGCAACAAAACAAACTTCTGGTTGTACGACAAAGCGCTATTCGGAGTTGATTTGCCCAATAACGTTGGACTCACCGGCAATGGTCTTCATGGTTCAATGAAACCAACTGGAACCAACGACTGGGCGGCAACTGGGATTCCCATCACGCCAATCGATGATAGCGGTAAGCTAAACCCATATAACCTTTCGGAAATCAAAGTATTAAAAAATGGTACTTCGGTTGCAACGACTCATGCCGTTGTACCAGTCTCTTGGGAGATATCCTGCAATCTATGTCACGCTCCTGGGCAAGCCGGCCCGGCAGTTGACGCGGACATTCTTCGCAAGCACGACCAGAAACACCACACTAAACTGCTGGGAGGTTCACCAGTACTTTGTGCCGCCTGTCATGCTGATCCTGCACTCGGTACAAAAGGCGTGCCTGGTGTCAAATCGATGTCTCACGCCATGCATGGCTCACATGCCAATCGCATGCAACCCGTAGCTGCTCTAGGGAACACTTGCTACGCTTGCCACCCCGGTTTTCAAACAAACTGCCAGCGCGACATTCACTTCGCTAAGGGCATTTTCTGTGTGGACTGTCACGGAGACATGTCTGCAGTGTCAGCTCCTAGTCGCACGCCGTGGGTCTCTGAGCCTACTTGCGGAAGTTGCCACAAGAAAATGAAGCCGGAGTTTCAATTCGAAGAGCCCGGCAAGCTCTTCAAAGATTCCCACGGTCACGGTAACGTCCACTGTTCAGCCTGTCACGGTAGCCCACATGCAATCGGCCCAGCAGTGACCGCAGCGGACAATCTTCAAGCCATCGAACGCCAAGGACATGCAGGTACGATTTCCAAGTGCACGGTATGTCATACGTCCGTACCCAAAGAAGCATTTGAACACTCTCGCGACTAGTTCTCCACTGAACCTTTCCTTTTCAAGCAACTCGATGGCAGGGTAAGCCCCGCAAGCCCGCAAAATTAGTTCGAATCGGCCGGTGAGCAGTTGAATCCGACGAAAATGAAAAGCTCAACGTTTCCCGCCCAGAGGTCTGCTGATACGATGAAGAGATCGACATTTTCAGTCGGCCAACCTGCTGACCCCTCACCGCCGCCGGCCAAGCGAAAGATTCGCCGCAGGTGGCGACGCGTTCGGCGCGGTAGCCGAGCCAGTGTGGTCTCGCTGGTTCAGGGAGTATTGGGTGGTGACAGAAAGCGCAAATCCTCAGTCGTGATAGAGAACTCAGAAAACGAATTACCAGCCCCTTCGGATTCAGAACTGTTGGATCAAATCCAACAAGGTGATGACTGCGCAGCCACCGCCCTTTGCAAACGCTATGCTGACCGATTGTTGAGACTTGCCGAAGTTCAAACAGGTGCAGGCCTCGCAAAACGGATCGAAGCGGAGGACGTTGTTCAGTCCGTCTTCCGAACTTTCTTCCGTCGCGCGGCTACAGGCCACTACGCTCTGCCTGATGGCGACGAACTATGGAAGTTGTTCTTAGTTATTGCGTTGAACAAGATTCGCAAGAAATCAGATTTCCACCGCGCCGCCAAACGTGATGTTGATCGAACTCAGAGCATCGGCAACTCTCAGATATCTTCGGATGACGAAGCCTCCCAAATTCTCAAGATGACCGTTGAGGAGTTGATCGCCGAACTGCCTCCCTCGCACCGCGGTGTTATTCACGATCGGATTCAAGGTTTCGAAGTTTCTGATTTAGCCGAGCGTAATCAGCTTTCACGAAGAACGGTTGAACGAATCCTGCAGAACTTTAGAGATCGCATGCGACAGGAATTAAAAGAGTATGCCGACCTCTAATTCCGCCGCCCAATTTCGTTCATCACCGAGCACCTCTGGTACATCTAAGCAATTGAGTTGGCACGCCGAGGAGCTGATCGCGGAGTTCGAAAAATCGATCCGCGACAAATCTGGCTTTGACCTTGATTCCGCTCTAAAAACCGTTCCGGCATCGGAACAGTCCAAGCTGGTTACCGAAATCGCCTGCATCGAGCTTGAGTACTCGTTTGCTCATGAACAGCAGCCTGAGGTAAGTCGTTTTCTTTCGACCCACGCCGCGCTGTTCTCAGATCCTAATTTGCGCGGGGAACTAGCGCGAGAGCATTACCGGCTGTTGAGGTTACACAATGTTCCGGTTGATCGCAAAACCGTTGGCGACAAGTACCAGGTCGACGCTCAAAATTGGGCTGAACTACCCTTAGGCAACTCGATCATCGCTAGCAGCCCATTCCCGAAAACAGGCACTCAGTTCTGCGGTTATCCGTTAATTGCGGAGCTAGGCGAGGGCGCGCTCGGACGAGTCTATCTAGCTCGGCAACCCGACTTGGCCAGTCGCTTGGTGGTTTTGAAGGTGACTCGGTATTTAACTACCGAAGCTTCCGAGCTTGCCAAGCTGCAGCACGCGGGAGTCATTCCTGTCTATTCGATCCATCAACATGCTGGCCTTTTCGCGATCTGTATGCCCTATCTCGGTGCCATAACTTTGGCACACTTGCTGCGAGACTCGCGGGTGTTCGGGAAATCAAAGTGCGACGATGAGAATCAGTGTCGACAGCTCGCTTCCACGCTCGTCTCTTCAAGACTCTCGATGATCGCCTCGACGGTCCGTGTGACTCCCGCCAGCGCTCCTGCCCAATCAGATATTCAACCTTCAGAAATCCACTCATCCGAGCAGATCAAAACTATAGAGAGCCCGGTAGAGGCAGCAAACATTGCATCGCAATCTGATGTGACGAGTCCAATTTCACCTTCACCGGGTGAAGATTCCATTTTCCAATTACTTGGTCTTGGCGAGCTGGCGAAATCGTTGTGTGAGAAGATTTTGAGCCGCCCTAAGATGGAAGCCAAAGTCGATTTGATGCTTGGGATCGTGCAAGCCGTCTCGCACGCTCATCAACGAAATCTTGTTCATCACGACCTTAAGCCCGAGAACATTCTGATTGCCAACGATGGAAGACCCGTATTGTTGGACTTCAATCTGGCTCAGTCGCACCAATCACAGGTGAGCGTCGGTGGAGGAACTATTCCGTACATGTCGGCTCAGCATCTGCAATCACTGCAAGGTTCAGCCAAACCATCGCCGACCAACGATATTTTTTCGTTAGGCGTGATCTTTTATCAACTGTTGACAGGTCAGTTACCCTATCCAGGAAATGACGTTTCGGCCTTATTCAAGCTGACTCAAGATCGTCGAACGCTTCCAATCAACATGCAAGTGTTTGATGGATCGATTCCCCCAAGCCTTTGCTCGATAGTGAACAGGTGCTTGGCCTTTGCTCCTGAAGACCGCTATCAGTCAGCAATCGAGCTTCAGCAAGATTTAGATCGGCACGTCAACAACTTACCACTGCGTTATGCTCCCGATCGATCGCTCGTCGAGCGTACCAAGAAGTGGATCCGCCGACATCCATTACTGACCTCCAACGCAACTCTAATTTCTTTGGCCGCTGTCGTCGTTATTGCCTTGGGATTTGCCTGGAACTCGAGCCTCCGAAGCACAGAGAGGTTTGAAATAAGTCGCAAATACAGAAAGGCACTGAGCGTCTTGCCGGAAACTCTAGCAATGCTTCAGTCGCCGGGTGTCGAACCCGAGCTATTTGAAAAGGGACTTTCTAGCGGCTGGGGAATTTTGAGCATTCTGCATTTCAAGCCAAATGATCCGCAACATTTTGGCTTGATGAAGTTCGAGATGCTCGAACCCAGTGAACAACAAAAAGTTCGCGAAGATTTAGGCACGCTATTATTTTCGATGGCCAGTGCTCAGTTGCAACTTTCAATTGTCGATTCATCTAACGCTGAATCGACAATTGAACAGGCTAAGACTTGGAATCGTCTAGCTGGCGAGTTGTCTACGAAGCTTAAATTACCAGTTGACTCACAGGAAATGCGAATACAGCAGCTTCAGCGCGGCGAATCGGATGAAGCCTTGATCGCAGAACATTTTCAAGACAAACGTAATGACAGTACCTTTGCAAAGATGTTGGCTGCTCATCAGCAAGGACTGACAGCTCAGTGGGAGTCTCTCGCGGAAACACTTGTTAGCGAAGGACCAACCGATCCAAGCCGTTGGTTTTCCCTAGCCTCTGCCAAGCTGGCTAAGGGTGAACTCAAGTCCGCTTTAAGTTCTATGGATGTCGCGGTCAGGCTGCAGCCAAAATCAATGACAGCTACGTTTTGGCGAGGCGTCTTCAGACTGAAGAGCAACGACTTTACTGGCGCGAAAACTGACTTCACGGCCTGTTTGCACCAAGAAAGTGATCTTTTGGCAGCCCGTTACAATCGCGCGCTGGCACTAAAGGCACTCGGCGAGAATGCTGCGGCCTTGGAAGACTTGAATTGGATCATTCAGCAGCGGCAGGCATCGCCGAGGATCTACAGCTTGCGTTCTCAATTGAATGCAGCAGTCGGCGATATTCAAACGGCTAAAGCCGATGTTCAAGCGGCGCTGGCGGCCAAGCCATTTGCGGCTGACGACTGGGTTGCTCGCGGAGTACTCAAAATCCAGTCGGATCCCAAAGGTGCTTTAGCTGACTTTGAGCAGGCCTTGAAGCTGGACAGCAGCAACATGGCGGCACATTTCAATTCGGCGCACGTCTGTTCTGAAATGCTTGGTGATTTGCCTTCAGCCATTTCATCGCTGACAGCTCTGGAGAAATCTGCCCAAGAGTCTGCCTCAGTAATCGCCTCACGAGGAATTTTATATGCCAGAAACAAGCAGGTGGCAGAAGCGATTTCTGATGCAAAAACTGCTGCCAAACTTCAGCCTGCCGCACTGGAAATGCTGCAAATCGCCGGGATTTATTCGCTGGTTGCAAGTGACGAAGTTGATCTTTCGAAAGCAGCGACGTGGTTGGCAAGATCGATTGCTGCCAACAGCGATATGGAATCCCTCGCAGTACAAGATCCAGACTTGGCTAAACTGAGATCATCGCCGAAATTTGCTCAGATCCTCGGAAAGTAGTGCGTAAGAATCGGTAGTTTTTTTGTAATTATGTGGCGGATGAGCGGCAGTTTTGGGACTGCTCTTGCAAGCGAATCGCGACCTTTCTTAGCAGTTGTGTTAGCAGGACGGTAATCCATTTCAAACTCCCTTCGAACATTCTCCTACTTTATGCGAAATCCACCGTCGACAATTCGACGCCAACTCAAACTGGAAACGCTGGAGCGTCGTTATGCATTTGATGCTACGGCGACCGCAGCCGCTGGACTTCCGTGGTTTGACTTGGGCAAATTGACCTACAGTTTTGCACCTGATGGAACGGACATGGGAGTTCATCAGAGCAGTTTGTTCGCCGAGCTGTCAACGGTGGGTTCGTCCAATGAATGGCAAGCCGAGTTTGCTCGAGCGATGAACGATTGGATCGGCAGCTTAGGAGCAACCGCGACCGAAGTTTCAGATACCGGCGCGCCCTTTGGAACCTTCGGAAAGACTCAAGGCGATCTACGCTTCGGCGATATTCGCATTGGCGCGTGCCGTTAGCTGGAAATGTGATGGCCGAAGCCATTCCACACTCCATTGTGACTCAAGGCAGTTGGGCGGGTGATATCCTGCTGAATGCCAACGCTGACTGGCACGATTTGCAAGAGGTTTATTCAGTCGCTGCACGAGTTTGGACACGTTCTCGGTTTGGGGCACAGCGACAATCCGCTTCACCAATGTTCTCCCATGGTTTGTATCTGACAGATGGACCGACCGCCGCAGACCTTCAGGACCTGAAGAAGCTGTACGCTGGAGTCAAGATCGACCACGACGATAATCAGCAAAGTGAGCCAGCGGATTACCAGTGGAACGAAGAGCCAGAATTTCCTTTTGATCCACGACGGCACTCCCACTTCAAGCAACATTCGGGTTGAACGCCAGATACTCCGCAACGGGACTGCTAACCGTTGATCAGCGAAGCGTACTTTATCGACTTGATCCATTCGGCGAGATCGACAAGGTCAAGTACTTGAATATCGTTGTTTCAGCAGATCAGTTTGGAGGCTTGTTTCCAAATGTAAAGGTCTATGACGATCAAGGCGACAAACTGCCCTTTCGAGTCTTGCACTATTCGACCGGAGTCGAGGTGATTCAGGTCAGCGATGTCGAGCCAACCAACACCATATACTTATCAGTTTCACCCTCAAACACAGCCGTTATTCATCAGGTGGGCGGCTTTGAACTGCTAGCGGAGTACTCTCAGACGCAGTTGGATCCCACCGAAGTTGGAACAATTTCGTTAACTCCGCAGAACCCGATATTTGAGCAACCATTTACGGTCAACACCTCACGCCTGATTCACGTTCTACTTGAGTCGAATGAATCGCGTCGACCTAGCGCAGTTTCTGCTATTTGGGCCACGCTTGTCGATAGCAACAACAACATTATTGCTCAACTTGGAATGAACGAAGGCGAAACGCGTTCATTGCCGATCGCCTTTCTTGAGGCGGGTGACTATCGCGTGATCGTGCAAGCCGGGACTACCGATGGCAGCACCGATTTTAAGACTCAAAAGCTAACCATCAGCATTGATGAGATTTCTATTGACGTTGGTCCAGGCGTTATCAATCCAGCGGTTGAGCCTATCTTGCCCTGTAGATCATTAGGAGCTAATCCAAACAGTTGTACCCCAGTTGTTCCAGTAGTTGTTAATGCTCCTGTATACCCCAATCCAGCATCTTTACCACCCAGTCCGATCTATCCTTCTATTGCACCATTTTCCGTTCCCTCGTGGTACTTTTGGCCAGTCGCAAGCTACCATCAGAATCCACTGAATCCGCTGGATGTTTCAGGAGACACGCTGGTCACACCAACCGATGCGCTTTTGGTGATCAACTTACTGAATGCAAGAATTGTTAAGTGGGATCACGCTTACGATTGCAATGGCGATGGCCGAATCAGCCCAAGCGATGCCTTGGTTGTCATCAACCAATTAAACTTACGGACTACCGGCGAAGGGGAATTGGCAGTGGCAAATTCTGTATCAACTGCTGCAACGGACCTAGCTATGTTGGCATTCGATCAGTTCATTGAATTCCGTCGGAAACTGTAGTGGGATTCGCCAGAAATCCCACAAAATTTTCGCCAGATGGAGCCGTGGACTCGCTAAATGCGTTTTTGGGTTCAAAATTTTAAACGTGTTGCAACTTACAGAGCCAGGTCTTTGGGAAATGCGTTTGTTAGATACGACTACCCCAGTTCCTCTCTTCAAATCCTCTGCTCACTTTTGCCAACGCTTTACCGGCGAATCCCACTACGGGCTTGCGTCACACTGAGCGGCTGACGCTGAAGACTGCTAGCGCCTTGAGCAATTGCTTCGATTCGCTTTCAGGCAGAGTATCCAAAGCTCGAATTGCTTTGGCGGCCAATCGCTGAGCCGCCTTCAAGGTTCGCTCTCCCGCAGTCGATTCGCGAATCATTCTTCTAGCATGAGCTAAGCTCTCATGAGTTGGCCGTGTCAGAGCAATCAGCAGTTCAGCTTTGTCGTTTTCAGTTGAGCAATTCATGAACTCCATCAACGGCAAGGTTGGCTTAAGCTGAGCCAAATCCGTGCCCAGAGTCTTGCCAACTTCCTCATCACCCCAATAATCCAACCAATCGTCGTGGATCTGAAAGGCTAGCCCCAGATACTTGCCGAAATCGGCTAGAACCTTTTGTTGCAGATGATTTGCTCCACTTCGCCAGCCTCCCAATCGGCAACTTACTTGACAAAGCGAGGCAGTCTTTTGAAACAGAATGCTGAAGTAATTCGATCGATTCAACTTCCATTGACTTGCCGAAAGCTGCTGTCGTAGTTCGCCTTCACAAAGGTGAGTAGCAGCGCGCGCGATCATTCGAGCTGGCAGAGTCTGTCGGCATTCCGCCGCCGCCGCGTAAGCTCGAGTGAACAGATAATCGCCGAGCAACACGGCTGCGTTTTCTCCGCATGCATGGCTGATGGTTGGTTGATGACGTCGCGTTTCTGCGTGATCCATTAAGTCATCATGAACCAAACTGGCCATGTGGACCAATTCAACAGAAGTGGCAATATGAACTAGATCCTTGTCTGAATTGGGATCGCATGTTGGACCAGCAACGGCTTTGGAAGCCAATAGTACCAGGATCGGTCGAAGTCGTTTTCCTGCGTGCATGCTGGCCCGGTCAGCCAAATCTTGCACTTCGCCGAATTTAGTTGAGAGCGTACTTGAAATTGATTCTTCGACACGTTGTAACTGGCCGCCAATCAGCGAACCGATTTCAAACTTGAGCTGAACTAGATCGCGACCGAGCGACTGATATCGCTTCACCTTTTGCGACCGACATAGTTGCTCAGCTTTGCCATTGACATTCTCAACCGAGATATCCAGTTGTTTCATGTTCCGTTCCTCGCTGATAAACGCTCAGCTAGCTCTCCGTGTTTCGAATAAACTCGCCGCGACTCCCGCCGCTCTTTCGCTCTAACTGTAGATCCGCAATAACCATCGATCGATCAACAGCTTTGCACATGTCGTAAACAGTCAAAGCGGCGATTGAGGCTGCGACCATCGCCTCCATCTCTACTCCAGTCTTGGCCGTGGCCGCAACGCTGACTTCGATTCGCAGTTGAATTTCGCTGGCCCAGGAAAAACTGACATCCACTCCATCCAGCGGCAAACCGTGACAAAGCGGAATCAGTTCGTCTGTGCGTTTGGCTGCGCCGATGGCAGCCAATCGGGCGACCTGCAAGACGTTTCCTTTGGCGATCTGATCTTGGCGAATAGCTTGAGCCGTTGAGGCCAACATGTGGCAGACTACGGAGGCGGTGGCCTGCCGCTGAGTGACCGACTTGGCTCCCACGTTCACCATGCGGGCGTCACCAGAGTCGTCGAGATGGGTGAATGGGTTGTCGGACATTGGAGCCGCCTTGGATGTATTAATTGTTCGAGTTGACATCATCCGCTCGATCCCTGCTTAATTCCATCCCAAATCTGCTCGACGCTCAGTGTGCGGAGCACCGCAAACTGCCCGGGGACCGTTAACAAGAATACCGGGAACCGACGGCTCGCGCCGTACCGCGAGAAATTCGCGAAACCATAAACATTCGAAATGCGCCACGTCTAAAACCGCTGCTAAGCACCGCTCTTAACAGCTCAAGGCAGGATTTCCCCACTTTCGAAGATTAGCGATACTTATCAAGCAGTTTCCGAATTCAGCTAACGCTATCAATGCTCATTCAACCATCAATGCACCAGTAGGGGACGATTTGACGCAGGCTTTAGTCGCCAAAAATACAGGCTTGGCCAACTTCATCGTGGCGGTCTGACTTGATTTGCCGCCCAATAAGTTCTATGCTCGCCCAGGTCGTACTGTGCCCAAGTTCAATCAGAAAGGGTTGTCACAAGCTGAAGAAAAGCTTGTGGCTGGCGTGAAGTTGGCAAAGTACTAGTCGTGTGGAGCGAAGTTCGCCCTATTGCATGGATGTTATAGT
>JAXMBP010000020.1:0-96819 GCA_046349795.1 Pirellulales bacterium | reverse complement strand
ATATCCCAACATTAAATCTTTCGATTTTAGCGCTTGGCTAGTGTTTCCCTGTGGTTGACCGCACAATTCGCGCCGTTAAAATCTCGCCAAGTTTTCCAAAAACCCTAGACAACGGAGTTACCCTCATGAGAAATCTCAAACTGTCTTTACTAGCGATTGCAATGTGTTTCGCGTTCGGAAGCGTTGCAAATGCCGGACTTCTTGGCAAGAACAAGTGCTGTGACCCATGTGCACAGCCAGCTCCTTGCTGCGAACCAGCCCCAACCTGCTGCGATCCATGTGCTAAGCAAGGTTTGCTTGCAAAGCTAAAGGCTCGTAAGTCAAGCTGCTGCGAACCAGCTCCATGCTGTGCTCCAGCTCCAACTTGCTGCCCAGCACCAGCTCCTTGCTGTGCTCCAGCTCCAACCTGCTGCCCAGCACCAGCTCCTTGCTGCACTCCAGCACCAGCACCATGCTGCAAGCCAGCATGTGATACCTGCTGCAAGCCAGCTTGCGACCCTTGCTGCGATCCATGCGCAAAGCAAGGTTTGCTGGCTAAACTGAAGGCCAAGATGGCTGCAAAGAAGTGCTGCCCAGCACCAACTTGCTGCTCAGCGCCAGCACCAACCTGCGGTTGCTCAGCACCAGCTCCAAGCTGTGGCTGCAACTAAGCATTAGCAACTAAATCACTGGAAAACAACGAGCGGCGTCGAGCATTCGACGCCGTTTTCGTTTTGTTGTTTGCTCAAATTCAAGCTTCAGTCCCGTCTGACGAATCTAGGCCATCAAAAGAGGAGTTCGACAGTTCAAAGTTCAACGACTTTGGCTCGAAATTTGCACTGTTCGTGGCCAATTCGAGGTTAACGAAAATTTTGATCGTTATGATAGACTTTCTACGGGTAAAGCTTAGAAAAAACACTCAGTTGAGGAGGGTAATTCAGATGTCCAGAAAATCGGTGCTGTCGCTGACAATCGTTTTGGCAACTGTGGCGGGTGCAACATGGATGCACAAAGCCAACTCGAATTCTGGATCTGGTCAAGCTTATGCTCAACAAGCTGCCGCGCCACAAATTTCTGATGAAGATCTGATTGGGGCCGAAAGGCTTTCGAAGGCCTTTCGAACTGCAGCCAAAGTATTGAAGCCGAGCGTTGTACAGATCAATGCCTTGGTTGAAACTAAGCAGCAGATTCGAACAACGCCATTTTCACCCTACGGAAATGATCTACTCGAGGAATTTTTCGGTGGCGGCCAAGTAGACCGTCGAATTCAGAAGCAGAAGGTCCCCGCTGGAGTTGGTTCAGGAGTCATCGTTTCCGCCGATGGCTATGTACTGACCAACAATCACGTAGTTCAGGAAGCGGACGAGCTGCAAGTAGAACTTAGCGATGGCAGAATAATTAAGGCAGACGTGGTCGGAACAGACCCGCGAACCGATTTAGCTGTACTGAAGATCAACGCGGCTGGATTGAGCGCCGCTTCACTCGGTGATTCCTCTCAAATGGAAGTTGGCGACTGGGTCATCGCAATTGGAAGCCCATTCGGACTTGAGCAATCGGTAACGGCTGGCATTATTTCTGCCACGAACAGGCAAACCGGTATCATCGAAAGCGGAAGAGGTTACGAAGATTTCTTCCAAACGGATGCAGCGATCAATCCTGGCAATAGTGGTGGGCCATTGATCAATTTGCGAGGTGAAGTCATCGGCATTAACACTGCGATCAACTCAAAAACAGGTACCAATATCGGAATTGGATTTGCGATTCCATCGAACATGGCCAAGCAGGTGCTTGAGGATCTCAAGAGTTCCGGAAGAGTCATTCGGGGCTTTATGGGAGCCAGTCTGGATACTGTGAATGTCAATACAGCGAAGCAATTGAAGTTGCCCACCGGAGTCGTTAGAGGTGCCTTCATCGGAAGGATTTTGCCAAATGGTCCTGCAGCGCGGGCATCATTGAAAGAAGGTGACGTAATTGTCTCCGCCAATGGTCGACCTGTGGCAACTCGCGAGCAATTAATCAACATGGTTGCCATGTCTCGACCAGGTTCGGCCTTGGAATTGAAAGTATTCCGCGAGGGCCAAGCACAGAATGTCAAGCTGATCGTAGATGAGCAGACTCCTGAGAAGATGTCTGCTTTTCCGAGTGGAAACGATACCGCAGTGGTTGACGACTGGGGCGTTGAACTGGCTTCGATGAGTCCACAAATTGCAAAAGAGCTTGGAGTGTCTGAGTCAACCAAGGGTGCGGTGATTGTCAAGATCGCACCTCGCAGCCAAGCTTCTCAGCTCAAGTTGGAGGCTGGAGATATCTTAGTTGGCATCAATGGTGAGAAAGTCCCATCAGCTTCAAGAGCAAAAGAACTGCTGAGCAAAATCAATCGAAACATAACCTTGAATGTTCAGCGAGGCAATCTGCTGATGACAATAACTGCCTCGACTCCGTAATTGAACAATTCGATTCCAAGAGTGAACGACTGATGACAGTGAGCGATTGTCCTCAATCGCTCTAAGTCATCGCTCACTGTCATTGATCACTCATTACCGATAAATCGAAAAAAGTACGATCGCTCCTGATAAAGAACTTTGAACATCGAAGCGCGGGGCCTAAGTGATCAAGTTCGACTGGCGGAGTATCTCTTCCAGTCGATCATTCAATTGAAGCATTTGGTCAGAACTCCATTGTTGACCAACATTTGCGGTCACATAGATCAATACGATCGTAGCGACCGCTGCCCCCGCAATCCAATGCCACATCCAGGCCTCTCCTATGGATCGCATGGAAAACTCCATTACCAAACAAAAGAAGGCCGTAAACGCCATTGCCAAATACATGATCCAGACAAACGTCCAGATCTCCATCCGCGGTGCATATCGTCCTCGTAGAATAGTTTTTTCTTCTAATTGGCATACATAATACGAAAGATGTGGCGACCAAAGGCGATGTTGCTCGACGGGCAAATGCAATTCGCCGTACTCTCCATGCACAAAGAACAACTTGGGCTGCCCAAGTTTCTTATAGGCCTCAGTAAGTCGCTCAATTGTCACGTCACGCGATTCGCGCAGATCGATCTCGAACACGGGTCGCAAAACTAACCAGCTCAACATCATGACTTCCTTTACTTTGGTCGTCTCGACATAGGCTTGACCGATTCCGGCCAATTCAGATGAAATCTACTTGATATCCTAGCAGCATTCTCGACCTGCCGCTGAATGTACTAGCTGTTTGCAAGCCAGATTTTGTGTTACTCTTAGCGGTTTGACGAATGTTCCTTTACGCTGAATTCTGAGATTCTACCGCAATGAGTATGCAGGCCGTAGATACCACTGAAATGCTGGTCCAAGATGAGATTGTTCAGCAATTGCAGCACTCAATCCTGCAGTCTAGGTCGCCAGTTCAGCCGGTTGGCAACCGAACGAAGTCGGCCCTTATCGATGCCAACGCTTGTCAGCTCGATACCGGCGGCTTGGCAGGCATTGTAACCTACGATCCCTCCGAATTTTTGATAACCGCTAAGTGCGGAACACCGATGGCAGAGCTTTGCCAACAGCTTGGAAAGAACGGGCAATTCCTACCGTTTGATCCCTTATTCATCCATCAAGGTTCAACTCTTGGAGGTACAATCGCCAGTGGATTAAGCGGTCCGGATCGATTGCTCTACGGTGGTGTTCGGGACTTCGTGATGGAAGTAGCAATGCTCGATGGCCTCGCCAAGATCGTTCGCGGTGGCGGCAAAGTCGTTAAGAATGCCGCCGGGTTCGACTCGCCGAAAATGATGGTTGGTAGCTACGGTCGCATGGGAGTTTTGCTAGAGGCAACTCTTAAAGTATTTCCAACACCTCAATCCTATTCGACTTTGTTAGTTCAACACCAATCGATCGATTCTGCCGTTCAGACTATTCAGAGGGTGCTGCAGAAACCACTGCCAATCTGTAGTGTAGTAATCGATCCGAATCATGCGGTCAGCTTGCGTGTTGCTGGTCCGGTCACATCACTGCCGAGTGTTATTCGCAGAATACAATCGCTATTGGATGGATCGCTTGACACTCAGGTGTTTGAAGATGATACGGAGCCTCGAAGCAACCTAATTAGCTGGCTTCAAATGCCGCTAGAACCAGATCAGTTACTTGTTCGAATTGTTTCATCCTCCAAGCAACTCGTTCTGTTGGATCGATTGCTTTCAAGATTGGAGACAACTTGCTATCAACACTGTGGAGCTGGCTCGATAACTTGGCTCAAGTTGAGCAGTGCAGTTCTTGATCAATTGGATGATCAATTGCGTTCGCTATCCATGTCTGCGGTTGTGGTTCGCGGTCAAAGTCACAAAACCTTTGCGGGTGATGTTGGCTGGCTACGGTTGGCAAGTAACGTTCAGCAGGCTATTGATCCTGAACGTCGATTTGTTGCTTGGAATTAGTCGAAAGAGCGCGAGTCGATGAACATTCCGAGCTGGAAATTGCCGCCTGGAGTTTGCCGAGGCACTTGGGACTATCTGCAGTCAGAATCGATAGCGCAGGATTACGACCAGAAGCTGGCCAAAACTCCATTACTGAAACTAGACCAGCGTTTCATTCAACGCTATCTCCCCTGCATCGTGGATACATCCAAGCCTCCATTAATTGCGGACTTTGGTTGTGGTACTGGACGTATCTCCCGCATGCTCTCGCCGATGGGTTACCGCATGTTGAACGTCGATTTGAGCCCCTCGATGCTTAATGAACTTAAGAAGAACTGCCAACATCCAGAACTGAATGAATGTGTCCAAGCCAATTTGGTAGAACTAGATTTCTTGAAACCGAATTCACTAGAGATGGCATTGTGCCTGTTCAGTAGCATTGGCATGATTCTAGGCAGATCAAACCGCGTCATGTTCCTCAGGTCGGTTCATCATGCTTTAGTCGAAAATGCTAAGTTTATTTTGCATGTGCACAACCGCTACCATAGCTTGTGGCACCCCACCGGGCCAACATGGCTATTGAAAACATGGCTGAAGAGCCGATTTAGTCAAAGCTGGGAATACGGTGATCGAGTGTTCGTCGACTTGGGTATACCCAGAATGTTTTTGCATATCTACAGTCGGCGTGAGTTGATTCAAGATCTAAAGCAGGCGGGTTTCTCGGCGATTGAAATCCTACCAATCAACGTTGCTGGCGATAGTTTGTTGATGGATCGTCGACTAGCAACATTTCGCGCCGGAGGCTTCTTCGCAGTCGCGAAGAAGTAGTGCTACAACTGCTTTAACGACTATGGGAAAATCCCAAGCTCGGCGTAGCACAACGCGATCTTGTCTATAGCACCTACAAACGCTGCTGTGCGCAAATCGACTTTGCCACCCAATCGGAGCTGAATCTCGCGAATCTCGTTGTATGATCCAGCCATCGTTTCTTCCAAACCTGATCGCACCAAATCTTGTTCGTCAGCTCCGCGGCTGTAGGCTTTGATCATCTCTTGATTGAACTTTTGTTCAGTTGCATTTTCGACGGCTGATAGCAATCGTCGGAATGCCATCTCTTCAAACCGTTTCTCAAGCCGCCCAAAACGAACGTGAGACAGATTCTTAAGCCACTCAAAGTAGGACACAGTAACGCCGCCTGCATTCAAGTAGGCATCGGGAATGATCAAGACATTCTTCTTCACTAGAATGTCGTTCGCATCTGCAGTTGTTGGCCCGTTGGCAGCTTCGCCGATGATCTTGGCTTTGATCTTGGAAGCGTTTTCAACAGTAATGACGTTTTCTAGAGCCGCTGGAATCAGAATATCGCAGTCAATTTCTAGAACACTGCTATCGCTTGGCAGCAACTGCGTACCTGGCGCTCCAACAATCGTCCCCTTCTCTTTGCGAAATTCATCGAGTGCAACAATGTCGATTCCTTTGGGATTGAAAACACTACCATTCAATTCACCACTGGCGATTACCCTGGCACCGTTTTCGTGGAAAAACTTGGCAGTGTGAAAACCTACATTACCGAAGCCTTGAACGACGACCGACTTTCCTTCGATGCCCGTAGTAAGCCCAATTCGTTTCATATCAGCCTCAATTGAGCAGGCTTCACGAACTCCGTAATAGACTCCCAGTCCAGTGGCTTCGGTTCTGCCACGAATTCCACCGAGTTCGATAGGCTTCCCAGTAACGGCGGCCATCGAGTTCAGTTCGTTGTTGAGCGATTGATATGTGTCGGCAATCCAAGCCATTTCTGTCGGACCTGTCCCAAAATCTGAGCCGGAACATCGATCCCTGGGCCGATGAATGGTGGTGCAGTTCGTAGATAAAACGTCGCGTGATCCTTTCGAGCTCTCGAGCAGAATACTTCTTGCGGTCGATAGCGACGCCGCCTTTTGCTCCGCCAAACGGCACGTTGACGATCGCACATTTGTAGGTCATCAAACTTGCCAGGGCGATTACTTCATCTTCGTTCACGTCGGGGGCGAATCGGAATCCCGCCTTTGGTCGGCATCTTGTGGTTACTATGTTGAGCTCGCCGCTACGAACAACTTCAATATGACCGTTATCAAGCTGGACGGGAAAGGCAAAGCGCCCCACAAAGTTGCACTCGCGGATTTGAGCTAAGAGGGTCGGATCGTGCTTAGTCAAAGCAGCAGCCACGTCGAAGTAGCGATTCACCTGAGCAGAAAAACTGATTCGTTGAGACATCATGAACCTAATTGCGAGGCGATTTGATACACTTAGTGATTCGGCAAATTGCCGACCAAAGTCTGTGTGGTTTGGCGGGCCCGAACTTTGGGCGTTCTTGGCGCAAGAACACGACATTGTTGCCGGATCTTCGGCAGCTAAATCATAGTACGGTAAATACTCCTGGGGATTGGGGCAGGCGTGTCTGAAACCAAAAATACTGCGGAACTTGGTGAATCAAAAGGCTCTTTGGGGTTGATCAGTCTGGTTGCCCTCGTCGTCGCCAACATGATCGGCGTGGGAGTGTTCACGTCTAGCGGCTATTCGATGGCGACTCTTGGTAATCCTGGCCGAGCTCATGTTGGCCTGGGGATTGTGTGGCGTTTGGGCCATTAGCGGAGCTATAGCCTACGGAGGTTTGGCCACTCGCCTTCCACAGTCTGGCGGCGAATATCTGTTCCTCAGTCGATTCATCCATCCCAGCGTTGTAGTTCAGCGAAGCCAGTGGATCTCGCTGCGCTGGATTCTCTACTCCCAATCACATTGCTAAAAAAGAACGTAAGTTCATATGCTCAGTAAGCGCCAAATCGGAGGATTCAGTCTCATTGATCGCTGGGCTAATTATCGCCACACGCCGTCGTGATTCGGCAGGTATACGAATTGGGCGAACTCAGAACTCGATCGTTGGGACCAAGTTATTGCTCATGTTGTGGATTGTAATCGTAGCCTTTCTCACTCCTGCAGATAAATGGATGGGGACTGCCCTACCTGAACGAAATCCTGATGTGCTACCAGAAAGTTTGTCAGCTTATGGAGTTTAGCAGGCCGAGCGTCTTCGGGCTATTATCTATACTGGTTTCAACGCAGCAATATACGTAGCCGGAGATAGCAAGAACGCCAGCGTTGTACCTTGATCGATGCTTGAACGCTTTGCTGGTGGAGCAGGGGCTATTACCTGGCGCTTTAAGCTTTTTTCGCCAAAAGCTTTCTCAATCATTACTCCTTGGGTGGTTACCCTGCTCCTGAAAAGTTGTTGGGCTAGGCGGTTTTGGCGAAGAGAAGGTTGCCGCGGCATTGCCGAATTGCGGAACTAGCCCAATCTCACGCGACCGGTAATTATTTTGTCGACCCTTGTAGCAGCGTTTAAGGAGCTTTTGATGGGGCGCCATGAGTCTATCGGCAGATGGCCGTTGATGGAGTTTTTCCAAAGCAGCCGGATGATGGCAGCGATTGAAAAACGATCGTTCTTCAGTGCGTACCAGGCGTTGCGGCTGGTTTTCACGGCATTTTGACTCAGATGACCTACCTGTTTAATCGCCTTGCCAGTGGAATTTATTGCATTTTCGCTATGCTATGGATTCGACGTAAAGCTAGTTCGTGGCCAACCTCAACGGCGTTGGAAATCACTCCGGTAGCCATCTATCTCTCCATTACCGCCATCCCGATTTTTGCCATTAGCTTTCAGCAAGGCCAAACAATTTCAGGTCTTAATTGTCACGTTTCTATGATTACCATTTTTTTGTCGGCAAATCAAGAAAGTCGATCGGCGACAACGAAGTAGCTGCTCATCTTATTTATTTTCATGTTCACTAATTGACTATAATTACCCCCAGACATGCGGGCAACGAACAAGAAAACCTAGCCGCTATCTTTTTACCATCTCCTCATTTTACGATTGTTTTTTGTCACCAGTTCGATGGAGAAGTTCAATGCGAAGCACGAATCGGTTTTACCCTAGTGGAATTACTAGTGAAATTGCATATTGGAATATTGGTTGGCCTGTTGTTGCCAGCCGTCCAAGCTGCTCGTGAAGCAGCCTGTTCGAATGAGCTGCCAGAATAATCTGGAAGCAATTGGGTTTGGCAAACGGCACAATTTCGAAAGTACTACAAAGTACTTCACGAAGGCAACGAAGCACCAGGTATCTTGGCGTGGCAACTACCCGTTACTCGGATGCATCTCCGCAAGTATTCCTTGCCCTGCACATTGAACAGGGCAACATCACTAGCATTTGGAACTCCGATTACAACACCCCGACAACCTATCGATCCAAGTATTCCGACACTAACCGGTGCGAATCAAAACGCTCGACTGGCGCAAATTCCAGCTTATCTTTGCCCGTCAGATCCATCAACGATGTTTCAGACCGACTATGGTCGATCCAACTACTTTGTTTCCACGGGAGCAAATGCTGACTTCCGTGGTGGATTGCCAGGTGACTTGTCTTTGCTATGCCCAATCCTGCCGGTCAAGTCCTTAAGGGACCAACTCACGCTTCCATCAGCTTCGATGGAACAAGCAACACAGCGATGTTTGCCGAAACCAAACGTGGTAATTTCAACAACTCACAGACAGGTCAATTCGATCATACGACTCACATGATCGTTACGACTGCGTACACCGGAACAGCACTTACCGATTACAACGCTGCCTGAATGCAATAGTACAACTCATGCCGACCTATTTCCGATGATGCTGGACTTCAATATTATCGAAGCTCTGGTTAGTCAGGTTTTCGGTTACCTCCACAAGACAAGTCAACGAACTCAAACAAGAGATCAACCGTCCCGCCAATCAAAGCTCGGGCTTCTGCGGCACACCTGTTGTCTGGCTCACATTCTCGTAAAGGCGAAGTTATCAAGACTGGCGGAGCAAACTGGTGTTATGTGATGATCGGGTGAGATCTTGCTGCGGATACTGTGGACTTTGTTGGCATTTCTGCAAGCTGTTGGCAGTCGCGGTGGTGGCTCGCCTGATCGCATACCTAACGATGGTAACTCGCTTGAAACCCGGTTTTTGAAACCGACACGGTGATCGTACTTTGCAAGGTTAAAATTGCTCGTGGGGGCCGAATTGATTCCCGAACACGGTCCCAGTGACGCGGAGGAGGGGGGTGGATCGGGACACCGCGGTGGTGCTGATTATTCTGACCTGACGGGCGGCAAATTCAACTTCCAAATCGTGAAGGATGGCGGGGGGGAAGTGTGGCCAAGATTCATTTCGTTTAAATCCTACGAAGCAGTGAAAAGAGGCCAAGATCGTTGGGGAAACGATGGTAGGGACACGGAAATTTTCGATGCTCGAAGTTGCCATGTTGGCTATTAATTTCCAAAAGGAAACAGGAGGCCAAGGAAGGTTAAACTTGACGGAAAGATCAAGGTTACTGCCGATTTGCCAAACAAATGGATCACAGCACAAAAACTCGGGCCTATGAATGACGATGAATTCGGCAAGGATTTTTTTTGCTTCTGACACAGTTAGGCTCCAACTCTATGTCATTGCCGGAGCGAGAGTTTCGGGTCCGATGATCCACAGCGCATCGGCTACTTCTACGCTTGACGCGGTCGTCGATGTGCTAGATGCCTGAAAATGCTGGCGCTTTTATCGGCATCCAGCCATTTGATCTGCACTAACTGAAACTTTTAACGGAGTGCCAGCCGCTGTAGCTAAATTGGTTTCGAGTCACAGTGATCGTTACTCCGCCAGATCAGCAACCAGTTAGTTCGCCTGCACACCAGGCGGAGACATCTGCATTTGACGTTCCTGGCAATGCTCTGCACCTTGGTTCTTCTCGGCTTGTACGACCATCATCTGCTTGACCATCACCATTCGACCAAATTGATCATGCCCATGGTGAGCAGAATCATGATAGGTATCAACCAGAACCAGTTGCAGGCAGCTCCTTAATCGTTGTGGTATCGATGTTGCGAAATCTTCTTTTTCAGTGTTGATTTTGTCGATGTCATAGGAAGCAGCTCTGTGAGCGAACAAAACTGCTTGAATGAAGGTGAACATTGTGTTTATTCGCAAGAAGTACTGGCGTCAAACATAGTCACTGGCGGAGGCGGAGGTCGTGAAAGCGAATGCCATACTTGGCGAGTACCGGGGCGGGCTGAACAATCACCTGTTTCGTACTAACGCTGCCGGTCAAGCGAACATTCATGATGCGAACACCAACAACCCCTGAGTTAATTGCAGACGGTATTGTTCGTTGTATTGCCACCGTTTTGAAAATTGGGATGATTCGCTTCGTCCAATAATCTGAGTAAGCTGAGTTTTGTTCGCCGCACTGATTCCAGTATCTCCATTCAAAGTCACAGTTCGTGTTCGCATCGAGCTTGCAAGACTTTCCAAAGCCGCAAATCGTCGGCTGCCGAAATTCCACTAATGATTCAATTGGCGATATCGCTGGTTGAGTTGTTAGCTCCACCGTCAGCGCCCATAGTTCCGCGATTGCCGGGCGAGCCAGTGCCCTGAGGATACAAGTTGACTTCAAACAGCCATCGCCGCCTGAGGTTACCGCACCGGTGATGGGATTGTGGCGAGGCGTCATCTGAGCCGCTGGATGTGCACGGCCTGTTGATGCAGCATCAGCTAGCATCTGATTCCATGTTGTCTCATCGAGAGCAAAGGGAAGTATGTTGAGAGAGTCAGTTCCTGAAGGCGACTGGAAGCCGGAGACAGACGGGCCACGTCGCAGTCGACTCGCTGTCCAGTAAGTGTCCCTGCCAGTGTTGCCAAAGATTTTTCCGAAGTAATAGGGTACTTTTCCATTCAATTGCTCGGTCTTGCTGACTTTGACGCGGACCGCAACAAACGGCAAAGCTGAATTTGAACTAATCGACCCTCCGCGAAGTCGATCTGTATACCCAACTTGAATATCGGTGGAATTAATCGATGGATTTGCTTCACAAATCGAGTTCAAACTGGCGAACTGCGTCGCAGAACTGACAACGCCAGCTGGAGCGTAGCCGAGCGGCATCCGCATCGGATTCAAGTTGCCGCAGGATAGACGTCCCAGCACCCTGCTAACGCTGCACTGTCCGGATCACAACGTATGTATCCCTGCTCTTCCTGTCCGACTTAGAGAACGCCTGGCCGATGGAAATGCTAACATGCTAAACAAAAACGAACATCACCACGACTGCCAAGATCAATGCGCTGCCCCGCGCCGAAGGTCGTTGATGGTTTGAAAATGCCATGATGACTACCCATTCGAGTTCTTATAGTAGTTGTTACGATTCGATGCAAGGCAGAGGCAGAGTTTACATCAGATCCCATTGGGCTAGGTAGTTATTCAGCTTGAGCGATATCGACCAATTTGCTAACCACTAGTTGGCGGCGTTAACATCTTTTTGAACCTCTTGCTCGACAGCTTGTCCATCGCTGTAGTAACACGAATGCGCTTTAGCTTTAACCACTTAACGCGATTTCCCGCGTAAGTAAAACCTGTCGAGCTGTTTCAAGAGAAAGCTGGTAGTCGTAGTGATCTAGTCCGCCAGCAGCCAAACTATTTCGGTATGACAAGAAAATACTCGTTCCCTCCGAAAGATCCCCAGCTATCACCGCTGCCTGTACTAATCCCAAATGAGTAGCCATTAGGAACTCGCTGCACAGCTTTAGTCCAGCGGACAGTTTCGTCGTTCCGCCCCAGCTTTTCGCCCGCATGTCGATGGATTTGGCCTAGCATTTCTTCATCTTGACAACACGTATCTGGATACCACCGGAAGTAAGCAAGTCTGGTTTCAAAGCATGATTCAAGTTAATCAAGTTTAGTTCAGGTGCTGTAGAGAATGAAATCATCGAAGTGGTAATTCGAGCGCGTCGATCTTCTGATCGGGTTCACCAACCGCTAATTCCCAATCCTCTTCGATTCGATCGACTAATTGGAATTTGTACAGTGCTTAGCGTTGGCGTCAAACTCAATGCCCAAACAAGGCAGATTAGCTTTGTTCGCATAGTGTACTAGCTCCGACTGGTTCTCGGTGGTTAGCACCAATGACACGCTGTCTGTTCCACAACAAAGTTCTTCTACAACTCAGTTCTTCGGTTGTTTACGTCACCTGTAACTCGGACACGTAAGTAAGAATTCGCAGTTCGTGCCGCATCGATTAGACAAACAGTAACCAAACGATGGAGTTGAACTGTGAACTAAACCTCACTAACGTGTCGAGTTGTCGGCAAGCGGAGGTGAATCAAGGTTCACCCAAACTGCATCAGGAAGCAGTTTTTTGCGGCTTGATACATGGCAGCAACAGAGGAGACGGGTCGACTGGAGCCAAGTTCAAAGCCAATCAGAAACCTAGGTTAATCTTCGGTGACATGCCAAAGAAATCTTTCAATTTTCTACAAATGATTTAGCCTGATTCGGCGCCGCCGTGGTGGCTCGCCCGCCATCGCCATCTCCCAACAAGTAGAGAAAAAACGCGAATATGTTGTTCAAACGCAACGAGTAACCAACACGAAGTAGCCAGAACGCTACATTGCAAAATAGAGACCATCAATAGACTCAAACAACTCGAAAGATACGACTGAATAGAAAGAGTCGCGGAATCATCATAGGCGCCGCCTAGAAAATCGGCGTCTTGTTTTTTTGCCCTGAAACTTCTCGTACCAGTTTGGGTACAGCAAAGCCAGGTAGATCGGCCTGCAGGGCTTCTATTAGCTCAACAGCCTTTGCATCCGAGACTTGAAATGGGCGCGCCTTCGACTCGCCCAACAATGCGTATACGGCAGACAAATCAACTAACTGCAAGTAGAGGTCTCGCAGAGCTCGTTACCGTTCACACCGCTCAGTGCACAGACTGGTTCAGCAATGTCGCGCCAGCTTGACGCAAACGTTTGAGTGCAGTTACAACCTGCGAGTCGATCTCTTTTGAGCGTGGTTAAATGCAGCACCACGTAGATCGCTGTTCGAGAGGATTGAACCCAGTCGAGCATCGCATGGTGATCAGCGCTGGGATCACGACAGGTACTGAGTGTGAATTCAATTCGTCGTACGTGATCGATCTGGTTGAGCTGCCCAATCAATTGAGTCAGTACAGATCGGTTACCGGTGATCGCCGCCGCTCAAGATCACGACCAACAAGGTATCTTGGCGAATGTGGTCCAGGCAGGCTGCCAACCTTAATTCCCTGTAGGTGCCGTGAGAGCTGTAAGGGTAGTGCCGCCGGAAACAGTAGCGGCAATGAACGGCACATACCCGAGGTAATCGGCTAGGCCCGTCGCGCGTACTTCTGCAGCAGACCGGGAATTACCTCTGCGTTTTTGTCACAACGGGGTCCAAAGTCCATGGATCGAAGCTGAAACTTCCATCACCCCTGCAATAATCTGAGTGCTGTGAGGGTCGTTCGGATCGCCTTTGGTCATTCTGGCAGCGTACTCACGTGGCACCAATACTGGGAAATCAAGTTTTTCAGCTGCCTTTCCGCGAATCAAAGCCTGAGAATCGTGGGGTAAAACAAGGAAGCTGGGAGCAAATCGATTGGTTCGGAAGGCCGCTTCGATGATTGTTGCCAACTAACCGATTCTGCGGGGTTTGCAGCCGCAGAAGAGCCCTCAAATGGATCCAAAGTGGCTTCGACAGAATTTGAATCGCTCGCTAGAATTTCCAACTTAAATGACCTTTAGCTATCTGCAAACACTCCAAAGTGAGGGCAGATTTTAGTTGTTTGTTTTCGTTTTGTTAGCTGATAAGGTTTCTTTTTCGACGATCCTACAGGACCGATTTGTTAAGAGACTATTGTCAGACTTTAGTTCCTAGTAAAGTGAAGTCGAGGAAGATTCGTGCCTAGTACATACAAGACTAGCGATTTTCGCAAAGGCTTGAAGGTTCAGATCGATGGCGATCCCTACTTGATGATTGAAATGAACTTCGTCAAGCCTTGAAAGGGCAACGCACTGTGCCAAGTGCAAGCTTCGCAATCTTCGAGGTCTGCTCGGGACCGCACCTACAAGGGTGGTGATGAATTGGAAGCGGCAGACATCGAAGAAATTGATGCTCAATATCTTTACCGCCAAGGCGATGCGTTTGTCTTCATGGCCAATGAGACCTTCGAGCAGTACGAATTAACTGCGGCTCAGGTCGACGACTCTTGGAAATATCTAAAGGACGGCATGAAGTGCTCGATGATGCTCTTCAACGGCAATCCGATCACTATGTCACCACCTCTTCAAGTTGAACTTTTGGTTACTCAGTGCGAACCAGGAGCAAAGGGGGATACCGCTACTAACGTTACCAAGCCCGCAATCGTTGAAACTGGTGCCGAATTCACCGTTCCAGGCTTCATCAAAGAAGGCAACGTCATCAAAATTGATACTGTACCGGTGATTACATCGAACGAGTGAACAATTAACCGCCATTGGAAGTCTATGTACCTTGGTAGAGTATGAAGCGTCCCGCTTTTGATTGAGAAACTTCGCAAGTGACATGTCCTTGTCCAGTTCGGCTGGAGGGATACATTTAGTCAGAATTGAAATGATTCAGTCAGAATTGGAAACGTTTAGAAACAACTGGACCGCAACTTTGATCAGAGATTTTGAAAAATGGGTCAACACACAGTAGAATCAATTGACGACAACTTCAGCAACGAAGTTCTTGAATCAGCTACCACAGTACTGGTCGACTTTGGGCCTTTGCGCGGACCTGTTGCCAATTCGCCGTTGATCGATCAACTGGCAGAGGAGTATTCTGGCAAAGTTAAGGTTGGAAAGGTCAACAGATCGACGACAACCCAGGCGTAACCAACGAATACGGACCCAGAGTATACCGACTTTGATGGTGTTTCGAGCTGGAAATGTCGCTGAGCGATTCGTCGGCATGCCACCTAAGTCAAAGCTGACTCCAAGCTTTGGAAGATGCAGCGTAGTACTCTAACCTGCGAGATGGCACTAGCCGAGCGTTCTTACATCTCAACTGAAACCTACGGCGTTAATCTACCGTGGGTTTCAATCTCTATTGCGTTTCAGTTCTTATTCGATACGCACGACAGCTTCCCCGAGCTGTTACGGTTCGGATTCACTGTATTCAACGCACAAATGCCTGCGGCTTCGTAAAACTGTCAAATGTGGACATCTTGACTTGGAAGCGGCTGATTTCCTATTCTCCAGATTGGCATCATTGTCGCCCGAGCTACCAGCAGAACGTTGATGTTTCGGTAGAACTGCCGAGGACGGAAGATTATCTACTCTCGGCTAATTGACTACAAACCGTCAATCGTCAGTCATGGATGTGAAAATGGTCTTTAGAAGAATTCTGAAAGCTATCAAAGCCGCGACCGTTTTCGTTTGCCTAATGTTATTCCCACAAGCAGTTCCACCAGGCTCAGTACTGGGAAAAGGATTTGCTTTGCTGACCAACGATCGCATTATGCTTCAAAGAACAGCAAGGCGACCAATACAAGATTCGGCAGAATGAAGGCAACGAGATTCGAATTTCGAAGACTCAGATCGTAGTCATCGCCAACTCGTTGCAAGATTTGTATCAGTACAAGAAGTCCTTACCGCCTTATCCGAGAACCGGCGATCACATCAAACTAGCCGGTGGTGTGTTGCATCGAACTTGCCTGCCGAGGCTGGTGAAATTTCACTATCTATTGCTTGCCAGAGCTGTACCTCCGGCTGAGAATCCTCTATCAAGCAACTTGGTGAGGGAGATACGGAGCAAAATTGCAGCAGAACGATTTTCGCGTCGCCGTTGGCAAAGTTCCCTGGGCTCAACCACTGCTGCTGTCGTTTCTCCCAAGCAAAACTCCTGTACACAGCCAGTACAAATGCAGTAGCGAACACGAGCATGGTATCGCCTGGCGCGCAACTGAAGCTTACCGAGAAAAATTCAACACATTCTGGTAAACCGTTGTGGACAGGAGCCTGCCACGGCTCTGCTCGACCACGCCAAGCGTTTCGATTATTAGAAGTCGGGTGGAGCTGATCCGTCATCGCGCACTCAGTCGAACTTGGAGTCAGTATTGAGGCAAGCATCACCGATTCACAAGCCAAATCTGCACTTACCGATCATACGTTCAGTCACGGCACGATGCGATCACCAGCAATTGGCAACCGCGATGCAAAATTCCCGCATATGAAGTATATTGGTTCAAATGATTCAAAGCCCGTTAGTTTCTGCTGAAGTAATTAATCAGCCACCGTTGAATCCACTTGCTCCAGGAGCACCGCAACTTCGACAGGTTCCGCATTCTTTATATTCGCCTCATATTAATGGCATGCCTCTTGAATGGTGATTTTCCAAGATTTTGAACCACCATCACAGGCTGAATTAGATGCCGACCCCAAATTGGTCGACCCGCAGTCAACAATTCCAATCTCCCCCTGCACAGATTGCTCCCAATCAGCCGCCACTAAATTTGGAAACTCCCTATCAGTCACTGCTCGGCTCCGCCTCGCCGAGCCGTCTTCCGTCCAATGATCCACACGATCTGGGCGAGTTCAACAGTCAAGTTGGTAATCGCAAGCGCAGCAAGTCCATTGTCACTAAGCGGTTTTATTGGACTATTGGTAGCAGCTTAACAGACACTGCACGGTAGGCCAGTTTTCTGAAACAAGCAACGTGTATACGCTTACAATTTGCCGATTACTGAATTGACAATGTCGGAATCAAGCCGAGTCACTGTGCTAGCTTTGCAATCACAAACCCACCATCCACCTCTTCGTCAAAATTGCGATGAAGCTTTGGGCTGTTGCGGCTATTCCGACGCTGCATTATTAGTCGCTAGTCCGGCTGCGGCACAACTGTTCCAAGATCGTACCACTGGGCCTAAAAACTTTGGGTGGACGCATCAGAGTGGACGGATCAACTGATGGCTGGGCTGGCGACCCAACAACATGCAGAAGATGGCCATTACCGGTTGCTTGATGCTAAAGATCGCAGACACGCAGTTGGTTCCTTTGAGTTTTGCTTGAAGCAGTTGTGTGCGATGAACCCACCTCAACCGAGCAATCAACATCGACATGTAGTGATTGTTCTACATGGCCTAGCGGGTAATCGCCACTACATGGGACGCATGGAGGAACATCTCAACGACTGCGGTTTCGAAGTGGTGAGCTTTGGCTATGCCTCAACGAAATCCACGATCCAAGAATTAGCATGCTCTCTCGAATCGGTCGTGAACAATTTGGTCGGAGTAGATCGGGTCAGCTTTGTAGCTCACAGCATGGGCAACATCGTGGTAAGAAATTATCTGTATCGAGTCCAAAACTGCCCTAATCCAACTCAGGTTCAGTTTTGCAGGATGGTCATGATCAGCCCTCCCAATCAAGGTGCGTTCCTGGCGGATAACTTGGGTCAACGCAAGATCATCCAATCGATCTTCGGACCGGCGGTCGATCAGTTTGCTCACGTGGGCGGTTGGCCTGCGCTCGAGCAAGAGCTGGCCACGCCTTGGTTTGAGTTTGGAATAGTGGCTGGGGGGCGAGGCACCGAGCATGGCTATCTTGCCAGAGTTCCAGGAGATGATGATGGTTTGCTTTCGATCGACTCGCACTATCTAGATGGATCGACCGACTTTCTTCAAGTTGGCGGACTTCATCAATTGATGCCTCAGTACAAAGCTACTCTGAATGCAACCGCGCATTTTCTCAAGTACGGCCATTTCTGTCGGTAGAACTAATTCGTCGAGCCCTGGCGCGAAAGCTCCTGCTACTCACTGTTCAAGTCCGCTAGTTCTCATCATCAATTGAAGTGGCAATACACGATCAGCTCCATTCGCGAAGCTCGGGCCCCTACAAAATGGAACTGGGGAAACTCGCTTCGGAAAGCGTTCAAACCGACGCGAGCTTAACTCGACTGGACTGTTCCCTCCGTCATCGCCCTTCGTCAACTGCCCATGAACTAAGTCCGAAGACGGAATAGAACTAACGAAACAAAAATGACAACAACTTTTTAGAACAATCTTGAACGTACTACTTAACTAACTACGCCATGTTGATGTTATGCAGGCGTTTCCGAGTCGGGGACGAACTTGATGATGCGGATCAAGTACCACATGCCGGCAAGGCTGCACGCCACGCCAGCACTGAAAAACTGAAGACCAGACCGAATGTGCCAACAGTACACACATACAACTGCAGCGGTGAAAAATAGAGCCATACAGAGAATGGCAGACGACCTAGACCTTTTGGACTGAATTGGTGCTCGTTGCTGCGAACTGATGAAAACGGCCCAGTTGTTCTGGCAATCTTCCGAAATCAGCTCTCGCAGTCGCAAAATCAGCTCTGCGCGTTCACTCGCGAGAAAATTCGCAAAATCAATTTTAATCCTCGAACGCGGGTAACGAATCACAATGCTGCCGCCAGCGGGCCACGCACGCCACTTTGCGGAAGTGACGTTTGACACCGCTGTTGTTCGAGTACGGAAAACGCCTTCCTGCGTGATGGACTCCGACGTGACCGTGAGTTTCTCTCGACAACTGGCAGCGATGATGTACAGGCTGAGTAGAAACCATCCACCCCAAAAGATACCGAAGGAGACGGCCATTGGGATTGGGCGTGAGAATGAGCAGCCAAAATTCCATGCGGCCGCGAGGACTGACCACGCGCCGATCGCGGCAAATACGATCGCATAAACGACGCCGAGGATCAGATAAAACTTTCGGACTTGCAGTTCTATCGGGTTCGTTTGGTTCTGGGGCACATCGCGTACTGTATAACGAATAGCAATCTATCCGGACAAGGACGGAGGGATGGATTGGGAGTTGAACAGAGACGCTTGGCGTGCTGCAGTAGTTGACCTTTTTGCAGCCTGATAGCCAGTAACCCTTGTCGGTCTCGCGTTGAGACTAGCTTATCAGTTGGCCTGCCGCATTTGCAAGTAGTCTGTGCTGTCTTTGGTGGTGAGTTGGCATTAAGGATGACTCAACTGCGGTTCAGCCGCTTGACCCGGTTTGGACGATTCTCGCCACAGAACAACTCGCTTAGCATAGGTCTTAGCTTGTGTTCGACCCTGTAGCATCGCCCTATCGAATCGCAAATTCGTTGGTAATACGAGTTTGTCTACTGTGTTGTTACAATCTAGATAGCCGTTCGGTAAGGGAATCAAAACCATTTGCCGCTAAGTTTTGATATCATCATCGGTGAACTCGACCCAGCTCTCACCAAGAACTCCCTCGCCTAAATTCCCCTTCTCCAAAGAGGTGCAAAATGCATACCGTCACACGACGAACGGCTCTAGCTTCCGCAACAGCAACTGCACTAACTCTGACTTCGAAGAGCGAGGCAAAAGCTGCTCCAAGCGAAAGAACAACCATTTGCATTGTTGGTGTTCGAGGTCGAGGCATGAGTCTGGCGCAGAGTTTTGCTAAGCTACCCAACGCACAGATCACACATATCTGCGACGTCAATCAGTCTCGATTCGAGCCTGCTGCGAAAGCAATCGCTGATATTCAGAACTCAACTCCTAAAGCGGTTCAGGATCTTCGTCGTGTGCTCGAGGACAAGACGGTTGATGCGATGGTCATAGCCACGCCCGATCACTGGCATGCGCTAGCAACGATTTGGAGTTGTCAGGCAGGAAAACATGTCTATGTCGAAAAGCCAATCTCGAACAACCTTTTCGAAGGCTGGCAGATGATTCAAGCCGCTCGCAAGTATGACCGAGTCGTCCAGGTTGGTACTCAGAGCCGAAGTGCGCCTCACTACCGCGAGGCTATGGATTTTTTGAAGTCTGGCAAGATTGGCCGTATTCACATGGCGAAAGCTTGGAATAGTCAACTGCGTCGCAAAGTTGCCGCTGTCGCCGATTCACCTATACCAGAGGGCATCGACTGGACTGTGGAAGGCCCAGCACGAACATGCGTACAATGAGAACTACTACACTTTATGGCTGGGCGCTGGTTGTGGATTACGGAACAGGCGACATGGGTAACGATGGAGTTCATGATCTGGATATTGCTCGATGGGCCTGGGGGTGAACTATCCCGAACAGATCCAATGCACTGGAGCCGTTGAGTTCGTCGGCGATATTCAACAAACGCCTGACACTCAGATCGCGACCTTCAACTTTCCAGGAGAACAAAAAGAGTTACGAACAAAGACTATGGTCGCCCCATTTCCAAGAGGGCTTTGAAAACGCGCGGCTTTCTACGGAACGGATGGCTACATGTTGATCGGTAGAAAGAGCTGGTCAGTCGTCGAGAAACGCAACAAAGTAGCCTTCGAGCATAAGGTTGGACTTTAGCGACCAACCGCACTGGAGAACTTTCTAGCTGCAATTCAAAAGCAAACACCGTCAATTGTGATATCGAAGACGGCTATCGCCTCAACCTTGCTGGCTCATCTAGGCAACTTATCCTATCGAGTAGGTCGGCCGCTCAAGTTCGATTCCAACAGTCAAACCTTAGTTGGCGACGCACAAGCAAATCAACTATTGAAACGCACCGGTCGAAACGAGTTCATCATTCCCGAAAGAATTTGATCACTCCAGATTGGCGGCAGCTTATCGTTCACGCTCCGTCATAGTTCGCCCAGCATGGGCATGACCTAGTGGGTGCAAGTCACTGTACTTAGTACCAATAATTCGAAGCGAGGATCATAGAACCAAAAGAATAGCTCATGAATTTAGCACGAGTGGAGACGGGCGTATTGAGCTGGGCCTCAACTCGACCAAGAGGGTGGCATCGTCGGCGAAAGTCATCCGCAAGAGTTTCGCTTCGAATTCGATGATACAAACAGGAGTGTAATCACTGTAGGGATGATAAATCCCTTCAAATAGGAGAGTGGATGTCTCCCATCCAAGAAGCGAAAGGGGAGATCAAAGTAGTACGCCCAGTAGTGTGTTGCTATCAGAGCAGAAATTGCGAACCACATTCCAAACAGGCCATATCGCTTATTCAGAATTACCAGAGTAAGACTCAGTGCAATTGTCGCTCGAAGCATCGAATGCAGGTGCTCGTACATGGGGTGTGCATTCTCACGCTCGCCTTCGTACAAATCCGTGCCTGAGCCAAAGTACAGGTCGAAGAGCGTGTAAAAGGTGATAGAAGATGAGCACGCCAGCCAGTACACAGATGATCAAACGCCGTACTGGGAAGCTGGATACGATGATAGTGCGCATTGTTGTCGGACTCGAGAATTGTCCGTTCGAAGTAGATCAAACGGCCTCTGCGGTAAGAACGAGAAATACCAAGGAATTTGGAAACTGCCTGTCGTGAACAAATAATCGGATCGCTTGAGTTCGGAGGCTGATTGGGATTAGGTTCCATGTCTACAGTTTCAAGTCAGTGGATACTGCGGCCAGGGAGCGTGTCAGTCAGAAGTTCTGTAGGAAGTTCCAGCGCGAGCCTGCGAAATACCAAATGGTAGTCACGAAAAAACGTCTCGGTCAGCATTTGCAAGAGCTTGCGTAAAGCCTTCGCGTTTGGATAGGATTACTTTGCCTTGGAGTAACCCAAGAGTTTGCGTGAAGAACCTTCAGTCACGTCGCCTGCATCGCCACCCCCGCAGCACTTGTATTAAGTACCATTAGCTAGCGATGGTGGCTCAGTTGAAATCCATCGGTTGAAGCTGTAGGTTTCAACTGAAGGACCGTCAGCTAATTAATGCTGAGAGCACTGTTCCGTGGGAGAGAGCTTTGCCGCTCGTGCAGCGCAGCGGTGCTCCTATTCGTGCTCGCTCTTGGATTTGAGGTAGCGATTACGATTACGGCTTGGAATAGAAGTAGGAGTCGAGTACTAAGGCTTGGGTAAAGATTTCAGAATCCGCTTCCAAGCGTGAGATATCTCGTGCACCATCAATCCTGTTAGGAACATCAGGTTCTTGCCATAACGAGGCAAAAGCCGCTTCGGATCACTAGAGCACGATACAGCCACTCGCAGTTTATCATCTGGAACGGGAGCTCGTTTGGCTGTTCCAGCAAGGAAATCAAACGAAGCCCCCAACTGAATCGATAACGGAACCTGCAGTTGCTCAAAGTTCTCATAGATCCACAGCTCGCCCTTGGGCTGTCCAAAGCTACAAGCAAAATATCGGTTCTTGAATTTTGAATCTGCTCGGAGCATTTGCTGATGTGCTCCTGAGGTGATAACTGACGGAATGGTGGCGAATAGGTACCCGCGCTGTAATTGCGGAAACGTTTTCAAACGTCAGTAGCCTTTTCAGCCACACCCGGAGCACCTCCCAAAAGAAAATTCGATATCCCCTCTTTCTGCCGACAAAGCTGCCAACTCGATAATCATGTCCGATCCGGCCACTCGACACGGTAGCGGAGAGGGCTCAAGCGACTTCGCCAAACAATCGGATTGCCATCTGCCAGAAAACAGAAGCATCGCTGGTTTACTGGCACAAGCTCGGGATTCTCTTCGGTCAACATCAGGTAATTCAAGTTAGCCGTGATGAAGTACTCAGGCTTACCAGCTTGGATGACCTGGTCTGAAAGCTCAATCGCGTCCTCCATGGTTGCGATTGCAAATGGCAGTCCCCAAACGTCGGTGGTTGGTAGTGGAGAAGCTGAAGCTAGTGATCGATGCCTTCGTTGCTCAGTCTGTCCAGCGACTTCATTTGTTGTAACCGAAAGACTCGCGTTATTCTTAGCCGCATTGTCCGTGGTGGAGACAGGCACATAAACTGGAAAAGACCATTCAGACTGAGTGTAGGGTTGCTGCGAATTGGACATTGGATTTCCATGGTTGGGATTCAAACTTACTCGTAAAAAAGATAGGACCTGATAAAATCTGCGGCCAACTTTGTTTCATGTAGTTCGTATCGCACCTAGCGTTGAACGTATCGATTATGCTGATTGAACGGTTGTTAACGCTTTCCAGAAGTGAGCTTTGTGTTGAGTCAAAACGCCATCGTAATTTCCATCGAGGGACTTTCTACAACTCAGGTTGGTGCTTACGGCTCCAATACTTCGCAAACTAAGGCCGTCGATGCCATTGCTGCTCGAGGAATCGTACTGGACCAATGTTTCCTAGATAGCCGCCAAGCTCAGCAAAACCTGCTTTCATTGTGGACAGCAACTCACGCAATAACGCGACAGCATCAATTAGTTCACGTAGCGTCAATACCAGCGATCAAAACGATTTGGCAAGGCTTGCAAGCTGAAGCGGGAGTACTGGTAACCGACTGCACGAAAACTGCGGAATTGGCTGAACGAGTTGGTTGCTCGCGAGTAGTGTTGGTCGAGGCCGAAACGTCGACTGAGCCGGTCGAAGAGGTCACGCAGTGCCAGTTCTTCTCGCTCCAGGCCGCTGCCGCCGAAGTGTTGGAGCAGTTGAGCAGCCTTGACTGTCCAAACAAGTTGCTTTGGATTCACTCGCGAGGCTTACGACTACCGTGGGACGCTCCTACTGAAACACGTAGTCGCTTTAAGGATGCCGACGATCCTGATCCGCCAACAGAAGTCGGACCACCACTCTTCCAAGTCGATGCGAACACCGATCCAGATGTTGTTTTGGGATGGACTCACGCGGCAGCAGCTCAGGTGATGGTATTTGACGAAGGGATCGAGTTTATCTTAGATCTAGTTGAGCAATTGGATCAATCGTGGGCTTGGTGTGTGTTGGGCTTGAACGCTTACCCACTTGGTGAACACGGTTGGATTGGCGACGGCGAAGTTCGACCTAACAATCATCAACTGCAGGTTGTCGCCATTCTTAGTCCTCAGCCACCGCTGCCCATTGGCTGGAGAGTTGCTGGGCTATGCCAGTTACCAGATATTGGAGCGTCCATCGCGCATTTGTGTGGAATCCCTTTCGATTCAGTAAACAGCCAATCGAAATCTAGTCTGCCGATCTGGGGACGTTCGCAACTGAGTCCACTAAATGATGAACTACCAATTCACTGGGAAGGTCAGTATCAATCAGCAGTCATGATTGATTCGAATTGTAGGTGGCTCAGAGCGCCAGCTTGGAGTCTGTTGATGGAAGCTGAGCAGAACGAAACTCTTTTTGTACAGCCTGATGATCATTGGGAAGTGAATGAAGTCGGTAGTCGCTGCCAAGATGTTATCGAAGAGTTGCGAGAGGCGTGCAACGGCTTTGTACAAGCCGCTCAGGTTGGCCGACGTGAGCAGATGCCTAAGCTGAACGAAGTCAGTTGCAATCTTTTGCGGTAGGCTACTATCCAATGTATCTCAAGCCAAGCCTACTGATTTTAACCTCTGCGTTTCTGCTGCTCACTCTGGTCAATCCGATCTATCCTCGTGAGCAAGCTCTGCAACACGTGCCCACCGCCTTTGTAGTGTTGGCGTTAGCCATTGACTGTCGACGCAATTGGCTAACGACTCCCGCATTCGTTTGCACCATCCTATTTTTCTTGGTTCACATACTAGGCGCGCGTTACATCTATTCTGCTGTACCCTACGATGAACTATTCTCAAGTCTCTTTGGCACGTCGACTCGAGAACTTTTCGGCTTTCATCGCAATCACTTTGATCGACTGGTTCATTTTTTGTTTGGCGGGCTTTTTCTAGTCGCATCAAGTAGCATGATTGAGCGCTACCTGATTAGCTCTCGCCTACAAAACCTCTTTCTTTCGTTTTGTGTGGTGACGGCGATGAGCGGCGTCTACGAAGTGTTTGAGTGGTGGCTGACAATCGTCATGTCTCCCCATGATGCCGACTCGTACAATGGGCAACAAGGAGACATGTGGGACGCACAGAAAGACATTGGCCTAGCCATGTTAGGCTCAGTTCTGACAATGCCGTTTATGGCTCGCAAATTTCCTGTGAAGGCTACAATCAAGGGGACCACTGATTGGATCAAGTAATTAGCCAATCAACAGGAACGAGGACTATTTCCCATATGAGCGAAAATCGAAGCTTGCCCCACCCCTCAGAGCAGCCCTTTGATCTAAACAGGTTTCTTGAGGCTCAAAAGGAAGACTACGAAGTAGCTTTGAGTGAGATTCTCAATGGAAAGAAGCGTTCGCACTGGATGTGGTACATCTTTCCGCAATATGCCGGGTTGGGGCTCAGTTCCACATCGCAGTACTTCGCAATCAAGAGTCTTGCGGAAGCTAAGGCCTACTTGGGGCACTCGATTCTGGGCATGCGTTTGGTTGAGTGCTGCGAAGCAATGCTTCAGATCAATGGTCGAACCGCTAGGCAGATTCTGAGTTCTCCCGATGATTTGAAACTATGTTCATGTGCAACCCTTTTTGCGGCGATCTCTCCCGCAGGCTCTGTGTTCCACCGGATTATTGATAAGTACTTCGGCGGACAAAACGATGAAAAAACGCTTCAGTTGATTGGGCAAGATGCAGAATAGGCCTACATATCCTGCACTGAATCGGGTTCTGCGCTACCACCCAGAACCTGACGCATTCGCCCGAGCCAGTCCAAGTAGCTGCCTTGACGAATCTGCTTTCTAGCTTCTGTCATCAACTGTTGATAGAAAGTCAGATTGTGATGCGTGAGCAACGTTGGTCCTAGCATTTCATTGGCGATGAAAAGATGTCGCAAATAGGCTTTCGAATGTCGGCAGGCCAAACAAGGACATTTGGCATCCAATGGCTGGGGATCGTCGGTGTACTTGGCATTGCGCATCTTGACCGGCCCAGTCCAAGTAAAGGCCATCGCATTGCGACCATTTCTTGTTGGCATGACGCAATCGAACATGTCGATGCCGCGAGCGATCGCCTCGAGCAGATCAATGGGCGTACCAACTCCCATTAAGTATCGCGGCTTATCTTTAGGTAGGTGCGGCGTCGTACCTTCAATAACGCGATACATTTCTGGTGGTGGTTCTCCAACGCTCAATCCACCAACTGCAAAGCCATCAAAGGGATGAGCCGTTAATCCTGCCGCACTGGCTTGTCGAAGATCGAGGTCTAGCCCGCCTTGAACAATAGCGAACATGGCTTGTTGAGGGCGATTGGCGGCTGCCAAACAACGTACTGCCCAGCGCGTAGAACGCTCCATGGCTTCGATGACGTCTTCGCGTTGAGCTGGCAAGGCGATCACGTGATCCAGCACCATAGCGATGTCACTACCCAGTTGCTCCTGAATGGCTATCGATCCTTCTGGAGTCAGTTCAAGCTTGCGGCCATCAATGTGCGAATGAAATGTAGCTCCATGCTCGGTGATCTTAGTTCTCGCGGCCAAGCTGAATATCTGGAAGCCGCCGCTATCAGTCAGAATTGGGCCGTCCCAGCCCATGAATTGATGCAGTCCGCCTAGCTTGGCGACGCGCTCACTACCCGGGCGAAGAGCTAGATGGTAGGTGTTACCAAGTATCAGTCCGGCACCTGTCGACCAAACTTGGTCGACGGTTAAGCCCTTCACAGTTCCGACTGTACCGACGGGCATGAAGACGGGCGTTGAAACAGAACCGTGGGGAGTCGTCAACGTCCCCAGCCTTGCTGCAGTCCGGTCATCGGTCTGCAGCAATTCAAATCGAAATCCTTCAGCCATAGGTGGCTCGATCAGTCGCCGCGAAGCTTAAGATTGTGGCGAGTGAGCTTCTCGCGGACTTCATTCAAGCTGGTCACACCAAAGTTCTTCGACTCCAGCAGGTCGTCGCCGGTCTTGCGAATCAATTCGCCAATCGTATTGATGCCTAATCGAACCATGCACTTGCGCGCACGAACCGAAAGGTTCAATTCGCTGATCGGACGATCCAGCACGGCTTGCTGATCTGGGGTCATACCCGATAGGTCGAGTGGCGGATCTGGTTCTCGAACTTGGTCGGTCATCTGACCTAAGAATAAGCCTTTGCTAGCCAGCATCTCGCGAATTTCAACCAAGCTGGTTTCGCCAAAATTCTTGCTAGACAATAGTTGCTGCTCAGTCGTTCGGACCAAGTCGCCCAAAGTATGAATGCCCATCTTCTGCAGGCAATTACGGCTGCGAACCGATAGTTCGAAGTCGTTGACTGAAACGCTCAGCAGTTGGCTCATGCGTTCGTTCTGTCGAGCCGCATCTTCATCGTAATAGATGTTACCACTAGCCGAAGCGTCCTTCATGTACAGACGAGCGCGATCGTGCCCGGGATAAACATCTAGAATTCGCTTGTAGCAGGCTTGAGCCTTGTTGTAGTCGTTTCGGTCTTCGTAGATCACGCCCAAGTTGATCAAAGTACCAACGTGAGCGGGGAAGCACGACGCAGCTCGCTCGTACAGTCGAAAGGCTTCGTTTTCATTGCCTTTGCGATCATTTTCCAACGCTAGTCCGAACAGAGCGCCTGGATGTTGATCGTCATATTGCAACGCGCGATTGTACAGTCGCAAAACTTCGTCAAAGTTTGCAGTTAAGCATGCAACAGTTGCACCGCGCTGATAGTTGTACTCAGCAGTCTGCTCGGCTGGTCCGAAGATATTGTCCAAAATATCCATTGCCTGCTGGAGCTTGCCTTGGTAACGCATTACTTCAGCAATGGCAACTTGGCACTGATCAGCATCGTATCCAGCAACCTTGGCTGCATTGAAGTGCTCGACAGAACCTTCGTTGTCGCCCATCTGAAACAGGGACTTTGCCATGTAGTATTGAGCGAGCGCACCACCATCAGCGTGTTGCAGCGTTTCTCGGGCTTCTTCAAACCTGCCGGTCAAGTATTGACATACACCCAACCGTACCGATTGAGCTGGACTGCGCTCTTCAACCTGAGCGAGTTCTCCAACTGCATCTTTGAGCACTGCAAGTTGAGCGTAGTCTTCCGAGATGACTTTGCAGAGATGGCGGATCTCTGAAGGTCCGAATGAATGGTTGGATACCACAGTCTCGCGCAGATCTTGGACTGAAGCGTCTGTCATCCTAATTAGGCTCCCCGTTTGGAAGGTCTGATTGTTCGAATAAGTAGAGCCAGCGATGGGAGTCGAACCCATAACCCCCGCATTACGAATGCGGTGCTCTGCCAATTGAAGCTACGCTGGCCTTGGCCGATGGCGGCGACACCCCGTCTATCGGGTGGCAGCCCTGCGCAAATTGAATCCAAAAGTTTACCAGGGTCGGCCAAAGCTGTCTAGGCAAAGAAAATCCATGTTTTTGCTGAGTTTAGGATCAAATTTCATTCAATCCTCTTTTTTCGACTCGGCGCGCCTCTTGAGGAGCCGTACTGCTTTCTCACAGGTACATGCCAACAAAGCCACCTGATTCTTCGCTAGCTTTCTGCAAAGCCTCAAGTCGCTGGATTGTCTTGGTCAAATCACCGGCACCAATATATCGATCGAACTCCACCAGCACCGCTCGTTGAACCGACTCAGCTAGCCAATCGACAATCGACTGATTTACCCAACCGCACGTTTCCCTCGCTAGCTCGACAGAAAAATCGCAACTATGAGACTTCATGTCGCGTCCGTCAGTAAGCAGAACGCCTTCAAAGTTGAACTGGAACATTCCAACTGCTGGATCGTTGGTCAAATGAAATACACAGGTTGCATTGTGGAGATAGTAGCTGTTTAGAGTCCCATGAGTGTCGATCGCAGCTTGAATTCTGCTGAGCTTTTGAGCCAATTTTGGCGAAGCATCGTCGGGCACTACCATTTTGCCCACTGAACGCAACGGAAGACAATCAAACTTGATCTCGACCCACCTTCCTTCCTCAGTGTTTTTGATTAACTCTTCACCAGCCATTCGAGCTTTTCCTTAGTTTTCTATCCGACAGGTTCGTCAGCCCTGCAAAAGTTGTTGTACAGAGAATACCAACTGCTACCGGTTTCTCAAGCGATTCATGCTCAAAACTGCGAGCCAGGAGAAAATGCGTGAATTGTTAGATCAAGGTTGATGAAACCAGCATCCTCTAAATGGCTCATTGATCGGAACTTCAAAACGAGGAATGCGAAAATGACTCATGCGACAGCTAACCAAACGGCCACGATTAGTACTCAACGATCTAAACCCACTGGTAAACTCAGTTCAGAAATCAGTTTTAATCCTCAAGCTAACTCAGCAAATGAAACTTCGAAGCCGTGCGCGGTTGTTCCATCGATTATTCCGGACAACTCCACGAATCCATTTACGCTGGATCAGGAATTGGAAGTTTTTGGCAAGTGGTCCAGTAAGCCGATTTTTGTACCGCCCAAAAACGCCAGCAGCAAGTTCGCTAGATACCTGTTGAATCGCTTTGGACTCCTATCTTCCCGGCAAGAATGTTGGTCGGCCTTGTTCAAAGAATTTGCAGCTCAGTTTCAACAGGTTCGAGAAATTCAAATGTCCAAGGCGTCGATTCGGTTGCCCCAAGGCAAGCTGTTTGTCAGTATCACGCCTCGCGAACAGTTTGATCAAATCGAAGAAAAGGTTCCAAGTTGCGTGCTTACTCGCCTGCAAGAATTTCTCGACGGACCAGGGAAACAACCTGGAGTCAAAGTGTACTACTTGAAACCTCTGTGTATCGAAGTTGGCGATCAACTTATGTTCACCTCGCGAACGGAAATTGATGCTGCAATTAAGTTAATTCAGGATGAGGTCTTCACCTGCTACAACAAGCTGTATCCCTTCTATCGACCAGCGGCTCTTTGCCGTCAAGCCATTAGCATCTTGGCTCAGATTCCGGTAGACGTGTACAAGTTCTTCGAGCGTCGAAGGCAACAAGTCATTGATGCCTACCAAGCCAAGTTAGAGTTTCAACGTCGCAAGCTTGCGCTACGAGCTTGCAAAACGCATCAGAAGCTTCGAACGCATGGGTGTACTTTTGATGAAATGCTCGACTTGACCAATCCACTCCAGCGAACCGATGTGGTTACTCAGTACTGCAACGAGCAGCAATACTCGATTGAGGCTAGAAATCGCCTTCTCAAAGGTGGCCTGTTGTCGATGCCTTGGTTTGTGGTACTGGCCGTTGGTATAGCTAACATTCCGACCTTTACAGTTTCTTTAGCACCGCCGATGGTCATGTGTGATCCAGCCTTCGTGGCAGAGTTCCCTGATGCTCCTGGTGTTCTGATGAAGATTGGACACTTCGATATCGTTGGTGGCATACCGCACATCGAACTGTAGCTAACTCTTGTGGACGTGTCTCAAAACGTATCAACAAAGGGGCTCGCGATTTACGCGAGCCCCTTTAGTTTGCAATCGTTATGCCAAGTAGATTACTTGAAGTCGCCAGCGCGAATGATGACTAGCTTTGAAGGCTGGACATACTTTCGAAACGCGTCGCGGACATCTTGAGCGGTCATGCGTTCAATCATCTTCTCACGCTTGGCTACGAATGCAAAGCTTCGTCCAAGGTTGAGGTTCGACTGGATCTGCCCAGCGATAGCATCGTCGCTTGATCGCCCAATTTTCTGCGATTCTAGGAATCCTCGCTTGGCTTCAATCATCTCCTGCTCGGTTGGACCATCCTGCAGGAAGCGTTGCAGTTCTTCCATCGCAGCCTTCTCCACCGCTCCAATATTAGCAGGGTTGGTAATGGCTGTGATGGTGAATCGAGCGTCTGTGCCTCGTGTTGGTACAGAGATCGACGAAGAAACACCGTACGACAAACCTTCTTTCTGACGAATGCGGTCACCTAATCGCGATGACAGAGTCCCACCGCCAAAGATGAAGTTGCCGACCTGAAGTGCTACCGATTCTTCGCTTTCGTCATTTAGTCCAAATGAAAGACCAGCAATAAAGGTAGCGTTCGCCTTGTCAGGAGTCACGATGGTTTCGGTGCCGCCCGTGGCTTGCTTGTTCACCTCGCGGACGATCTGCTTGTAAGGAACTTCCGTCTTCCAATCTTTCAAGGCCACACGAAGCGATTCCATAGCAGCGTCGGGGTCGAAATCACCTACGATCGCAATTTCGCCGATCGCACTGGAGATCTGCTTTTCATAGATGGCTTTGATCTGATCGAGCGTAACCGTCTTCATCTCGTCAATCGATTCCTCAGGAGTCGACTGATAGCGAATGTCGCCCTTAGGATAAGCCGACAGCGTTCGCGCCAAGAAGTTGCTGGCTAGCGTTGCCGGATCTGTTTGGCTTTGTGACATCATCGAAATCGAGCGACTCTTCATCTGCTCGAATTCGTCGATTGGGAAGGCTGGCTCGCGAAGGATTTCAGCCATGATGGCGATCGCCTCCGGCAAGCTCTGGCGTTTAGCATCGATACTGAACGTCAACGATCCAGCGCCGCCTCGGCCACCTCCTCCGCCTCCGCGACCACCACGACGACCGCCGCCGAATCCACCGCCAGCGCCGACTCGAACGCCCAAAGCGTCCATCTTTTGCTGAAGAGCCTGACGGTCACTCTTCTTAGTTCCTGCCATCAACATCGCAGGCAACATTCCGGCAGCTCCCGCAAGTCCTTTTAGCGACTCTTCGTTGCCGTATCGCAAAGTCATCGAAAGCGAGACCGTGTCGCCACGATTCTTCTTGGGCAGCAAGCCAACTTGGACTCCATTCAATTCAACAATCTTCGTGCGAATCTCCAGGTTCTCTGGCGAAGGATCAAACTCTTCACCCGAAACAACCGCTGATCCTCCTTTGTAATTGTTGACGAGATCTGCAATCGACTCGACCGCAGGAACGCTCAATCTTTCCGGCAGTTCAACCGGTTGGAAGATCCCCACAGTGCGATTCTGACGCTTGAAGTACGTTTGAGCAACTCGATTAACATCATCGGCAGTAACCGCTGCGATTCGGTCACGCTGAATGAACCACAACCTCCAATCACCAATCGACGATGCCGAACTGAGTGCGTTAGCCATCGAAGCAGCGTTGGAGAGCGTGTTTTCGTAGTTGCGTTTCGCGCGAGTCTTGGCTCGATCAACCTCTTCAGCCGTGAAAGCTTGGCTTCCCAAGTTTTCAAGAGTGTCAAGTAGAATCGGAGTGACCAAATCAAGCTTGCCTTCCGCTGGCTGGCACGAAACGGAGAACAAACCGGGATCATGCGTGCTATTAGCGAATGCACCAACGCTGGTAGCGAGTTTGGTTTCGGTGAGCACCTTTTCTAGGCGGCCAACTTTGTTTTCAGAAACCACGCTACCTAGCATCGAAATTGCAGGCCAATCTGGGTGGCTAGCAGCAGGAATGTGATAGGCAACTTCAATAGCGCCGACCTTGCCAACGCGTCGAAGGATAACAGTTCGCTCGCCGTCTTGCGGCGGCTCTTCTGTGTAGGTCTTGTTGAGTTTGCGAGTTGGCTTTGGAATCGATCCCAAGTACTTTGTCGCGAGTTCCAACGCGCGAGCTTCATCGAACTTGCCTGTTACAATCAGCACGACATTATCGGGCTGATAGTAGTTGCGATAAAAGTCCTGTAGATTGTCGATGGGAACGCGTTCGATGTCGGATCGATTTCCAATAGTGCTCTTGCCGTAGTTGTGCCACTCAAAGGCCACAGCATCGACTCGCTGAGAAAGTACGCGTTGAGGGCTATTCTCACCGCTTTCGAATTCATTTCGAACGACGGTAAATTCGCTCATCAAGTCCTCTCGCTTGATAAAACTATTGACCAAGCGATCGCACTCCAAGTGAATGCCAAACTCAAGGTTCTCGTCATTAGCTGGCAAGGTTTCAAAGTAGTTGGTTCGGTCGACGTTAGTCGTGCCGTTAAAGCTTGCGCCGTGATTGCGCAACGATTTTGGAACATCTGGAAAAGTCGGAGTGCCCTTGAACACTAAGTGCTCAAGCAGGTGAGCCATACCCGCTTCGCCATAGCCCTCGTGCCGAGAACCGACCAAGACTGTCATGTTGACAGTGATTGTGGGACGCGAACCATCTGGGAATAGAAGCAAACGAGCACCGTTATCGTAGCGGTACTCTGATACGCCTTCGACTGTCGCAACCTTCTGCGGCGGCGCGGCGCCCACCGAGGCTGTCAAACAGCCAAGGAGCAATGTTAGAGAAATCCAGCGGAACATAAGCAACCTTTCGGGGAAAGGAACAGAAAATGCACTCAAACTCGGGGCATTATAGACTGGTTGCACATAGGATTGCAGCCATACCCACCGGCGAATTCCCCAATTCCCGTTCGTCCGGCGCATGTCCTCGAAATTTGGCCTCTGACTGCTTTAGAAAACGTTATCTGAAGCAGGAAGCAATGAGTCGTAGACAGAAGTAAGTTTAAGCATGGAATGTCACCCCATCGAAATAGAATAGCGACTGGAACCAGCACGGAAACGCCCTCGGCTGCGGGCTAACGCCGTAGATTCAAGTTCGACGCCTTGTTTCCTGTAACTGCGTGACCTTGTTACGGTCTATTAGTTTAAGTTTTGGCCGATTACCTCTGCGAGCCGTTTCACATGCGGTGTTTGTACCATGCTGTGATGGTGACCTGGTACAAAGCGGACATCGACTTTTTCCAGCAAATGTCGCCAACCGCGATCTTCGGTGACTTTCAAATCAAATGGGACTTCCGTAGGCCGCAGTAACAATAGCTTGGCAGGTATTGGCTTCATTCGATAATTGCGAGAGATGGTTACGTGGTGATGAAATAAGCTTTGCAAGTCTTTCAACACTTGCTGAACAACTTCAGGCGGTGATTGAGCGGCTAGAATTCCGAGCTTGTCCGCGTGATCATGAAGCAGGGGCAATTGCTCTTCAGGTGAAAGATCTCCCAACTGATCTAAGGTCAACTCTATTCCGTACTCCAAGCCAACATTCACCTGCTCCTCGACCGGCACACACTCGGCAGCTCCTTCCGGAATTGTGGTGTCCAAGAAAATCAATCGTTGCACCTGTTCGCCGGCACTCAACAATTGATGAGCCATCTCAAAGGCTACCAAGCCTCCCAAAGACCAGCCACCAAGCAAATAAGGACCTTGAGGCTGAATTGTCTTCAGTGCATTCAGGTAGTCGGCTGCCATGGCTTCGATCGATTCAGGCAGTTGCTCCGCGCCGTGCAACCCGCGCGAGCGAATTGCCCACAGCGGCTGATTTGCGGGCAGATAACGAGCCAGCTCGCGATAGCAGACAACGATGCCTCCAGGCGGATGGACCATAAAGATCGGCCGGTTCTCGCCGTTCGCTTTCAGTGGAGCTAACAATGGATGAACTGTCGAATCGCCTTGCTTCTCTACACCTTCGTAGAATGAAATACACTCCTGACCAAACTTGGCTGCCAGGACCTGTGGATGTAGCATCGCAAGACGTTCGGCCAGTTGAGCAATATCTGCCAAGTCGAACAATAGAGCCGTGGGGACATGGACCTGCAACTGCTTGCTCAACTGAGTTGTCAGCATCGCTGCCTGAAGCGAGCTACCTCCGACTTCGAAAAAATTCTGGTGAATTCCGATTCGATCAAGCTTCAGCTCCGCGCACCAAGCTTGAACCAAGAATGCTTCCAGCGCGTTTCGAGGCTCAACAATGTTCTCTAGCCAGGCATGCTGCGGTACTTCGCGTGGCAATCGCTTTCGGTCTACTTTGCCGCTCGTCGTCATTGGCATGAATGTCAACACGACGATAGCCGCTGGAACTTTGTAGGCGGCCAGGCGCTGAGCCAAAAAAGTTCGGACAGCTTCCGTATCGAGGTCGGAAGCTCCCGATATGTAGGCGATCAGATTAGCGTTCGGGGAAGATGGCTGATCGACGATGACGGCCGCTCGATCGATTTGAGGATGTGATTGCAGCACCGATTCGATTTCACCCAACTCGATTCGATAGCCGCGAAGCTTCACTTGATGATCGTCCCGCCCCATGAACTCGACGCGACCATCGGGCAAGATTCTGCCAAGATCGCCGGTTAAATAAAGTCGCTTGCTGCTATCGCGCGGATCTGGAATAAACTTCCGCTGCGTCAACTCGGGATCGTTGAAATAGCCTCTCGCCAAGCCAGCTCCGCCAATCGCAATCTGCCCCGGAACGGTAACTGGTACCAATCGATTAAGCTTGTCGACCACGACGATTTCTGCATTGTCGATCGGCTTTCAAGCGGTCATTAGTTCCGCCGGCGAGTGATCCGTAATGTTAGATGCAGTGGCTTCAACGGCAGTCTCCGTGGGACCATACAGATTCCAAAACTCTGCCTCGGTCTGCATTCGTAACTGTTCGGGAAGTTCTGCCGGAACCTGCTCGCCTCCAGTCCAGATCATCCTCAACAAATTGCATTTTGATAACTGGCCGGACGATGCTAAGACTCGTAGCAAACTTGGAACTGCGGGCAAAACTGTAATACGTTCCTGCTGGATGAACTCAAGCAGCTTGGCTGGATCTCGCTTTTGATCTTCGGAGGGCCAGACAACAGTCGCGCCTTGAGCCAAGCAGCTCCAAAGGATTCCGACTGCCGCATCAAACTGATGCGAAAGTAACATCAGCACTCGATCATTCTGATTCAGTTGCAGTTCGCGGTTGCGCCAATTCAGAGTATTGCAGATCGCCGAGTGTTCGACCAACACACCTTTGGGAACACCCGTTGAACCGGAGGTGTAGATCAAGTAGGCCAAATCGGATGTAGGCTCGGATGAAGATGCAGATGCGCCAAATTCGCGAGTTTCGGAATTCTCGTTCGAATTGCAATCCATCATGGGGGATGCAATTTCTGAAGCCAATCCGCAGTGAACCATTGCAACTGGGCAAGTTAACATTGTTTGCTTGAGTGCTTGTTCATCGTCCGTGACTACGCAGATTGCGGACATATCCTGGGCAGCCTGAGTTAGATCCACAGAAGGCTGCGTTGCATCGATGGGAACTGGTGCTCCACCAGCTAGTTGAACCGCCAGCATTCCTATGGCGGCACATGCTCCAGAGTTGCAAAAGACCGGGCTTAAGCGATCACGACCTACACCGTGACTAGTAAGCTGGTTCGAAAGTTGGCGTGCATTGGATACAAGTTGTGCGTAAGTCAGGCTGACTTCAGTTGACTTTAATGCAATAGCGCTTGGCGTTTTTCGAGCGGCTTCTAGGATGAGTTGATCGACTCGTTGAATCTTCTGGGGAGAATGGCTTCTAGTTTCTGCTGTGCTCGTTAGTGGCCCGATCGCATTGGCACTGTTAATCCGGTCGCTCTTGCCCCACCGAACTTCAGCGAGTGGCAGATGTGGATTTTCCAGCAAAGAGTCCAGCAGCGAAGAAAAGTTAGTGGCCATATGCTCCACCGACTCGGCCGTGAATAGGTCGCGGCAGTAGATAAGCATCGCTTGTAAACCATTGGTCGAATGTTCAAAGATGAACTCGAGATCGTAGTGGCAAGTTGGATGCGGAATGTAAAAGCTCTCTTGATGCAGGCCACCAAACTGAAACACAACCTTTTGGTCGGGGAAAAGAAAACTTGCTCGTCCCAGCTCCTCCTGCTTTTGTGCTCGTTCAAATGTACAACTCACTTGAAACAATGGACTTCGACTCGGGTCACGACCGATATTCGCTCGACGAACAATTTCGGCAATGGGAAACGCTTCGTGCTCTAAAGTATCCACTAAACGACCTGTGGTCTGCGAAATCAATTCCGCGAATGTAATATGATCGTTGATAGAAGCTTTCACCGGCAACATATTGATGAAGAACCCAACGGTCTGCTCGTACTTCTGATGCAGTCTACCGGCGAATGGGCTGCCTACGAAGAACTCCTCCTGCCGACTGTAGCGATGTAAAAATAGTTGCATCGCCGAGTGCATCACAGAGAACGGTGTCGCTCGGCACGAACTGGCCAATTGAACAACTCTTTGTGATACGCCTTGCGACAATCGAACCGGTGCACAATCAGCTCGATTGGTGAAAGCTGAGGGCCGAGGCTTATCCAGCGGCAGCTCTATCACCGGTGATACGCCTTCGAGATTGTGTCGCCAGAATTCGGACAGTCGATTGCCATGGTCGCTGCCCATTAAACCAGCTTGATCCTGAACAAATTGTTTGTAATTGTCGATTGGTGCGGGTAATTGTGGGGTTAGTTCTTTGGCAAACACTGGATAGCAGTGACGAAGTTCGCCCAGAATTAAAACCAGCGACCAAAAATCAACGATAATGTGGTGAGTGAGCTGCCAGAATGATCCAATCGTTGTCGGCTAACTTATAGACGCTAATCCTTAGCAGTGGACCTTTGACTAAGTCGAATGGGACCAGCGTCTCCAACATGACTCGCTGTCGAACCGCTTCGTCATTAGCGCCTAGCATTTTCGTGACTGTAAAGTCTGGCATTAAATCGTCATGAACAATCTGATTCAGTTGACCGCCGTCATCCGAAAAGGTTGTCCGTAGCGCGGTGTGGCGCTGAGCAATAAAGTTGATCGACTTTTGTAATGCCGCAGTATCAAACGGGTCGCGGATTCGCGTAGGAAGAAAGACGTTGAAGGCGGTCAATTGAGGGCTTCGACGAAATGCGTGCCACAACCCCTGCTGACCGGCCGACATGGGAAAGCGTTTGGACGACTCGGCCTGTCGCTTGAGCAGTTTGCTAAGCAGTTCCCGCTTCTGTTCGGCAGTCAGCGAGGCTAATGTTGACGGGTCCACAGATTCACCATCCTGTCTTGGAGTCTTCGTCGTCGGCTAGATCGTTCTGATCGTACACTCGCTAGATATTACAGAAAAAACGGTCCTAGCGTAACAGGAGTGAGACTTGCGAAGTGAGTATTAAGCATGGGAAGAACTTTAACGAACTCTTCGGCGCGCTGAGGCAGGAATGCGACTGCTAATTCCTTTTTGCGGGTAGATTGCAAGGTGAGATATAAGATCCCACAGTGCTAGGTTTGATGTTGCGACTTTCGACACAAAGTGCCCACATATCCTCTGTCGGTGCTTGTCAGCGCCGACAAGCATCGGTCTTGTGGAATTCAGTATTCAGCACCGACGGTGGCGATACATCATTGGAATGTGTCGACACGTCGGGCCCAAAAATTCGAAAATCTCGTGTTCCGGTACATTCGACATCGGCAATGGATACGTCAGGCCTTTGGCCTTAAATCCCATTAGCGCGGCATCAAGAAGACGATAGCCGAGGAATCTTTAGGCGAGACATGCGAGCTCTAGAGTGAAAAGTAGTCCAGGACTTGCGTTTGAGCTTTGATGTTAGTTTGGTCTTGAGTTACATTCGGGTACCGATCTCGGGTTGTATGGGGTACATTGTTGGAAAATTGAGATTTTTAGCGAAGTCTTGACTCCAAATCAAAGGATCGCCAGTTCTCAAAACCTCTTCGCATCCCAAAACGGTTTTACTTCCCATGCTTCCGCTTCGAGAACAGTTGCTAATTATTCCTACAACGCTTGAGCAGAGCTGTATTGGCAGTCAACTTGAAAGCCTTGGTCAAGCTGGTCTGAGCAGTGCGAATTGTGGAGTGGGTTTGATTGAGTCTGCCGTGTCGGGGGCTCGACTGATTTCCGTCTATCAACCTAAGCGAGTTTGGCTGATTGGAATCGCTGGAAGCTTTTCGGATCACTTGGAAATCGGCCAGGCATACGAATTCGGCGCTGTATCGTGCTATGGAGTTGGTGTAGGCAACGGAGCAAGTTTTCAATTACCCAGCGACCTCGGCTGGCAGAAGTTGGTGAAGTTTGCGGATGCGGATCGTCTTCAACTAGATTGTGGTTTTGACGAAGGTCCGGAACTTCTGAGCGTTACTGCGGCTTCGGCATCCCGCGATGAAGCTGAAGTTAAGGGAGCCAAATTTCCAATGGCTGGAGCTGAAGATATGGAGGCATATTCCATAGCTCTGCATTGTCGAGCCTTTGGGATCAAATGCCGCGTTATTCGAGGCATTTCTAATCGAGCCGGGGATCGCCGTCATGCTCACTGGAAGGTACAAGAAGCGATGACCGCTGCGATCGAGCTGTGTGCTACCAGAATCAAAGAAGAACAATGACTCAACAACGAATCAAACTGGCGATTTCAACATGCCCAAACGACACATTCGCATTCCATGCATTGATGGAGCGACTGGTTGATTGTCGAGGGCTCGATTTTGAAGTCGACTTGATGGATATCCAAGAGTTGAACGATGGAATTGATCAGGGGAGGTTCGACGTAGCAAAAGCGAGCTTTCATGCGGCGCTTCGATGGACTGAATCGATGGTCGTTCTGCCAAGCGGTTCGGCGTTAGGCTTTGGCGTTGGGCCATTGCTGCTTGCTGCCAAGAGCAACTCAAAACCGGAATCGATCGCGCAGTTAACGCTTTGTCCTGGGAAGGATACTACTGCCACCCTGCTCTTCAAGCTTTTTTATCCGAATACAACTCGAGTCGACCAGGCTCTGTTTTCGCAGATCATGCCGAAACTAGAATCAGGCGAAGCTGACTTTGGTGTATGTATTCACGAAGGGCGGTTTACCTGGCAGGAATCTGGGTTGAGTCTAGTGGAAGACTTGGGGACGCGGTGGGAGGCTGAAACAAACTGTCCGCTCCCGTTGGGAGGCATAGTCGCTAAAACCTCGTTGGCTGATGAAAAGCTTGAACGAGTTCAGGCAGTTATCCGCGACTCGATTCTGTTTGCTCAGCAATCGCCCGAGTCTGCGTTGCCAACGATGCGACGCTATGCTCAAGAGTTTGATGATGTGGTATTGATGAAGCATGTCGAACTGTACGTCAATCCTTGGACAATCGATCTTGGAGAAACGGGTCGAGCGGCCCTTGATGAACTATCGCGTCGAGCGTTGCAAGTGGGATTGATCGAAGCTGGCACAAAGCCGCTTCGCGTTTGGTCGTGAACCTCGGGATTCTCATTCTTGCCAACGAATTTGCGATTTGGAAGGGCGAGGCGGTCTGCCCCTCCCGAACGAGAGAGCAACCCGAGCAACCCTCCTAGCAAGCCCAGCAAGAGCTCGCATTACTCGCCTAGCGACCCTACCCGCGAACAAAATTGAGCGGTCGTTAGCCAGCTTCACGCGCGGGAGGGTCGGACATTGCCAGGACAACTCGTCCAATGCGGTTAGACGACGAATGGCAACGGTACTCGCAACCTCGTCCACTACGGTTTACGCTCTTTATCTCCCTCCCGTTTATGCCCAAGCTCCAAATGCAGGAATTGGTTGAAGTGACTGGCCTTGTAACACGCGAAGGCTGGGCCACTGACAAATCCGTGCTTTCGGTAAAGAGCTAACGCGGGTTCAAAGGCTGGCCCAGATCCAGTTTCAAGTGACACTCGCGTATAACCACGTCGTCGAGCTTCTTCGATCAAGTGCAATAGGATTTTTTCGGCCACGCCTTTTCGAAGATGAGCATCTGCGGTTCTCATAGACTTGATTTCGCCGGTCCCGTCCAGCAGATCACGAATCGCGCCACAACCCAACAATTCATTGCCATCCCACAGAGTGTAGAAGCTGATCTCAGCCCGCTGTAGACCTGACCAATCGAGCGCGCAAACATGTCCTGCGGGAGTGTGTTCATGCATGCCGCGAAGATGACGCTCAAGTAATGCAATCACTTGAGCGTCGCGAAAATCACCTAATGTAATTTGCATCAGATGTAAACCTCGCAGAGCAATTCAGCCTCCGCAAGCAGGAGCCTGCAAGACACTGGGTTAAAAGGCAGAGCTATGTAACCAGCACGTCACAGATGACTACCAACTAGGCAACGTCGTCGAGAATCTCAACAGCGGCGAACTTCTCACCCTCAAGCATCGACAGACTTGCGCCACCACCCGTGCTAACGTGGGTTACTTTATCAGCAAATCCAAGCTGCTCGATAGCCGCGGCGGAATCACCGCCACCGATAATGCTAACTGCGTCGCTTTCGGCAATCGCTTGAGCGACATGTTTGGTACCTTCGTCGAAAGGTGGCATTTCGAAGACGCCCATCGGACCATTCCAAACTACAGTCTTGGCGTCTTTCAAAAGCTGGCCGTATTGTTTGGCGGTTTCGGGGCCAATGTCGAAGCCTTCCCAGCCATCCGGAATTTCGCCCGCCTTCACAACGACTTTATTGCAATCGCCCGAGAATTTATCACCACAGTGAGTGTCCACCGGCAACAACAGTTTCCTTCCACCCTTTGCAATTAGCTCCTTGGCCAGCTCAACTTTGTCCAGTTCTACGCGACTTCCACCAACTTTGCCACCCTTAGCTAACGAAAATGTATACGCCATCGCGCCGCCGATGAGCACGAAATCGCAGATGCCGAGCAGATTGTTGATGACGTTGATCTTATCACTTACCTTTGCTCCACCGAGAATTGCCACAAACGGTCGGGCTGGATTTGCAATCGTATCGCTCAGGTACTGAATCTCTTTTGCGACCAAGAAGCCAACCACACGCGACTTGCCTTGCATGGCTTGCGGAACGGCATACATCGAACCGTCTTTGCGGTGACAGGTTCCGAACGCATCGTTGCAATAGATGTCACCCCAGCTCGCAAGTTTTCCGGCGTATTCTGTGCAACCCTTTTCTTCACCAGCATTGAAGCGAACATTCTCAAGAACGACTACTTCGCCGTCTTGCAGCCGCGATCTTGCTCTCCGCATCTGAACCAACAGTGTCGGGAAGCAAACGATACAGGCTTGCCCAGCATCGCTCAGTCGAACCGCCGCCGGAGCCAGCGTATACTTCGGATCAGGACCACCTTTAGGGGACGTCCAAGGTGACTCATCAGAACCAGCTTCCCACCGCGGCTCATGACCGACTGAATGGACGGCAAAGCCATGTACCGGATTCGACGATCATCGGTGATTGAGCCGGAATCGTCCTGTGGAACGTTGGAAATCCCACTCTCATCAGGACTACTTTGCCACGAGGGTCAACATCGGCGATCGTCTTCTTAGCCATAATCCAACTCAGTTCTGGGGTCAAAATCGTATTGGTCTGCTTAACGGGACTGCAATTATCGACACAATAATAAAGCTGTCGAGTCCCACTTGGGCTCGATATTCCCGTTCGGTCCAACGATTTAAAAAAGGCCAGATAATCATGAAGTTCTTGGATCGAAGGATGCAGGTAATTAGCTCTGGGCTCGTTGAGAAGGAGACTTCTCAATGCATTCGTAGTGCCTTTAGTCTAGCGCTAGTTGCCTTGGTCTTTCTGTATTTCTTTCTAAGTGGCTCGGTTGCGAATGGACAAACGTTTGCCCCTGTCTACTTCCGAAGTGATTCCGGAATCGCACAGAGCAAAGTAGCTTTACCAAACAACTTCGACTCAGACGCCAAATTGGTTTGGAAGACGGAACTTGCTCCTGGACATTCTACGCCATGTGTTATTGGCGACTCAGTGTTTTTGACAACCTACAAAGCTGATCTCAAACAAATTGCAACAGTGGCGCTAGATCGCAGCAACGGCAAGGTACGCTGGGAAAGAGTTGTAGATACGCAGTACATCGAACCTGTTCATGCAACCGGTAGTCCAGCCAGTTCTTCTCCAGCCAGCGATGGCAAAAGAGTGTTCTCGTTTTTCGGAAGTTACGGTTTGTTGTCCTATGACTGGGATGGAAAGTTGCTGTGGGATGTCCCCATGGGCAAATTTCAAGACGAGTTCGGCGCGGCTAGTTCTCCCATCTTGGTTGGCGACAAAGTGATTATCAATCAAGACCACGACATTAACAGTTTTATCACCGCCATAGACGCGAAGTCTGGCTCAATTCTCTGGAAAAGTCCGCGCGATGAAGCGACTCGAAGCTATTCGTCGCCCTTTGTTCTCGATCGCAATGGCAAGAAGGAAATCCTGATCGCCGGTGCGCTGCAACTTACAGCCTACGATCCAGACAATGGTGAGAAGCTGTGGTGGTACAACGGCATCTCAAGAATCGTTGATTGCACTCCAACGGTTCAAGATGGCGTGATCTACGTTGCCTCATGGACTCCCGGCGGTGATTCCGATTCCAGGATAAGCATGGAGCCCTTTGAAGAAGCCTTGAAGAGCTTCGATAAAAACGCCGACAAGAAGATTTCACGCGAGGAGCTGCCTGCTGCTAGCCCCGTGATGGACCGCTTTTTCAGAATTGATTTGGATCAAGACGGAGGCTTGGACTCCGCCGAATGGGCTAAGCATGCAACCGTTTTTGAACGAGCCCAAAACGTTGCGGTGGCTCTCGAGCCCGGGACTAAAGGCAGCCTCGATGCTCGATACGTGCGTTGGACTCACAGTCGCGGATTACCAACAGTTCCCAGTTCCGTAGTTTACGCTGATGTTCTAACGATGGTGAAAGACTCTGGAATCATCACGGTTTTAGATGCAAATACAGGCAAACAACTTCATCAGATGCGAGCCGCAGGGCAAGGAAACTACTACGGTTCGCTAGTCGCTGGCGACGGTAAGGTTTACATGATCAGCGAACAAGGGATTATGACAGTTTTGAAAGCCGGAAAGGAAACCGAGGTTCTTTCCAGCCATGACTTTGGCGAACGAGTAATGGCCTCTCCAGTGATCAGTGACGGATTGATCTATGTTCGAACTCAATCTGCGCTATACTGTTACAAAAAAGCTTGATGCTATTTATCCAAACAGGGCTAAACCGCTGTCATGAAGTCGCTGTTAGTCAAAATTGGCACCGCCATCTTTCTCGTCCAATTGGCGATGATTTTGGTAGCTTCTGCGACAGTCGGTTACTCTCATAGTTTGACGATTGTTGCCTTTCTAGGCGGTCTTGCGATTGTCCTGTTTTGCTACAAACTGCTTGAGCCTCTGGCGGACCTGGAGCAATTGGCCCCGAACAAAGCCGCGTCGAATGAGCTGAGCACAACAGAGGATCCGTTTGATCGAATTCGCGATGCAATCCAGCTTCGAGAAGAACAGTTGGATCGTCAAACGATGAAATACGCGGAGTACCAAGAGCGATTTGAATCGGTCTTGAGCGGCATGGATGAGGGCGTCATTGCCATCGACGACGTCGGAGCGATCTTGTTTTTGAATCGAGCGGCTCGCAACATCTTGTCCATCGATCTACCTCAGGTTACGGGTAAACCGCTGATCGGATTAGTGCGTTACGAAGCCGTCCAATTGGCGACTCGCGAGGCTTTGGAAACGCACAAGATTGTAGACACCACTTTCCAAACCTACGCAAACAATCCTCGCGAAGTTCGACTGCGTGTGGCACCGATGGCTGGGGAACCTGTGGCGGGCATGACGTTCGTTTTTCAAGACGTTACCGAGCTGGTACGGCTTGAGTCGATTCGCCGTGACTTCGTAGCTGGTGCGTCGCATGAGCTGAAGACTCCGCTGTCAGCGATCAAGGCTATTGCCGAAACGCTGCTGATGGGAGCAATTAACAAGTCGCCGGATAACCTTAGATTTGTCCAGCAGATCGACCAGCAAGCCGATATCTTGAGTCGTCAAGTTCATGACCTCATGCAGCTTGCCAGAATTGAATCGGGATCGGAGGCGTTCAAGTCCGAGCCGGTTGACTTGGAGGATGTTTGCCAAGAGTCGATCTCTCATTATCAGCACGAGGCTCAGCAGAAGGGCGTCGAGCTTCAGGTCTTGCCTGTAATCGGTGGCGATGAAACAGGTTGCTTCGTGTGGGCAGATCACGATGCGTTGAGGACCATCTTCGACAATCTAGTTAGCAATGCCCTAAGGTATGGTCACCATTACGGCAGTGGTCGTAGGAAGGCTCATGTCAAGGTTCAAATCACTGCATCCAATGAGCAATGCGTCGTAAAAGTAATCGACAATGGAATCGGTATTGCGCTGAACATCAAGCACGAATTTTCAGGCGATTTTTCCGCGTCGATACCGCCAGATCTCACCGATATGAGCAAAAGGTGGAACTGGACTTGGCCTGGCTATCGTCAAGCACCTTGTCATTTCCTTTGACGGCCAGATCGAAGTTCACAGCAAGCTAGGCATCGGCAGCACCTTCCGCGCTACATTTCCCCGGTTTTATCTCAACGCATAAACCTGGGACATCGATCAACAGGTATAGAAATTCCTGGTTGGCGGGTTATTGACGGAAGGGGCATGAGAGACAATGGGAGAAGTGTATGGATGGTGAGATTTTCTGATCGTTTCATTGGGGCGGGGTTGAGAAATCTGCTGCCGAATCCGGTGGTAAATCAAAGTTGAGTGAATTGGAAAGTAAAATACAATCCTTGGCGTAAGAATCAATGTTCACTTCAACACGAACACTCAAAACATCGTTCTGCTTGAACTCCGATTTGTTCAGAGCGATATCCAGTGAAAATCCTGGACGAAATTCGTGAGATGAAAAAATCCGCGTGTAATAGGGCGTGCCATTTCGACGGACCAGCAGCAGGTAGCCTCGCAATGGTTCTTTTTCGTGTTGCTTCTTGGCTGCCCAGTCAATTCCGATGACCGGCCTGCCATCTGGCAAAGGATTACGTAGTGAAATCGTGAATGCATCATTGGCGTACTTCTCCCGCATCGTTTCAGCAAAGCTCTTGGGTCGCTTGCTACAGGCTAAAGTAGTACAACAGCAAAACGCTATGATCAAGAATAGAATTCGACGATTCATGATACTGACGTGCGGGCTAGTTCTGGCATGAGGAGGATCGTTGAATGTACGGTATTCTAATGAATTCCACTGCTAGGATTTTACAGATATTCCCAGACAGTTGAGTAGGCGTTGATGGATTCGAGGTAATGCAACAGCTCTGCATAGAATTCGTGGCCGCCGAGTGTGGCGCTGTCGCCGATGATGATGAGCCTGCGTTTGGCTCGGGTCAAAGCCACATTCATTCTACGAGTATCGGCTAAGAAGCCGATCTCGCCGGTTGCGTTCGAACGAACTAAGCTGATCAAAACAGCTTCCTTTTCTCGGCCTTGAAAACCGTCGACCGAGTCCACTTCGACTTGAGTGCTTTGAAGCTTCTCGCGAATCCAACGAACTTGCGCGGAATAAGGTGAGATAACCGCAATGTCTTCAGCGGGAAGTCCCATCTCAAGTAGACGCTCTACTTGCTCAACGACAAACTTGCCTTCGTGAACATTGCATTTGCTCTCGCCATCCGGTTCGACCTCTTCATCCCAACTTGCTCCGGCCGTATCAATCATGGTAACGATCGGCTCAGCTTCGGCTTTCGCGCCGATACTCGATAGATCCTTCAATGTATGAGCCTTCACTGAATTATCGGCTTGAAGCTCGCCCTCGTAGAACTGAGCGGAGGAGAAGTTCATGATCTGCTCATTCATTCGATACTGAATGGACAATCTTCGAGTCACTTGCTTTCCATAGCGATGAACCAGCCGCTCCATCATGCTTACCGAAAAACCTTCACGAGCAGCTTTGTCCGAAAGCACGGTGGGTGGAAGTTGGCAATGATCACCGGCCAATACAATTCGATCAGCTCGCAGCACGACTGGCCAGCATCCAGGTTCAGTTGATTGACATGCTTCATCGATGATTCCAAGATCAAAGGTTCGTCCCTCGAGCACCTCGGGATCAAACGTAGTCGTTGCACAGACAACATCGGCGCGGTCTAAAATGTTGGCGATGATCTGGCGTTCGAATCGTCGAGCATCGTCACGAAGCTGACGAGCCTCCTGCCGCATATCTTGCCTCGCACCGGGCTCTGGCTTGGCTCGAGTAAACTTCGCGGCTTTTCTGGCAAGCTGCTCGGCCTCTTTGAACATTTCGCCGACCACTTTTGTACCTGGATCAGATTCGACAAGGGAATCCAGCGTAAAGCACTGAAGCGACTCTTGAATGCGAGCCGGGTGGCCGATTCTAACGAGTCGCAGTTTCCGACCGGCTAAGCGTTCGAGTAAATTATCGACACCGGCGTTACTGGGGGCCGTTGCCAGAACACGTTGGCCGCGCTGCACAGCCTGATCGATCAGTTCAACAACAGTCGTTGTCTTGCCAGTGCCGGGTGGGCCATGAATGATCGCCAAATCGCGGCTTGAAAGTGCAAAACGAATAGCCTCCTCTTGCGAGGAATTCAATTTGTTGCGTTGTTCGATCGGCTTCTCGGCATCAAATTGAGGTTCCCGATCGCCAAGCAGAGTATTGCGAAGCTGAGCGACTCGACCTTTACCGAACTCGGCCGTATTCATGGCCGAAAGCTGACGCAGGCGAGTGACTTCATCGGCGGCTAAGTCGATTCGAAATCGATCCGCTTCAGGCCACTCCGAGAACGCAACTTCGATCGACTGTTGGTTGCGAGCTGAGACGACTCCTGTCCATTCTTGACTCGTGTTAGGATCTTCGTCAGAAATGACCACGGGCGAGCCCACACGCAGACGATTCCAAGGCAGTCCTAGAGTACGATTGCGTTTTACAAAAGTGATCAGCGAAAATCCGCCTAGCCCGCTACGATGGTCGGAAATGACAAGATCCACCAGCGTCTCGCCGTACTTCTCGGCATCCTTGTTGCCGCGTTGCTGTCGTCGGACCGCTAGTCGCTCGCGTTCTGCTTGAGCTTCCAGCTCAAGCCATTGTCGCATTCGGTCAAAATATCGGTCTATCTTAGGACTCCATGAAGCGCTATCTTGGCACGCGATGCTCTCCCATCTGCGATCAGCGAAACTGTCGAAGCTCGTCCAGGAGTTGTCTGAAACTCTTGAATCGTGGGCAAACCACGGCAAACTATAGCGAATAATCTGGCTAGTTTATGGTGCAAGCTTATCAAAACAAGTGGCCTTGGATCGATCGCGTCAAAAGATACAAGAGTCTCAAAAATCGGTGTGAAACAGCACCTGTTACCGCTCGCAACTTGTTCTGCAAATGTAGTATGATACTGTCCTCCCGCCCGCCTTATCAGCCTTCCAACCTCCAAAAGGAGATGAACCTTGTCTACCGAGGTGAAATCGTTTTGCCTAATTCGAGATGGATATTCAGTAGTCACCTTTCCCAAAGAGCTTAGCCGAGCACACCTCAATGAGATTCGCGAGGCCGGCGATCAGGTGGTCGCAGAGTTGGCTAGTCAAAAGGCTCCTCAGTGCATCGTTGATTTGACGAACTTGGATCACGTCGGTAGCTCGATGGTTGCCTCAATCGTGAGAATATGGAAAGCAATCGAGGCCAGTCAAGGACGCATGATCGTAGCCGCCTCCAGTATCGGAGTCCGTGAAGTCCTGCGAGTTACCGGACTGAACAATGTATGGACGATCAAATCTAGCTACGATCAAGCTGTTCACGAGTTGGGCTTTTCGCCCCAGGCAAAGATCGTCAAACGAGAACTGCGACTATTGGCATTCGTTGGACCCGCGACCTTGCTGGTTGGAGGTGTAGCAGCGGCGCTCTGCCGCGTACCGAAGTTGGCAACACTCTCCGAACCACACGAATGGATCGCGTTATCACTCATTGCTATGGCTAGCGTGACATCAGGCATCTCGGTGTTTCGCGAACATTCCTGGCGTCGCTGGTTGTCGGTGTTTGTTTTCATCGGGTCCGTGGCGCTGCTAGCCTATCTGATCTGGACCTCTACTATGCTGGCCAAGTTGAGAAGAAGCCAGGAACATAAGAGCAAGGCCACGATCAATCAAAACTCGGACGATTCTTCCATGACGGAGGGTGATGTAAGCACTCCAGTCGTTGAAGGCGATGCAGCCACGCCCGAGTCCGGCGAACAAGCGTCAGACTCCGGCGAACAAGCACCTCAATCGCGTAGGCCGAAAAACCCGCCTGCTACTTCACCCGACCCAGGTGCAGCGCCAAGCGAGAGCGGAAAGCCTGCGAAAACTGACGGCCTATCGGACAATCCCGACAGTAAAACACCCAACGAAGGTGATGATCCCGATATGCCGCCGCCCGACAACACAGAAGCAAAAAGTTCAGATCCCGCCGAATCAGGAAGCGGTGACAAACCAACTCAAGCTGCCGTGGAGAAGCCATGAGCGACCAATCAGAAAAAATAGTGGAAGTGGCTCCAGTTGAAGATCTTGAGCCAACTGTGACTCCAGAACCATCTGCTCACGCTGGTTTGCGTGACGAGTTGATGGAGTTGTTGGATGTTGTCGGTCCAGGCAAACTTGGTGACGTTGTGTTGGATCGAGCATTTCTGCGCTCAACGCCACAGACTTGCATTTCGAGCCGACCGGCATTGGGCTGAGAATACGGATGCGAGCTGACGGCCTACTGCACGACGTGGCTCGACTGCCTGAGTCTGCATCGGCACCGCTGATTTCGCGCTTCAAAGTGATGGCCGGAATGGACATTGCAGAACGTCGCTTAGCTCAAGATGGTCACCTGTCTTATGTTTCTCAGAATATGACTCGCGATGTTCGACTTGGCAGTGGTCCAACCGTGTATGGCGAACGCATTATCCTGCGATTGCAGCCTGATCCAAGGCAATTCCCTGGTGTTGACGATCTTGGTTTAGATGGAAGAGATCATGCTGCGCTGAAGCGCTGCTTGAATGCACCTTACGGTTTGATTTTGGTGGTTGGTCCAGTAGGTTCAGGCAAAACCACCACGGTTTACTCGTTCTTGAGGGAACTGAACAATCCTCAACAAAGTCTAGTCACGATCGAAGATCCGGTAGAGCGTCGGATGGCCGATGTTTCTCAGATGCAAGTTGAACCCAAGATCGGATTTGATTTTGCTACAGCGTTGCGATGCGTGTTGCGACAGGACCCAGATGTCATGATGGTTGGAGAGATTCGCGATGCCGAGACAGCTCAAATTGCCTGCCAGTCAGCGTTAACCGGTGTGCTGGTGCTGAGTACCTTGCATGCGAATTCTGCTGTGGCCGCGATTGATGTGCTGAAGAACTTGGGCGTTCCGTCGCCTATCTTGGCAAACTGTCTGCGCGGAATCGTTTCACAACGATTGGTATTGCAAGTCTGTCCTAAGCATCGAGAAGAATATCAACCCAATGAAGCTGATTGTGAAATTCTGAAAATCGATCCTGCCGAGGCTCACAAGTACACGTTAGTGCGCGGCATCCCGCACGACGACAACTTCCATTCTGGATATTTTGGACGAGTTGGTATCTATGAAATCATGGAAATGCAGCGGGACTTGCAGGCCAGCATCCTGAGAAACAGCTCGGCCGGCGAATTGACAGAGATTGCTGAAGGATTGGGAATGCGTTCATTAACAGATGCAATCCGGCGAAAGGTATTGGACAAAGTTACGTCAGTCGATCAATTCCACGCTACAGCCCTGTCGCTGCAAGATTAGAACTCAAGTTAGGTATTGAAAATGTTGCTGCAACGATTGTCACTTCTCTTTTGCCAGGTGTCACTGGCGGTCACATACTGTTTGTTTAGCAACTATGTTTGTGCGGATGAACCAAACGTCGAACCGTTGCGGATCGTCGTTTTCGGCGCTCATCCGGATGATGCTGAATTTAAGGCCGGAGGTACAGCAATCCTATGGGCCAAGTTGGGCCACAAAGTGAAGTTAGTCTCCGTCACGAACGGCGACATTGGTCACTGGGAAATGGCTGGCGGTCCATTGGCTCAGCGGCGAAAAAGAGAGGTTGAAGCAGCGGCCAAGGTCATGGGAACCGAGGTTGAAGTGCTTGATCTGCACGACGGAGAGCTTGTACCAAGCCTTGAGAATCGACGTTTGATTACAAGATCTATTCGAGAGTGGAAAGCTGATATCGTCATCGCCCACCGACCATGGGATTACCATCCGGATCACCGCTATGTTGGAGTCCTAGTTCAGGACGCTTCGTTTATGGTCACCGTTCCTTTTTTCTGCCCAGATACTCCTTACCTAAAATCCAATCCATTGTTTTTGTACTCGAGCGATGGTTTCCAAAAACCTTATCCATTCAAAGCCGATATTGCCGTCTCTTTGGACGACGTATTCGAAACTAAGCTGGATGCTGTTCATCAATTGGAGTCGCAAGTCTACGAAGGTGGAGCTTCCGGGAGCGAGGATTTCATGCGCAATATCCCGCCAGCTCGCGAACCAGCGGCGAGAAAAGATTGGCTTCGCAAAAAATGGGAATCGCGGCAGTCCAACGAAGCTAGAAAATACAGATCGGCTTTGCAGAAATGGTATGGTCCCGAATTGGGCGAACAGATCAAATATGCTGAAGCTTTCGAAGTCTGTGAGTACGGTCGACAACCAACGGATGCGGAGATTCGAAAACTGTTTCCGTTCCTACCTCAGAAGTAATCAAACTTGTACTGTGGATTTGATGGTTACTTTCGAAGTTCTCAATAGATCGAAATCCAACTTCCCAGGATAGCATCGATCGATTGGATCGATACTGAAGCGACACAGTTAATGTTAGGCGAATCGCTTTTAATACTCGCGCTTGGCCATTTTGTCTCGGAGAATAGCAGCTAGCTCGTACTGCTCCGACTGAACAGCATCTTCAAGTTGCTGCTGGAGACTTTTGGGTATCTCAGAATCCTTGAGCAACGATTCTCTTAACTCTCCGAGTCGCAATACTAGCTCGTCAGTTTCGTAGAATTCTTCCCAACCGAGTTCGTCGAAGCTGGATTTGATCTCTTCCAGGCCTGCGTCAATCAATTCGATGGCTTCTGGAGTTTGTTGACTTTCGATGGCTATCAATGCAGAGGCCTGAATGCGATGGAACAGGACAAACGCACGATGTTGCTCGTGCTGAAATGTCCATTCGTCATCGTCGGAGTGCTCGCGGCAAAAATCCATTAAGGACAAAGTGTGATTGGCGTCCTGTACAGCAGCCTCGAACTTTTGGAGCCTCAACCAAGCCATCCGGCGGTGGTAGAATTGCACAAACTCTCTGTCGATTTCGCCGCAGACCTCATCGTCGAGCTCGAATTCTGGATTCTCCATTTCTCGATGGACAAGCCAGTCCAACATCGTGGGGAAACCATCGGGCTTCATTCCATCTGGTCGTCCAGAAACTTCTAACTGCAGAACCCCCAAGTCAACTCTCACTTGGATCAAGTCACGTCCATCGGCACCTTTAACCAGGCGCACGCCGCCATCGGGTTCATAAGGCCAATCGTTGAGCAGGTGATCGATATGTTTCGAGCGCATTGGTACGCCTCCTACATTTGCGGGAACTGCCAGAAGTATAGCAAACGGTCAATTTAGGTGAAGTCTTGGGCTCAAAACAGCCCCAAAACTCAGTAGTTCTAATTGGACTGCAAACTGAGTAGCGATTGAGCCGACTTTGCAAAAGTTCGGGCTAAACGCAACACCTTCGCAAGCTATGCATCTCCAACCTAATGGGCAATTATAGTGGCAAAATCAGCGAAGGACACCTTTTGTGGTGCTTCAGACGTCCACAGTTGATGCGAGGTTCACTTGTCAATTGGGGCATAGAATCGGCCAATTTGCCCGTAAAGGAAACTTCCGGATCAGGCTACAATGCTCAGTCGAGGTATTCCACTGATTCAGTCGCAAACTTCCCTTCAAGTCCTCGTACCCCCCTTATTTTTTTCTTGAACCATCCATGGGACTATCCTATCGAGGAATCAAATCGCTTTCATGGTGCTCAATTTGAGGAACGATATGTTAAAGCTTCGAGTAATTCACTTTGTCTTGTTAACAACTCTATCGACTGTGTTGTCTAGTCCGCGACAAGCTGTGGCGGATGAGTGCTTCGTCGAAGCTGAATCGTTTGCCAAGCCAGGTGGATGGTCTTTGGACACTCAGTTTATTCAGGAGATGGGATCGCCCTATCTGTTGGCACATGGCTTAGGCACTCCGGTTGCCGATGCAGTCACGGAGATCAACGTTGAGCGAGCGGGCAAATATCGCGTATGGGTTCGTACCAAAGATTGGGTAGCTCGCTGGAAGGCAACTGGCACTCCAGGCCGGTTTAAACTTTCGGTTCAGGGCAAAGTACTTGAAAACGAGTTTGGAGTCCGAGGCGAAAATTGGGATTGGCACGACGGTGGCGTCATCGACATCGCTAAAGGCTCTGCAGAGCTGCGCCTTCAAGATCAAACCGGATTCGACGGTCGATGCGATGCGATTTGGTTGACTACAGATCTAGAGGCAAAGCCCGATAACGACTCAAGCGTTCTATCGCCATGGAGACGCGCCAAGTTAAAGCTACCAGCCGCGACGTCACAGAAGGGCCAGTACGACTTGGTGGTGGTCGGAGGTGGCTATGCAGGTATTGCCGCTTCTTTGTCCGCCGCGCGAATGGGCTGCAAGGTAGCCTTTGTTCAAGACCGTTTTGTATTAGGAGGCAATGGGTCTAGCGAGGTTCGCGTGTGGTCGATGGGACTGATTCGACGCGGTCGTTATCCCAGAATTGGTGAGATCGTCGAAGAGTTTTGTGATCACGCTACCAAGAGTCCAGGTCGCGAAGAAGAGTTCGGTGATGCCATCAAAGAGCAGCTCGTCCGCGCGGAAAAGAACATTGAACTGTACTTGGGGCACCACGCATTCAAAGTTGACATGAAGGATGGGGCCATCGATGCAGTTTGGGCTTTTGACGTGAGATCAGCTTCACCTGTTCGATTCACTGGCAAGATGTTTGCTGATTGCACTGGACATGCTTGGATTGGCTATTGGGCAGGTGCCGATTGCGACTACACCCCCGCAGGTCGAATGGGGATGAGCAACATGTGGCGCTGGGAGGATCGCGAGGTCCCTCAGTCGTTTCCAGCCACGCCGTGGGCATTGAACCTGACGATGGATGACTTTCCCTACCCGCGTGACAATCATGGACAATGGTTTTGGGAAAGCGGCTTTGACAAAGATCCTTTACAAGATTCCGAGGCCATACGCGATTGGAACCTCCGAGCCGTCTTTGGTGCATTTAGCGCGATGAAAACCGGTGAACAGGCTGAGAAGCATCGCAAGTCTGCGCTGGAGTGGGTTGCTTATGTTGGTGGGCCTCGTGAGAGTCGAAGACTATTGGGCGATGTCGTGCTTACTCAAGATGACATAGTTACTAAAAAGGAATTTCCGGACGGATGCGTACCGAGTACTTGGTCAATCGACCTGCACTATCCGAAAAAAGAATTTTCACTCAAGTTCGCGGACAATCCGTTTATTTCCATTGCGGAACACGACCGCCGTATAGATCGAAACTATGGTTATCCCGTCCCCTACCGTAGTTTTTACTCCCGCAATATCCCAAACTTGTTCATGGCTGGCCGCTGCATAAGCGTGACACACGAGGCGTTGGGGACAACGCGAGTCATGAAGACTTGCGGAATGATGGGCGAAGTTGTCGGTAAAGCGGCTTCCCTGTGCATCAAGTTTGATTGTGGACCACGCGCGGTTTACGATAAACATTTGAACGACTTGATCGAGCTTCTGAATCTACCTGGAAAAGCTAGAAGAGGAACTGTTAACGACAAAGTTGTCATTCCAGACGACGCGTTACCGCTAGCTACTCCATTCGGTCCATCAAGTGGCATTGATCCAGCTACGCTTCCTGGCGTTGTAGTGGACGATCGTGAAGCAGAACTCAATGGAAATTGGACTGAAGGTGATGGACTGAAAGGCTTTGTCGGTTGGGGCTACCGTTACGCTTCGGCTGGAGCGCAGAATCAGGCAAAGTTTACTTTGCAAGTTAAGAAAGCTGGCAAGTACAAGGTGCGTGTGGCGTATGGGGCACATGAAAAACGTTCCGCTGCAGTTCCCGTGGTAATCGAGTTTGGCGCTGAGCGTATTGCTAAATCGATCAATCAACAGGTTGCAGCTCCCGAAGAAAAGTTGTGGATCACGTTAGAAACCTTGAGCCTAAAGGCGGATGACCAAGTTCTAGTTGTGATAACGGGAGCTAAATCCGGGAATACCCATATCGATGCTGTCCAGCTATTGCCCGTAAACTAGAACTGTAATTCGATGAATGACCTTCCAGCACATGTTCGTTCGGCCTGGGGAGTAGTTCAGACTGCCGATAGTGCCTCGATGGTTTCAGGTGGGCTATCGAGCAGTCGAGTTTGGAAGATACGGGCAGGCGCCAGTGCATTCGCTTTGAAAGCTCACCCCGCAACAACAATGCGCCAAGAACGATTGGAGCAGTTGCACGCGTTTCAAAAATTGCTCTGTCGAACATGCGAGTTTGTTCCTCAGTTGCAAAAAACGCACTCCGGTGAGACATTCATCCATAGTGATGGTGGTTTTTGGGAACTATCAACTTGGCTGGAGGGTGCTCCCGTTGAAATAGACGCAGCAACGATCGAGCACGGGGAGTCTGCAATGACAGCGTTGGTCGAGCTGCATCGAACTTCGCAAGAGCATTCCTGTTGCCAAGTGCAAATACCCGCAATCGTCGAAAGAATCGAACTGATACATCGGTATCAAAAAAATCATCTTCTACTGACTCAGTTCAATTCGTCCAACGGGTTGCTCGATACTCAAGTTTCATTGACACAACTTACACTGAGAACCATTCGCTGCTTTACTCAAGATGCTGACGATTTGTCGCGTCAGTTGACTAGCCATCAATCGATGTCAAGCGTCTTCTTTGTGCTCCGGGATATTCACCGCGAGCACATGTTATTCAGCGGAGCGAAGGTAACGGGAGTCATCGATTTCGGTGCGGCCAGGTTGGATCATCCGCTAGTGGATCTTGTTCGCCTTCTGGGGACTATGTTTCCTAACAGTGCCTCCATTCGACATCAATTGTTTCAAGCCTATAGCGAGCAAACTCAAAGCTCAATGAGGCTTAGTCTGTTTCAGACGCTCGATCATGCTTCTACTCTTCTATCCGCGATGCAATGGGTACAATGGTTAATCGTCGAGAAAAAGCAGTTCCCCGTGGCAGTATCAAACTTACTGGCAAGGTGGGACATGCTGGTAAATCGGTTAGAACGGAATGAGTGGTGACTAAAACACGATGAGCAACACTAACAAGATTCATGTCACTCTACCGGAAGGCTTGAGTTCAAATGAAGCTGAGAGTTGGTTGAGGGAGCATTGGCAGCTCTTTCGTGATGCCCTCGACCTGATCGGAGATTACTTTGACCGCAAGTCGCAGGTTGAGTCTACTGATATCGTCAGCGTCGAAGTTGATGGTACCCAAGTGCAGGTACAATATCGAGTTGAATACAGTGGCTTTCGGGCCTGCCAAGATCTGCGATACTCCGAGCAATCAACGCGACATATTGTCGGTAAGCTAGTTGAAAATGCAGTGGTTTTCGACAGATATGAACCGATCGAACGGCGTTCTACGGCCGATGAGCTGTAAATTTCTAGCGACTCAGTTGACCAACGCCTGACAGCCAGTTGTAAAGTTGCTACCATGCTCTCGAATAATGAATTCTCGCCATGCTTCGGCGATTTCCACGAATCTAAGGAATTCAAGAATGCCTTTCCGAACAATAATCAGCCGAACAATAGTCAGCCGAGCCACCGCCAGCGTTGTTCTCTATCTACTTGTTTGCAGTTCTGCTTTCGCTCAGAAGAAGATCGAGCGTGGAGTTGTCGGAGCCATTGATGAGGGGAATAATGCGGCTGCGGCAACTACTCCGTCTGTGTCGCCGTCAACCGCAAAGCCCGGTGAGTGGATTCAGTTGTTCAATGGCAAGGACTTGACCGGTTGGACTCCAAAGATTCGATACCAACCCCTAGGCGAAAACTGGGGCAATACCTTCCGAGTTGAAGATGGAGTTTTGCGAGTAGTTTACGACGACACCAAAGCCTATCCAAAATACAACGAGCAATTCGGGCATCTGTTTTACGAAAAGCCATTCTCGCACTATCGTTTGCGGGTTGAGTATCGCTTCGTTGGCGCTCAGTGTCCTGGCGGTCCAGGTTGGGCCGTGCGAAACAATGGTTTGATGCTGCATTGCGAAGACCCGAAGCTAATGACTGTGGATCAAGATTTTCCTGCGTCAATTGAAGTGCAACTGTTGGGTGGAAATGGAAAAGACGAACGCACAACGTTGAATTTGTGCACTCCGGGTACAAACGTCGTCTTGGGCGGAAAACTGTTCCTGCCTCACTGCACTAGCTCTAAGTCAAAGACATACCACGGTGATCAATGGGTAACCGCCGAAGTTGAAGTCCATGGCGGCCAATTGGTCAAGCATATCATCGATGGCGAAACAGTACTCGAGTACACCGAGCCTCAATTAGACGATCGAGATGCACACAGCCGAATGTTGATCGAGAAGAACGGCGGCGACAAGATTTTGACTCAAGGGTTCATCTCAATTCAAGCAGAAAGTCATCCCACAGAGTTTCGCAAGATCGAACTTCAGGTCTTGAAATAAGCTTGGAGTATCTAGATTGATCGGTATTGTGTTTAACCGTCACCCGAAGGCGTACGCTACGATAATCGCCTTCACACCTGCGAGTATTGTGTTTAACCGTTAGCCGTAGGCGTACGCTACGATAATGTACTCGTACGCCTACGGCTGACGGTTAAGCACGGTGAAACAAGAAAACTACGCCACTTCGCCATTCTCTGATAGCGGCGTAACTGAACTGGACGTCGAACTGCCGTCGATGAGCAACTTGCCTGCAGTTGGCATTTGCGTTTCCCACGTCTCGTTCTTTGGCTTTTCATCGGGCAGGCGACCACTTAAGACTTCGATTGGAAAGCCGTCGTGCCGCAATCGTCCGCCATGTCTTGCCGGCAGTCGAGTGTGAATCTCTACGTACTCGTCGTGGAACTGCTTGCTTAAAACTTCTCCTACTTTAGCCAGCCAGGCCATCGTCTTGCCATCGCTTACTTCCAATCGGACGCTAATTGTCACAAAGCCATCGCTCAACGCATTGCTAACTGCGGCCGTTAGTCGATCAATTCCTTCACCAGAACGAGCGCTGAGTGGAATAGCATTTGGATAACGAGCCAATGCGGCTTGCGCGTACTGCTCCGCATTGGGAGCATCCATCTTATTCAGAAGCAGTAGAGTCCGCTTCTCGTCAATTTCAAGATCGTGAAGCACTCCGTACACCGCCGAAATTTGATCTAGCACAGCCGGATTACTCGCATCGGCAACATGCAGCAACAAATCAGCATCGCGGGCCTCCTCCAAAGTCGCTCGGAAGCTAGCTACCAAATGGTGCGGCAAGTCGCGGATGAAACCCACGGTATCGCTCAGTAGCACTGGTCCCCAACTCGGTAATGTCCAACGGCGAGTTCGAGTGTCAAGCGTCGCAAACAGCTTATCAACAGCTTCGACATCGGCATTGGTCAAGCGGTTCATCAGCGTGCTTTTACCAGCGTTGGTATAGCCGACCAACGAAACGGTCATGTAATCGCGACGACCAGCTACCTCGCGAGCCCTCCGTCGCTCGACTTTTGACAGTTCCGACTTGAGTTCGTGAATTCTCTTCTCCACCAATCGTCGGTCGACTTCTAACTGCTTTTCACCCGGACCACGCATGCCCACGCCCATCGTTTGCCGCGACAAGTGAGTCCACATGCGCTTTAGTCGAGGCAGTGAGTATTCCAATTGAGCAAGTTCGACAGCTAGTCTAGCCTCATGCGTCCTAGCATTCGAAGCAAAGATGTCCAGAATTAGTTCGGTTCGATCGATCACCTTTTTCTCGACAGCCTTTTCCAGGTTGCGAGTCTGACTGGGTGAAAGATCATTGTCGAAGATAACAAGATCGGCCGAATGATGCTCGACCAAATTCTTGAGTTCGGAAACTTTACCTTTGCCTAGAAATGTTTTTGGATCGGGAGTTTCACGTCGTTGAACAAGTCCGTCAACGACATCAGTCCCGGCCGTTTCTGCTAGTCCGGTAAGCTCATCCAATGGGTTGTCTACAAAAGAATCCTCTGGCCCAATCAGGCGGGCCAATACCGCTCGTTCTCGTGCGATACTTTCGCTGCGGAAATGTTCTCTCACTTTAGGATGGTGACTCCGTTAGGTTTAACCTGCCGATTCGGGCAGCGCACATGACTTAATTATAGTTTAATTTGTATCGGCAAGGCGATAGTAGCTGCCAGCAGCCTTTCCCGCTTTGAAATAATACTGACCCAGAACGACTGCTTAGAACGCTTTTTCGAGCTAAAGGTTCGCCCCAATGCTTTGGGAGCAGTATTCGGTAGTATCCCGAATTACGGCGAAAGTAACCATAAGTGGATCGTAACGACCATTAATTAGCTGACGATCGTGATTGGATTGGCAGGCACGCACAGAATGGGAATCACCAGCGAACACCAGCCAACTAACTGCCGCGCAAACCCGAGCGACTTTGAATCGTCGCTTGAAGGTGGATGCCTAAGTCCCATTAACAAAACTAAAATCGTCATCAACGCAAAGACCATGGCTTTGTTGTAGATCATGAAGGTTAATGCCGCAAAGAATGCCGCTCGAGCGACGATGATCGATTTGTCGCCAAGCAAACCAAAAGTGACGTGTCCTCCGTCCAGTTGTCCAAGCGGCATCATGTTAATACCGGTAACCAGCAAACCAACCCAACCAGCCATCAATAGAGGAGTTGCTTGATTGTTGGCCACCATTTGATATTGGCTCGCTGTCTCTGGCGAGATGATGGCTGCCATCCATTGAATGATCAGTGGTTGTCCCATTCGCATCACACCTTCAGGAGCGAATGGAACGGGACTTGGGTGAAGAATGCCATAAGCGATCAACGGAATCGCCACGACCAGTCCGGCGAGAGGTCCAGCTAAGCCGATATCGAAGATCTGCTTTCGATCCGCAGATCCGCTCTGCATCATGATCACCGCTCCCATCGTGCCGAACGGGGAATACAGCGGGAAAGGAATGAACAGCGGTGGCGTACTGGGAACCCCATACTTCAGTGTCATGATGTAATGACCAAGTTCATGCGCAACTAGGATCAACATCAGGCCAAGTGCGAACTGCAAGCCATGACCCCAATTAGCTAAGAACGCTTGGCGAACTGGTAGCATCGATTGGTATTGAGCAGATTCAGCAATCAGTGTCTGAGGAGACCAAGCTCCAACTGCGGCAAAAAAGGTTGAAGCTATCGTAGCAATAGCCAGAGCCCAAGCGATCAGAATGATCCGCCGCTTCGGCTTGGGAGGCTCCAAAATTTCGTTCGGCTGCATCTCAAATTCGGTTGGTTTGGCAACAAACTGCTCATCGCTAAACCGACCAGGTGTTCGACTTTCCACGTATTTCCTCGTACTCGGCGAGTGCCTTACAGCAACTCTGGCTCAATCAAGCCATCTAAATTTAGACAGATTACTGGTTGAAGATTTTAGCCGAAGTATGCTTCCTGCCGACCCCTGGCAACTTAGGGGCCTTAAATGACTTAGAGAACAATCTACTCAAGCCTCCACCTGACAACTCATGTCTGTGCCTTGCCCCCTGCCAAGCAAGTATTCAACTACAGCAGTTTGATTAACTCTTGGGAGAGTGGCAAGCGAGGTACGAGCGCTGCCGGGAGGGTGCTCAACATGTCATAGATTGCAAGGGGCATAAGAATGAGGGACTGTCAAACGCGATCGAAGCCGAAAATCGCCATCTCTGCATCGCTAAGACACCCTTAGCAATCGCTCTAGACTCAGTTTTTTGGAATCAAGCTTACTAACGCGACAAAGTAGTGATCAGCTTCTGCCCAAGCGTTGTGCGAACTAATATTGCCTTCGCGACGAAATAGGCTCCCAAACCCATCACGGCTCCAATGGCATCTGCAATGAAATCTCCCAAACTGCAGTGTCTGCCTGGAATGAAGTTCTGGGTGAGTTCATCGATCATCGCATAGCCAACGATCAGTCCCAGCGTTATCAGTGCTCGTTTGAGCGTTTGGCCCTCTCGAGTGGGAAGTGCCCATGCGACCAAGAATGCCAATCCGCCAAAGGCTCCCAAATGCAATATCTTGTCATTACCTAGTTTTGGAACCGACGGGCCCGGAATGTGAGTTCCGATAAAAATGGCAATCCAGTACAAAACCAAGCAGGCTGAAGCTATTCTCAAGGTTGGCCCCCATGAAAGAGCGGCTTTATTTAGCAGATTTCGTACGGGTAGGTCGCTATCAACGCCCTTGGCAACGATTCCAAGGGTTGCGGCTGTTGAATCCGATGTGGTTTGCATTGAGACCCGGTCGATCGAGTGGAATTAGTTCGTTTTGTGAAGGTTAGGTCACAATTCGGCCAGATGGGCGGCATTTTTTTGAGCTGGGTTCATGGTCGAGACGGTAATCTCGGTATAGGATGATCGTCCGAAATAATCCCACCTCTTCAGAGGAAAATGAACCATGTTCAACTGCCTGCCTACCTCGGTCTTCAACTTAGCCCGTTGTCGCTACAACTTGCGAACTTTTGCTGTGAAAACCGCCCTGCTATTGCTCGCATGCGTTCCAATACTTGCTAATTCAAATGTAATCGCTCAAGAACCAAAAGCGTTAAAAGCGCAGCCGAGCAAGGAAGTTGGAAAGGAAGTGGACAAGGATGGTTGGAAGCCTTTGTTGGAAGAAAAAGAACTAGAGGGCTGGACAATCACCGATTTTTACGGGCACGGCGAGGTAAAGCGGGAAGGGGAGATTCTGATCCTCGAACCTGGAAAGCCACTCACCGGCATCACTTCGAAGAAAAAGGATTTTCCTACAAGCAATTTTGAGATTGAGTTTGAAGCTCGTCGAACCAAGGGCAACGACTTTTTGTGTGGCTTAACTTTTCCAGTTGGCAAAGGCTTTGCCTCGTTCATTGGCGGTGGTTGGGGCGGTGGACTAGTTGGCCTTTCCAGTGTTGATGGCGCAGACGCATCCGAGAACAGCACTTCCAGCCACGTCGACTTTAAGAATGATCAGTGGTACAAGTTTCGCATCTTAGTTGACGACGATTTCGTACGTGGCTTTGTAGACAAGAAAGAGGTCTTTGCGCAAGGGCGAAGGTCACGAGTTCAGTACGAGAATTGAAGTCTTTGCGAATCAACCTTTGGGCTTCTGTATTCGCCTCGGCGTCGAGATGAAGAACATGCGTTGGAGACCGCTCAAGAAGGATTAGGCATTGTTTCTAAGTAGCCACGATCGCTAGATCGTTGGTTGAACCGACAGAAAAACTGCGATTCGTCCGAATGATTGAAAGCCAAAGACAAGGAAACTGCAACGTTGATTTCGCCTTACGAGTTTGATGAGAGCCAGCCAGACGACAGCTATGATCCAATGCACGAAGAGTTGGAGTTCCAATCTTCGATCGTGGATTGGGATCAAAAGTACATGCGTCAAGCATTGACTCTGGCTCAACAGGCGATGCAACAGGATGAAGTTCCGGTTGGTGCAATCGTAACCCTGAACAACAAGGTGGTTGGCTCAGGCTGGAATCAACGGGAATCTTTGCAGGACCCAACGGCTCATGCGGAAATGATCGCCATTACACAAGCTGCTGCTTCGATTATCATGCTGGCGGCTGCACGAATGCACACTCTACGTGACACTCGAACCCTGTCCGATGTGCGGCTGGGGCGATCCTGCAAGCGAGAATTGGCCGAAGTCGTTTTTGGTGCTTTGGACCCGAAGCCGGAGCCGGTTCATTCTCTGTATCGCTTGCTAGAGGATTCGCGATTGAACCATCGTTGCCAGGTGACTGCTGGAATTATGGCCGAGGATTGCGGGTAGCATATTGACACATTTTTTTCAAATGAAGCGACAACAAGGGAAGAAGTAGACAGTGTCCCAAGCAGAAGAAACTCCAACGATAGATCCAACGATGTTGATTCGATTGCGAATCAAAGCTCATCGGCTGGACCGAGCCTTCTCAGATCGACCTGAAGCCTTGCCTGACGAGGCGATTGTGCCATGCCTGAGTAGCGAACTAGCGGGAGTGGCAAAATTTGCTCAGGTCCGTGTTGCTTTATTGGTAATAATGCGATGTTTTTTCAGGCGGATGTTCAAGGTAAGCGACAATTGCCTTGGTGCCGAGACTCGCGGCTTGAGGATAGCGATGGCCTGCACATTTGGATCGACACCCGACACCGCGCGATGTGCATCGAGCGACAAAATACTGTAGTCGATTTGATTTTTGCCAATGGGCCGAGGCCCGAAAGCTGCCGTTCCTACGCCGGATGGGCTCCGATCAATCGGGCTCGCGAGAATTCACCTCAACCAGCCGACGATCGTTTAGCAATCCGAGCCAGGATTGCAGACGGAAGATATCGGCTGATTGCTGCTGTTCATTTTGATGCGTTCATAGTATCGACGTAACAGATTTTCCGGTGGTTGGCTTTTATTTCTGTGTCACTGACCGCGAGGGTATCGAAGCTGATACAGCCCGACATGTCCACAATTGACAATCCAAGCTTGTGGTCGGAGATGATTCTAGGTTCCTAAGTCGCACCGTCTCCGACAAGAATCCAACGTTGCTCCGCGTCTCCGACGGAATTCTCCCCACAATCTACTTGCCGCCATTACCCTCCAGTATTCAACGCTTTGAAGTACTTGATAAATCAAAGTTGTTTTTCGGACCCTCCCATTCACTCAAGCAACTACAGCCGTTTGATTAGTTAATGGGAGGGTGGCAAGCGAGCCCAAGCAAGTCTTGCCGGGAGGGCGAAGTGATCGTTAAGCGAAGCGATCGTTAAGCGAAGGGGGTGAACAGCTTAAACAACTACTCGAATCAATTAGTGGGCGACTTCTCAGCCTTCGACTCGACGTTGAAAAACTCCTCTCCTCCCACGCAACTCAAAAAGTACGCCTTAACAAGCTGCTTATCTTTGGCGACGATTGTTGTTCCGTGAGACAGTGGACCTGTAAAGCCGTGTTCGTAATAGACATAGCCTTCCTCTTCATGAACCTCACAAGGCTTAGCAAGTTGAAGGTATTCATCCACTGTCTGGCCGGCATAAATCTTGCCGAATCTCAACTTCGAATTGGTTTCGTCGAGTTCTCGCTGAAGCATCATTCTTAGTTTTATGGCTCTCTCGCGTTGCCGAACATGATTGACGTACAACGAAATCGGAACGGCAAGAATTGCGGTGAAGATAAGAATGTATCTGATGGAGAACTTCATGTTGTTATCTACGGGTAGTTGTCGTTCAAAGTTCGTAGTCTTTAGAACAATTTAGGAGTACAACACAATTCCAATGAATGACCGATGGTTGCTGATTGAAGAAGCCTTTAGAATAGCACACTCAGAGGACCGCCAATAACTCGCGCAATTCAACGCAAGTGCACACCAACGAAGCAAGCAAGGACGATGGACTCGACACCAGCCAGAATTAGCCCACTGGACCCTCTGAAAATTCCTATCTACCGCGCATTTTGGATGGCGGGACTGTTTTCGAATATTGGCACCTGGATGCACGAAACGGGTGCCGTCTGGCTGATGACCGATCTAGAGCCACGTCCAGAGATGGTGACCGCGGTGCGAGTGGCGATGACGTTACCAGTGTTCGGATTAGTCTTAGCCGCTGGCGTGTGGGCAGACCACTTTAACCGTCGAAATTGGCTTTTGGGAACTCAGTCTTTTTTGCTGGTCATCGCAACGGTAATGTGGGTCTGTACAACGCTGGGCTGGATGACTCCTTGGGCTCTATTGTTACTGACTGCCGGTCTCGGAGTGGCTTCAACTCTTAATCTTCCAGCTTGGCAAGCCATGACGCCCGAGTTGGTTCCAACGTCCATGATTCCGTCCGCCATTCAAGCTGGAAGCGTCTCCTTTAATTTGGCTCGATCCGTTGGGCCAGCTCTAGCAGGTCTGGCGATTGCTCAGTGGGGAGTTGGAATTACGTTTCTGTTTAACGCGATTTCATTTCTAGGCACGATCTTTGTGTTAGTCTTTTGGAAGCCCGCCGTTGCAGAGGAACTCAAGAAGAAAAAGAAGGTCGCCTTTTTTGACGAACTTCGCAAGGGGCTGTTCATCGCTCGCAACTCAGTCAACATTCGTAGCGCGCTGGTTCGAGTGCTCTTGTTCGACCTCACGGCTAGTTCGTTGTGGAGCCTGTTGTCTTTGGTTGCCACTGAAAAGTTGGGATTGAGAGAACGAGGCTTCGGGCTTTGTTTGGCGGCATTAGGGCTTGGAGCTGTTTTGGCGGCCGGAGTCCTTCCGTGGCTCAGGCAGAGATTCTCAAGTGAGCGTTTAGTCTTAGCCAGTCAAATCGGCTTAAGCGTGCTTATGGTGATCTTAGGGCAAAGTCGATCGACTGTGGTAGCTGCAATTACGTTGCCACTTTTCGGCGCAGCATGGATGACAGTCATGACCACATTGAACGCGACGGCTCAGGTTTATCTCCCCAAAAAATTTCGCGCGCGCGGGATGTCTGCCTTTGTAATGTTCTTTTCGCTCGGCATGGGAATGGGAGCATTCACATGGGGGTTGCTTGCGAAGTTCTCACAGGTTGGCTCGGCCTTGACTATTGCAGCAGTAGTCATGCTCACTGCTGCTATTCTAACTCACCGCCAGACACTTGGACCTTTGAACATCGAGAGCCAAACCATCGAAGACGCGTAGCAGGCCCCTACCGAGCTTGCCTCGGTAGAGCCCAAGCTCGAAACCTAGGAGTCCAGCTTGCAAACCAACGAGCCAAGCTATTTTTGTTCCACGACCACCAGCTTGTTGATCGGCGGATTAAGAATCTTCTGCTGCGAACCATCTGGCCACTGAATGATGATCGAGTCAACTTCGGCCTTTATGCCCAAGCCAAACGTGACTGGTAGCTCGACTTGCGATAGATAGCTTCGAGTTGGATTCACCATGCGTCGCTGAGTCTCATCGCCGATTTGCAACTTGATAGTGCTACCGATTGCATCTCGATTGCTCGACTTGCCATTTCCAACAAGCTTGAGTCGAATCCAGTTGTTCTTCAGAGTTTGCTCGTTGCGCAGAAGTCTTGGCTTACTGCCGCAGCCGGTTATCAAAACATCCAAGTCGCCATCGCCATCGATATCAGCGAAAGCCGCTCCACGACCTACCATCGGTTTTTGAAACTCAGGGCCGGTTTCTTTTTCGGAGCACGCAACGAACTCGGTAGCGAATTGAGGACCGGCATTCCAAAACAATTGTGGCGGCTGCTCGTAATGCTGGCTCGATTGAACCTTCGCAATGTCTTCCTCAAGGTGACCATTTGCTTGAAAGATATCCAGTCGGCTATCCAGGTCGAAGTCAAAGAAGAACACTCCAAACGTCAGCATCAATCGAGTGGCTGGGCCGAATCCATTGGCGATCGCATCGTCGTAAAACTGAAGGTTGCGTGAACGTGAAACGTAAAGAGCCGACATTTCATTAGCGAAGTTCCCGATGGCGACACCCACCGCGCTGTCATTGCGAAACGCGGCTGCATCAATTCCCATCGCGCCTCGGGCCGCTCCGGCTGCGTCAAAGGCAATACCGGCCTGTGCACCGATTTCTTCAAAGCTGCCATCGCCTAGATTGTGAAATAGAAAGTTTTGAACGGTGTCGTTTGCAATCGCAAAATCCAAATTGCCATCGTCGTCGAAGTCTTCGAAGACTAGACCCAGTGACTTACCGGCAGGAACTTTCGTAGCCGAATTTTGAATCTGAATACCGGCCTTATCAGAGACATCGGTGAACTTGCCTTGTCCATCGTTGCGATAAAGCGATGGATAAGTACCACCAAAAGGTTGAGGTCGACCATAGGCTCGCTCATTACCGCCCAGCAACACGAACAACTGAGCTAAATCTGCTTCGCGGGTCCACTGAATGTAGTGCGTCACCAGCAGGTCCAAATCGCCATCTTTGTCGAAATCAAACCAACCCGACGAAACGCTCCACGCCTTATCGCTACCTTGAACTCCTGCTGAGTCGGTAACGTCAACAAACTTACTATTTTCGTTATGCAGCAGTAGATTGCCGCCTAGACAGGCAATGAACAGATCGACGCGGCCATCATTGTCATAGTCACCGCAAGCCACTCCCATACCATATACATTTACCGACGAAAGCCCTGTGGCAGTCGTTACGTCAGTGAATACTCCCTTGCCATCGTTTGCGTACAGCTTGAGCGTGGTGGGTTCGGCCGAAGCCCGAGTCTTATCCCAATGGCAAGAATTGACCAATACAATATCTTGATCACCATCTCCATCGTAATCAAAAAACGCGCAGCCACTGCCCATTGTTTCTGGCAACAGCTTTTCACCAGTGGCACCAGAAACGTGCACAAAGTCGATATTGCTTGATGCCGTTATATCGGTCCAATGGACATTCGGCACAGTCGCAGTCGGCATCTCGCGGCCTTCGGGAAGTTTTCCAGGGTCTACGTCTGCAACTGTTTTTTGTTCCGATTTGGAGAGGTAGAAATAGGCTGCCAAACCAATTACGCCAAGCAGGGCAAACACGACCAGCGAGCCGAAAAACGCCTTGCCAATAACAGCGTCGCTCTGCTCAAGGTCATCGTCCAAAAGATCGTTGTCAAGATTATTCTCAGACGAAGACATCAGTTAACCTTTGCGTTCTTGGGGGCTGCGGTATTGGGAGCACGGAGCGGATAGATCACCAGTGCTTCTGCGGCTAAATTAGCGGCTGGATACTTTTCTCGAGCAATACCAACGGCTATACCCTGAGCGTTGTCATCAGGCTTGTAGCGCAAATGAAGCGTCTTATGGTATTTCTCCTTTTCAGTATCGCCCAGCGCTGCATAGATCAGGCCGAGGTTGTAATGTGCATTGAAGTTTTCAGAGTCGACGGCCAAAGTTCGCTGGAATTGCTTAGCTGCGTCTTCGAGCATTCCCTTTCGTTGCTTAGCCTGGCTTTCAAGTCGAAATTGTTCAGCTTGATCAAACAATGTTCGACCGAGCGTATTCAGCACTTCGATGTCTTTGCTAAAGTCGAATTTACGATCGAGACGTTGCTGAGTCGTTTTGTCGACGATAGCCCTGAAGTTCTCTGCGGCCTCAGCCAAGCGACCTTGCTCTCGATTCACCAAACCAGCGAACCAAGCTACGGACCACTCAGGAGCAGCCGGTTCAGTATGTTTGGCCGCTCGTTGAACGGCTTCCCCGGCTTCATCAATGCGACCTTCTCGCAGATAAACTCGAGCCAAGTTCAAAGGCCCATCGTATCGTCCGAGCTTCTCAACCTCTTTGAAGGCTTGTTCTGCTTGCTTCAGTTCCGCCTTCCCCTCTAGGAACAAACCAATGCCATAATCGTTCCAGCGTTGCCACGCAGGGATCTCGCTGTTTTGTTTCTCAGCCATCTGAGTTGATTCGCTTGCACTTTCAACTGGGAAGACTAATGAGTCCGAAGCCATGGTGATGATCGGCAAGTTGTTCACATAAGTCCCATCCGGCTTTAGACCTGAATTAGAAACGACGGCACCGACATCTTTGCCAGTCAACGAAGGATTAAGAGCTTCCGCAAGTCGCTTGTGAGTGATCGACATGTACTCTTGGTCGAACTTGCGATATTGCAGTTTGACGGTGGCCTTAATCGTACTGCCAACCTCCTCAGGAACTTTAAAACCGTAGTGAGCCACTTGGCCAGAGCCGGGTGGAATTTGGTGGTTGTAAAGCGGCGTAAAGATATCCTGGGCATTGCGACGATTGATGCGTTGACCGTGACGGTCTAACATGAAGACGTTCATGAAATGCGAGTTGCGATCTACTTCGCCTTTCTCATCCATGCTGCCGCTCTGTGCGATAATCTGTCCATTACTCTCCAAGGTAACTTCAATCCAAACTTCGTTGGAGTCAACTGTACCTTGAGTAAACTCATGGCCGACCTTTAACGTTCTGACGACAGCCTCCAGTAGATAGTCTTGTCCGCGCCTCAAAGTTGGCACTTCAGGTCGCAGGGGCGCGTGAAGCTTGCCATCAACCTTACCCTGTTCTTTCACTCCAAAGATATCGACTCTGACTACCTTATTGAGGAACTTGGCATGTTTGTCCTTTACCTCGTCGTAGTAGCCTCGCATGAAGGGCAGTCCAGTATTTCCAGACGCGAACGAGTGGTCGTGAATCGTAAGTTTTCCAGATTTAGGATCAAACTCCTTTGCACCAAAGTCATTCGATTCCGACAGCTCCATGTGGCAGTCCGCGCAAGCAGTCCTGGCGACATCAGGATAGTAGAAACTTCTCGACCCATGTCCTGAAACACCGCTAAGCAACCATGAATCGTAGTGATTTTGACCTCGAAGAAAATCTTTGTAGTTCGTCACATCGTAGGGAAGATGGACTTTGTGGCAGGCCGCACAGAACTCGCTTGTCTTGTGCACATCCTTAAGAAATGTCTTTTTGTGGAAGGCCGGTTTAGCCTTGATGAGTTGATGATTGATCCACTGCAACATCGGATTCTTGCTAAATGCAAACGGGTAGTGGAGTGGTTCTTCGATAGTGTAGTCGCCGTTGCCTCGCGTTGAGTTAACACTGGTAATTGCGTGGCAGGTGGTGCAGGTGATCCCGGCTTGTGAAGTAGCATGGTTCACGTCGTCAAAACTAGGATCATCAAACGCACCGCTCAAGAATGGCACTGGATCGTGGCAACCCGCACACCAGCGCGAAGCTTTTACAGAACCGTCTCTCTTCATGAACGCCTCGCGCGTTTCCCGGATGCTCACCAGATAAGCCGGATTGTTGAATGAACTGAAGCGGTGGGCACTGTGCTCCCATTGCTTGTACGAATCTGCATGGCAACTCAAGCAATACTCGTCGTTGTCCAAGTTCTCAGCGGAGATAAAGCCGTCGTTACTCGTACGAGCTAACGACGGTTCGAAATACTTGACTCCGTCTGCTGAGGATTTCTTACTCCACTCGCGAGGATCTTGCATATGGAAGCCAACCATAGCTGCCACGCTCGCCACCGCCACCAACCCATAAGCGGCCCCCAATTTCCAGCGTATCTTTTGGCCGACAAGTCGGTGGAGCCAGTACAGCCAGATCGCCACCACTGGGCTCAAAACGTGAGCCCAATAGGTCAAAGATCGAGCTGTAGTGCTTTTTAAGTCAAAAACGCCACCGACGCGAATTAGCAAAAGTCCCGACACCAGCATGATGATGCTGATGGCAAATAGGCTATAGCCCACACGAATTGCTCGCTTATTTTTTCGCTTTCGAGCTGTAATCATGTGAATGAAGCCGAATGCAACGAATGGCACCAGCAGTATCAGCCCGAGAACAATGTGCCCGAGAAACATGTACATGTAGAAATGGTTCTCGAACGCCTGACCTCGCTGCCACTGTAAAAATGTAATAGTGACCAAGTAAAGCGAGTTGGCCCCTAGTAGTGAAAGCAATGCAAAGATTATCAACAGCAGCTTTTTGAGTTTCGGACCAATGGCGGGTACATAAACCCGCTTCTTTGGCTTGCTATCTCCGGCTGATGTTGCACTTTGATTGGCTGGTATTTGATCCATGGCTAACTCGCTATGGTTTGGCTGTTATGACTTGATTGTTGTTATCGCGGAAACACTTTCTCTGGCTTTCCTGTACCATCTTTTGCCAGAGAAAAAATCGTTTTGGCATGTGGATCGGCAATTAACAGTTGCTCGCCGGACAATGTGATACCGACAGGATGGTTGAGTGGATCACCGCTCGCTAGCTTCTTGGGTTGACCTCCCACAGGAAGCATCACTACAGCATGGGCGTAGCCGTCACAAAGATATGCATTGTCGGCATCGTCGAGCACCATTTGATTGGCAAACTCGAAAGGCGCTCCCGACACGACAACTTCCTTTGACTTGTCGGCCTTAAATCGGACTAAAGCATCACCGGTATTCGTTAATACCCAAACTCGATCTTGCTTGTCGATCGCCAGCCCTCGCGCACCTTGGATCTTAACGAACTCGGTGACCTTGGCATCAGCGCCAACTTGGAAGATGCACTGCCGCTCGAGATCAGCGACGAACATCTGCCCCTTAGAATCGAAGGCAATTCCCATCGGAATGCCGATGTAACCCTTGGTGAGCGGCTGTGGTTGACCTTGAGCGTCAAACTTGTAGATCTCTCTCGTGCTAGTATCACCAGCGTAGAGATTGCCTTGAGCGTCCAGTGCAAGGCAACGAACAGCATTCAAAGGAGTTCGAAACTTTTTCGAGCCTTGGAAATAGATGCTGGCTTTGCCGCCTTCGATCTTCCAAATACCAGGCAGATTTCTATCTGCCACATAGATAACGTCATTTGCCGCTTTGACAACAGCTAAGGGATACTGCATCTCTTGAGCGCCGGCTGACTGGCTGCCAGCAACCAGTCCGACGATCGACATCAACAGTAACGAAAAGACTGACTTAAGATGAGAGAAGATCATTTGGCGTCCCTAATTTGATTCCAGAATTGACCCGGGTTCTGTTGGCGAGTTTGATATTTCTGCAGGAAGTCTTGGTGCTCAGCGGTGGTTGGAAACTGCTGTTCGGGTCCATAAGGATAAGACTTCATTGCACGGAAGGGTAAAGGTTCAACCTTCTGCCCATAGATTGTATTTAGATCAGCATCCTTGTCCCAGCCGACATTGAAGATGACGAAGTCTCGCACCCAGCCTTCTGGTAAAGGCTGCTCAGGTATAGAAAACTCCGAGTGTAACCTCGTCTCCGGCCCCCATGACTACCTGAATGTCGTCCGACCTCTTCAGCAACGGCAGAACATCACCGTAACGCGTGAAAGCTCCCTGCATCGGTGCCCAGACAGAATTCTTGATGACGCGATTGTAGTCATAGTAGTTCGGCGCATTACCAGGACGAAGTTCTTCATCGGAGAAGCCTCGGTAGTGCAGATCGGCCGACTGAAGCTCTAGCGGCTGAACTCGATACTGACTCTCATCAGCCTCACGCTCACCGATAGTAAAGAACACTTCGTCCCAACACAGCTCCATATTACTTACCAAACGAATGCGATGATCGTTACTAAGGAATTTGCCCTTGAGATCGATAGCGATGGTCTTCGTTTTGCCTCCAGGGAAGCCAGTAAATGGAATCGTCTCGACCCAGTTGCCCTGATCGTCAGGCACCAGGATCGATGGCGGTTGCATCTCGGGGCGACTTGGGTCTTCGGACAAAGCCAAGTTCAGTGAAGTGCAAGTTGGAAAGATCCAGCCCGTGAGAAATAGTACTTTCTCATCGGACGTAGTATTGGCAACGTTAAGGTCGACTTCGATCCAATGCGGATCAGTGATGCCTTGTGTGAGGCCTTGTGTCCAGGACTTTGTGTAACGACGATCGCGCGCGGAGGCGATCTCGGTGAGATCATTTCCAGCTTTGTCAACAACCTTAGGCTGCTTCCGATCCTTAACCGTGTACAGCTTTTGAGCTGCAATAGTTGGCGGCCCAACCTTTTCGTTAGTAAACACCTGAATGTTTGCTGGATGATCGACGGCCACCAGTTCGACAGTGTCAAAGTAAGCAGCCTCCCACAACTCCTCTGTCAATTGAAGTAAATACTTGTCGCCCTTAGGCTTCAGTGCGCTCCCATCAATCTTCAAGTATTCCCACTCTCGGCATGGAGCCAAAACACCAGGGCCAAATTGCAGACCAATCGGTGCAGCCCACAAGCAGTCGGTGTAGAACTCGAATCGCTCACCGTTCCAAGTATACAGAAAGGGGCAAGAAGCATTCAATCTTTGTTGATCAAACACGGTTGCTTGTGAACTAACGTTGAAGATGTTATTCGGAGTACCATTGGTCCAGATGACCCTCATAAGGTCTGCAGTCTTGTTCGACGCTATTCCGAAGCGAGTCTTGGTTCCTCTCACGATCTTGGCTTGATACGTTCCAGCAGATTTCAGCTCTAGTAGACTACCGACACCATGCATATTGCAGCGCTCGCGAGGGCGTTGACTTCCATCCTCGTCGGCTCGAAGAACCACCTCCAACTGTTGCTGCTTGTTCCCATCTTGGTTCTTTAGCAAAGTCAGCTTGCCATCTTCCGTCAACGCAACAAGGTCTTCGTCGTTGTCAGAATCAATATCGATCACGATACATTGCAATAGAGATGTATCTATGGCGGCTTTGGGGTGTCGCTTTAAACCACCACCAGCTTGACCGTAAAACAGTTCCGCGCCCTTCTTGCCCCAAGCCACACAGTCCGACTGTCCATCGTTGTTTAGGTCGCAGACTTGTAGCCCTAGACTTGCCGTGTCCGAAAGCTTGACAGCCGAATCTGGCAACCAACCCTTCCTGCCGGGAGATTTCATGATTTGCAGGCAGACACCTTTTTCGCCACAAGTTAACAAGTCCCAACATGCATCGTGATTGACGTCGATTGCGTCAATGCCTCGACAAGCACCTTGCAGTTCTTTGCTCCAAGCAAGATCGTGTGGATAGTATCGACCATGAAGATTGTTGCCCAACATGACTGGTCCAGTAGCATTGTCCGAACCAACAAAGATGTCGACTAGCACATTGCGATCGGCGTCGAATGAAAGGAGCCAATCATAATTCTTTGTTTTGTCGGGCAATGTCGAGTATTCAGTGAATTCTGCGAAAGTCCAATCACCGCGGTTCGACCACAGAGTGACTCCTTTGCCTTCGCTGCTAATAATCAAATCCAAATCGCTGTCGTGGTCCAAATCAATGACAGTTACAAATCGAACTCCCTTCAAAGCTTCCATGCCCTCTGACAACGGTCTCGGTACAAGAGAACGAGATTTCTTGTCATCGGAAAGTTTGTTTTCAAGCAGCGATAATCCGCTCGGGCCGTAAAGTACTAGATCGATGTCTGTATCAAGGAACTCCGGCTTCTTTGATGCGTCAGGGGCTGCGGTTGTAGGTAGAGCTGAACTGGGCAGCGATTCCTTTCGAGCCTGAAAATCCCGATCAAGATCTGCCATTACAATTCCACTGACTGATTCTTTCAGAGGAGACTCAGTCAGTTTTTCAGCAGTCTTGTTGGCGAAGCTCCATACCTCTACACCTCCGTTTTTTGAAAGGGCTATATCCGCTCGACCGTCTAAATCAAAATCTTCGGTTGCAATTGCTGTTACGGATGAAGTGTTGATACCGATGTTGTCCGTCAACAGAGATGCAGGCTCAACCACGGCTTCCTTTCTGGCTGCGCTGTCGTTGAATTCAAGTTTTAAAAACTCCAGTACGTGTGGTCTCAGTAGGTGGAGGTCATTCACATAGGCTATTTCTGCCAGCATTGAATTGCGGATGTAGATGGTTTGAGTCTGAACTACCTTCCAGTCTTTTTTCTCAAATGCCGCTTGAACTCGCTCGACTAGTTTGACCAACTGCGAGCCAGTTCGACTGAGCATGGGTGCGAAGCTTTGCTTGCACACTTCAAACTGCTTTGCAAAAGCTGCTTCGTCTTGAAGTACGGCCAAGTTATTCAAATAGGCAACTTGAATCGCCAGATTTGTTGAAGACTTTGCCAAAGCAACCTCGAGCAGTTTACGATTTTCTGCGGGGCTAGCGTTTTGCGGATTGCCAGAAGATTGAACGAGTTCAAAAAGTTGAAAGTAATCTACGGCGGAAGCATCCTTTTTGTTTATAGCTTCACGTAACGCCGATTCAGCTTTGGACATCTCTCCGCTGTCATGGTGAAAACGGGATTCCAAAACCCAAGCGTCTGGAGAATCTGCATTGATCTTTTTCAGCGTGCCAATTTCGGCGAGGAACTCCTGTTCCAGCTTGGCTGGATCTCGATTGTTTAGCCGAGCGTTTCGAATCTGAAAGCTCAAGGCAATTGCCAAGTTCTGATGAGTCAACGGTTCCTTGGGTATTTCCTTGGAGAGCTTTCGGAAGCCATCAACGGCTTCGTCAATCAATGCCGCCCCCTTCTCTTTATCTTCAGCACCATTTTCAATTAAGGCGACCAAGCGGTTCTTGAGCGATTCGTGCTCGGCCGAAATGCTCTTGGAGACTACCTTAGGCGGCGCAGGAGTCTTGGTGTCACAACCTGAGAACTGAACCACAATTAACAGCACAAACAGCCGTAAATGAACGAGCCATCCAAACTCATTCACACAGCGTGAAACTATTGAGCAACTGTAGTTGTGATTTCGGGAAGACACGGAGAACTCCTGTTCAACAAAGCTACTTGTGCAAGCTTGCATAGAAAAATGAAATGTAACACTTCCTTGGGTTCCATAAGCGGATGCTCATTGAAACGCAAAAGAATTGTAAAAACAGTTTCTCGATTCGCTCTCGGCACAGAAAGTTCACTGAGGATTTAGCGTGTTAAGGACTGTTCGAACTCAACGGCCAAATAGACTCAACTCAAACTAAAACTAGAATGACATTCGAAGCTACACGGCTGAATTCCAAGAACTCAGCCCGTCAGCCTCCTCGGGCACAGGCAGTGTTAGACGATTGGCGGTCGTAGCAGTGGACCTAAAAGATCGATAGGTTCTGCAGAATGGTTTATGGGTAATCCAAAACCGACCTGAACAGTCTGCGAATTGTCAGGTGTAGCAACGAGCACGATCTGCTGATCAAACTCATCCAGTGAAATTGTTGTATGGCTAGTGGGAGTGGCGCCTCGACAGCTCCAACAGACATTTTGCTTGCTGGGAGTCTTGTTCGGTGATTCGCTCAACCTTACGGACCGACCTGGTCGGCTACTCCACTCTGTCCAATCTATGGATGATTCGCCAATTTTGTTGGCTGATTGAACCCAAAAATCGTGAAAACTTGCCTTCAAATGATCTCCGCACTCTGCCGAAGCCACCGTGCCCAGAAGCGACACAATTAGCATTGAGACCGGAAGTACCGATCGAATTTCGAAACGCGAGTTTGGCAACAGGAAGGCCATTTCGAGTGCGATTTTGGAGGAACGGGCTGCGATTTTTAAGGGAGGAAGCGGGCAAATCTTCGAATAAAGTCTGACAGGCCACCATTTTTGTGTCAATAGAGCGGAAAAACCGCTATAGTCAGTACCAAGTTTTGTCGACCAAGTAGTTACGGAACGAAGCTCTCCTGAGTTCAAGCTACCATGCGATTGTCACAAGTTTCGCGCGACTATTGACTTAAACCTGCGAAATATGTGATACTTATGGGAACTTTACGGCTCATAACACTTGGAATGAGCTAGACTATTTGGCGGACCTGGGTTGATGTTGGCCCACGGAGCAGAATATTTCAGTACACAAGGGGTTTGTTAAAGACTGTGCCACAGCAAGGAAATCGAAGAAACGAACGGGGAACGAACGAACGGAGTTCAGATTCAACCAGAGTCAACAATCAAATACGCGAACGTCAAGTTCGAGTCATTAGTGAAGAGGGAGAGCAGCTCGGTATCCTTGACATGGATACCGCGCTTAACCGAGCTAGAGAAATAGGCTTGGACTTGGTGGAAGTGGCACCGACCGAAAAACCGCCTGTCTGCCGAATCATGGATTACGGCAAGTACAAGTATGAGAAGAGCAAGAAGAAGCACAGTAGCTCTTCGAGCCATCAAACGAAACTGAAAGAGATTCGACTTCGTCCAAAGACTGGCGAACATGACCTTCAGTTCAAACTCAAACAAGCTGTCGGCTTCTTGAAGCACAAGGACAAGGTTCAAGTCTCTGTGATTTTCCGTGGACGCGAAATGGCTCACGTAGAAGAAGGCTTGAAGGTCATGGAAGGCGTACTCGAAGAACTACTTCAGTATGGCAAGCTTGAGTCGAGCCCTCAACAGTTAGGTAAGCGGATGCAGTGCACCGTTGCACCGAAGTAATCCCCTCATAGCCGACCATCGCTCAAACTAATCAAGAACTCCTCGCAGAAAGAACCTGCGAGGCGTTTTGACACTTCTAGCTGATCGTCGGTGGTTCACGCAACTGAACCCTCCATTCGGCCCCTCCCGAAATGAGAGAGCAACTACAGCCGCTTGATCAATTTTCGTGAGGGTGACGAAGCGAGGGACGAGCGGAGTCGGGAGGGCGAAGAAGACTTCTTCTTTGTACGACGATCGATAGCGCGCAAGAGTTTGATGTTGCCAATGTAGTTCTCTGCGCGGCGAAACGGACCGACTGGTTGAGCCAAAGACAAAGCGTACACCAAGACTCAAACGCAGATTCAGGCCCCATTTCCTTCCCCGCAAGAGTTCGCATTACTCGCCTTGCAACCCTACCCGCGAAAAAACTTGAGCGGTCGTTAGCCATCTTCAGCGCGCGGGAGGGTACGACAACAGACGCGTCTGCGCCGCTCTCTAATCATCTGAATCGCTGTCATCAACTCCATACTGTCGCAGCTTCCGATACAGAGTTTTGCGATCCATTCCAAGTACCTGAGCTGTCGCTGTTCGATTGTTGCGACAGACGTCGAGCACATGCAGAATGTAACGCTGTTCAACCTCGGCCAACGATTGCAAGCTGCTGGGATCGTCTCCAGAGAACACGAGCTGCTTTATTGAATGTTTAATGATCTTTTCCGGCAGGTCGTTCAAAATTATTTGAGGGCTTACGGTCAGCGCTACGGCGCGTTCAATCACGTTTCGCAGTTCACGAACATTACCCGGCCAAGGATAGTTCAACAGTTTCTCAGCCGCTGCCGAATCAATCGTGCTAATGGGCTTTTGAATAGCCTGAGAAAACTGCTTCAGGTAATGTTTGAGCCAAAAAGTAGAATGCTCGCCGCGCGGCCATAGCGGAGAATTCGATTTGAATTACGTTGACTCGATAGTACAAGTCCTCGCGAAACTGATGAGATTCGATTGCCGCTTCCAGGTTTCGATGAGTCGCTGAAACGAGCCGAACATCGATCGACTGCTCTTTGTCGCTACCGACGGGTCGAATAACTCTCTCTTCAAGCGCTCTCAATAACTTGGCTTGCATCGGTAGCGGTAAGTCTCCCAGTTCGTCCAGAAACAACGTGCCTTGATTGGCCTTGGCAAACAATCCCGTTCGATCTGCTTTAGCGTCGGTAAATGCTCCTTTGGCGTGTCCAAAGAACTCGCTCTCCAACAACGTCTCTGGAATTGCACTGCAATTGACCGCCACGAATGGACCGCTGGATCGACGGCTACGGCGATGAATCGATCGAGCAATCAGCTCTTTTCCTGTCCCGCTTTCGCCGGTCACCAGGACAGATGATTCGGTGGGTGCAACTTGAGCCAGCAGAGCAAAGATGCGTTGAATTGCAGGGCTCTCTCCAATAATCTCGCCAAAGCCGGTTCTGTGGTCGACGGCCTCGGCCAATTGTTGCAACTGCCTTTGCAACCGAGTCTTCGTAAGGGCTCGATCGATGGCTGCTGCGAGCAGATCCATTTCGACAGGCTTCGTGATGAAATCATAAGCCCCGGCCCGTAGAGCATCGACTGCAGACTCAACGCTTCCAAAAGCCGTCATGACGATCACTGGAATCTGTGGGTACTGTTGGACAATGGATCGACATAGATCAATGCCACTGCGGCCTGGCATACGCACATCCGTCACGACTACCTGAACACTTCCACTTTGAAGTTCGCTCCAAGCAATATCAGCGTTCATAGCCGCCCGAACGTTGTAGCCACGTAACCGCAAGTCTGTCTCCAACAACTCGCACATTCCGCGCTGGTCATCCACTACTAAGATAGTCTCGGTCATTCATCTACCAATTTTGCCGTGTTGTTAAACCAATTGTGTTATTGTACTCGGTAGAGCAGGTCCGACGAGGCGGAATTCCCATCACATGCGACAGTACGAGCGTATCTCGTTGATGCGAAAGTCCACCATAACCCCGCGCTGCATTCAGACTTCTCTGCGAGTAAAATACGCTCTCCCACCCAATCGCTATTCAGCACAACATTCAGCTATCCCGCTCACCAAACTTTCAGCACACCTAAATTGAAAGCTCAACCCAATGACTTCCTGTTCAAAGTTCAGCCCGCGAAAAACTCTTTCATCCACTAATTCGAATGCAAGGGCTCTCGCGCGAGTTCCGCTTGCCTCGATCTTGGTTCTGCTTTTTGCACCAACGGCTTCGCTCGCCCAAGAGAAGCCATTGCCCATCGATCTTGGCACAGACCGTTATCAATATGAGGCCAAGCCGGAAGGCGAAGAGTTCACTGTGTTCAATCCCGCCAAAGCACCCGCTCCAGGCAAGTTGATGCTTAAGCAAGGCGACAAGCTTGCGATTGTTGGTGATTCGATTACTGAGCAGAAGATGTATTCCCGAATCATCGAAACCTACTTGACGGTTTGTGTACCTGACCTGCAAGTTACAGTGCGGCAGTATGGCTGGAGCGGAGAGAAGACAGATGGATTCTTGCGAAGGATGGATCGTGATTGCTTGACCTTCAAGCCAACCATCGTCACGCTGTGTTACGGCATGAACGACGCTCGATACCGACCTTTCGACATCACCAATGGTCGTTGGTACCGAGATCACTACACCGCCATTGTTCAAAAACTGAAAGCCAATGATGTCCGAGTTATTGTCAGCTCTCCAGGCTGCAGCGGTAAAATCGCCAGTGGTTGGGTTAAACCGAAGGCGGGTTCGCTGCAAGAACACAATCTGAATCCATGGCACTTCGAGATATCGCACTGGAGGTTGCTGAATCGGAAAGAGTTGGGTTCGCCGATATCTTTTGGCCTATGTACCAACAACAGATAATGGCTCCCAAGCGCTTTGGCAAAACTCCTGAAGAGTATGCCGTAGCAGGAAAAGATGGAATTCATCCAGGCTGGGCAGGACAAGCGATGATGGCCTATGCGTTCTTAAGTTCGATGGGATTGAACGGGGATCTTGGCACGATTGAGTTTGATTGGAAAGCTCAGTCGGCCAAAGCTACAGGTGCTCACCAAGTCGCAAGCGTCAAAGATGGTGCGGTCAAGATCACAAGCAAGCAGTATCCATACTGCGCGACCGGCGCGATGGACGATGACAACTCATTACGTTCTGGAATGTCACTCGTTCCTTTCCATCAGAAGCTGAACAGACTTACTTTGAAGGTTGTGGGACTGGACGGCAAGCTGGCTAAGGTCACCTGGGGACAACAGTCCAAGGAAATTGCCGTGCAGGAGCTCTCTAATGGAGTTAACCTAGCCGAGCTGTTCGCCGATACGCCGTTCCACGGCGCCTTCGCCTCGGTTGATGCTGCCGTTCTAGCCAAACAAACCTTCGAGACTCATCAAGTTAAGAAGATCTTTCATGGGGAGGAAGGCAAGAAGGACTTTGACAAAGCCGTAGCTGAGACCGAAGCGCAGCGCCAACCTTTGGCAGATGCTATCATGACTGCATTCGTGCCCGTTGAACATGAAATTAAAGTGGAGTTGCTGAATTAGCTGCTCATTTGCTCGATAGCTGATTCGATAACTCAGACAACATCATATCGGCGAGTTCAAAAAAATGTATCGAAGCTTGTTTAACCTGCCGCAATTGGCTGGACTTGCAAACGTCGAAGATTGCTTCGACAGTCGCGCGTGGAGCGTCGAACAGTCGGTGGGGCAGTGGAAGCGATTACATTATTGCTTACGTGAACTTTGTCAAATGATGACGGCTCGAATCAACAGCGAGCCCATCTATGAAATGAAGCTCATCTACAGCCATCATTGTTATCTTATTGCTGAACAAGTGACTTCAATCCGAAAGCGTGTTAGCGAGATGCGCGAACCGCCTTTGGGTTTGGATAAGGTTCCGCATCCAGGGTTAGAACGCTTGATTTTGGATTGTGGCCGTTGCAACGAACGGATGGCATTCCTGGTGTCTGCTTACGAAGTGATTTTGCCAGCAGTTTCTCTGGCCTGCCATCAGATCACTCTTCAGGCTCATCCAATAGCTGATGCACCTTCGATTCGCACTGCAAGGCTAATTGAATTCGAACTCACCGAGGTAGTTCAAGTTGGACAGTCGGCGATTGCGGCGCTAAGGTCGGCTCAGCTTGAGAATCCTAATGCGAACGATCTAGAGCGAGGCTCGATTGATTTGGATCAATGGAGATCGCATTTGCAGGCTTGCCTTCAAGCCTCAGGTGGAATCGATGGCTGTAGCGTGATCGACGAAACTGCTTCGAAGGTTGCTGCCATCCCTGAACCGTTCACTTTTCCTGTCGCGTTCCAATACAGCTCGACTCCTAAGCGTGACTCGCGTTTTCGCGATAGCTACAATGCGGGAGTTAATGCCGAGGCGTTCTTGTACGATGAGAGATTTTCGGCACAAGACAAGACTTTGATGATGTATTACAAGCGTCTTCGTGAAATCGATGTTCCCGAAGCGATGGCAAGTATTCTCTGCGAATTGGACCACAGGCCTTGGGACTTCTATCGCGAGATGTATCGTCAACTTTGGGACGAAGCAAGGCACGCCATGATGGGCGAAATTGGTTTTGCGTCACAGGGAATCGACTGGACTCAAATTCCAATCAACTTCACATGGTCGCTCAACCTAAATTCCCAGTTGACACCTCAAGAAAGGCACGGCGTACTTTTCTTCATCGAGCAAGGCTTGATGACACGTACTGGAAAACGCTACGAATGGGAGATCGCACGCAGCATAGTCACGATCGGTTGTCAGCATTGTTTCAGGATTTCGATTGGGCCGATGAAGTGCTTCACGCTCAAATTGGTCACGCTGGTACGTGAAGCAGTTTAAGTCGCTCAAGGAGGCTCTGCAGTATGGCGATGAGTGCTGGAGTCGCGTGATGAGTCATTGGTCGAACTATCGCGAACAAGGTTTGACCGAGCATCGCAACTGGTGGCCCGAGCTATATGGAATTGCCTGTCGGAATTGGAACAAGCCCCCCGATCCAAACGCTCAGCAGTTCAACACCAGTTACAACAACACTCGCGCGGACTTAAAGCAGATTGAACATCAGTCCTAGTGTGTAGCATCCTACGCGCTCTGTCAGAGGCTGGCATTGCCAGTATTGTTACAAGACTACTGCCTGGTAACGCACAGTCTTTGCGTTCCGCCTCCCGAATTTTCGGTCTGTGAGGTAGTGTGTGTTATCCTAAGACTATATTTCTATTTGCCTTCCCAAAAATCGTGAAATACCATCGACAGGAACCACTGTTGTGTGTCAGCCCCAACCTCACCTCGCGTAATCTGCTCGTTGGTTATTCATTTGGTATAATGACTTAGAACCACCTTAACTAAACGCATTGGACTGGGTCCTTCTCGAATTACAGCCCATAAACTCACACTGATATTGACACTTCTGCGATCGCGGCAGGAATATTCTTTGCGACTTTTCCCGTTATGGAGTACTATGGAGGGGTGCGGTCCGCTCTATGCGCCTAGCAATCTGAAAAACTGATCTATACGAAAAGAGGCTTCCTCAGCGAAATTGATATTCTCACACCGTCAATTCAAAAAGGTAAGCCTCATGGATGTACAAGTTAAAGCAGGAAGCCTGGTTCGCACAATAACAGAGCAGGAAATTATTGAGATCGTCGGGCCGAAGAGTGGGACAGCAAGCTCACCGATGCCTTGGCAAAATTGCCCGCCGATGAAATCGTCGAATGGGACTACATATTCGATGACCTCGCAAAAAAGGCGTATCGTGTCGACCTTTGGGCTGCGGCCTACCTGATTAACGGTGGTGCTTCGGATGATGGATTCTACTATTTTCGCTGTTGGCTGATTGGAATGGGTCAGACAATCTACAGCAATGCGATTGCTGATCCAGACAGCCTTGCCGACGTCGCATCACCTGCTTGGCTTTCAGAAGGCGTCGACGCGGAAGCTGAAATCTATGCCGCAGCGCACCAAGCGTGGATGCGGGTCACCGGCAATGACTACCAAGCTAACTACCCAGTTCGCAGCGAATCAGCAGAACTCATTGGCGAATTCTGGGATTTCGACGACAATGCTGAAATGCAATATCACTTGCCTCGACTGACAGCATTGTATGAGGACGAGTAGAGCAAGAATAAATGGTGGGTCTTCCTCGACAGATCGTATTCGTAGGCCCCCAACGTAACAGCAGGACTCACATAGATTCTTTGGTCAACAAGAACCCAATGAGAGAGCAAACGAAAACACGAATCTTGCGAATTGCGTATTGGAGCTTTGTTGGCCCCTTTGCGCTGCTTGCCGTCCTCACTCTGCTTCCCATTCAGTTAGTAATTGCCAGAATCGAGAGATCTCGTTGGCCGCGAACCGTCGACCAAGCCGTTGACCGACTGATGAGGGACTTGTCGGAAGACGACAAAAGAAGAATCGCAGCAGAAGCCCCTGATGTCGACTGGTACTCACTTGGCCAGAGTATCCGAAATGGATTCGGCCTTTGGCAAGGAAATGAAGAATTGCTTTCAAGCTGTGGCACTAACGACGATCCGTACGCGGCTGATCACGCATCTGGCATTATCATCGCAGCAATGCAGCTACGAATTCGGGAAATTGCGACAACTTCGTCTGTGTAGTAGAATCGCAGAATATTGATCTAAGCTCTTACAACAATGCTTCGACAAACAAAGAACACCCGAGTTGTTTTCTATCCCAGTAACGACCGGAGTTGACTCCGGTCGTCGTAGAAGCACTTTGAGACTCAATACATTGCAGTTTCTAGACTAGCAGCGCAAATCGGCTTGCAGCCATCAGCGAAACCACAGGATATCCGACGAGCCGCGCGTTGGAGTGGAAAGTAAACAACTTATCTCAAGACGTTTCCGCCTGGCGGTGTTGCAAGTTGTGGATTTGAACTTGGCAGTTGACCAGGTAGCTGTGGTGGCGCGCTCAAGTTTGGAACTTGAGCTGGAGCAGTCCCGCTGCCAGGCAACTGTGGCAACTGCCCAAATTGCGGCTGGTTTTGAGGCAACTGACCTGGTGCCAATTGACCTGGGGCAAGTTGGTTGTTGTTTGGCAATTGATTGTTCGGGAATTGGTTGTTAGGAAACTGAGCATTCGGCATCTGCCCAGGCAATGCAATCTGACCAGCCTGATTGTTGTTGGGTTGTGATACTGGCTGTCCTGCCGGTGGTTGTCCATTGGCCATGCGCATCAATTGCTCAAGACGCTGACCATCTTCGAAGTCGATTACCAACGGCTCTTGCTCGCCTTCGATGTTCACTGCCATTCCGGCGATTTTCCATCCGTCCGCTTCTTGATGGACTTCACAAACTATGTCCATTTTCAATTCAGGCTCGGTGGGTGTAGCTGGCTCGCTCCATCGACATTCAACTAGAGTCACATTGCGATCTTCGTAAGGAAACACAAGTCGACCAAGATCAAACTTACCTTGAGGAGTTCCAACTGGCTGAATTGCGTAAGAGGTCTTCTTGACCTCGGTTTTGGCGAGTGTAGTCAACACCGAGTTCATCGTTGTTTCGTCACCGCGACGTAGACTATCCAAAAACACGCCTACTACCTGTCGAGCTGGGTGTGCATTGTCGGATTCAATGATCTGTGGTTGGAATTTTGGATCAGTTAACGAAGTTGTATCACCGGTTTGCTGAACGGTTTGTTCTTTGCTGTCGCCAGCAGCTTGGCTGGATGAAGATCCGCCACCACAGCCAACCAAAGAGATCGTACTAGCTCCAAGCAGAGCGACGGCGATGGGTCTATACGTTTTTCGCATCAGTTACTTCCTGCAACTTGAGATGTGCAATTGTTTTCTGGGTAAACTCGTCGCGGCCTCAGCCATTCGAGAAACATCAGAAGATGTCTTAGCAATTGCCTCAAAGCTACGTCAACCGCGGTTTCTAAAGCACGCTCTCAATTGCCATCAATAGGATGCGTTGAAAACGCTCATGCAATTTCGACCTAAAGAATTGATAGCTAACGACCACGCACTCGACTAAAGAGACAACCTACTAGTGCCAATCCTATCAAGGCAATCGAGGTCGGCTCGGGGACGGCCACTAGATTCCAAGCCAACCCGAATGAAGTGCTGATGTCCGAAGTAACCGCCAGTGTGTACTTTCCGGCGGCTAAGTTCTTCAAGTAGATATGCTCAACGTTGTCCACACTACTCAAGCTAGCCGCCAACTGCGTGCCCAAAAAGCTCGAAGTGGAGTTGTAAAACCTCATATCCATGTTGGCCAATGAGAACGAACTCAAGCTATAATTTCCCAGTAAGTCTTTGTACTGAGCATTCCAAGTAAGAAGAATGGACGCTTCAGCAACTTCTTGGCCAGTTAGTACGTCAAAGTTCCAGTAGAGTGTTGAGGCTGGCGTAAAGCTGCTTTCGAAATTCCAGCCGCGTAACGAAGTTGACTGCGTTGGCTCTGTCGATGAACCCGCATGCTCGCCGCCAAGTAAGATCTTGTAACTGTTATAAACATTCACCTCTCCCGCTCCGTAAACTTGGTCGAGAGGTCGAGTCGATGAGTTGGACCACGTAGGAAATTCACTCTTCGTCGCACCAGCCATGATGATGGCCTTCATCGCTTCGCTGTTTCTAGCGTCGGTCATCGAGTTCGCAATCGCACCAGCGTGAAGTAGCGCTGCTGTCGAACTGATAACGGGCGTTGCCATACTCGTCGAACCTTGTGGAGCAACAATATCTGGCTTCATTCTGCCAGCACCGTTATAGCTGGTGTCTCCATAGCTATGTTGTCCATCGCTACGACCAACCACGATCGAGTTGTACGATTGTCCATAGAGTTGTGGCACCGCGCCAACTCCATTGTTCAAACCCACCGCAGACACAAAGTTATCTCGAGCTACCGTGTAATCTAGTCGAGCGTTGACTTCGTTGGTTTCAGCGGTCGTTAGTCCAAAGCCAATGTAGGAGTGATTCACTACGCTGACATTGTTCATCGCTGTGGGATTACCGCCGAAATTCTGCAAACGATCCACAAAGTCATTGGCCTCGTATAGATCGATGGAGTTAACTCCTGGAGCGAAGCTAGTTGTGTTACCGAAGAAGTTTGAGGCCACGCTATTAGCATGCCCTGAAACGGTCTGAGTGGCCGTGCTAAGCGGATCGTAAATCGTCGTGAATGACTTACCTGAAAACTCCGCGGAACCAGTTTGCGGCAAAAAAGAAACGACAGTCGGACTGCCGTCCGTATCAGCCTCTACTAAAGCAACTCGAACTCCACTGCCGGTTGGCAATGATCCGCCAAACTCACTGACGAGTTGCGTGTATCCGGCTGCATCCTTGAGAGACTGAGCGTTGGACCTGTCACATAACGGCACTACTCCAAGGATAAGTGACGCTAAAGCGATGAAGGTAGAGTTCCAACGAAGAGCTGGCATGGTTCGCCCTTTTTTTTTGCCCACAGATAAGAAATCTCAGGTTAATCTATTCTGAAGAGAATGCCAGCAGCGAGTAGGCAATAGTCTCTTGTTCTCAGCCTGCCACCAAGAAAGATGCAGTCTCATAGCGCTCTATCTCGGTTTTTGTGGTCGTTTTCCACCCAATTGGACTATCCGTTACAAACCATGCGGCGTTTCTTGGCAATCCATTCCAAATGGCCCTCCAAATGCTGAATATAGTTGGCCACCATCTCCTCCAGAGTCACCTTACCTTTTTCGCTGTGAATTCCATATCGCTTGAAGGACTCGTCTGGTAACTGAGTCAAAATCAATCCGGTAAAAACGCGGTTCTTGGCAAACAGCTCAATCGCCTCAAACGCATCGATTAGCTCGATGCCAGGTAAGTTGTTGAAGCCAGTTTCGTCGTAACCGATCAACAGTGGCTTCTCCATACATGCGATACGTTTCATTCGATCACTGCCAATTAGATCGCTATCCATCATGTGTATCGCGATTTGGTGCAGTGACCAAGTGTTTGGAATCGGAACAGCGAACAAGTCGGCCTTCGTAAGACCAGCATAAGCTTCTCGAAGCTGAGATCCACCGGCAACATACTTTTCAATGAGTGAACGATCCACCTGCTGTAGCTCCTACGAAAAGAACGAAAAATGAAGTGTCATTTAATTCTGTGAACGGCTGCTCTGAGTAATCAGGATTGTAGCAGACCGAACAACTCGCGACCTAGTACTATGTTCGTGCGTTGGACTGGTTGCACGAACTTTCAACGCTTGGACAATAAGCAGCAAGTTGATGTTCACTTATTTCGAAGGTCCAAGAGTTCAGCATGCGTATCATAGTGATGGGTACTGGTCCGTTCGCACTTCCAACCGCCCAACGTCTAGTTGAACTTGGACATCATATTCCGTTGGTGGTAACAAGGCCTTTGCCAGATCCTCCGCCAAAGAAGCTGCCGCCAAGGCCGATTGCCGATTGGGCTACCGAGCAGACGTTGCCACTGTTCGAACCTGTTTCGATCAATACGGCCGAGTCGATTGAGACGCTCAAGAGCTTTCAAGCCGAGCTGTTTTTTGTTTGCGATTATGGGCAAATACTATCCAACGATTGCCTTTCAGCCGCTCAACTTGGCGGAATCAACCTACACGGTTCGTTGCTTCCACGTCATCGCGGAGCGGCTCCCGTTCAATGGGCACTTCTGAGTGGTGACAAAGTGGCTGGAGTCACCGTGATTCATATGACCCCACGGTTGGATGCTGGACCAGCTTTGGCTGTTGAGTCACTCGAAATTCTGCCGGACGAAACCGCAGAAGGTCTGGAACCCCGACTAGCTGCTATTGGTGTTCGCGCGACTGAAAGGGCGCTCGAGCTACTCGAAACTTGGGACCAACAATCTCCGATTGGTACGATCCAAGATAAATCTTTAGTCACCAAAGCGCCTCGATTCGCCAAGCCTGACGGGCAGTTGGACTTCAGGCTGCCAGCTGAGTACTTGGTCAGACTGCTTCGAGCCTGTCAGCCTTGGCCAGGTACTTTTGCTGAACTTGAATGGGCCAGCGGCAAGAACATTCGGCTACTCATTCGAGCAGCCCGATCTATTGATCCTGCCATTGATCCTACCAACAATACTGAACGAATTTCTTCAACGGAGCAGATCGGTCTAGTTCGCGTTTTTGACTCAGCATCTGTCCTGAATTGTGAAAACAAAGCAGCCACGCTTGATTGGAGTGGCTGTTGGAAAACAACTCTCGCCGTCGAAACCGCCAGTGGTCTGCTCTTGATTAGCCGAGTTCAACCAGCCGGTAAACGCGAAATGGATGTTGCCGAATTCTGAGAGGCCACCCCATACTGCCGGGCACGAGATTTGTGCTACCCCAGCCGGAGTGCAGATTGTTGAAGGCATAAACTCGTTTAACGGCAAGCCGGAGGCGACTTTGTTTTCATGATCAAGGCTCTCAAGATTCAGCGAGACAGTCTTGCCCTGAATCCCCTCAGCGTCAGTCCTAAGCGAAATTCTTTTGCCAATGGTTGCAGTTGGGACGCTGACGCCTGCAGCTTGCCGTTAATCTAAGACGCCGATGAAGCGACCTAAGCAGTACCGCTACGAGAATACGTGGTAGCTTTCAACGCCTTCCTATGCGACTTAACAGCGGCCTTTACCGCACTAAGCAGCCCTTGCCTTGGTCAAAACAGGTGGATGGGCCGAGGTCCGTTATGTTGGAAACGAGGAAAGTAGGTAAATTCGTTGATTTTCCCTATCACAAATTGCTGGTTTAAGTTAACCTACTGGCCATCAGAAAGCTAAGTGCAATGGGATTGCCAGCAGTTTCGAATGTCGCTCTAGGATTGTTCTTCCAAAGAACCTCAGGCGAGAATTCATAAACGCCGCAGAGCTTGCGACATTTCCTTATGGCAGATTGTCAGATTCGTTGATCGCTCTGACAAATTAGGCTAAAGGTCTTGAACTTCGACGAAACGAAAAATTCGCGAAGCCACTCAAGGTCGCTAGCTTCATGTGCTACGTAATATGCACAACGGGAGATGCACTGCTTTCTTTGAAGTAGTAACACTCCATCTATTTTGCAAAGAACCTAATGTCAGCAACCATTGACACAGCGTCCTCCGTACGTACCGACCTTGACGCTATTGAAAACAACAACATCGACATTCAGCTCAACGAAACACAGTTTGATCAGCCCGCACCAGCGGATCCTGCTATTCATGCTTCTCAAGCGGACCAAGGGCCGAGGGAAGAGCAAGCAGAACAAGGTGCAGACGTAACTGCTACGATTGCCCCAACCAAGAAGTCTGCTGCTGATTTTCCAATGACATTTTCCGACTTACCACTTTCGGACGATGTTAAGTTGGCCGTCATGCAGTCGGGCTACGTGAGTCCAACCGAAATTCAATCGCGAATCATTCCGTACATTCTGGAAGGTCGTGATGTTCTTGCCCAATCTCAGACTGGAACAGGCAAGACTGCGGCTTTTGCGTTGCCAATACTAAGCCGCTTACAAATGGGGCAGCGACTACCACAGGTACTCGTATTGGCACCAACTCGTGAATTGGCTTTGCAAGTTACTGAAGCATTCGAGAAGTATGGCTCGAACATGCGTAATCTGCGAGTCGTTTCGATCTACGGTGGAGCTGACTATCAGCCTCAACTACGTGCGCTTCGAAGCGGCGTTGATGTAGTCGTAGGAACCCCCGGTCGTGTGATCGACCACTTAGAGCGAGGAACGCTTTCGCTCGATGCACTCAAGTGTTTGGTACTCGACGAAGCTGACGAAATGCTCAGCATGGGCTTTCAGGAGGATGTCGAGCGAATTCTGCAGGCAACTCCAGAGCAGAAGCAGATCGCACTTTTCTCAGCCACAATGCCTCCAGCGATTCGCGGAATCGCTGACCAGTACTTAATCGATCCTGCAACGATTACCATCGGTCGAAAGACCTTGACTGCTGAGTCGATCGTTCAGCGATGCGTTTTTACGCCAGAACGATTGAAGCTTGAACTGCTAACTAGATTGCTTGAGCTTGAGGATACTGACGGAGTGATCGTCTTCACCAAGACAAAAGAATCGACAGTACAAGTTGCCGACAAGCTGTCTCGTTTGGGCTTCTCGGCTGCGGCATTAAACGGCGACCTGCCGCAATTGCGTCGTCAAAAGACAGTCGATGAGCTGAAGGCTGGTCGACTGGACGTGCTTGTTGCAACCGACGTTGCGGCCCGTGGATTAGACGTACAGCGCATTAGCCACGTGATCAATTACGACCTGCCACATGATGGAGAGGCTTACGTGCATCGTATCGGCAGAACCGGTCGAGCTGGTAGAACTGGCGTTGCATACATATTCCTAACTCCGATTCAGCAGCGAAAGCTCAGTGTGATTGAACGCTTGACCAAGCAGCCTATCGAAGTGGTTGACTTCCCCACTGCTGATCAACTGAACGCAAAGCGAATTTGCAAGTTCAAGGAAGATCTTCAAAAGACGATCGAAAGCCAAGACATTTCCGTTTTCCATCGTATGGTTACCGAATTTGCGTTTGAAAAAGACATCGATCTAATCACCATTGCTGCAGCGATCGCTCATCAAGCTCGACGCGGTCGACCTTTTCTAGCCAAGGATGTCGATCTGGATCTGCCCCGAAAAGGCAAGTCCACGGGTCGAGATGGAGGCAGAGATTCTGGCCGCGATGGTGGACGTGATCGGCGAAGTCGATTCGACGAGCGTAATGAGGATCGTCGAGACGATTCGCGTTCCGGTGACCGAGGACGACGACAAGGCCCTCGCGAGTTTGATGACCAACGCGGTCCACGACGCAAGTTTGGTGGAGACCATCGCGGTGATGATCAGCGTGGTGAAGGCCAGCGGGGTGGCAGAGACAGAGGCCGAACGGGCTCTGGCCGCGGCGGACGTCGCTCAGGCATGCAGGTTTACAGACTTGCGGTTGGCTCACAAGACGGAGTGCGACCTCGTAATATCGTCGGTGCCATTGCCAACGAGTCGGGTGTGTCTGGCAATGCGATTGGACCTATCGAGATTCATCGCACTTACACATTGATCGAGTTGCCAAGTGACTTGGGACACGACGTGCTTCAAACGTTGAAGCGAACTTGGGTCGCCGGACGACAACTTAAGATTCGCCCCTACTCAGAGTAGTGTTCAGCTAAGGGTAGAACACCTAACTTTGATTCCACCGGCACGGCGTGAGCAGTCCGGTGATTGCAGTAATCCTGAGTGTACTGCTACGCCAGAAACCATCGTCTCCAAAATCGATCGATGAGCCCCATACCCGTAGCTAAGCTCGCCAGAGCGTAGGTTTCTTTGATTAATCCACGATCTGGCAATCGTGGCTACTTCTTTTTTTTTCCGTTTAGAAACAAGCCCAGTCATTTAAGGCATATTCGAAGTAACACTCGACTTATGCTGTCATAATCGACTAGACTCTTCTGATGAGATACTCTTAGAGTTCCGCAAAATTCTTTAACAGCTTTAGGCCGCTGGCTTGGCTCTTCTCGGGGTGAAATTGAGTTGCGAACACATTGTCTCGCCAGATCGCCGCACAGAAAGTCTGACCATAATCGCACTCAAGCCATACCACGTTCGGATCTTGGGGCTCAACAAAATAGCTGTGCACGAAGTAGAAGTAATTAGACTCGCTTAAACCTTGGAACAGAGGACAATTGGCTTGGCTAACTGAAACTTGATTCCAGCCCATGTGCGGAACTTTGAATTCTGCTCCCGCGTCGTACTGAGCCCCAGAGAAACGATTTACAGATCCTTCGATCAAGCCTAGCCCATGATGCTGGCCGCCTTCGAAACCGACTTCGAATAACAATTGCAAGCCGAGGCAGATTCCAAGAAAGGGCTTTCCAGAGCGGACCAACTCAATAATTGGCTGATCGAGATCACGCTTTCGAAGCTCGCTAATGGCCTCTCCAAAACCTCCAACGCCTGGCAAAATCAACTTCTCCGCCGTTCGAATAACATCAGGATCGCTGCTGATCTCAGCCTGCGCGCCGACATGCTCAAGCGCCTTCTGCACACTGCGCAGATTGCCCATCTGATAGTCGACTATGGTGATCTTGACTGTCATTTTTCAATAATCTTCAGTGGAATTGGCAGGAAATATGTAGCAGATGGCTCATTCTTTGGGGGACTTTTTCGTAATCGATAGATTGACAAAAAAGTGGTTAGCCCAAAAAACTTTCTTGACTACGCACCCCCTCTATGTGCTAGAATCATCCGGTTCGATTCGCCCAGTAGGATATCTCAAATCAAAAGGACCGGGGAGATGACCTTTAGACAGTTTCAATTGGCAATGGTTCTCATGCTGGCGGCATTTACGACTTTTGCCAGCGCAGCAGACCTAGCACCCACTCACAAACAACTTACAACATTCCAACCGAAGCATGGTAACGCCAAGAATCAATTGCACACCTATTGCTTAACAGCAGAGGGTAACATACTGGCCAGCGTTTCGACTGGCGGCAAGAACTTTCTTCAATGCTATTCACCAGAGCTGAAGCTCTTGAATGAACTTGAGCTTCCGTTCCCTGCTACCGCCGCCAACGTTGCACCTAGTGGAACAATCTATGTTGGTGGAGCTGGCAAAGTGGCAATTGTGGCGCCAACATTGGAACTGAAAGAGGTTCAGCGAAGCCCTCAGTTGGCTGACGAAGCAACGATCAAAGAGAGAATGGTGAAAGCGGCTCAAGAGAAGGCCGAGAAGACCAAAGAGTCTTTGAAAAAGCAAGTCGAACAGATCGTCACTCGCATTGAGAAGTTACAAGAGTCCGGCGATGAGATTAGCGATCGCGATAAGAAGCGACTTGAGACCTATCAAAAGCAGAAGGATATGCTCGAAGATAACCTCAAGAAGTACTCCGAGTCAGTTGTTATCGATCCATCTAAGTTGATGGCTACAGCATCTGGAGTTCGCGCGATTGCAGCAACTAAAGACTCTGTATTCGTTTGTTGTAATGCTTTAGAAGGTTACGGCTACGAAGTTTGGAAGGCCAAGCCGGACCTAAGTGAACCAAGCATCATTCTGACCGGCCTGAGCGGATGCTGCGGCCAGTTCGACATTCAAGCCACAGAAGATCTTTTGGTTCTTGCCGAAAACACAAAGTTCTCGGTGGGTGTTTTGAATCACGACGGCAAGCGACTAGCAAGTTTTGGCAAGTCAAATCGAATGGGTGGCGATGGCTTTGGCAGTTGCTGCAATCCGATGAATGTTCGTTGCTGTGAAAATGGTGACATCTTAACTGCTGAATCCAGCATCGGCACCATCAAACGATTCAACCAAGCTGGTGAACTGGTTGGCGTGGTTGGCAAAGCGAAGATCGGTGGCGGTTGCAAGCACGTCTCATTGGGCTACGACAAAACTCGGGATCGTTACTACATGCAGTACGAAGACAAGAATTCAATCTGCGTGCTGGTACCGAACTCGGAAGCTCCAGAGTTTACCGAGGAAGAATTGTTGGCCAAGAAGGCCCGTGAAGGTTTGGGGGAAAAGCTTGTCGGAGCTTGGTCGGTTGGTGGCAAAGCCAAGAAAAGCTCAGGCGGCTTGTTGTCTGCGTTAGGAGCTGCCGTGGCTGGCGGACAAGGTTCCGATCCATTCCTCAGCGAGAGTCTTGATTTCAAGGCCGATGGCAATTTGGTTGGAAACACACCAGACCTAAAATGGTCGTGCGTTCGACAGGACGAAAAAACCCTCTTCGTCAACATGGAAATGCAAGAGGTTGGTTATGATCTGAAGGTCGAGTTCGATGATTCTGATAAAATCACGGTTTCAGTCATGCTTGACGGAGAGAATGTCTATTCGACCAAGAAGTACTCGCGAGTCGTTGACGAACCAAAGAAGACCGCCGAGAAGGCCGACGACAAAACCGGCGGCCAATAGTTGTAGCCTTTTGAAACTATCTACCATGCGTTGATAGTGGCTTAAGTAAACAGAATGCCGGAGTAGCCAAACTACTCCGGCATTTTTCGTTTCCTCCTGTAGCTGGATTGGCCACGGTTCAGTCGCAATGAACTCTTTCATCTGAGCCTACCAGCGCTAGCTGAGGGTTCTTCTCTCCTGCTTTTCGTAGCTGATCCCGCCACGACCGGCATGGCTCAGTCCTCTACCTCGGGGAAAGTCGAGCGTCAGCGAGCGAGAGGATACTTAAACTTAAACTCCTAAACTACCCCTACCCCTTTTTATCCTACACATCTTTTTACAGTCCCCCATGAGCTTGTCTCACAGGTGAATGAGGCGGTAGCTAGATCCGCGAGGCCTTCCAATACCTCCAATGCCCCACCTTCTCTCCCGCTTGCCGCCGTTGGCGGCAAGGGGAGGCAAAGCGAGTTCAACAAGCATTTGCGGGGACCACGATATGGGCAAGCACCAAGTTTGATTCCACATCACTAAGATCAGCTTACAGCGATATATTTGATGTTGCGCAATTTGGTTTAGGGCCTTCGCCCTGTCCGATTACTTAGCCCAGTTCGTAGGACTAATCGGGCTCGGAACACAACACAAAAACTATACCTGATAACGCCAACGGCCCAACTTGCTTTTGTGTTTCGGGCCGACGGGTCAACAGCCCAGCTCATCGGACCCGAACACCAGGCTTTTTCACCAGTGTCGATGGTGATTCCATGATTGACGAACCAGGCTCGTATGGTGCATTTAGTCTGCGGTTCCCTTTTGTAGAGCCTCGAGCTTCCCGAATGGATCGATAGACTTCACGTTACGTACTGACTTGACTTACCGTGGGGTGTGAGCGTTACTAGCGATCTGGCGTACCATTGTCTTGCGTGTTTCTTCTTCATTCGGCTAACCACTCGTCAACCTATTGTGTAGGTCGGGCGGCTGCTTCAAACATCTACCATAGCTCTGCTAGCTCTAGTCCGTAGACCGAGCTAGTGTCGAGCATGGCCGGGAGTGACAGCACTTATTTGCTCGACGGCTTAGAAACTCTTATTGACCTGAGCACTGCTATTCAAAGGTTTTTGGTACTGCTCCAGCGGATCGATGGCTCTTTCCGCCTGGCTCCAGTTCGTGTTCGGCTAGTGCACTGGTGCAACTTTCGCCTAAATTCTCTGTTCAGATCCCATGGGTTATCCTCTTGTACATTCAGCTTGTGAAAAAGGGTTCGCGTCGCTAAGTCCAATCAATGCGCGTAGGGTCGAGACGGTGTTCGCGGAAGAGTTTTGATGCAAAAATTTGTTTCCACTAGATTCGAGTACGCAGACGTAAAGGTTGTTGGCATGCAGGTCTATTCCGCAGTAGAATTGGTGCTGAGCGTTGTAGAACCTCATCATGAGTCTCATTGGGTTGAGGGTGAAACGGTCGTAACCAGGATTAGTTTTATCGCATCGGAGAGTTTGATCTAAAGACTGAATCTGCGGTGACGAATATTGCGGGCTTCGGCCCGCTTGGACGACTGCCTCACCCAGGGCGGCGATTTTTAGTATCAATCGGACGCACCAAAGTCGCCGAACGGTGCGATTTGGCAATGGTGAGATCACTCCGGCGACTTGGTGATCCTGGACGTTACGCTAATTGGGTTTGTAAGAGGCTGCGGAAATGAATCGACGCACGATTGCCATTGGATTAATCGCAGCAATATTTGGCAGCGGGGTCTTCTATTGGCATGGTGTTCAAAATACGCCAGTGTTTCAGAACGCTTTACCCGATACAGCCCTGATTGATCAGTCATTTGTTGGCTCATACTATTGTGGAGACGGGTTGGGCTTTAATCAGGTTCTCGATTTGAATACAGATGGTACCTTCAATTGCAGTTGGCACGGTTGTCTTGGTGACTACGGTAGCACGACAGGTATTTGGGGGCGAAAAGAACAGCATGTGTACCTCGCAACCCGTACAGCGAGCGGAATGTTCGAAACTTCTCCGCTCTCCGATTTGGGAATCGTCACAAAAAATGAACAAAGATACTTGCTCCCGAAGGAATTCGAGGACACGATTAAAAAACACGGAGACGAAATGATTCCGGTATTTTCATTTGCACTCCGGACAACAAAGAAATAGGGAGTAACATCTACATGGTCTAGTTAGTCAAGTAGTAAGTACGAAGATCGTTGGAAAAAGTTGCCGTCTTTTTTGTTTCCTAAGTGCCCTGCGCAATGTACGAATCTCTAATCCTCGTCGACAAAGAGTCCAATATTACAGCCGAGGCATTGCTGGCTGAACTGCAGCGTTTCTACGCTTCCGGCAAGCATGCTCCGCTAGAAATCTCGAAGGCCTCGCAGACCATCACGCTTCGCTGGATTGACTACGAACTTCAGGTTGCGAGTGAACAATTGCCTCACGTCGTCGAGGAGTCTGCTGAAATCGCGGCTCAATTTGGAGTGGATCATCCCGCCCAGGATCGAATCGCGCAATGTGAGTGTCGGTTCTGCACATCGGGCGATGATGATCCTGAAATGATACACTTCAATGATTACCTGTTCGTCGGTGAAGCGTTAGAGCGGTTGGGGATTGTCTATCGCTTTGACCAGTCAACATGTGAGTTTTCGTAGTGCATCGGTTGATCGGTGCGACGTACCGCATCTTTCGGACTACCATACAATTATTCACATATTGATTATCCGAAAACGCCAATTCCACTCGAATTGCAGACCTTGTCACCATGCTTGACAAACTGCTGAACGTCAAATTCATCAACTCCCTGCTGAACTACTACGAAACGGGTGACAAAGCGATGGGGTTTACATTGCGATGAGACAATCGGGCCTTGCACACTCGGCAGGCAGACTGATAAGCTAGACTAAACGTGAGACCGACAAGGAAAAGTGGCTATCAAGCTGTAAAAGAGAACAACAACCGCAGCACCCCAAGCGTCTCAGTTCAACGCCCAATCTATCCTTCCGTCCTTGTCGGGATAGATTGCTATTCGTTTCTGTTGCTGAAAGAATGCCACACCCGTTGCACGATCCATCTGAATTGCAGCATATCTCTGACGCCGACCACGTGCGTCAACGGTATCGCATGTATCTTGGTGACATCGAAACCGCTCAGACTCCCAACTGTTTAATGCGTGATGCGTTTTGCTTGACGCTCGACCAAGTGCTTGCAAAAACATGTTCTAAAGTGTGCGTAACGTTTGCACCGTGTGGCACTGTCTCTATCGATCATAATGGCCAATCTCCTGGAGTTGCTCCCGAAGATCGTTTTGACGGAAAATCTGAAACTGAAATGATCGTGTCCACTCTGCGATTTTGCCAAAAACGCGCCGCACATGAGTATGTTGCCGAGCACGTATGTCGCAACAGCTTTCCTGTCGTCAACTTCCTAAGCGAACATTTTCGGATCGACTGCTACCACTCGACGGGGCATTGGACGCAATGCTCTGCACGAGGCATTCCAACGGAGCAGTTTCACCGCGTGGACGCGTGTGCGCGAACTGGTATGACGATTGAGTTCCGGCCGGATCAGGCGATGTTTGGCATTACTCGAATTGACCCTCATGAAATGGCAGCATGGTTCAATCAACTACCCCTTGATCATTCCTCATTTACTATAGAATGGATCGATCATCGCAGAATCGCAACAGAACAAAACGATCCACCCTAGTCGCCAGTCAGCCGTGAGTTTGAATCATCGATTTTTGGCGGCGACCGGGTGAT
>JAXMBP010000019.1:0-97141 GCA_046349795.1 Pirellulales bacterium | reverse complement strand
GGATTACAGCTTACGCCGCAAGAGGCATTTCGGTGGCTGAGCCACGGTGGCGTCGATGATATTCCCGGACAGTTCGTCATTGGCGGACTGGGATTATCGGGAATAAAATCGGTCCAAAAGAGATTTACACACAATCAAACCGACGACGTGAGGTACTTGATTGACGGCATGAACACGTTCAACCTGGATCTCAACGGCGCACAAAAGGAGACCATGGCGTTGCCGTTCGAAGGCGAAGTACAGGCAGTGCCAGTCTTCGTTCGCGGCTCGGCGCGATTTCCTATTACAGGCTATTACGCTCAAGTTTTCGCAGCCTTGCAACAGCATCGATTCATTGATGGAATACTGCGTTCGATACAGCAATCCGTCAGCGGCTCTGGGCTACCCACTGGAATCAGTTTTTCAGACATGATCGCCGGAGTCTTTTCATGTCTAGAGTCGATGGTAGCTCAGGGATGGGTGCGAGCTTCGTTCACTGAAGGTCGACCAGCTTTAGCCATGAGTACTCCAGACGAGGGCGATATTGTCTATACCGAGAACCTCGGCCCCGCAAGCTCGAAGCGATCCGTTTGAAACAAAATTTCTATTTTCTCCCACATGCGGAATGAGCGAGTGTATTTTTTTGCCCGAGAAGAGGTGGTTCAGCACGTGGTTCGACTTTGCGGGAGTGGCGTCGGTTGCAGAGTTATGTAAGAATTGGTGAGTTGAGATGGCTTTGCAGAGATAGTCTGTTGCGGACAAGAAAAATCCTGAGACTCCAGAAAACGGGAGGTACTGGTGAATTTTTTTCGACATGCACTGCAGTTCATAGCTAAAATCACAGCCCGTTTGGAGCTTTACTTTTCGGGAATTCAGTCAGAGACGGTCGCGCAACCGCGTCTTTGGGTAATTCCGTTCGTGTTCCTAAATTTCTTTCTTTTTTTCGGACCTTGCCCCCGATTGTTCAACGCCAGCGTTTGGGGTGGCGTTTTTGCTTATTTAGGCGGTCTAGCAATCCTGGTGATCTTTGCGTCTGCAATGCAGAAGGTCGCGCAGGGAGATTTTGAGGTCTCGTTCTTTGGATATCTCCGAACTGCGTTCCCAAAACTACTTGTGTTCCAAGTGGTCTGCATTCTAGCGCAATTCCTTTTCTTTCTTTGGTCTGTATGCCAAGGTCACCTTGACCCCGTTCAACCAAAGCACGTTGAAGCGAACAATACTTGGTTGTATTTTCCACACGTAGGCAACTGTTTAGCATTGTTGATTTACTTCGTTTCAATGATTGGTTGGATTGCTGCGACTTGGTGGCTACGCGACACTCAACAGGAGTTTTTGGCTAAAGGGATCGATTTTTCTCAGCTAATTCGGCAATTGAATTTGAATCCCGGTAAGCCGGAATCGGAGGCCGGTCGCGCCTGGGCCATGAGTGTACCGATTCAATTCTGGTTTGAAGTCCTGACGGCAGCTTCCTTGATTTTGATAGTGTTAGTCGGCCCCATTTCTCAGTGGTTGCCAGTTAGCTTGATCAACTTCTTATCGGGATCGGGGATCGTATCCACATTAAGTGCGTGGTTTGAGAGCAGTACCAGCGTTCGGGCAGTAGCCTTTCTTGCTATTGTGTGCTTTGTTTGGTTTATAGTAGCGGGTGGGCATCGGTTCGAGAGTCTCGACAACTTAACTCAGTCCTTTCGGCGGACTTTTTCCGACGGTGGAATGGGAATCGTATCACTGAGCGCAATTGTCATCGTGATTTGTTGGATCTTCGGGGTAAGTTATGTGCGCACGGTCATGATCGGAGATCGCACCATAGTGTTCTGGTATCTACTCTCCTGCTATACGCTCTATTGGTGTCACGAATATTGGCTTCGCCAAGCAGTAAATACGGCAACGATTGCAGTGTTCTCGAGTCCACCGCCACCACCCACAAAATTACATGACGCCAAACTTCTCGCTGCCTACACATCATCTGCGTCTTTGACCGAATTGAACCGGTCGACAACTGCGAATGATCGAAAAGAGCTGCAGAAGGCTAGCGAGAAGGTCCAACTGTATCGGCGTGCAAATACGTGCCGAGTTTACTATGAACCCGGTTGGTTCAAACAACTAGCGACGGACTCTAATCCTCTTTCACAGAGCGATTCGAATTATAGATCAACTCCAGAGATCGGCTCGAAATCTAGCACCCCAAACCAGCCTCCGCCCGAGAGGTTTCGCGAAGTTCGCATCTATGGCGCCGCCCAGTTGGCAATTTATGAGGGATCGAATGGAGACGCGGCTCCTGAATTCAAACGCGCATACGAACCTCTGGCTCTGTTCAGTGCCCTAATTGATCAGATTGTAGATCATGGAACGAATCTCGAAGCCAGAGAATTGAAGAAACAATTCGCGGGGAGAAGGCTGTGGCATTTCATAACGATGAATGCGGCTGCCATCGGGCTGTTCTTTGGATTCTTTTTAATCATCTTTTTCGCGGTTATCGTGAACCAAATCTATATTCTGAGGTAGGTTCATCGAAAAGTTACGATTTTCGCCTGCGTTCGGAGAACCCAGGCAAACGCGACAGAATAATTATTATCGCGGGCTCGGGTGGAGGTACTCGCGCAGCGCTATTCACACAATCGGGGATTGCTGGACTACAGAGACTTGGTGTTCTGCAAGACGCAAAGCTGGTTAGTGGAGTTTCTGGTGGCGGCGTTGCCCTAGGGTATTTTGCTTCACATCGCGAGAAGTTAATTGGTGCAAATCCCGACGTGGGTGGTCCGTGGAAGGAATTCTCCGACGCAATGTCTCACGACTACATCATTGATGTCTTACGCGGGGCTTCAGAATTCCGGATTTCGAAACAATCGTTTATTGGAACCCTGCTGGCGGAGAGTTTAGAGAGACAGTTTTTTGCTCGCAGTACCGCTGCACTTTCGACCACACAAACAGGTGCGACAAAGGAAAGTGGTAGATCGGAATCCCCAGAGGAACTCCCGATTGGAGTGATTTTCAATTCGACTCTAGTTGGTGCGGCATTGGGCACGCCAAGTAAAGGCGAAGATGACGACGCCGTTTGGCATCGCCTTTCCAACCCCGCTTTGGCATCATCCGCTGATGTTGGTAGTCGCGTCGTCTACACGAATTTGAATCAAGCTTCGACTTTTTTTCCAAAGCCAAAGTATCCACTTGGCCCAGGCGACTACTTTAACTTCGAAGTAGTTCCCATCTTCCCTAAACAGTTAACCAAGGCGCTTGCGCTGAACGCAAATTTTCCTCCTGTATTTCCCAACGCTCCTGTCGATGTTAAAACCGGCAACACCACATATCAACGGCTTTGGGTTACTGACGGAGGAGCATTGGAAAACAAAGGTGTCATCGCTTTGCTTTATACTTTGCTAAAAACTGTTGAACGAGAACGCCAATCGCTGAGTGACCCCAATGAACAGAAAGACGCAATAATGCTTCCCGACGTTTCTATTGTGGTTTTCGACGCATCGGCGGGTTCAGTACGCTACAAACATGATCAAGGACTATCAGCCGCGTTGGGCGCTCCGACTCGATTGGCGAATCAATTAGCGTTAGAACTTCAAAATCAGTTGATTGCCAACTATGCATCGTTACATAATGAGCTTCCAGCAGAAATCCGAGGCTCAAATCCACCCAAGATTGAATTGTACGAAATACCTATGCCAAGTTGTCTACGAATCGACGGAGGTATTGGAACGCATTGGATGCTCCCCGACACGGTCACTGTTAGCAATTCCGAAGCGAAGCCTGGCGAGCCCAAAAACGTTTTACTAAGCGGCAAAACTGTTCGTGCTTTGATCGAAGATCTGCACCGCGATGAAGGTCAGCAACTTACATTCCCAAAGTCTTCTAAGTTTGCGGCTGAGTACAAAAGCATCGAAAAGGATCTGTCTGCGGTTTGGAGCTGGATCATGCAAGACCCGATCTTTGAAAAACGTGGCCACCAGGATCGATGGAATGCACTTCGAGCAAGCCTCGCAACGCCAGTATCGAACTGACCTGGCTTAAGATCTGATCTAGGGCAGAATCGTGATCGAGAATGATCCAACTCTATTGCAAATTAGTGAGGTAAACTGATTACTTGCGAGCTGTGGATACTATCGAGGCTTGTCAATTTCGTACTGGCGATTCGAATCTCGGCTCTTGGCGGCATGCGAGTCGATAACCTCAAACGTCTTTGGATCGGCGCCTTCAATCGGTAAGCCATTGATCCACACGTATTTGACGTCCTTGAAGTAGAACTCGTCGATCAACTCGATACTCTTCGGATCAGCATTCTTAAGCAGACGGCCGGAATAAAAGCAGCGCTTATCGTCCTTGGTTACACTTCTATTGAGAATAGAAAAGCTCTTCGGATCCGCATCTTCCATCAACATTGAATGGTAGAAAACATGAGTATCATCCGATGAGTAGATTTCGTCTAACACTTTGAAAGTCTTGGGGTCAGCTTCCTCGATCAAATTGGACTGATGAAACACGTGATTTCGGTCCACCGCGACACTTTCACTGAGTGGCTTCAAGGAGGCAGGATCAGCATCTTCGAGTCCGACAATTCGAAACCAGCAATCCAGTGAATCGACATAGAATTCCGAGCCATCGAGTCTACGAAAATTCTGAGGATCGGAGGAGAAAACTCTGCCCGCAAAATAGACATGATGACTATCGCGAACGAAATCCTCGTACTGCTCGAAATTTGCAGAATCGTCACTGATGGGTGAGTTGAAGTAGTAGGCTTGATTCTTGTCTCTAAAATAGCTCAAGCCGACATACTCGAGTGATCTAAGATCGGCGTTTTCGAATTTGTCAGAGCCAAAGTAGACGTTCGACTTATCAAAGCCAATGAGCCGAGTATCGCCACGTCCATTGTCCAGTTCTTTTGATTTGAAGGTGGCTGGATCAGCTCCAACAACCTCGTCGACTCGATAAATTCGTCCACCGCCATCCGGGCTCTTCAGCCAAACGTGCTGCTTGCCGATGTGATAGCCCATTGAACTGAACAGTCCAGGTTGATTGTCAGCACCACCACAACCGCAAACTGCAAGCAATGTTGCAACGATAAAAACGTTGGAAGATCGAGCCATACTCGACAAAGTTGATTTTGAACTTCTGGTCATTGCAACCTCGTTATGGCTTTCCTGTTACTTCGCTTCGTTAACGCGGCCCACCCGAGACTATAAAGTTGTAACAACAAACGAGCCTCTTAGATTGGTGCGACATCCACGGAGACGGAAATGCGACTGTCACCACCACCTAGAAATGCTCCTCGAACTGGAACTACATCACTGTAATCGCGACCCCAAGCAATCGGAATATGATCTTTGCCACAAATGCAATCGTTGGTGGGATCAAAATCGATCCAACCAAGCTCTGGACCGCAGTAAACTCCTACCCAAGCATGTGACTGATCTGCACCAACAAGTCTGTCTTGCCCAGGTGGTGGAACAGTTCGCAGATAACCGCTTACATACCTTGCCGATAATCCAATACTTCGCAGGCATGCGATCATAATGTGAGCAAAGTCTTGACACACACCGCGTCGGATAGAGAACGCGTGTCCCGTTGGAGTTGCAGAATGAGTTGCCCCAGACTCATACTTGAACTCACTGTGAATTCGCCGACTAAGGTCCAGCGTTCCGTGGAGAACATCAGCCTCAGCAGGAAACGAAGCCGAAGCGTACTTCAAATATTGATCAGCTCGTTCAATGCGCGGCGAATCATACAGGAAATGGCTAGCAGTAAGCCAATGAAAATCAATTCGATCCATGACCTTCGCTCGAACCTCGCGCCAACTTGGTGGCGTCATTTCTGCCGGAATCGCCGGGTCTTGAACTGCAACTCGACTGTGCGCAACAATCGTCAGATCATCGTGGTTTTCCTCAATCGAAAACACAGCTAGGTGATTCCCGAAGAAGTCTGTCCTTCGATGAATTTCGACCGGCGTTGGCTTAATTCTCAGGCGATGCGACGCGCATTGAATTCGATGACTATTGCGAGGAGAAAGGGTCAAAATGTTCTGGCAAACGCTGACTGGGCTCGTATAAATGTATCGCGTTACATGCGAAATCTGATAATGCATGATGGTGGCCTCCTATCCACGAACCACAGAGAAAGATCTGGGCAACCCAGCATGAATCAGATAGCGACTGGAGATTACATCACTCAAGCGAGGCAACTGCTCTCGCAGGCGATTGAGCAGCTTATCCAATTCGATCCGTTTCTGGTTGCGAATCTTTCCAAGCTCGAAAACATCGGCCAGCCGCACCTGAGACAGCATGTTCAGCGCCATGGTTTGCTCAACTGACTTTACTCCATACTGATCGGGCTTGGGCAAGCTGTTTACGTGCGATTCGATTTGAAGAAGTTGGTACGCTATCGAACGCGGATTCGTCTCATCGCAAACTAGCAGGTCCAGAAGTGGAGCAACCTGCAGATTGGACAGGTACCGCGAACGATAGGTCATCAAACTAGCACCAATCTGCAACAACGATTCCAGCATCAGCGGCTCTTCTGTTGTCGACTGAGTCAATGTGGACTCGAGCAGCAAAGTCATCTGCCACGCTCGCTCTACTCGCAGGCCAAGATCTAAGAAAATCCAAGTGAATCCGCGCGTCATGCATTCGTTCGCCAAACCCTCGAAGGCCAATATCAGCGCGAGGAACTCGTCTAGCATCGCAAGAGCCTGAGCGGGACTAGGTATTTGACCTTGTGGTTTCCGACATACCTCTTCGAGTCGACGAACCAATCGAGCCATATCGGGATTTATTCGATCTGGCACACTGGTCACGATACGGAGTGCGTGCTGAACGCTGGACCGCAACGAACGGTCCCGTTGAGAATCGAACATCGCCAGCGGCAAAGCCTCTTCAATGCTTGGCAATCGCGTGCCTAACTCTTTGATTACATAGTCGGGATCGATTTGGCCAAGGTCGACCAGGGCTCGCAATAACTGGCTCAAAGTCTCACTGCGATAGGACTCGCTGGACATGAGCTGAAAAACTTCTCGCAGCAGTCTGACAGTACCTTCGAATCGACCCATGTATCGTCCTAGCCAATACATGTTGTCAGCAGCTCGACTGGGAAGATCGGGTCCGCTCCTTCGAAGTTCGATTTGTTCGCTGTACAGAGGCGTTAGTCGAACATCTTTGACCGGCGAATCTGCCAATACCCAGATGTCCTGGCTTCGTTCCCCCGAAGTCATGGTTGAATCTAAGCGAGTATTATCCGTAGAGATTCTCGCTAGACCGCCGGGTAGAACTGAGATCGCGTCTGAACGTACCGTCGAAAAAGATCGGACTGCCAAATACCAAGGTTTAGCCCCCTCTTCGGTCCAAACTGGTACCGTCGAGCGTACTAAACTATCTTGGGCGACAAAGCGTGATGGGTGTTGATTCAGCTCTGCCAGCAGGTTTTGACGTTTCTCCGCTGGCAAATCGCTAGGTCTTACGGCGGACTCGTCAGCATCTATACGAAACGCTCGACGAATTACCAAATTATCGAAGTTGTGCTGCACATACTTTAAGCTCGTTGGATCGCCGCACCACCAACTTTGAACTGTTGGAAGTTTTAGGCTCTCATGCAGCAGAAACTTGGCGATCTGTGGCAACCAAGGTAAAAACACTGGCGATTCGACGATTCGACTTCCAAGAGAATTTGCAACGGCCACATTCTTCTGTCGACAGCACTCAAGCAATCCGGCTACACCAATCATCGTCGCGCCCGAAAGCTCGACCGGATCACATAGCTCGTCATCGGTGCGACGAAAAACGACTTCGACGGGTAGCAATCCACCAAGTGTCTTCAGCATTACACGATTGTTACGGACGGCCAAGTCGCCACCCTCGGCCAATATAAAGCCCATGTAGCGAGCCAAATAGGCATCTTCGAAGTAGGCTCTGGAGCTTGGTCCGCTGGTTAACAAAACAATGCGTGGATTATCCTTCGATCGATAAGCTTGCGAACTTAGACTCTTTCTAAGACTCTGAAAGAAAGAAGCGACTCGCCGAATTTGACCACGACGAAAGATGCTTGGAAATATCTGTGAAGCAATAAAGCGATTCTCAAGAACATAACCGAGCCCGAACGGCGCGCGAGTTCGATCACCAGTGACGATCCAGGTTCCATCGCTGCTGCGTGCTAAGTCCGTAGCATAAAGCGTCAGGTGCTGCTGATCGGCTGGCTGGAGGCCATGGTATGCAGGATAGACAGCCGGATGCCCATAATACAATTCGGGAGGGATGATGCGCTCGCTGATCAGCCGTTGCGGTCCATATAGATCGCGCAGCAAAGCTTCAAACAATCGAGCCCTTTGCTCGATCCCGGATGCCAGAGAATTCCATTCCGACTCAGCGAACACCATTGGAATTGGGTCCAACATCCAAGGCCGAGACGAACCAGACTCGGCATCGTAAGGATTGAAGGTCACACCATCGCGTTGTATTTGAGCCAAACCCTGCTTCCAACGTCGATCAAGTTCAGCCCGACCTAACGACTCAAGACCTTCGACAAGCGTTTTCCAGTGTGGTCGCAGAGCCCCTGTGGAATCGATCGATTCGTCAAAGGCGTTCTTTCGCGGTTGATAATCAAGCAACTGCCAACCAGTTCCGTCCTTGGAATTTGTTGCGTCGTTCATTGTTTTTTACATTGGTAGGCGTCGCAGGGAAGGCATCGCTTGCCTTAAGGTAGATTCGATCCTGGGTCGAGCCAATTGACTATGACGCAATTCCGTAATGACCGAAAGCAGACATTATAGTAGCCTTCAGCGATTCCAGGTACACCAGACTGAAGAATGCGTTCAATCACTGCGTGCTTATGCCAATTGCCAATCGATCGTGGGTAGATGCCATTGCCTCAGAATAGTATTGATGCTCGAAAATGGGCGACTACCAAAAAAACCTGTGTTTGCCGCGAGAGGTGATGGATGGGCTGATTTTAGAACTGCGTGTTTGTTCAAGTCGATGAGCTTCTCTTTCTTTTGTGCAGGCTTACCCCAAAGTACGAAAATTACATGCTCACTCTGTTCACTCAGCGCACTAATGATTGCATCCGTAAGATTTTCCCAGCCTTGTTTCTGATGCGAGTTAGCCTCGCCTTCGCGAACGGTAAGCACCGTGTTAAGTAGCAGCACTCCTTGCTTGGCCCAAGGAATCAAACTACCCGTTGACGGCTGCGGCACATTTAAATCGCTTACTAGTTCCTTGAAGATGTTTCTTAAGGATGCGGGAAACGGTTTCACATCAGGCTGAACAGAAAAAGCCAATCCGTGTGCATGGCCACGAGTTGGATATGGGTCTTGTCCAAGTACGACCACTCGGATTTTCTTCACCGAAGTGAGCCTTAGGGCGTTGAAAACACTTGCATCGTCAGGAAATACCGCGTCCGGATGAGCTGCTCGTTCCGATTCTACGAACTTCATCAACTTCGAATAGTAAGGCAACTCTAGCTGCGGTGCGAGCAACTTCTGCCAGTCTTTGGGCATGTTGGTCATTTACTTAACTTTCACTGTCGAAAAGTTCCGACGAAATCGAATTCATCGCGGACGCACAGAACTCAATATGCTCATCCAGCTCGACGCCAAAGTCCTCTGCTCCCCGAACGATATCATCACGATTGACCGCTGCTGCAAAGCTAATCTGCTTCATCTTCTTTCGAACACTCTTGGCGCTTAGACCAGCCAATCGTTCTGGACGAACATAGGCGCAGGCCATGATAAAGCCGCACAATTCGTCGCAGGCATACAGAGCTTTGTCCAGTTGATTGACTCTCGGATAATCTTTTAAGTAGTCCGCGTGCGACAGAATAGCGTAAATTAGTGGCTCGGGATAACCAAGCTCTCTCAGGATGTGACTACCTTGCATGGGATGATCAGGCGGATTAGGCCATTGCTCGTAATCGAAGTCGTGGAGCAAACCCACCGCACCCCACAGCTCAGTGTCCTGACTATGCTTCAGCGCGTATGCGCGCATGGCAGATTCGACAGCCAGCATGTGTCGACGCAGGCTGATGCTGCTAACGTATTGATGAACCAGTTCCAGGCATTGCTTTCGATCCATAAGATTTCTTAGCTTCAGCGATTCAAGAGGGAGGAACAAATAACGGCTTCAAGTGGCGTTCCCGATGCTCTTCTTCGTTCTGGGCGTCGTCCATGTCTTTTTGCATGTACTGCATGTAACGCTCGGCAATCTGTTCGCCATACTCGCGTACCAAGTACATGTAACAACGTCGCGTGAACTCGAATGCGATGATTATGTAGACCAAGTAGAAAAGCGAAGCAACTTTCTGAAGCTTTTCGGGCAAGTAGTCAACAATACTTGGAACCATCAGCACAAATAGGTTAGTAAAGAAAGTTACGATACCTACTAGGTAGAACAACTGCAACTGCAAGGTTCTTGCGATAGCCAGCTCCATATTGCGCCTGTTATCGCTTCGCGTTCCGTTCATCCGAATGTAATTGTCTTTGGCGGCCAGTCGCATGGCCTTGGGCACTGCCGAGTTCAACAGCTTGCCAATTCCCCAAATCAGAAGTGGCTGTATCAGAAACAGAAAGAAGGTCGCATCAATCGTCTGGGAGGCCATCAACGCGATCAGATAATTGAGGGCAATCAGTGAGGTAATTCTGAATTGTAGTTGCACAATTGGTTTCCACACAAAACCAAGATTCGAAAGCCACTGCCCGAGCAGTTTATCAAAAATAACTCCATCGACTGCCAAAATTCCTATTCTATCGGGTGGCTTGAGAGACATTTCCTTACGCCTCTGCCGGTAAGCCTGCCTTCGGCCTTAAAGGTAGCCCACACAAAGCAGCTCGAAGACAGGCATCCACCCCAGCCTGGCGTGGGCTTCCAGCGCGTTGAACTCGGCACCCATTCCTTAAAAAAGCTCAAAAGCTGCGAAATTCGAATCGACAAGCCGGTTGAGATTCCGAGCCGATAGTGACGCAGTGACGTATAATTGGTGTCGACGGTTGGTTTTTCGTGGTCAGGAACTTCTCCGAGTATCTAATTTGGATCGCTGACCGCAAGAAATTACTCTCTCGCATCGAAAGGGTCAAACATGTCCGTTCAAACTCCTTCTGGCAAGGATGTCTCGGGCAAGCCTCCGGAGTCCTTTGCGGAAACCGCTCTGAAGCTGGGGGGCAAAAGCGAGGATGAAGCTCGACGAACCGGTGCAATCGATCGCGCTGACGATCAAGTCGAAGAGCTTTTCAAGCCGCAGTATCAAACCGTCAATAGCCCCGCTCACCGAGCAGTATGGGATCGAGGCGTTCCCGTCGACCTTTTCAGAAGTCGACCTTTTTCAACTTCGTCTGATATCCAAAAAGTAATGGATGATTCCGTTGCTTGGGTTGCAGAGCACAAAAAGAACAAGACACTGCTCGACGAACGAGGCAAAATTCGTGACCAGGTAATGGACGGACTTGGTGATCGCGGCTATTGGGGTTTATTGGTTGACCGCGAGTATGGTGGAAGCGGAACTCCGTTTCAAAGCTTCGCACCCTTTTTGACGCGAATGGCTCTACATGATCCAACGATTGCCGGCATGGCCTCGGTACACGGGTGTATTGGAGCTGTCGATCCGGTGCGAACTTTTGGAAATGCTGAACAGAAAAAGCGATTCCTGCCCGAGCTAGCCAGTGGACGCCGGCTGTCGGCTTTTGCATTGACTGAACCTGGCGCTGGCTCAGACCTAACAGCGCTAAAAACTCGAGCCGTTCTGCAGGGTGATGATTACGTCGTCAATGGCGAAAAATTGTTCATCACCAATGTCGTGCCAGGTCGAACAATTGGACTGGTGTGTTTAATCGATGATCAACCGGCCGTGTTGATCTGCGATCTTCCTAAGCAGGAAGATGCTCATTTTCAACTTCGCAAGTATGGCCTGTATGCGCTCAAGCAAGTCTTCAATCAAGGCATCATCTTCAAGGACTTCCGCGTACCTAAGGAGAACCTACTGCATGTGGAGCGTGGCAATGGACTGACGATTGCCTACCATGGATTGAATCTTGGTCGAATTGCCCTGTGTGCCAATGCGGCGGGTGTAATGCGTCAAATGTTGGCCAGCATGGTCCCATGGGCTCAGTATCGAGTTACCTACGGAGAGCAGATCGCTAAACGGGAACTTGTTCGTCGCCGTCTTGGAAAACTCGCCGGTATGATCGTAGCCAGCGACGCTCTGGTCCATTGGTGCTCTGATCTTATCGATCAAGGTTACCGAGGCGAAATGGAATGCGTTGTGGCAAAAATCTTTGGATCTGAATTCCAGAAGGAAGCTGCTATCGAGTTATTCATGAAGACTCACGGCGGACGATCTTTCCTTCATGGACACATGTTTGGAGACAATGTTCACGAGTTCCTGGCTCCTTGTATTTATGAAGGCGAAGGCGAAATGCTTGGCATGGCCTTCTTCAAGTCGTTGGTCAAACATCACGGCACTCTGTTTTTCGAACCCGTTGGTAAGGCTTTATACAAGGCTGGCATCAAGCAGATGCAGCCTTGGAATCCGCTTCATCTCTGGGCGCTACGCGGAGTGATGTTCCCGTACGCAAAATGGCTTATTGGACGCACGTTGTCTGGAACTCCGAGTCCAAATTTACCCGACATGCCTAGCCGACTTCGGGAGCATGCAGAGTTCGCCTGTAGACAACTGCAGAAGTCGGCTCTTGAGACCGATGCAACCATGCGGAAGCATCAACTGAAGTTGGCAGATAGGCAATGTCGCATGAGCGAACTATCACTGCGAATTCAAAGCTTGATGGTCATCCTGTGTACTAGCCTTTACGCAGCAGATAAGGATGAGTTGATTCAGGAGGCTGCCGATGTTTACTGCACGACGGCTGTGAATCAATTCTTGGGACGCCGCCCTACGGATCGAGACTACCGTTCGATCAACAAACTCGGCGAATCTTTAGTAGAGGGCGGTGCAGCCAAACTAGCTGGTGTTGATCCTCAAGAGGTGATGATGCAATACTAAATTTGATTGTAGCTGCGCTCGCTAGCGCGTGGAAAATATCGCAAGGACGAACAATTGGGCAACTGACGCTTTATGGTAGATGGCCTTAGATACAAGGCCTAAGTCGGACAAAGACCGCTGGATTCAACTGCCCGAGTTGTTGAGCGGATGATGCCTCACTCTATTGGCGAATGGAGTTAGCGCTCATCTGCGTTGACTGAGGATTCAATTCGGTTAAACTGCGGTGGTCTTCAATTCCAGCGGCACGGCGAAAAATGCCCGGTTCCAGCGCGCTGTGGAAGATAGCGTACACCTCCGAGTGCCGGCTAAACGCCTCTAAACAAATACTTCATTCGCGAAAAGGTTGATGAGCGATGTTCGAGCAGTTTAAGACAACTCGACACGCTTTCTACGATTTCAATCCACTCACTCGCGAAGGCTTAGTCATTTCCTCTCGGCGCAATATGCTGAAGGCGAGCTTGGCTGGTATGGCTGGTCTTAGTCTTCCCACCTTGATGCAACATCGCGCGTCGGCCTCAGGAGCAAACTCGAGTCCCAAGAGCGTCATACTTTTGTGGATGACAGGTGGACCAAGTCATATCGATACATGGGATCCGAAGCCAAATAGGCCTGTTGAAAATCGAGGCCCGTTTTCGGTGATTTCAACGAAACTGCCAGGAGTGCAGTTCTGCGAGCATCTGCCGAAGCAGGCCGCAATGCTCGACCGTTTCACCTTGATTCGATCGGTCGATTGTCGTTACAGCAATCATGAACCCAACATGGTCATGCAGACGGCAAATCTAACCGCTGAGCCTAGAACGAACCCTGCAGCCAAAGACTATCCTGCGATAGCGTCGGTGGTTTCCAAGCACTTGCAAACAGCTCATACCTCCGTGCCACCCTACGTTGGCTTCTACCGATCCAACTCACACATCGCATTCGGTGGTGCGTTGGGACAACAGTACAATCCCTTCCAGGGCAATCAAGCTTCCAAATTGCCGATTTATGATCTCGTTGGCAAAGATACAGGAAAGAGCACGGGAGCTGAAATGTTTCAACTGCCCAGCGGATTGGATTTTGATCGCATCGTTAATCGAAAGCAGTTGTTGGGTGACTTAGATCACTTGTGACGCGATCTGGATAGCAGTGGAACGATGTCCGCGATGGACTCGTACCATCAACAAGCGATGCAAATGTTGCTTGGACCGCAAGCCAGACAGGCTTTCGACATATCGTTAGAGCCCGAGCATGCTCGAGAACGCTACGGCAATCATCTTTGGTGTCAACAGGCTCTGCTGGCAAGACGGTTGGTGGAAGCTGGCGTAGCGTTCGTGACGCTAGATTTGAGCTACCACACTGCTAGTGGCACTTGGGACAATCATGGTGACAACATCCCACCGTACGGAGGAATCTCGAAAGGTCTTAAACCCCTATTGCCGCTCTTCGATCACCTGTTAACAACCCTTGTCAGTGACTTGGACGAGCGTGGTAAGCTGCATGACGTTCTTGTAATCGCGATGGGAGAGTTTGGCCGAACTCCGCAGATTGGGACTCAAGGAAGCACTGATGGCCGTGACCACTGGCCTCACGTAATGTCAATGATGATGGCTGGAGGTGGCCTGCGGCATGGACAAGTGATTGGTGCAACGGAAACTGATGGAGGTGAAATCAAGCATCGACCTGTGACTCCAGGCGATCTGGCCGCCACCATTTATCGATACTTTGGAGTACCATTAGATACTCAATATTTAGATCGCCGAGGTCGTCCACGCAACATTGTAGACCACGGCTCCCCTATCGCCGAACTGTTCTAAAGAGTCCTGATGGCATCTGTTTACGTAATTCGCGGCCAAGATCATGGACAACATTTCGTGCTTCGAGGTAATCAGTGCACGATTGGCCGCGATTCTTCCAATCAGATTCGGCTGAACGACTCGGAGGTTTCCAGACAGCACGCAATTATCTCGCGAGTAAGCGACACGGACTTTGAACTGCGCGACTCAGGCAGCAGCAACGGATCGTACGTCAATAGTCGTCAGGTGCAGTCGGTGATTCTGCGCACAGGAGATCGAATTCAAATTGGTCGAACTTTGATGCTGTTCAACGGAGGCATCGAAGTAAACTCGACGCATTCACTGGATGCCATCGAGATTGTGCCAGCCTCGGCCGCTGCGGGCGAACTCTCTCAGATACGAAGTCGAGCCGAAAGCCGCGCGAGTGAGTTATCGGTCTTTCAAGAGAGCGTGAGCGGTTCGGCCTTAGAGTCATCGGCTCATTTCAGTGCGGAAGCACTCAACGACGGCGAGATTGTCTATCAAGTCAGTCAAGCTATCAGTCGAACCGTGGATATCGGCCAACTGCTCGACAAAGTACTACAACTGATCTTTCAGTGGATCGAGTGCGATCGCGGTTGCATCATGTTGCTAGATGAAGTGACCGGTGACCTGCGTCCCAACAGCTCTCGAACCAGACGACAATCAAAAGCTGGCAGCGCGCAGGCCCGCATGGAGATTAGTCGAACGATCTTAGATCATGTGGTCAAACAGCGCGAAGGGGTTCTAACCAGCAACGCTCAGGATGACGCTCGTTGGAACCAGGCCGCTAGCATCGCTGGATTAGGCATTCGCGAGGCTATTTGCGTGCCAATGCAAGGTCGATACGGTTTGGTCGGTGCAATCTATGTCGATACTGAAATGTCCGCCGGTACCTACGCCGCCAGGAATGGTGCTGCACTATTTGATCAATCGCATCTTAAATTAATGATCGCCATCGCAGGCCAAGCCGCCATGGCTATCGAGGATACTCAGTTCTACCACGCCATGTTGCAAGCTGAACGCCTGGCAACGATGGGACAAACCATCGCCAACGTATCGCATCACGTCAAGAATATTCTTCAGGGTATCAGCGGCGGGAACTACTTAGTTGAAGATGGCCTCGCTAGCGATAACATCGAGGTGGTGAAGCGAGGTTGGGCGATCGTCAAGAAAAACCAGTATCGCATTAGCAATTTGGTCATGGACATGCTCAGCTTCAGCAAAGAGCGTGAACCAGAGCTGGCTCAGCACGATGTTTCACAGATTGTGAATGATATTGCCGAGTTGATGCTGAGTCGCGCTGTAGACGCAGGAGTAAAATTGACGGTAAGCTCTTCTCCTGTGGCAATTTGGGCGATGTGTGATTCCGAAGCTATTCACCGAGCCCTACTCAACGTCGTCACCAACGCAATTGACGCGGTTGCTACTAGCGAGAAAGCGGAATCCGATCCGCCACAGGTTCAAATTCAATACGAGTTGGACTCTTCACGCCATCGGGTTCAAATCCATGTGATTGATAATGGCGTTGGAATAGCTGCCGATCAGATCCAACGTATCTTTGCACCGTTTCACAGCTCGAAAGGCTCGCGCGGTACTGGGCTTGGGTTGCCCGTTAGCCAGAAGGTGATGCGTGAGCATGGAGGCGATATCCTTGTACAGTCAGAACTTGGTATCGGCAGCCGCTTCACGCTGTACTGGCCTGTCGGTGACGGAGTTCCCGCGCCAACCTCAGCAACCCTGGTCACTGCACCTTTGCCGCCGAAACAGCAATGACAACGGCTCGGGAAAATCCATTTGCCAGTCGTCGCGTGGAATCCTTGCGTTATCGCTTTCCGGGATTTGATTTTTCGAAGGAGGTCAAAAGGCTAGAGGCGATGTGTTGGCGAGCTGAAATTTTGGGACCTCACGGATCAGGCAAGACAACCCTGTTGCTCGAGTTGTTTGAGTATCTGAAGACTCGCGATACCGATCGAAAGTGCCGTTTTTGGTTTGTGCCTCGTGAGATCGACAGCCAAGCCGAGCAGTGGCAAACGCTCTGCCAGGAATGTACTGCTGATGAGATCGTGATGATTGATGGTATTGAGCGACTGTCGTGGATGAGGCGTGCTCAGATTGTGCGACGCTTGCCAACTCGCATCGCCGGCGGCAATAGATTCCCCAGGTCCGTTGTCATTACTACGCATCGACCGATGGGGCTGCCGCTTTGGTTAAAGACAGACACGAGTCGTGAACTACTGCTCGAACTATTGTTAGAGCTCAATCCACTGGCAGATCAGAATATGCAACGAACGGCCGAACAGATCTTCGCGCGAAGCAATGGCAATGTCCGCGAAGTCTTTTGGCAACTCTATGATCGCATTTCTTAACCGCTGGCCTTAGAGTTCCCTGACAAAGGGCACAAAGGCTCAGCACTGGTCATATCCCGCGCAGGAAAGCTACATTCGATTCTACGCTCAACTTTAAGAACAGCTACTAGTTCGATACATTGGGTAGAATGTCTAAATTGATTCAGCAAGGGCAATTCGGCTGCAATTCTGTGACAGCCAAACGAGCAACCTTCGCCTAATCCTGATTATTTGTTTGCCGCTAAACGAAGCAATCGTTTGGTTGTCTCTTGCTGTGGATCTGTGAACAACGAGTTGGGAGCGCCAGACTCGACAATCTTGCCGCGATCAAGCACGAATACTTGGTTCGCAATAGATTGCGCAAACCCCATGTCATGTGTGACAACGATCATCGTTTGTCCCGCGCGAGCCAAGTCGGCCATGACAGCGGTGACTTCTGCGGTCATTTCTGGATCTAGTGCACTAGTTGGTTCATCGAACAGTATTGCTTCGGGTTGCATCGCCAAAGCACGTGCGATCGCCACGCGTTGCTGCTGGCCGCCCGATAGCGTGCCGGGCTTTACATTCGCCTTCTGCAGCATGCCCACTCGATCTAACAACGTATTAGCGGCTTTGATAGCCGAGCTGCGCTCTTGGCCAAGCACACAAACTGGTCCTTCGATGACATTCTCCAGCACAGTTCGATGTGGGAACAGATAGAATTGCTGGAATACCAGTCCGACTCGACAACGTATAGCCTTGAGAGCCTTATCGCGTTTTGTTCCTGGAGAAGCATCTAACACAATATCGTTAACTCGAATCTCACCCGAATCGAATGTCTCTAAGCCGTTAATCGTTCGCAACAATGTACTCTTGCCACTACCCGATGGACCCAGCAAAACACTAACGGTTCCGGCAGCTATCGACATCGTCACGCCGTCGAGCACTTGCAGGTCGCCAAACCGTTTCCGAATATCGCAGATATCAATCATTGAGCTTAGGTCCTCGCTTCACGATTCAGGTGACGCTCAAGATATCCAGCCAACTGCGATAGCGGATAGCTCATCAGCAGATAGAGGACTGCCGTCACAATTCCCAGTTCCACGATTGCCCCTGTGCTGCGCGCGTGAATTGAATACTCCTTACTCAGCTCGACCACCGTAATCACCGAGCAAACTGCGGTGTCTTTGAACAGAGCAATAAAGTCGTTGGTCACTGGCGGTATAACAATTCTGGTTGCTTGAGGCATGATAACTCGACGCAATGTTTGCCAACGGCTCATTCCCAGTGCTGTTGCAGCTTCCCATTGTCCTTTGGGAATTGCTTGAATTCCCGCGCGATAGATCTCCGCCTCGTAGGCAGAGTAATTGATCGCTAAGCCAAGAACTCCAGCCCAGAAAGCGTGAATCGAAAGCCCTAGTTCGGGCATCAAGAAAAAGATGACATAGAGCTGAAGCACCAGCGGAGTTCCACGAACGATTTCAATGTAGCTGGTGACCAAGAACTTCATCCAGCGCCAACCGAACAGCCTTAGAATCGAAAGCAGCATGCCAGCAGCGATCGCTAGAGGCATCGAAACTACTGCAAGCAGAATCGTGATCAATGCAGATTGAACGAGCAGGCCCCCACGTGCACGAACTACGGCCCAACCGCGCTCGGAAGCAAATGAGTTTGTGTTCGCTTGCGAGCTTGACTCGAGGCTCGGGGTTCCGCGTATGAATCCGCCATCGCTACCAATCTGAAGCCCTCGCTCGGCTTGAGTGTCGTTCCAGAGACGATACTTCTCCAATATCTGCCGCATCGATCCATCGCTCAACATTTCCAGCAGGCTTTGATTGATGGCCTTCAAAAGTTGAGTGTCCTGCTTGCGCGTCATTACCACATAATAACCTCGTCCAACGGGATGACCGATCGGCTCAAGCTGAAGAAATCCTGATTGATAGAACTGCCATACAGGCATGTCTTGCAAGTTAGCCTGAACTCCGTCAATTTCAAGTTCGACAGCCCGCATTGCTTCGATAAGCGCTTCGAACTGAACGATATCGACCTGCTGCTTATGACGCCGATCAAGATAATCGTAAGCAGCCGAACCACCCAGAACTCCTATCCGTGTTCGGCCAGATCCTGCACTGTGAAAAAATTCATCCCAAGTTTGCATTCTTCGGGATCCCGAATTGCTGGCACTCTCCGATTTCTTGCCAAGCAATTGAAGTTCGTAAATATAATATGGGATCGAACAACCGAATCGCTGTCCGCGAGAGTCGGTCCACTCGTAGCCATTGAGAACGATGTCGATATCACCTCGATTCAGAAGATCGGGCAACTTTTCCCATTGTCCCTGTTGGAATTCTGCCGCAACACCCAGCTTCTCAGCAATTCGATTGGCTATATCTACTTCGAAGCCAAGCAATTCGCGGGGATTGTCAGGATTGGGATAAACAAATGGTCCGCCACCTTCTTCATCCGCTCCCCAGATCAATTTTCCACGCAGACGAATGATCTCTAAGCTCCGATCAGCCTGCGATGTTTCAACACTGTTTACTGCAACGAGTTGAGCCCAGCCATTCTGGCAATGGCAACTCAATGCCAATTGCACTGCGAGCAAAGCAAAATGAAGATTGGGAATTCGTAGAATTGTCACGAAACAATTTGCCGCAGTGATTTCGACTGAATATCGAGCTTAGCAGCCGAGCTGCATTTTTCATGCTCCGAAAGTGCCTCAGATTATACCAACTGTGCAGTATCGCAGTGCTTCAAAAAAAGAAAGCCCTCGAACCAAAATTGGCTCGAGAGCATTGCGTGCATCGTTTGTTTTAGGCGGCGCGGGAGAAGCATTCTGAGCGTTTTCCGGCGGCCAAACCACATAAAGAACCCTCAGCTAACGCTGTAGGCTCAATTGAAACGGTCACGATCAGTTGTTGGAACGGATCTCGATCTTACGAGGCTGCTTCTCTGCGGACTTTGGCAGAATTACATGCAGAACACCGTTTTCGTACTTGGCATCAATCTTGTCTGCATCAATTTCGCGAGGAAGTGCAATCATGCGATGGAAGCTGCCGCGACTGCGTTCAATGCGATGAACGTTCTTTGCATTTTCCTCAGTTACTGTTTCGCGGCTGCCCGAAACGGTTAAACGACCGTCTTCCATTTCAACCTTTACGTCTTCCGGCTTTACACCGGGAAGATCGACGGACACAACATACTCATTGATATTCTCGACGATATCCAACTGAGGCTGAAACTTCTCGGTCCCATTGGATCGCAGAACACCTCGAGCTGTGCGACGAAGAAGTGAATCGAACATTCGCTCCATGTCGGTAGTGAATTCTTCGAACGGAGTTAGGGCACGATTTGAACTGTTTTGGCTCATGGTTTCTTCTCCTGGAAAGTTAGTAACAAACCTGCCGCCGGCTTAGCCACGCGTGCCAAACTGACAGGGGTAACTTTTGTACGAAACCCCATAATTGCAACCAGCGTGCCAAACTCATTTAGCCAATTTTTTCTTGCAGTAGCGAGAGGTAACTTCGAGGTTGGTGTCGTTCCAAGCCTATCAATTTTGCCAATTCTGTTACCCTTTTTTCCGCAGCTTGTAACTCCTGTTTTTGGTGGACAACGATCTCAATTTCCGCGAACAAGCCAAGCTGCTCGACGTTGTCTAGCGTCACGTGGATGCCAGAGTATTCGGGCTTGTCGCTGGAAAGTACTCGTCGAGTCTTTCGCACAGGAACGACTGGACTGAAGCCTAGCTTTTCCACGATCGTCTTCCACTGCCCCAGTTGATTGGCTTGGATCATCAACTCGATCTCTTCGCGAGTTTTCACTGGACCCGCATGGCGAGGACCTTTGTAGGTTACCATCGCATCATCGTTCACGCAGCGGATACGAAAAGCCTCGTCGGTCTGGATGAAGTCTCGGCACGGATGGCGATAGTAGCAGTCCTGATGTCGTTGAAACTCAATTTGAACAAAGCCAACTGTCGCTAACTGTTGCTCGACCTGCAATAATTCATCAATGTGAAACTTAAGCTCTACTTCCCAACTACCCGTAGTCATACTACTCTCCGAACCAAAACAATCTGAATGCCTAATTCTACGACTAAGCCGTATTTTACTACTAGGCTACGTTTCTAAACCCGTGGCTACGCTTGCCTGAGCATGGGTTTCTGTCGATTAATCCACGATCTGGCGGTCGTGGCTCGTTGCGGTGACATTTGGCTTCTTGTGCAAATGCGCCGCATTAGGCTCTTTCTAGCCGCTGACTTAGTCTAGCTTTACTAGTTGATGCTTGCGAGTTCGAAAGTAACTTGCTAGGTTTCCCGCTTGGCATGAAAAAACGGGAAGCAGAAGGTAAAGTGGTTGGCTAGAAATGGCTCTATCATCAATGCGAAATTCGAAGAAATTGAAGCGGGCGAGCAGATTGAACTCCGCCCGCCGCTTCTGCAAAGTCAACTTAAGCAGTGACTTTGGTCACAACGCCAGAGCCAACGGTCTTGCCGCCTTCGCGGATCGCGAAGTGGTCACCTTGGCTAACCGCGATGGGCTGTAGCAAGTGGACGCTCAATTGCACTCCATCACCCGGCATTGCCATTTGGACATCGCCAATGACGCTTGTCTTTCCAGTAACATTTGTGGTGCGAAAGAAAAACTGTGGAGTGTATCCATCAAAAAATGGAGTATGTCTTCCACCCTCTTCCTTTGTCAACACATACACCTCGGCTTCAAAGTTACGTCGAGGCGTTACCGAACCGCGAGCTGCCAGTACTTGACCTTTGAACACTTCGTCATGACCTGTCTTTCGAAGCAGGCAACCAACGTGTCGCCAGCTCGGCCAAGCTCCAGAACTTCGGCGAATGACTCGACCTGAGTTACCACATCTCCGGTTGTCTTATCGCTCAAGCCTATAATCTCGACCAAGTCGCCAGCTCGAACAACGCCCTGCTCAATCTTGCCAGTCACCACAGTTCCACGACCAGCGATTGAATAGACGTTCTCAATGGGCATCAAGAATGGCTTATCGACCTGTCGAACAGGATCTGGAATGGCAGAATCGAGTGCATCCAACAGTTCGTTGATGCAGGCGATCGAGTTTGGATCACGAGGATTATCATGAGCCAACTTAGCCGAGCCGCGGATCACGCGAATTTTCTCGCCATCGTAGCCGTACTTGGTGAGCATCTCTCGCAAGTCGACCTCAACTAGCTCCAACAACTCTGGATCTTCGACCATGTCACACTTGTTCATGAAGACCACCAAGTGAGGAACACCAACCTGACGAGCAAGCAAGATGTGTTCACGCGTCTGAGGCATCGGACCTTCGGCAGCCGAAACAAGCAATACTGCGCCGTCCATCTGAGCAGCGCCCGCAATCATGTTCTTGATATAGTCGGCATGGCCTGGACAGTCGATGTGAGCATACACTCGCTTTTCGGTTTCGTATTTGACATGTGAGGCCAAAATCGTGACCGTCTTGCTCTTGTCTCGCTCGATACCGCCTCTGGCAATTTCTTGGTACGACTTGACTTTAGCCAGGTCCTTGGTTGCTTGAACTCGCAACAAAGCAGCAGTTAGCGTGGTCTTGCCGTGATCGATGTGACCGATCGTTCCGACATTGACATTAATCTTGCAAACCATAGCTCTAAACCTCCTTTGAAAAGGAACCACATGCCTACTGGCCAATCACCAAGGTGAGCAGCCTTGATGATTTTTTTGTGCACTTGCAACGCCAGAGCAGCCGACATGCCTTACAAAAAAATGTTGTGTGTTTACGAAAAAAAGCCCGCCTGTTTGGTCAGGCGGGCTCTTGGGATTTTCGCGAAAGCTAACGACGTTCCTCACCGCCTCACCAGTCATCTGATGAGTCGTCTGAGTTGAATTGGTCGAAGCTGAATTGATTCATGGCTATTGATTCCTATCGGGTGAAAGACTGGCTAAGCCGCTTTTAGGTTCGCTCACTGTGGAACTTTGTGGTCTAAGGCAACGCTGGGAAGCAATTGTTAGTTGCAAATTTTCGTTCTGACGCCCCGCTACGAACCCTTCAATGCGCCTAACCAAACAACGAAAATACAACATTTCATGGGAGGGTCGGTTATGCGAACTAAACGTTCATTTCGCCCTCCCCGACGGCGCATTCCTCGCTTCGCCACCCTAGCAAACTTCTGTAGAGACGTTATCGAACGGGAGGGTCCGCAAACGCAACTCAGGTTCAAGAAAATGATTCACTGCGTCGAGGCTAAGGCGGTTTTGTACAACTGCATCAAAGATGCTATCATGCACAACACGATGACAATAACTGTAGAACAGATTGAATCGGCAATCTATTCGCCAGCCAAGGGCCAAGCCGAGCTTTTTCTTGAGTTCGCTTGGCTGGTTCCGACTGTCGATGGACAGATCTGGGGAGACTATGCTACACCTCCCTTCACCGTCGACTATGCCTTTACACAGCAGCAGCGATTCGAACCTCTATTGTCTGAAAATCAGCGAGGCAAAGAGTTTGAGACCAACCCGCATCCGTTGATGACGCCAGACGGTTGGAACATCGTTCGGCCTATGTACTATCAACCGAGTCTTGAGCGATGTCGACTTGTACCGGTTTCTGGTCGAGAACTTTTCAAACGTTTAGCGGCTCGGGATGATTACCATACCCTGCATATCAACTCGAGTTGCGGCAGCTATGATGACCCACTACGCAATGGCGAGATCCGCATGCCCTGTGGTTGGACTCCCTTGGTTGGCTGGGATTGATCCTAGGCCGGAAGCCCGCGTCCTGCCAGCTCGAACGATCGCCGAGATCCATTATGTGATGCACAATATTCACGGGGTGCACGAATTCGAGCACCGGTTAGAGTATGTCGATGACGATTTGGTGGCCATCTATTTTGGAAAGAATAACAACGGGCGAAGTGTTGAACAGGCGTTCGACTTGGTCACGCCGACTGCAGATCCACGTTCGTATGGTTCGGGCATTAGTCAAGTCATGTGCGGCGGGATGATCGCCTATATGATGGATAGCTTTCGATCAACACTGGAGGAGAATTTTCATTTGGGCACTCGCCAAGGACTTTATGAGCGTACGCCGGATATCATTCACAAGTTCAATGAACTGCTAAAAATGATTGATGACAATACGGGTAAAATTTCGGCTAAGTACTTTCGAACGGGCTTCGCTCCCAGGTTCGTCAAGTCAAAACCGTTCGTTATCACCAAGACATGGTTGGAAGAGACAAAAAGCTTGTTTGAGGCATTCGCCGCTGGTCCAGCTCCGTAGATTTCTGCAATAGGTGCAGTCAACTTCTGCTTACCGCCGAGCCCTCCTGCAAAATGAATTATTCGCTGTTGATTCGTCAGTGTGCGGGAGAGTTCGTTTACCGGCGATCAACGAGAAGTGTGTTCCTGTGTGGCTGAAAAGTTGAGACAAAGTGCGTGCCAGTCGCGCCTAAGATCTGATGTTGACGAGCCCTTTAGGCGGTGTTAGTGTATCGCCATCGAAACGTCTTCTACGAACCTCTTCAAGGCTGGTCAAATGCAGAACGAAATTGGCTTCCGACCAGCATCTGAGAACTCTCTCTATCTCGTTCTATTCATCTCAAACGGTGGCGGTTGGTGATTGGCGACCCAGTCAATCATAAAAGACGTCAATCATTCGGTTTGCGGGCTCGCCTGTTCAGTAACTTAGACTTTACTGTACCCCATGCGGATCGGGATGTGGTCGAGCTTACTGCGACTACTTCTCGTGCTTCGCTTGACCGTAAACTTGGGTTGGTCACTGGTCTTTGAGGCCTAAGACGTCCTCTTAAAGCATTGGCAATCCAGGCCAAATATGGCTGTTCATCGTCGACGAGCTCGATGGTGTTTGACGCTGGCCGTTAAAATCAAATCAATCTTTCGATATTGGAAATAGTTATGCATGAAGTGAACATCACCACGGTCCTGGCCACGCTTAGCGTAGCGCTGATTGCCGCCAAAATATTCGGAGCGATCGCTAAACGCGTTGGCCAGCCGGCAGTTTTGGGTGAGATGGTTGCGGGTGTGATCTTAGGAGGTTCGTTGCTGCACTGGGTTGATCCTCATGTTCAGTACATGCATGTCCTATCCGAGCTAGGCGTGATCATCCTGCTGTTTGAGATCGGCATGGAAACAGACCTCAAGAAACTTCTCCAAGTTGGTGCTCAATCGATGGTAACCGCTGCGGTCGGAGTAATTGCGCCATTCGTTTTGGGATACTTGGTCTGTTGGTGGCTAGGCACGGAAAGCTTGGTGGCCGTGGTCGTGGCAGCCTCGCTTACAGCAACTAGCGTTGGAATTACAGCGAGAGTACTTTCGGATCTGAATCGACTTGATGATGCTGAGAGCAGAATTATTATCGGTGCCGCGGTGTTCGATGACATTATTGGACTGATCATCCTAGCTGTGGTTACGCGACTAACTGAAGGACAGGCTCTGACTGTCGGAAATGTTGCTTGGATAAGCGTGGCAGCTTTTGGATTTCTTGCAATTACAGTTGTTGCTGGCGGATGGCTTGTGCCTTACTTGGTACGAGCTGCTTCAAAGCTTGATTTGCCTGGGACGCCGACCATGCTGGGAGTCATTCTGGCACTTGGACTAGCCTGGCTAGCTGCAGTCTGTGGATCGGCCATGATCATCGGGGCATTCGCGGCCGGACTGCTTCTTCGTCAAACTCCCAAAGCAGAAGAGATAGAACATGGAGTTGCCGAACTGGGGCATTTCTTCATTCCAATCTTCTTCGTGTCTGTAGGAGCTGCGGTCGACGTTTCTGTACTCAATCCGCTTCAGTCCGAAAATTACTCGACATTGATGATCGCTGGACTACTGATTGTTGTGGCCGTAGTAGGAAAGTATGTTGCGGGTTACGCACCTTTTTGGTTTAAGGGAAACAAGCAAGTTATCGGTGTGGGAATGATTCCAAGAGGCGAAGTAGGCTTGATCTTCGCGCAGATGGGGCTTTCTACCGGTGTTTTTGATGACAGAATGTTTGGTGCCGTAACTATCATGGTGATGGTAACAACTTTTGTTGCTCCACCGTGGCTGAAAACTCTGTTACATGAGCCAGCAACTACTTCTCCGCTTTCTCGAGATGAATCTGGCCTTGAGAACCTAGTTAACGACCCCTGATTGTTTAGGGGTTGTTAGGATTGAGTGAATTCCAGCCAATCTGAACGCTGGCTACTTGAGCGAAACATAGACCTGGCGAAACTAATGGGCACTGAAATCAGGGGCGAACCCCTGGCTGGATTTCAGGCGCTTGAAACTGCTGCTAAAACAGACGATTCGAATATGGTATCGCACAATGAGATTATCACTTCAGCCGTTAAGTTGGGCCGATTTGATCGCAGACATATGCTGGGCTACACAGCGGCACTCAGTTCTGTTGCACTCCTGGGCAGAAGTTCGCAAGCTGCGACTCGCCCAAGTTTCAAATCCGATCCATTCACTTTAGGTGTGGCTTCTGGTGATCCGGATGCTTCCAGCGTTGTACTGTGGACCAAACTTGCTCCAACACCGCGCGAGCCTGGTGGTGGCATGATGCCGGAAGACGTCGAAGTACGTTGGGAGGTCTTTGCTGATGAAGGTGCAACTAGGGTCGTCGCAGCCGGAAAGGCGGTAGCCTCGCCCAAGCTGGGACACACAGTGCATGTCGAAGTTGATGGCTTGCAACCCAATCGTTGGTACTGCTATCGATTCCACGCGGGGGATGCTAGTAGTCCTTTGGGTCGCACGCGAACCTTGCCACTTGCTGACGCAATGCCCGAGCGATTGAACTTTGCCTTTGCTTCTTGCCAGAACTACGAGCAGGGTTTGTTCACAGCCTACGAGCAAATGGCTAAAGACAACTTGGACTTGGTATTCCATTTGGGCGATTACATTTACGAATACGAAGCTGGTCGCAACGGCAAAATCAGAACGCATTTGGGAGCCGAGATCAACTCGCTGGACGACTACCGCATACGGCATTCACAGTATCGAGCTGATCCGCTACTGCATCAGATGCATGCTCAGTGCCCATGGTTTGTAACTTGGGATGATCACGAGTTCGACAACAACTGCGCAGCGGATATTTCTGAAGAAACGGGCGTTGCCCCTGCAGCATTCTTGGCTCGACGCGCAGCGGCCTATCAGGCCTACTATGAAATGATGCCTCTTCGTGCTGCTTGCTTACCGAAGGGGCCAGACATGAAGTTATATCGTAAGGCTTCATTTGGTCGACTCGCCGAATTCCTAGTCTTGGACGCGAGGCAATACCGGTCGGACCAACCCAATAACGACAAGAAGTCGCCGCTGAACGAGGCTGCTTGGAATCCCACTCAAACGATGTTAGGACAACCTCAACGCGAATGGCTAGAGGCTAGCTTGAAGCAATCAACGGCTCAATGGAATGTATTTGCCCAGCAAGTCATGATGGGCATGTTCATTCCCAACGGCGATGCTGAAAAACCTATTTATTCGATGGATCAATGGCCTGGGTATGCTCACGAGCGAGTCGAGCTGATGAAGTTTGTTCAGAACAACCGAATCAAGAATCCTGTGGTACTGACCGGCGACATTCATTCCAACTGGGCTAATGAACTGCGCATCGACGACACCAAGCCGGACCAACCATCTGTTGCAGTCGAATTCGTCGGTACATCGATCTCCAGCGGTGGGAATGGCAAACAATATCCTGACAACTTGGACAAGATATATGCCGCCAATCCCGGAGTTAAGTTCCACAATGCGGAACGTGGCTATGTACGATGTACGGTAACGCCCAAGGAGTGGAAGTCAGATTACATTGTGGTTGATGACGTAACCAACCCCGGCGGAAAGGCCAGTACAAGAGCCGCGTTTGTGGTCGAGTCAGAAAAGCCGAAGCTCGAGAAGGTCTAACCATCTCGTCGACTGCTCCGCCGTTAGACGAATGAGCGAATTGAAGATATTGCAGTTAGAACCAGCGTTGTAGCCAGCGTGGAAGAACAGGTTTGTAGCGATTCATGATCGCACCTAGCACTTTAATTCCGCGCTCCTGAAACAAGTCCACTAGTTCTTTGGTTGGGCCTTGCTTTGCGGCCGTTCCGTCCAGCACAAGAACGACACCATCGCACATCATGGCATATGGTATCACCGTACCCACTGTCAGTTCTTCGATCGCTGGTAAATCGACGAAGATGACTTGATAACGGCTTCTGAGATCCGCAAACAGCTCCTTGAGTTTAATTGGCGAAACTAAAGATCCCGATAAATCGCCAGTCCCCCATGTTAACAGGTCCATGTGTCGAATAGAGGTCTCTTGGATGCAGTCTTTGAGCTCAATTCTATTTGTTAAGTATTCGACTAAGCCAGGTGATTCGGAAACACCAGAAAGTCGATGCTGTTGAGGTTGAGCACCGTTGGCGTCGACAACCAGAACTGCATTATCATTATTCAGTGCTGACTGAATTGCTAAGCGATGAGTAACAGTGCTAACTCCAACTCGCTTGCCACTACCCACCACACCAATACATAAGCAGCCCAAACTAGAATCACTCTGATGGCAACTTAGTTTGTGCAAGACTGAATCAATCAAGCTGTTCAGTGCTGCACTCTGCTTGTTGACTGCGGGTGTAACCAACTGCGTCGTCGGATTCGCGGTAGCACTATTTAGATCGGTTTCTTGAGTACTCATCGTTACGACACCTTGGAGATTTTTCGCACAACCAGATAACGGTTCTTTGGTACGGTCGCCAGTACAGGAATGCCGATTCTATTGCGAACTGCGTTGGGAGTAGTTAATCGATCGTCCAACTTTGCGATCAACAATGCCAGTGAAGCTCCACCAGCAATGATTAAACCTAAACCGAATAGTGCTACTAGAGCTTTGGAGGGACTGACGGGCTTCTCTTGAAGTGTTGCAGGCGAGGCAACCACGACGCTTGAAACTCGCATTCTTTCGAGTTCGCGATTGATCCGGGCCTGCTCCAAACTATCGGTGTACGTCAGATATTTCTTTTCCCGAATGGCCTGTTCGCGTTCAAGGTTCGAGACTTCTATTTCGTGCGAGTTGATCTCTCGCAGTTTCTCGACGATCTCCTTTTGCTGTCGCTCCAAGGTCTCAATCTTCCCAGCAATTCCAGCCTTTTGTGCATCAAACTTCAGTAGATCCAAACTCAATTCGCGATGAATCGGATTCAGATCATCGGTGGTTTCTTGACTCTTCGTTTCCTTGAGTTTGTATTCGGCCTCTGCTTCCTGCAACAACTTGCTGATGGCAACCAACTTTGGATGTCCAGGAGCATACTTCGATTTTAGGTCAATCTCCTGAAGCTGGAGAGTATAGAGTTGTTGTGCTTGTAGATCGGTTGCCGTGTTGGGCTTTTGTACTTCAACGGAGTTAATTCTTGATGGAATTACTGCCAGGTCACCCTGGACACTCTTGATTCTGGCCTCTACTTCGAATTTCTCCCGTTCGGCATTATTGATGCTTTGAGCGATATCTTTAGCTTGCGATTCCAAGACGTCGCGTTGTCCCTTGATGGAAGCGATACCAATTCGATTCTTGGCATCTTTCAACTTCTCGTTTGCCAATTGAAGTTCTCTGCTAAACTCGCTTTGCTGAGTCTCGAAAACGCTTGGGACTGATCGTTGCGATGCAGACGAGAGTGTTCTCGCTGATAGTTCGAAACAATGGACTCAACGACCATTTGAGCTAACCGTGGCGTTTCTGCTTCGTAAATGATTTCAACGACTTCCGATTTTCTCTCCGTTCGCAGCTCGATATTCTTCTCAAGCATTATCATGGCACGCTCCCGATCCGAAATTGGATCGATGCTACGAACCCACTTTACAGCTTGTCCGCCCAGTTCCTTTACTCTTTGCAGTGCTGTACTCTCCTGCTCATCGCCTGGCTCGGCTACGCCTAGTACAACCTCCGGTGTCAGTTCATCTACAACTGCACCGATGATTCCGCGGCCTTTTAGTACTTCTATTGCGGAAACTATCTCATCTTCCCGAGAGATGGACTGAATGCTCACCATGCTGCCTGTTGACGCAGTGGGATCGATACCCACGCTTTCTCGTCCCAACTGGAAATAGATTTGGGCTCGCGACTGATAACTTCGTGGATAAAAGAACACGATACCGACACAGATTAGGACTACCAAAAGCTGAAACAGTAAGACTTTCCAACGCGCAGCCCAAAGCTTGCCGACAATCTCTTGAAGATCGTACTTAGAATCAACGTGTGACTGCATTTTAAGGTCTCTGATGGTAAGCCACCCTAGTTGGGGCCGTGGCAGGAGTTCTTTTTAAGCTAGTTGAGGAGTTTTTAAGATCAAGATTATACGCCTGCTGCGTAAACATGGAACTGAATTCGAGCGCTGCTCAACCCTTACAATCTGCGCAATTCGAACCAAAAGGGATTGTCAATCCTCGCGATTTTGAGGTTGATTGGCCACCAGTAATTCCAACGTCCCTGAAATCCTGCGTACATGCCTTGCACCAAGTTCACTAAAGATTTCGTCGCGCCGAGCCAACCGTAAATCGTCAGCTCGCATCCAATCTACTACAACCCAAAGGCGCCCATTTGGAGCCTGATCGAGCTGCTCTCGAACCTGAGTCCAGTCGTTCGGTTCATCAGAGTTCAAGCCGATCATGAAAATCTGGGCCTCCCCGTCCATGTGGAACTTAATCGCATTGCCGAGATAGTGTGACAGCACAACCAGCCGAGGCGTTTGATCCTCAGCCATTACATAATCCAATAGTTGCCGATAGTTTTCACGATCGTACCGATCGTTAAAGTTCCGTCCTGAAAACGAAAGTAGATTCAAAACAACCAAACCCCAACTTGAAATGGCTCGCCAAGAAACAGGCCAATCTAATCGCCCGGCCCACCCCAGAAACAGACTTAGCGGCACTACTAAAACTGCCATGTATCGAGGCACAAAGGAACTGCCGACTATCCAAGCCATAGAAGCAGATACGATCGGCACTGCTACCACAAGAGCCAACTGCCATTTCAAGGCGCTCGGGTCATGACGATTTTGGGTCGTCGATAATTCTTCCTTACTTCCTTTCACTGGATTCTTCGCGCCGAAGATTGCGTAGTAGGTTAGCGACGCAAACATTACCCCCGATGCGAGTGCCCAAGGTGCGATTGAAAGCACAGCTTGAATCTTTGGCCATTCGAAAAGCTCCATTTGCGACGGCCCCACACACCAACCTTGAAGCAGAGTTAAGTACGTATAAGCCAGACCAGTCCAGTCAACAGGATTGATGGCTTCAACGGGCGGTGGGCTAAGAAAATCTATACGAAACGGCTCTATCCAAGGAATAAGAAGGCCCAGACTGGCAACTGTCGATGCAGTAAAGCAAATCAGAAAACGACGGAGATGAGAATTGCGAGTGGCATTTCGCCAGCCCAAACCCAAAACAAACAGCCAAACTCCAATAAGAAATGGAGCCGCGTAATAGTGTGTCCATAGAATAGCAGTCGAACTGAGCACAATCGCTATCCAATCGATTACCTTTTGTCGGAGGGCCGAATTCACAGCCGACCAGATCACAATTGCTCCGAAACAGATGTAAAGCGAATACGCTCGCGACTGTTGTGCATACTCCAGTTGGCAAGCGGAAAAGGCATAAAAGATGGCCGCTTGATTGCCTATCTTTGGACCAAACTGCCGCCCCGTAGCAGCCACGAAAAACAGCCCGATTACAGACGAAATCGCTGATAGAACTCGAGCATTTGATGCTTTAGCTACCCGGACGAATTTTCCAAGCAGCCAATTGTAAAGTGGCGGAAATCCATCAGGGTTTGCTGCGGCAGAATCCCAACTTTGAGCAAGATGCTGCAATTCATAGACTTCATCGGCCGTATAGGACTTATGATGCTGTAACAACAGTAAAGTCCCAAGCAGCAAACTGGCCAATCCAACAACAGGAATCAAAGATGATCGTGGCATCAGTCTTCACGTTGGTGGCAGGAAAAGCTGATGGCCTGTTCGTAACAGTGCAATAAGGCCCGATAGTTATTGTCTGGTAGAAAATTCTCTAAGAAGTACTGACGAACCGCAGCTCGCATTTCCGATCGTTGTTGATCATCCATGGCAAGTGCCAACTGAACCTTTTGAGTGAGCTCAGTTGAGCAATTCGGCTCGAATAGCCACCCCGTTTTTCCTTCGACAATCAATTCTGCGGTACCACCGATCCTTGATCCAACGACTGGCGTTCCCTTAGCAAAGGCCTCGATGGTGGTTCGGCCAAAAGTCTCATTCCAGGTTGAAGGCATAATAAGGGCTCTGGCTTCACCAACAACCTCCAATAGCAACTCAAGCGGCAGACGGCCCAGCCACTGAATCCGTGTATCATTGGCTGCCATCTGTTGAACAAGCTCACGATCAGGGCCATCCCCAATGATTGTGAGCGTCGGCAGGCTACGATCGCTACGCCAAGCTTCGAATAGAGTTCGCAGACCTTTTTCTGGGGAAAGCCTTCCTACAAAGACGAAGCCTGAGGCTGAGCCTGCTCCCGCACCTGGATCCGAATTCAGCGCATTAGGCTTCACTACAATTCTCTGTTTTGGCAGGCCGCCGCGAATCAGCAATCTTTTAGCGCATTCAGAAGGGCAGAGAAACAGGTCCACTGCCTTGTGCCACGTTTCCCAACGTCGATGTAAAGACATCGAGACTGCTAGAGTTGCGCTACCGAGCAAGCTTTGGCGATAACAACGATGAACCAGGGCCGGTAGAGCAAAACTCTTTCCAATGCAGTCTTCACAATGCCTGCCATCACGCATCATGAAAGCATTAGCGCAGAACATTCGATAGTTTTGAACCTCGTGCACGACAGTTGCCCCCGCTTCCTTGGCAGCATAGAAAATTGCCGGCGAAAGTAAAGGAAACGCGTTCATCACATGCACGACATCGGGTTGATGTTGCTGGATCAGCGTCTTCACTTTTTCATGAGCCTGCCAATTCCAAATGGACTGCTTAGCTACTTTGAGCTTGCTTTGTCCTTCAACTGAATCGTTGTGGACTGTGTAGCAAGAAACCGAGTGGCCATGCGACTCCAACACGCTTACTTCATCTTCGAAGCACTGATCTTCACCACCGCGTTGCTGATAGTAGTTATGTATCGCCAGCACTCGCATGGTCATCGACCTCGGTGCATCGTGCGCGAGGAAAGATCTTTTTGGCCGGACTGATTCTTGATCGCATAACTCAGATAACCACAGGCCCGTCGCCATTTGCAATAGTGACTTATTACTTCGTTGCGGCGTGCAACCAAACTTGCACAAGCTATCTTACAGGGTGCACTAATTCCCACCAACAATACTCTGGCAGCCGCAGACAAGTACGTAGCCCACTTACCTCGATATTGCAAATCTCGACGGCAAACATGAATCCCGTGTCGAAATGCGATCCGTTGAAGATAGTCGCTCTCCAAACGTGTTGCCGGAATCAGATGTTGTACAGCAGCAGAGGGTTCATAAACGCAGCGAACACCGCCGTGTAAAAGTCGATTGAAAAAATCGCTATCTTCGCCCCCGTCCAGCACGCGTTCGTCAAACATGCCCCACTGTTCAAACAAGCTTCGGTGAATGAGCACGTTGCCGGTGCATGGCAGGTTCAAGATGTGGTAGTCACCTGACTCCTGTTGGTTGATCTCCCCTAAAAGCTCTCGGCAGTAGGAGGGCAGCTCTACCGTTGTGTTCGACTCAAGCAACAGCGATCGAGATCCTCCAACGCAGAGTACTTGTTCTCTCACCGCAGTCCGGTATAGCTTAACCAGCCACTGCGGATCGGTGAGTTGGTCGTCATCAAAGAAAGCGATCCACTGTCCTCGCGACTCCTTAACGGCACGGTTTCTGGCAAATGGAAGCCCCGCCTGCGCCTCGTAGAAGCTTGTGATCGGAAAGGGGCAACTCTCTGCCACCGCAGCTACCACATCTCTAGTATGATCGCTTGAGCCATTGTCGATCACAACCACCTCGATCTGAAACTGGTCGTGATGCAACCGTGAGATGCTAGACAGTGCCCTTCGCAGCGTTTCAGCGCGGTTGTAGGTTGCAATTGCAACCGAGATCAGTGGGCACGAATTTTCAGGGGGATGCATGGAAGTCTACGTGTTATAATCGATTTCAACCTCAATCAAAGATGCGAATTGGTGGTCGAATCGCTTGGGAGCAGCATCGCCCCAAGTATACTCGGAGAGACGCTTCATTCCAGGACGATTCAATCGCTAGATTCGTAGCGTTCCAAAGATTCCGATTGTTCCAATTATAAGGCCAAGATGTCCAAGTCCGAGCCAACATTGAATCCTTCCGTGCGTTGGCTGCGAGTGCTATTCCTGTCGCTCTGGGTAGCTGGAGGAATCGGCATGGCCTCACTCAAATGGGATTGGAGTATCGATTTTCTGCTGTCCTCGGATCAAGACTATGAATTCAAGGACAATACACTGGCGCAGCAGCGAGCCGGTTTGAATCGATGGCTGATCGTTGGCTACTCAGGCCTAGCTTTCTTGGGAATCGCCAGCATAGTCGCGAGAGGAAGTGTCGCTTTGCCCAAATTTATGCTCTGGCACCTGCTTCCAATTTGCCTACTGCTTTGGTGCGGGACCAGTTTGATCTGGAGCGTTGAGCCCGGTCTAACAGTTCGCCGAATTGGTCACTTGTATATGGCTGTCTTAGGCGGCATCGGTTTAGTCGCTTTGCTTGATCGCCGCGAGATACTATGGGCTCTCACCTTTACCTTCAGTTCACTATGTTTGATTGGAATCGTCGCTGAATTGTCGCTGGGAATGTTCCACCCGTGGCGTTCAGGCTATCGATTCTGCGGCATCGGCCACCCCAACGAAACTGCTTTGTTCGCCGTCACGGCAGTTTTGTCAGGTAGAGTGCTATGGCTGCTGGAATCTGTGAATAAGCCACGATCTTTGTTCAGCATGAAAAACGTCTCCATACTAATTGTTCTTGTATGTGCAACGCTCTTGATTCTAACACGATCTCGCACCACGATGCTCAGTGGAATCGCGGCGTTGTTTATCATCCAGTACGCATACGCTCAATCGATCAATGCGTGGTTGTTCGTCACCGGAAGTGCATCCGTTGCGGCTCTGACTGGCTTGGTCTCGGTACAGTTCCGACCAGCGTCTACAACGCATTCTTTTGAATCGCTACCGTGGGACGAAGTACACACATTGGTAGCCTGACTGGGCGTATACCACTATGGGAAGAAATTCTCAAGCACTGGCAGCGAGAACCAATGCTTGGTTACGGCTACGGCGGATACTGGACAACAAAACGAGTCGAAGACTTTGCTCAAATGTTCTACTGGGAACCGCCCAATGGCCACTCGATCTATGTGGACTCACTAGTTGAAACTGGACCTATCGGGCTGCTGCTCCTGATCACCACTTTGGTTGCGATAATGATCTTTAGCTTCATGGAGTATTCCAAGGCAAAGCACTTCAGCCATTTGTTTGTCATAGGAATTACTAGCCTGATGGTGATTCACGGATTGGCCGAGAGCTCGTTCTTCAAAGGCTGCTATGGACCGCTAGTGTTCTCAATTGCGGCTTGCATGTTGACTGCAAGACCAAGTCGGATTCCTCAAATGGAAAGTCCTAGTCCAAAGAATCGTCAACCGTTTCTTCCAATGGTACTTTAGCTCCTCAGTCGCTGCTAGATCTTTCTCAACTCTCGGCTAAACACGATCAGAGTAACTATCGTGGCAGCAAGACTTCCCGACAAGATTGAAACAGCAGCCCCAAGACTTCCAAGCCAATAGATCAAAGGGATGGCAATCATTGCTGACACGCAGAAGTTGGCTAGCTCGCCCCAGAACGTGGCCAATGAGAGCTTGAGTGCAGCTAGTCCATTACTAGCCACGATTGCGACGCTGAACGTCAGTACGTTAAGCCCCAGGAGCATCAGCAGCCAGCCTTGACGTGGATCGGTTGTTTTGTAGATGGCCTGCATCAATGGATTGCCGATGGAGGCGTACAGGACGCACAATCCCGCAAGTATGGCCAAGTAGGTCAACAGCGATTGCTTGACCACTTTTTTCATTGCAGCCGATCCATCGCGGTGAAAGGACTTGATTGTCAAAGGTAGAAAATAGTTATTTAGACCCGTGACAAACAACACCGAAAGTCCAACCAAGTTGATTGCTTTGGCAAACAAGTTCCATTCTTGATCGCCATCCATGGCAGTCAAAATCCATGGAACGAATAGATAGCTGGCGATTCCAAGGCACCTTCCAATCACCAGCCATTTCGAATAGTCCCAACTATCGCGCCAATCCTTTCCAATCCGGTTCTTCTCTACTTGGAATCGCATCGGCGGACGAAGAAACCAAAAAGCAAGGAAAAGCAGATTCGCAAACGCCCATGCCACCGACATCGATAGTGAATCCGTTTGTCCTTTGAAAATCAACCCGCTTAACAAGCTCAACTGCACCACACTGGCTAACATATCCAGAGTTAGTACAAAACCAACTTTGAGCCGCGATAGGCTCATCGATCGAAAGTGGTCACGCAGCAACTGACATGGAAGCAAGATGCATTGAGTGAGAAGGCCAAACGCCAGAGTTTTTGACTCGGAAACACCCCAAAAAAACAATGCAATGCAAAGCGCTAGACCGGTCACTAGCCCAGTAAACAACGAGGCATGGTAAAGGCTGCTGCCGGTCAGCGAATCCTTCTGCTCCGAGCGATGGATGAGTGCAGCATATGATGTTGAAAGTAAGCGTTCCAATGCAGATCGCGAATAGTTAATGAACTGAGCGGCCAAGGCTACTGCAGCAAACACCGCGTCATCACAGTTGCGAGCTAAAAGTAGGATCGTCACAAAGTTCGTAAAGCTGACGACTCCTTGATCCATTAGCGCCAGCAAACTCTTCAGCTTAGGACGTTCTGCGTCTGTGGTGTCTGCTGTTGTGGTGTCTGCTGTTTTGGTGCATGCCGCCAGAGGAGCAGATTGCAACGCGATCCGATCTTCATGAGGCATCTGCTCCGCGATTGGTTCCAACGCCTCTCGATAAACCTCCAGCATCCACTCCGATCGATTGGACCAATGCAATTGGTGAGCATACTCAGTTGCAGCATGGCTCTTGCGTAACCAAAGCTCCGAGTCGTTTGTAAACTGCTCTATAGACTTCGCAAAGTCATTTACCGCATGCTCGAAACTGGTCACGTCTACAGCAAGGCCGCAATCGTGTTCCAGAAGATCCGCGACTCCCTGATGGTTTACTGCAATCAAAGGGCAGCCTGCGGCCAGTGATTCCACCAAACCTGTTCCCGATGTATCTCTCTGACTTGTGAATGCGAAGGCGTCGGCCCATTCATAGTGGATCAACGTCTCTCGATAGGTCGGCCAAAAATGCCATTCGATTCGATCGTCGACTCCTAGTTGCACTGCTAATTGTTGCCAGCTTTTCTTGCAACTGCCATCACCAAGTATTCGCACTTGGTAATTGATCGAAGTAGGCAGTCTAGCGAGTGCGTGCAACAGAAGTGGCAGCCCCTTCCAGGCTCGCAATCGACCTGCCCACAAGATCCGAAATGGTTGGCTGCAATCTCGAAGCTCACGCAAGGGACCAATCGGATAGTCGATGCCAGTTTCAAGATCGACCCGAGTGCCAATTCCTAGCCCACGTTGTAATTCCGTTGCTGAACTCTTCGTTGCCGCCAGCACAATCGACTTTTTTGCTGCTTGACGAATTCGTGGGGAATGGTTTAGCTGCCAATAGTTGATGCAGGTCCGTACAAATTCTCTTAACTTGCTCGGCCAATCAACGATCCGCAGCATTTGAAATGGAAAGTGATGCGAGCCACCGATTGGTCCCCAAATGTTGGGAACGCCAAGTTTCCAAACATATCCAGGCTCTCTAAACCCACACAAGGTTGCCAAGTGAGTCAGATCAAACTGGCGCTGAGCATGTGTCTCTTTCGCGACCAGATAAACCTTGCGGTGCCAGTTGCGATAAGCAAAGTAAAAGTAGGCCTCTCGTTGAATCATCCACCCCAAGACGCCAGTCAAAATGACTGGTACGAACTGCAAATGTGGCGTTAGCTCCTCAGGAACCGATTTTCCTAAATCAACGGGAGGAGTTTTTGGGGAGTAAAAAACAGTGACATCGAACTCTTGAGCAGCAATGAGAGCCCTATGCCAGCCGTTGCGTTCTTCCATCGTTCCCTGAGGGTCACAGCAAAATGCAACGATGAGAACTCTCTTCCGGGGGTGATCTTTCATGCAGCAAAGATATTTACAGTTCCTCACATCAGCAAGGCCGACGCAGCTTATTTTCCTCGGTTTAGACGCATTTTCAAAGTACGCCGTAACATCCCTCTACGTAACGCAGTTGTCCCCAACCACTCAAAGCGTTGTCGCGGATTTGCGTTGTCAGAACCAGGACCGAACAACTTCGTAAATAGTGAGTGCGATTCCTGCGATAACTGCGCAACCACCTAGGCCTATGCAAAAGAGGCCGGTATAGATACGCATTTTACCTATGAACACCGCCCGGCTTCCGCTGTGGCTACCTGCACCGAGAGAAAGCCGCCCGGAGATTTCAGCCTCCTCCGTTTTGATGTTCATCTTACCTATCGCTCGTGCGAGAAGACCGAACAATGCAACTACAACTCCAATTCCAATAACTCCAGGGCCGATCATGTTGAGTCCTAATCTGTAATTCAGGTGTCAAATGCAAATAAAGAATCTTCTCTTCGCAAATCGACCGTAATGACCTAGTTGCGGTCGAAAAGTTTCCATCACTAACGGCCGAACCGCGACTTAGAAAGATCGCTTGGTTCTGCCTTTTTCGAGCGTGCACGCACAGGACCTTTGCACTTAGTATTCCGAGTCGAAGTTGTTTCTCATTTGGTTTTCAAATTGTAGGGCGCTTCCATTCTGAATTCGTCGCTTCACTTCTTGGGTGAAAACCTTGTCATCGACAATGAAAGTGCAGAAATTTGTTTGGGATTTTATCTTCTCGAAGTCCGCAGGTGTGATGGCAGTGCCTCGAATAGAGATTTCTCGAGAATCAAGGCCTGCCAAGTGAATGATGCCCTTCGTGGTTACATGAGTTCGATCCAAGTTGTAGGAAACGAACTTCAGCGTTCGGATCGAACTGATGTCCGCATCGGTTACTCCCGAACCGCTCAAATCAACCATCACCAAAATTGGAGTTAATTTGGTTAACAGACTCAAATCCAGGCTTGGATGGCTGATTTTCAATCTAGCCAGTCCCATACCCGACGGATCAAATCCATTGCCAGTGAAGTTTCCAGGGCCAATTTCCAAACTTTCTAAGCTACTTAGTGTAGCGATGAAATTTAGCGATTTGTCGGTTAGTCCCGTGTTACTCAAACTTAGAACTCGAAGTGAGTGCAGTTGCTGACAAACCCCAATGAACTCGTCATCGCTAAGTTGCAATCCATCTATTTTGAGTGTCGAAAGAATATTCGCGAGATTCGACAGTTGACGCAATGAAACGTTGTTATTGCCAAGAGTGAGCGAGGTAGCGTTTGCCGGAACAATCGCGAGAGGATTGTCCCGCAGGTCCCACCCTGTACACGAAAGAGATTCAAGCTGCTTGAGATCGTCATCAGTTAGGTTCATTCCGCGCAAAGAGAGTTTTTGTGAGCGGACAAATTCAAATGACTGCTTGATCCCGCTAATGCTGATTTTCGTATGGCTGAGGTCAAGTTCTTTGAGCGTGACCTCGCCTGGGTTCAAATTCGCAAACAGCCCATCCGAGACGCTCGTTCCGTCTAAGATCAACCTTTCGAGGCGGGGTATTCTGGCGATCTTCGCAGCGCCTAGATTGGTGATATTACGACATCCCGACAAATCGACGACCTTCAGCCTTGACCATTTTTCCAAGTCCGAGGCAATCGAATCATCCGCTGTGGGCTTAGCTCGAAACGAATCGACAAATTGCCCCTTAGCAACCAATTCAATCGATTGCTCACGAAGTGTGTTCAACGAGTTCTCTCGTGCTTGCTCGACGGCTATCAGAGCCGACACTCGTTTTTGGCCTATAGCTGTGAAGATCAAGGCCAACAAAACGAGGAATCCGACCAAGACGCGATCGAGAACTTTGCTTTTGCGGTAAGAAACTTCGTCTCGACTGAAAAATCTAGTTGGTTCCTCTGCGGCCAATGGATCGCCAATTGCCTGATCGGTAATAAACTGAACATCCGAACCGGCGTGCTGATTCGAACTCGTATGAGTGTGCCTACTCTCTACAGTCTCCCCCATGGACTTTGCGAGTTGCATTGTTTGTTTGGGCAAAACAATTCCATCAACGGCGAGGCTAGATAAGCCAGCCAACAACGTGCCAAAGCCGAATAGCAATAGAACGAAGAGAATCCCAATTAGCTCACCAGTTGATCCACCAGGTGAGAACAAACTAAGAATGAAGCTTAGAACTATCCAAGTGAAAAAGCCAAAGGCAAGGATTTTTGCGGTTCGACCAATTCCTGAATGGCTTCGAAAGAACAGCCACGCACTGCCGATTGTAAAAGGAGTAAGTGCAGCACTAAAAACTATCGCACCGATTAGGAAGTTTTGCCAGGCCGTGATCGCGGACTGGGAGTTGGATAACTGAATATCTCCGGGAGCCCGGGACATCATCAAAGCACCCGCCACAGTTGCGGTCAGAAGCAAAATATCCTCGACGCTCACCGACTTTGATGTTTCATTCTTCGACTGCGACACTTCTGTCATCAGTCGCCAATGAAATAGGTAACGCATCATCCACAATGGAAGACTTCCAGCGACAGTCATCAGCGGCATATACAAAATTAGTTTCAGAGGTTCGGACCAACTTTTTGGACCATCTGGGGATGCTAACCTAAGGGTCAAGGCCATCAGAAAAATTACGGTTGTCGAAGCGACTAGAGCCTGGAAGAAGGAGCGTATCCATGAATTCCCTTTCAAACCACTCCAAATCAAAACACAGACAATCTGACCAATTGCAAATCCGGTAACGCTTGCAAAAACGATCGCCTCCACGCCTTGAATTAGCGGATAGGGACCGTTGGCGCCCAGCGATACCAACACGATGTCCGCCAAAACCACCACGAATAGAAAGACTAATGTTGTGACACCAATGCTTTTGGGTTGGCTCATGAATAATCTCTGTACGGGCGCTAGCACAGTTAACTTGGATTCGGTGCAATTAACTCAGATTTGTCCAATTATATGCCTTACGTTTGGCTCGATGCTACACTCCAATTTGGAAGAGCACCAGTTCGTTCCAATTTCAATCTTTATCCTGACGAAAGATCGTGAGTCATCCGCCAAATTGTGCGATAAACGCCGAAGTCATTGCCAGTTTGGACAATATCTAAACACCAAGTATCGGTGAAAGATGGCTGGACGCGATATTGAATCAGTGGTGTGTGCTTGGAACGAAGAATATGGTCCCGCTGTCGGAGCAAACGAAATGTCCGTGATCGAAGCTCATACCATTTCCCGTTGTTGAAGCTGCTCCATGTTTTTGCATCCGAAAGATTGCGAGGACCGCGGTCGCCGCGAGCGATCACCCATTGTCAAAACGCCGGTTCGGCGACTCCAGTCGATCGCGTCGTTCTGAATTCACATGGGACAGTCGAAAAGTGCTGATGCAGTTGCAATTCCAACAAGCGTTATTGTAGCTAGAAGTATTCTTATCGAGTACTGCTTTAACGACAAGCAATGAATTCCGATTCCAAGTAGTAGCAAGATCGATACTGCAAGTAAGATATTTGAAACAACTGCCAGTTCTGATCGATGAGTCGAGGCCAATTGGAATTTTTCGAGTCGAACAAAGTGCTTGAAAGAATAGTTGGGTTCTAAGTAAGGTTCAAAATTCTCTGTTTGCGTAATTTTGTCTATGTGAGTTGTCTTGGGCCAACCATAGATCAGTTTTCCATTTGAAATTAGCGCTAGTTGGCCATCCATAGATGCAGGGTTGTTGACTTCAGCTCGCGGAACAATGTTGGCGAGTAGGATCAGCAATGCCACGGTGAATAAGATCACCGACTGATATAGCAGGTAGATCTTGATATTTCGTTTGACCATCGGTTACTACGCGTCGCGATCCTGGTTTCCGAATACAGAATCAAATAGCAATCTATCCCGACAAGGACGGAGGGATAGCTTGGATGTTGAACTGAGACGCTGGCGTGCTGCGGTTGTTGTTTTCTTTTGCAGCTTGATAGCAACTTTTCCTTGTCGGTCTCGTATCGTGACTAGCTTATCAGGGGCGTGCTCGGCCTGCAAAAGTTTTCGGGCCGTTTTACAGATTCTTGCTGAGTTTGTTTTGTGAAGGTTGTAGCAATCGTACTCGGTGGCTCGAGCGATGAGCGCGGCACCAAAGCTCGGAACCTGCCGCGAAAGATAATCATCAGCACTTTACGCGGTAGTAAGCACTCACGCTTGGTCGGACGCCAAGAGAAGAACCTCAGCTGCACGATAGGCTCAATTCGAGAGAGAGAAGAACCCTCAGCTGGCTGGTAGGCTCAATTCGAGAGTTCAGGGCGACTAAACCGTGGCCGGATCAGCTACGAATAGTGCGATTTTGTCGCATTTGGCCACATTGTTCAAAACGACCGGGACTCGGCTGTCGATCGACTGTAAAATTGAGGTTGAGCAGACTGACTGGTTGCTGCCGAAAACACTAGCAACCAGTGCATTTTGCTCAGGATCGCAGAATGGCTTTCAGTGTATCCTCGTCGCGTCCTCCCACCTAACTAGAATAATGTTGACCCAGAGCGTGAGTTCTGAATTGATCAACTCCCACCCCTCCAACGTGTAGAAGCTGCAAAATGAGTGCTTCTTTGGGCCGATTCGTAATCGGCTTTTGTATGCTGATACCCATGAGCTTGGCCTCAATAGCTCAAGAATCTGCAACGTCCAATCAAAATGTTACTCCAACCATCGCGCGTGGTGAGGCAATCTACAGAAACCAATGCGCGGATTGTCACGGAGCCAATGGACAAGGGGTAGTGGGCACCTATGATCGTCCCTTGGTTGGCGATTTGGCCAGCAGTCAATTAGCCGAGATCATCGAAAAGACGATGCCCGAAGGCAATCCAAAAGCCTGCGTAGGTGAAGATGCAAAGGCGGTTGCCGAGTATGTGTTTCAAAATTTCTATAGCGAGGCTGCACAGAATCGGCTGCGACCTCCCAAGCAGATGTTCTCCAGGCTGACGGCAGAGCAGTTTCGGCAGAGCATTTCGGATCTGTATGCTTCGTCGGATTGGATTCCAAGACCTGAAGCTAAGCGAGGAGTTAACGCCGAGTACTTCCGCTCGGCCAAGCACCGCAAGGAAGACAAGGTCCTAGAGCGGGCTGACCCTTCTATCAATTTTGACTTTGGAAAAGAGAGCCCCGGCGCGGGTATCGAACCCAAAGAGTTTTCGATAACGTGGACTGGAGGAGTGCGGCCTGATCGTAGCGGTTTGTACGAGATCGTTGTCCGCAGCACCTGTTCTTTCACGCTTTTTTTCGGACGTCATGATCGAAAGCTGATCGACAACCACGTGCAATCGGGCGACAAGACCGAGTTTCGCGAGCAAGTTTATTTGACTGCAGGTCGAGTCTATCCAGTTCGTATCAATTTCTTTCAACGCGAGCGTAAAACAGAATCGCCTCCGGCCAACATTTCCGTTTCGTGGGTAATTCCTGGTGGTGTAGAACAATTGATTCCTGAAGAGAATTGGATTCCTGGTTGGATGCCAGCACAATACTCGATTCAAACCGTCTTGCCGCCCGATGATCGAAGCTATGGTTTTGAACGAGGCATCAAAGTGGATCGCGATTGGGACGCTGCGGTCACTCGATCGATTATCGAGTTCTCCAATGCCGTTGCCAAGGAGTTGTGGCCGGAATACGCCAAGAAGAACAAAGACAAACCCAATGAAAATCGCCAGATTTTGAAGTCGTTCTTGCGAGAGAAGTTGAACATTGCATTTCACTATCAATTGAACGACTCTATGGCAACGTTGTTCGTAGACAATCAAGTCGACAAAGAACAAGATGATGCCGAAGCGATTAAGCGAGTATTCTTGCTCGGTTTGAAGTCGCCGCGATTTCTTTATCCTCAGACGGACGTTGAAAACTCAAGCTCTGCTCGCGTTGATTCTCGTCTAGCAATGTGCCTTTTGGATTCATTGCCTGTCGAAGACCAACTGCGTAAAGCGATACAAGCTGGCCAATTGGACAACGATGAGCAGGTTCGGGGCATGGCCCGCCACCTTGTTTCCGACTATCGATCTCAAGCCAAGATGCGCGGATTGATTCACGAATGGCTGAACCTGACCAACCAGCGCGATCGCAAGAAGAATGCCGAGCACTTTGCAGGATTCGATGATGCCGTCGTGCAAGATTCTCGCCGATCGTTAGAAGCGTTTATCGGTGATGTTTTGACCAGCGATGCCTGCGACTATCGACAACTGTTGGTAGCTGATTGGGGCTACACCACAAAACGGATGCAGCAGTACTTCGGCGATTCGTGGGCTCCGGCCGAGCCATTCGTTGATCCTAAACCAGCCTCTGAGACTGAGATTATGGAGTCCCGCTTCGAACCCCTGAAGAAGACTGCGAACCGACCTACACACTCAGGCTTGTTGACTCAGCCTTACATGCTGAGCGGCTTGGCTTACTTCGATTCTTCCAGCCCAATTCACCGCGGCGTATTCATTCTGAGAAACGTACTCGGCCGTCAGATTCAGCCTCCTCAGGACGCAGCCTTTATTCCCTTAAGCCCCGATCTACACCCAGATCTAACAACTCGTGAGCGAGTGCACCTTCAAACCAGCCCCGAGAGCTGTGATAGTTGCCACAATCGCATTAATAGCCTTGGATATACTCTGGAAAACTGGGATGCCACTGGCCGATTTAGAGAAACAGAGAGAAACAAGCCCATCGATGCCAAAGGTTACTATACCAGCCGCGAGGGCCAGCAGGTAGAATTTGATGGAGCCGTGCAGTTGGGCAAGTTCGCCATCAACAGTCACGACGCTCACCAAGCGTTTGTTCGTCGGACGTTTCAACATTACGTCAAGCAACCTCCGGCAGCATTTGGAAACGATACCTTGGAACGATTGACCAAGCGGTTTGTCGACAGCCAGTTCAACATCCGAGAATTGGTGATTGAAATCGCGGTCATAGCTTCGAAGCCAACTCCCTCCGAAAAGCTTGCTTCCAACAGCAACAACCCCTAAGCAGCTATCAAAACCCTGCTGTTCTAAAAGTCACTTTAATACCGCCTTTGAAACAGTTGAATCATGGTTCGAAATCACTTAATGCAATCGATTGCAAGCCGCCGAGAGTTTCTCAAACGGGCCGGAATTAGCGTTGCTGCAGCCAATCTGGTGCTCGGATTGCCGAGCCTATCGCGAGCTCGAGGCACTTCACCTCGTAAGCAACGACTGGTATTCATTTTCAGTCCCAACGGAGTAATACCCGATCACTTCTGGCCCAAAGAGACTGGCGACCAAGGTGATTTCGAACGCATTCTGACTCCGTTGACCGATCTAAAGCAGAACGTCATCACGCTGAAGGGACTGTGCAATCGCATCAAAGGCGATGGAGATGGTCACATGCGTGGAATGGGGTGTTTGCTGACCGGTATTGAGCTGTTCCCAGGTGACGTACAAGGCGGATCTGATACACCGGCTGGCTGGGCCAAGGGAATTTCCGTCGACCAGTATTTGAAAAACAAGTTGCAGGAAAATACCGCGACTCAGACTCGTTTCGGCTCCATCGAAATGGGCGTTATGGTTCCCGATCGCGCCGACACTTGGACTCGAATGTGCTACGCAGGAGCCAATCAACCGGTTGCTCCCATCGACAATCCTTATCAACTGTTCGACAAATTGTATGGCCAAAGCAAGAACCGACAGATGTTGGCCAGCGTGATGGATGACTTGTTGGAGGACTTCCGCAAGGTTGAAGGTTTAATTAGCACCGACGACCGAAGACTGCTGCAAGATCACCTGACGATGGTTCGAGAGCTTGAGAAGGAGTTGGATCTGGAATTAAAGCAAGGCCAACTGGCTCAAGTTGGACACGCGGTTCCTCAATTGGCTCCGAACATAAAGGAAGAGAATGACAACATGCCTCTGATTGCTCGGATGCAGATGGATATGTTGGTTAATAGCTTCCAAGCCGACTTCGCTCGAATCGCTAGTTTCCAAATCACCAATAGCGTGGGTGAGCCCAAAATGCGTTGGCTGGGTATTGAGGAAGGTCATCATCACCTGTCTCACGAACCAGATACGAACGAGGAAGCCTACGAGAAGTTGATCAAGATAAATACTTGGTATTGTGAACAAGTTGCCTATTTGGCTAAGCGACTAGCTGAAACGCCTGAGCCGGATGGCAATGGTAATATGCTCGATAATACCACTTTGATTTGGACCAACGAACTCGGAAAAGGTAACTCGCACACTCGCGACAACATTCCGTTTGTATTGGTCGGCGGTGGACTTGGATTCAAGATGGGACAAGCTCACGACTTCGGCAAAACTCCTCACAATCGCTTGCTCATGACACTTTGTGAGGCGATGGGGCATACGGTTCCAAGCTTTGGCAATCCAGACTTCTGCACCGACGGCGTGCTAACGGGATTGGTGTAACCGATTAGCGGATCGACCGTAGCTGAACTGGCCACGGTTCAGATTTCTTGCCATGCGACCGTAGCTGAGCCGGCCATGCTTTCGATTCCTTTATGTGAGAGTTTTGAAGTACGATAATTGAATTCTGTTACAACAATTCAGATCACTGGGGTGGATTCAAAACTTCCACTTGACCAATGACTCTCGTTCCGAAGTCATTTGGCGAATCCTAGCCTCTATTCCATTACAACCTGAGCTTCCCGGCTACTGATCGTGCCACGCCAAGCATCCTTAATGTCACTGTTGCCTACGGACGCTGTGGCGTCCCAATACCCATCATACGAATAGTCGTAGCGCAACGTGTAGGTTCCCGGAGATTGTATACCCGAGAAGCTGTCGATCGTCAGTTCGAGCTTGTCTTCCACGGTCTCGGCCGGCTTCAAAATGGCAAAGGAATAGGAGCCGATTACATAGCTTAACATGGGTCCCGTGTACCGAATCTGTCTCTGTCCGTCCCAGATCTTCATTCCGGACGCCTTTGCTGCGTAGCTGTCGCCGAACGGGCGAAGGACGGTAATTTGCTGCTTACTATTGTTTCGGATTTCCGCGCTCACCTGAATTTTTTTGTTTGTCTGCACTGATGAAGAAGAGATCGATAATCGCAATGCCAGTTTTCCATCATCGGATGTAACCCAGGTGACGCCATCGGGAAGTGTGCCCGTAGTCGCTTTCGGTCTGGCCGGACTGCAGCCATACCCGGTCATCAGCAACACTGTTAAGAGAAGAAACTCAATGTTTAGCATCAAGCGACTGTGAATTGTCCCAAGCATTTTTTTCTTGACAACTTTCATAGTATGTGCCGTAACAAGTTCATTTAGCTCCGACATATTGCCCTGGTTTGTGCGGCTAACCTAGATCTTTTGATTCATCCGCAGGTCGGCTCCTTGGTTGAAGTAGCTAATCGTAATTCTCCAATGCCAAGTCAGGGTCATCAACATCCCGAAAACTAAGAGCCATGCATAACTGGCTCCGAAAATCGTCAGAAAACCTAGCGTCACGGTTGTTAGAAAAGTAACGGCTATCAAGGTGAGTGTTTGAAGCGTCCTCCAGGTAATTGCAGATATGTCTAGTCGCATTAGCAGGCTGACCGTGCAGCAAAGACACAAACCTGTAGTGACAACCAAGCCGCCGTGAGCTGCATAGGTCAAAAGCTCAAGTCCTGTGCACCCACTCCTAAAGGCGATGATGACCAGAGCTGGCAACATGGCAAGCAGCCACCGAATGGACTGATAGAATTTGCTTTTCAGATCAACCCATAAGACTTGTTGTATCGATACAGGCAAGTAGCAAAACTTCTCCCATTTGGATTGCTTTGCTTGCAGAAGTGTTAGCCCGAAGATACAAGCCGCAACAGTTCCAATCGCAATTGGAAAGCTCACTAACCAAACCAAGGCAGCCAAGGCTGAGCCTAAAATCGCCAGCACTGTTGCGCTCAGCAGACCGAATGGTTCCCCGAACTGGAGCATCTGTAGCAAGCGTGTTTGCTCGGGCGTGAATCCAAATCTTGCCAACCTCGCCGCAAGCTGATCCTCCACATCAGTTCGATCTTGGTGTAACCTTCGATAAACCTTCAACTCATCTTGGTCAATCTGAGTTTTCAGCTCCGATTCGGACAGTGATTGAAGCAAGGTGCTCATGTAAGACAGATAGGATTCGAAACCGACTGCTACTTGTCTTAACTGACGCTCGATGATCAAGAAGGAAACGAACAACAGGCCGATCGAAATGACCATGTAAACGAGACTTAAATTCAAACTAGATTCGGGAATCATCGCAACCAAGGTTACTGGCCAGGTGGTTGGAAACCAACTTGCAATTCCACCAACAACATCAGCGAACTGATTGAGATACCTAGCTGGCACGAATAAACTGCCAAGTGCCGTGAATGCGGCGAATAGTGTTACAACAGGACGAGCTAGCTTTAGGTACGGTCTTTCAAAAAGAAACAGTTGTAGGCGACTCGGAATTCGGACAATTACTAAACTGGCAATCTTTGAAATTACGACGGCCAAAAGGAATAGAATGAGGACCTCGACCTGCCACATGCTGAATACCAGCCAGAGTTTCGTCGCCAGCGGAAAATTCAAAGTCCAGCAGATGGCAATCAAAGAGATGGCTAGTGGTATCGTTGCGAATAAATAGCCTTTTAGACCAGAATAGATTGCGCTGCGACCGATGCACTCATCGCTGATGGGGAGATGCTGAGCCTTAGTTTGACAAAAAAAGTGTATTAGTGTGTATCGATCGGACCACCAACTTGACAAGTGTACGGCGATAGCGATGGCAACGAGGCAGTTCCAGCAAATAGCGAAGTTCGAGCCGACTTCAACAAGGCGAACTGACGTAAATCCGCCTATTGCAAAGAGCAAGAGCGGGCCGCAGATAAATCCAATCCAGGGCTTCAACAATTGGGATTGTAGTGTGGCAAATTGGCTCCATGTAAGCTGATGACGAAAGCTCACTTCTCTCCACAGCCAAGCCTTCCAAATGCCAAACATGAATTCAAGCACCTCAGGCAGATTCCGCAACAAGAAGTTGAACAATATCCTGCAAATCCCCAGATGATCGTGACTGGGAGCGTAGTTCATTCATGGTGCCTGCTGCAACCACCTTGCCTTGATGAAGTATTACCAGCCGATTGGCTATTTTCTCTGCAAGTTCTAAGATCTGAGTGGTAAATACAATCGATCGTCCATCCGCCGTAGCGCTTCGAAACTGGTCTTGCAAAGTTCGCATTCCCAAAACATCCATCCCGCTGGCAAAAGGCTCGTCCAATAGCCACAGTTCAGGTCGAATCGCCAGTAATGGAATCAAAGAGAGCTTGTATGCATGACCGCGCGATAGATTGCCTAACGGATGGTACATGTACTGACCAACATCGAATAACTTCAGCAGTTCCGCCACCGGTTCTTTCAGTTGGCTCATCTTGATTTGGTAGGCAAAGGCATAATCCTTGCAAAGGCTCAAGAAGTTCTGCGAGGAATCATAAATAGGCGAATCTGGAATCATCAAGATGCGTCGACGCAACTCTAGATTGCTTCGATCAAACGGCTGTTCGTCGAAAAGGATCTTTCCTATGTCAGGGCCGACAATTCCAGCTAGACAATTTAGGAAAGTAGATTTGCCAGCTCCATTAATCCCTACGACTCCAATGCACTCACCGGGGCTAATGGAAAGCGAAATATCCTTTAGTCCATAGCTCTTGCGAACATTTTGGAGTGTGATTTGCACGGTTAGAACCAGCGCTAGTCAGGAGGCCTTTGATTTCAATGTACTATGTTCAAGACCGCCAATCAACTAACCAGTGCTGAGCAGATGAGACTTCGCCGGAGACTAACTATGAGCTTGAAAACAAAAAAGCACGTTCAAGTTATTCTTGAACGTGCTAAGTTTTTGTGACTGTTGCCAAACTAGCCGTCACGCGTTAGCGTCCGGTTTCGTTGGCATTAAAACCCGGTTATAGGCCATTTTCTATGCGGCAACATCTCGCTAGATAGTACTACAACTCAGCAATTCCCGAATGAACCGGACGCTAACGCGATTCCGGCTAGTCTATCCTAGCGGGACGCTCACGCGATTTCCGGCTGGGTATCGAGGAAACTATTTTGCTTCCAGAGCCTTGAGCATCTTTAGGAAACTTTCGGCAAGCTTTTCACAATCGGCTACAGGACCAGTCATGGTGATAAAGAATGTGCCGCTATCCTTCGATTCAATCACTCCGCTCTGAAGCATGTGATTCTCTTTCTTCTGTGCTGGCCGCCAGTTGGTGACATTCCGCCAGCATATGTACCAGTGATCTTGACTAGGTGGACCTTTTGACCAGCCACATCAAAGCTCTCCATCTTGGCAACGTCCTTGGTCGACTTGCCATCAGGCTGAGTGAACTGACCATACCAACGATCCAGATTCCCTTGTAGTCCTCCACCAGATTGCATGACAGTTACTCGCACTGGAGCTTCGCCTTTTGCATCGGCTGGATAGTTAAACTCATAGGCGGTCATTTGAGGAAAACGAGGCGTTACCTGCTTCCACTCAGCAGGGGCGGTTAGAGAGATCTTACCGCCAGCCAGCTCCATCTTAACAGGTTTGGCTTCGGCGGCTTTGGCATCGGCTGGCTTGTCAGACTTGGTCTCTTGGGCTCCAGCGTAACTACAAACCGCAAGCATCATCAAAAACACTAAACGCTTCACTGTGATCTCTCCTGAGTGTATCGATCTTAAATAGAGCTGAACGAGCCTTTGCAAACACCGCTCGTGTTAGCTCGAAATCTGTTCTACAACGGGAGGTATTGTAACAGAAACGTAGCTACCTTAGCCAGAAGGTGGTCACTTTTGCTCGATGTTCCTAGTTACGAAAACCACCTTCTGACGAAGGTAGCTATGAAAAGTGGCCCTAGACCGATCACTAGTTTGGATAGATCACCAGCTCGATTCTTCGATTTTCTGCTCGACCGGCCGGAGTTTGATTTTCCGCAATGGGAATGTTGGGGCCAGGTGCTGAAACGGCCATCTGCTGAATCGGCAGCCCGCCGCGCTGAGCCAAATAGTCCATCACAGTTTGTGCTTGAGCGCCCACCATTTGCGTACCGCTTTGAGCCGCAGTGGCTGAGTCAGTGTGAGCTTCGATACCAATTCTTTGACGTGCATATTGCCGAGCTATTGCCTGCACAAAGCTATCCAGCGTTGACATGCCGATCGGAGTCAACTGAACTGAACCAGGAGCAAACATCTGATCCGAGGATATTCGAACTCGAATGCCGTTGCCTTCTGGAATCACTTGAGCGCCGGGAATTTGCAGTCCTGGAACCTGAAACCCTGTACCATTCGGGGACATTGAATTATTAGCCATCGAATTGTTGGCTGTAAGTCTAGCTCCACCGCGAGCGGTCATGCCAGCTTGCAGATTACGAGCTTGATTGGAAAGCTGCTGCGATGATGCCAGCAACTGAGCATTCTGACGATTTACATCTTCGAGTTGTTTTGCCAACAGGTCGGCACGCTCGCGATAAGCTGTGGCCTGTTGTTGAACTTGAGCAATCTGACCTGTGAGTTGTCGATTGTTGTTATCCAGTTCGGAAGCTCTGCGTTGCAATTCAACTAATTGTGGCGTATTTTGACCACCTGCGTAAACTGATGCAGGTCCTAAGGCTGCTGGTTGCCCTTGAGCCATAGGCATTGTGCCAGCCGGATAACCGCCCGGATACATGCCTGCCTGCTGACACCCCAAATTGCAAACAACCAACGCGGCTATTAGGCTTAGGCCACATAGCAGTCTGGCTGTGATTGAACTGACGGGGTTACTTAGTGTTTGTGTCATGGTTGGTCAGGCTGGAAATTTGGACTTCAGCCAAAAATTATTTACTTCCGGCGAAGATTAGCTAATGCTAGTCCCTTACCGCAAGTGCAATAGTCAGCTAGCAAAAGCGAACGCAATTAACCATTTAGTCATAGCAAATTACAGATGCGATCGATCTTAGATTTTTGCAAGTCACCCATAGAATGCTGGCATCTTGTAACCGCCAGCAGGTCTGTCAGATTATGCTGTGGTGCAGCGGAGAGCTTTTTGCGATTGCTCAAAAGTTACTGACCCGCTTCGAAGCAAATCAACTCACCTTAGCAAGACAACGCCCAAAGTGGCTCGCTGCAGTTAACTCGCAATCTCCCAAAGTCGATCATGAATCCAGCAGAACATCGCTTGAGTAGGTATAGTCGCCGCCATTTCGTAATGGATCTTGGAGCTGGGTTTGGGTCTTTAGCCTTGTCATCATTGCTTGCTAGCGACGGTCGAGCAGATGGTCCGAATAAGATGTTCGAAAATCCAATGGCGCCCAAGCCGCCGATGTTGCCAACCAAAGCCAAGTCGTGCATCTTTCTGTTTATGTTTGGCGGCCCATCACAAGTAGATTTGTTCGACTACAAGCCTGAGCTTCAAAAGAATGATGGAAAGTCGATTGAGAATGAGTTTCGTCGAGGCACGAAGACTAAAGCTACACTGCAAGCCAGTCGACGCGAGTTCGCTCAGCATGGTCACAGCGGACAGTGGTGTTCGGACGCATTCCCAAACATCGCAAAGCACATCGATAAGTTAGCCTTTGTAAAATCGCTCCAAAGCGATTCTTTTGCACACGGGAGTGCTTTACTGCAGATCAATTGCGGGCGAATCTTGCAAGGTCATCCATCGTTAGGATCTTGGGTTACCTATGGATTGGGAACGATCAATCAGAATTTGCCCGGCTATGTAGTGATGTTAGATCCACGAGGCGGACCTACAAGCGGACAGCCCAACTGGTCCAGCGGCTACATGCCTGCTGCTTTTCAAGGGACAGTGTTTCGAACCTCTGATCCACCTATCCTGAATCTGAAGCCACCCGCTGGCCAGGACTTGGTGGGGCAGCGAGCCGAAATCGACTTGGTGAACACTTTGAATCAGCAGCATATGGAGACGCGACCTGGCTACAGTGAACTCTCGGCCAGGATCGCGAGCTACGAATTAGCGTTCAAGCTGCAGACAGAAGCACCTGAGGCTCTGAATCTATCGCAAGAAAGCGCTGAGACGCTGGAGATGTATGGTGTAAACGAAGCCAAGCCCGATTGGCATGCTTTGGCTTTGGGACCGAGCACTTTTGGAAAGCAGTGCTTGATTGCTAGACGCATGGTTGAAAGAGGCGTCCGATTTATTCAGATCTACTCAGGTGGTGGCAATGCCGGAGGCCAAAACACCTGGGATGGACATCATGGTATTGAGGAGAACTTGAAGTTGCATTGCCCTGAAGTGGATAAGCCTATCGCGGCCTTGTTACAGGATCTTGAACAACGTGGTCTGTTGGAATCAACTTTGGTTGTGTGGGGTGGAGAGTTTGGCCGCATGCCTGTTTCGGAGACCTTCAACACAGGCGGAAAGCCGGGTGGACGCGATCACAATCCAAAGGGCTTTAGCTATTTCTTAGCGGGAGCGGGTATCAAGCCCGGTACGAGTGTTGGAGAAACAGACGAGATTGGAGAAAATGCGGTGGTTGATCCATTTCACCTTCGAGATCTGCACGCAACAATTCTGCACCTAATGGGAATAGACCACAAACGCCTGACCTATTTTCACGGTGGCTTAGATGAGAAGCTAACCGGCGTGCTGGATGCAAAGCCCATTCGTCAAATCATTGCTTAGAAAATTCCAGCGGAATCGGCGCGAGCCGTGCCGCTCTTCGAGGGAGATGTTACCAGCTTGCCATAGTTCAACATCGGTGCTTTAGTGCTTAGACCAAGAGGTGAAAAACATGCCAAAAAAGATTCCCGGAGACGAGCAGATTATTCAACTCGTCGACGAGTTCACGTGGATGGGCGGCGATCCTGGAGGCATATACAGCTTGTTAAACGAGTACGAGTTTGAGCGATCGACCATTCAGTCGGCTATTGACGCTGTGATGAGTCGGCATAGTTGCACGACCACCTATGCCAGTGCCTTAAGATGTAAGGATATTCTTGAAAGCGCTTTAGCAAGAATGAGCGATTGAGCGTCAATCAAGCTTTTCTAGCTTCATGGCTTCAACATCGAAATAGGCAGTTCCCTGCGCAGCTCGAAGTTCCACTATGACTTCTACCTCGCACTGATCTTCTTCGATTTCAAATTCGATCGATTGCTTGCCCCAATGATCGAAATTGTTCTGAACGCTTTCAACCGCAATCAAATTGCTGGTTAGCCGAATACCTTCCGGCTCGTTTTCAGCAGGCTGGTAGTTCTCCAGCATCGTTTTTGCCGAGCAGCGATACTTGCCTGGTCCTAGCAAAATAGTCTTGCGCCAGGAAGCTACCAATGGCGGTTCCGCAGTGAACTGAATCTTATAGGCCTTTACCTGTTTGCCGTGGACTTGATCCACTACAGCCAACTCCGCCTGTCCAGCTTCGACTACAGGATACCAATCCATTAACGCAACAGCGTTGCCAATTTCAATTTCCATCGGTGTAGGATCGGGCTCAAGCAGTTGAATCAGAATGTTTGCATATCGTTCAGCAATCCTACGTTTTAGTTCGACGACTTGACCAGCCTGATGATTGGCTTGGTCGCGATTGATCGATTGTAAAACTGGCTGGAGTCTTGTTTGAACTGCATCAATCTTTCGCCAAAGTTGTTGCGGTTCAAGTTTGGGCAACAAGAGTTCAACGCGCTTGCGGTACTGCTGCCGCCAAGAATTGTTCTGCATGACGGCTTTGGAGATTAGGGGATTGGGATGATTCCAGAGTTGCATTCCTGGATCTCCAAACATTTGATCCATGCCATGAGGCAAAAAAATGGCCTTCTTGCTTTTCGAGTCGAAGTACAATCGGTAGTTATTCGATTGCAAGCAATAGCCGTCCCAGTGGCTCGTCATTCGCTCCAGTGCCATAAAGGTCAGAAAGTGGTCGATGCTCACAAGATCTTCGATGGCCTTCCAACGATCCAAAGGCTCAGAGAGTTTTGCTGCCGTGGCCAGTTTCTGAAGGTCGCTGCGATCATTGGGACCATCTCCGTCGTCCTTCTCCAGTTCTGCATCGATGTCCTGAAGAAAGCCTCCATCGTAGAGATTCCCCCACGGACTCTTGAAATGTCGAGCAAGGAATCTGGTATCAAATCCTTCTTTCAAAACGTATAAACCAACATCGCGGTCATTGAGCCGCAATCGCGCAAAGGTAACACGAGTTGTTGGATATTCCGTCGATGCAAAAATGCTCGCGCAAATGTACTCGTTTAAATAGCTTTCGTCCTGAACAGAATTGTTGAGGTGAAATTTGACCAACCCATGGAACGCCAGATCCTTATTGGTGCGATTAGTTTTTATGGTCAGTGCTGGCCTATCCTCGAACATTCGAAAACTGCCTGCTGCGCCCTTCAGTTTGATAGCAAAATCGCGGTAGACCACCTGGCCATTCTCAACCAATTCTGCCGGAACGTACGGTCGTTCATCCCGATTGATCTCGGCTATATCTTTTTCTGCAATCCTGATTTGCAGGTCCATAATCTTCTCGCTAGCAAAGAGTGCATTGGATGCATCCTTTGATTTCGGGCTCTGCGCTAAGGACAAAGAAGCAGGTGCCAGCAACTGCAGCACCAGCACTGATATAGCCAAATTTATTGGTCGCAGAATCCTTGCAGCGTCTTTCACGAAGTTCATTTGTGTCTTTAAGAGTCTTTAAGTTGTCATCCAGATTAGATGGTGCAGTAAGTTTACCTCCGATCTTAACTTCACAAAGCCAAATGATCATGGCCATGAGGGTGGATTTTGTCGGCACAACTCCTTCAAACGGAAAAATCGTTCAACTTTTACATCTCGGCGTCCCGATACCCTCCAGTAACGCGCCCTGGAGTGTTTTTCCACCTATGCCAGAATTCGAGCATTGCTCGCATTGGCAGATGGAAATTCACCACCTTAGGTTAATTTTCCAAGACCAAGACTTGGTTTGAGTCGCAAGGGTTTCGAAATGAGTCGAAGCAGCATGAGCACAAAATCCCAACTTCGTAGACGTGTTGTACGACTGGCCCTAATCGTCGCACTCACTGCTCCAGCAGGGTTGGTATTAGCTGACAACGGGCCTGACGAAATTCCTCGAGACACTTCCGCGTCTGTTCCCGAGCTTCCCGCATATCCATTTGCCATTGGAGTTCAGTCGAACAACAAGGGCAAGGCTCAGTCCAGCCGACAAGCGGTAGCTCGCATTTTTGGTTTCGGCCGGCCAATTGGAAATAGTTCTAACAGTACACATGCTCCACAGGCACTGCCTGGAATGAGCGCTGCTCCGATGCAGTTGCCTTCGATGACACAATCCCTACCAGCAGTTGATGTTCGATCGGCTCAGGCGATGATTGGCCATCCACAAATGTCAGAGGTTCGTTCGGGCGCTACAGCACCAAACACACTGCCAGCGCCAAGCAAACTTTCTCAATTGCCCTCAACTCCCAAAGCTCTTGGATCTGTGCGTGATCAACTTGATAAGGCTGTTGTGGTGGCGGGCGCCGCAAAGAAGATGGGGCCAATTGAGCATTCCTTGAGCGACAATGATCCGTCAAGTGAAATGGCAAATTCCGGGGATATGGTGAATAACCTAGTGAATTCACTCGTGCCTAGCGAGCCTTCCTACGAAGATCCCGCCGAATCAACGCCTCAGTTTTCCGACTCAATCAACATCCAGGTTGCAGAGAAATCCGAAGAGTCCAGCGTCAATATGAGCTTGTCGGACCGAGACGAGCCCGCCGAAGAGACGTTGGCTAGTTCGCCGGCTGAAAAAGACGCTCCACAAATTATGTCCTTCAGTGACAAAGAGACTGAGAAAGCGATTGCAAAGGTTGAGCCGACGTCCAAGCCAACATACGATCAAGTTGTAGCTCAACAAGATTTGCCTGCTCTCAAGTCGACTTCATCGAGCTTCGAAAACACGGTTCAACATGCAGTTTCATCTCGTCGCGAGCTGCCAAACGCGACTTCTCCTAAAAATGAAGTGCGAGCACCAGAGCTTCAGCCTGCGGCTCGACAACCGCTCGTTCCGATGCTGGCCAGTGCTTCAGGTCGAAGCCGAGTAAGCAGTGAACCACGAGCCCTGCAACCAGTTCCCACCAATTACGCAGTAACAACTGCAGATGGTCCCGCCGCAAGTCAAATACCGATGGAACAACCTGCATTGTCTGTTCCAACATTTAAGCAGCCAGCGACAACTCAGTCAGCACCTGTTCAGCCATCGCCGACCCAACAGGCTCAAAGCAAAGAAATTCGTGTAATCGCGAAGGACTCGGTGAGCCTGCAAAGCAGCGAAAACATACAGGCTGTTTCTGTTGAGCAGGGCGATATTTGCCAGATCATTCAGAACGGACCAAAGTCCTACTCGGTAATTGGGCTTCGCGATGGTGAAACTCGAATCGCCATCATTAGCGAGTCGAACGGACAGCGAAACGTTCAAGTTCAAAAAGTCGTGGTGAGTTCCTCGAAGAACTCCACAACCAAGGACAATGCAACTTTGGCGGCCGAGATCTCCCAGACTGTTACACAATTGTATCCTCGGCAACGCGTACGAATTTCAACTCGCGGTTCTCAACTGGTAATTAGTGGAACTGTCGACTCGGAAGATACTGCCAAGAAAATCGTTAGCCTGGTTCGTAAGACAACTCTTACGCCGGTTGTTGACGAGTTGAAGACGAAGTAGTTGATTGAGATTGATTGAATAAGCCATGGCAAGAGTGCAGTAGCTGTACCTAGTACTGTGTCTAGCTCATGGGATGACCTGAAAGCTCTTTGTTGAGCTGGATTTCGAAACAAAAAACTAGCCCTGCCGATGGTTCGATAAAAAGCACCACCGCGTAGGACAAGCAAGGATGCCTAACTGAGGATTGCCATGCGAAGAATCCTGTTGTTCACCCGGAACGGAATTTCCGCGATTGCCTCTGTTGCAAAACGAGCAAGCTTTGTAGCGTTGACCGCCGGCGTCGTCGCTACGTTTGGCACGTCGCGGGAGGCTGCAGCTCAATACCCTGCGCTGTATGCCACATCCAACGCGAACTTCTCCGTGAATCCGGCGGCAGCTCAAACTGCCGGTGCCAATAACAGCGGTGTGATGAAGTTAGGTGAGATGCCCAGCAATTCAACCGGTACTACCGGCGTTGTTGACGGTTCATACTTTGGATCGAATAACGACTCAAGCGTGAAACCTGCATCGTATTTGGGTGGCGCTCGCTACAACCAGCAATGTGGACCAAACGGTTGCGCAGCTTACGGGCCAAATGCATGCTGCGACGTCACTTGGTACGCAGAATACGAAGCAATGTGGCTCCGCCGGGAAGGCCATCGTCGATTCAGCCTGACTCAGAATGTCTTCATGAACAATCCAGACTACCAGTTTGGTGGGCGGTACACCATTGGGAAGATGTGCGATTGTGCCAACTCGTGGGAATTCGTCTACGCCGGTCCATTTCGTTGGACTCGTGGGTCTGATTTTTCTAACGCTGGTAACGTAAATAGCAAATTCTTGGCAGTTCCTGCAGCGTTGCAGAACGGCTTTGATGGAGCTGATCGTCACGTTCAATTGATGAGACAGTCTTTGGATAGTTTTGAGATCAACCGTCGTTGGTGGGCTTGGGATGCAATTTCAACCTTGATCGGTGTGCGCTATTTAAAGTACCAAGATCATTACTCCCTGACATCGGTTCGAGCTGCCGCCCCACTCCTATCGAATTATCGAGATAACATCGATAATGACATGGTTGGATTGCAAGTCGGCGGAAACGTCTATGTGCCAACCAGCATCAGAACTTTGGTTAGCTTCCGCGGCAAAGCCGGAGTTTACGGTAACTTTGCGAGCCGCGATTTGCGGATCGTTAAAGATGGTGCCACAACTCTTCGCAATCTTTCCGACGACGTAAATATTGCTGGTGTGATTGAGTTCGGTGTGAATGGAATCTACGAAGTTACGCCAAGCATACGACTGACCAGTGGCTACGAAGCGTGGCTGCTTCCAGGTAGTGCCACAGTTTCCAATCAAAGATCTCAATTGCTCAATGCCGGAACCGGAACGACTATTCGCATGAAGGACACCGTAGTACTACACGGATTCACCGTAGGTGCCCAAGTCCTGTTCTAGGATTGATTGACTAAGTAGAAACGTAAAAGGCCTGGAGTTAACCTCCAGGCCTTTTTTTATTTCAACCATTTGTCAAACTTGATTTATCGACAAGGAGGAGGCAGGGGAGCCAAAGTTGGAGTTCCACAACCACAACCGGTGGCGGCTGGAACAGGTGAACCACATCCAACGCTCGTTCCATAACTGATCGTCGTTGGGCTAACGACTTCTTGGCAAGGATTGATGGTGATGGGCACTAGCTTTGGAACGATCTTTGCTACTTGCACGATCTGCTCGCGATAGTTCGTTACAGGAACTTTGACAGTATACTGTTCCGTCATCTCTTCTTGAACGGTGTCGTAGCGAGTTGTTGTGAAAGGCTCAACCTGAGTCTCTGGAACGTTGACTGTAAAGCTAACATCCTTGGTGCGTTTCTCTGTCGTGTAACTAACGAATGGAATTTTTTGATCGCGAACTTGTTGCTTGTAGCTCAATTCTTTACGACTTCGAACGCGAGACTCGTCTTTATACTGAACTACCTTGCGAGTTCGGCTACGAGTTTCGTCAACGTAATCGACAACTTTGCGTGTCCCTGTGCGTTGCTCAGGAACGTAAACAACCATGACGCACTCGTATGGCACTTCAGTTGTTTGTTGTTCGAACGCAGTGTACGCAATTTCTTTTGATTCCATCACGTTTTCAACTACGGAAACTTCTTCGGTCACAACGTTCGGCACCCAAACTCGGCGAGTAATTGTAGTTGTAGCTGTAGCTGAAGCAACGCCGCAGCCCATTTCCACACCACTGATGGTGCCGCATGCTGCTGGACCACTACCTGCAACGATGGCTTGTCCGCAACCACATTGCCCACAACCGGCGGCTTGCCCACAGCCACCACAGGCTGTTCGACGTCCACAACTACCACAAGAACTTGAAACAGCTTGTCGCCCACAGCCCGAATAGGTGTAAGTTGGTTGAGCTGCGCCACAACCATTGCTGACGTAGGTCGTACCAGTACCGCATCCACCAATGCTGATGGATGGAGCCGCAGTTGTCGTGTATCCAAGGCTAGACGCAACCTCTTCGACTCTCAATTCCCAATGTCCAAGGTCGCGAGTGACCATTTGAGTCTTGGCAACTGGGCGCGGAACCTGAACGGTTCGTGTCTTGGTTACAGGGACTGCATTTGTAACTCGTTGGATCTTCTGCTCAGTGTGTGTCTGAGGAACTTGCACTGTGTAGGTAAAGGCTTCATCACGCAGCAAAGGCACGCGAATTCTATACTCTTCAACCACATCCACCAAATTTGGAACCTTGACAGTGTAAGTCTCTTGAACTTCATTCCATACCGGAACTGATTCGGTTACCTGTACAATTTTTTCCTGTTGGTGAGGAACCAAGACGTTGTAATCGACTGTCTTGGTTTCAGTCTTAGGAATCAAAACCGTTTTTGTTCGAAAGTCCTTTACCTCGACGGGCACTTGGCGTGAAACAGTTTTGCTACGGTAACGTACTTCGTCTTTGTACTCAGTAAATGGGACGAACTGTTTTTCGGCAACGTATTCGGTCTGCATAACAACTTGATAGGACGCCACTGGACCACAGTCCATCAAATCTGCTCGTTGAATTGTGGCGGCACTAATTGCTGGTTGGCTATAGACCATCGGGGCAGGCTCTTGGACCTGAACAACGGAGCTTTGTACGTATCCACTTTGAACGTAACTGCTCGGGACGTAGTTTTCACACTGAACGGCACCTACATTGCTGTGGTACATCATCGACGGCGAGTAGTCCGCGACGACTCCGCCCATCGTTGCGCAACCGCCGCACGAGCCTTGATGAAAAGCTACTCCCGCACAAGCACCTGCAGTACAAGGATCGCTACAGCCACCGCGTCTCAATAGGCCGCAACCTGCATATAGCTGCGAGCTGTAAAGCACGGCGAGGGCCAATGCCATAAACTTAAACGACTTGATCATTGTTGATAAATCTCCTGATGCGTGGACAATGCAACGGTCGACCTGAGCCCGAAAAATAAAAGCTCCAGCTCAGATTAAGCCAGCAAATTCTACCTAAACACCCCAGGTTTTGTGGAAAATGCGCAGAGGATTTCGCTAGTTTTTCGCAGTCCAACTGATTTCAGCGTAAATTCTCTTGTAACACGGTTCTGAAACGCTACGAACTTAACTTCATGGGAACTCCTGGGAAAAAGAAACTAATGGTTCAATGACGAGAGATTAGCGGCAATTCGAGTGGCGAGTAGCAAGAGGCTCAGTTTGAGTAGACTCGCAGTATGTTCCTCTTTACCACGCTACTGAATGCTACTGAATGCTACTGAATGCTACTGAATGGAGATTTTTCTGCCGGAAAGTCGTAAATCCAACCATCTGTAGGTCTGACAAGCGTCAACGAAGATGAAATTTGAGCCAATAGAACTCTATAATGCTCAGCAGTATGAGGACAAATGCTAGTGCCATTATCACAATGTGTTGAATTTTCAAATACTTCCTGAGAAACGAAACATACGGATCTATAAGCCCCAGTCGAACCAGATGGGATTCTGCAAGCTCTTTGAAGAAGTGGACTTTGAAACTTCCAGTCTCTTGGGAGAAAATGCTTGAGTGGACCGGAGACCACAAATCTTTGTCGTTCCACAATTGGCGATCATTAGGTAGTAACTTGAATTCTCCCTGACACGTTTTTCTTGCAAAGAGAAATCCCTGAGTCACCAACGCGTGTACTTCGGTTGCAGAAAAACGATCAAGATCGGTTCTGATAAGTCTAACAAGTCGCTGAACCGTTTCGTCTAATTCGAATCCAGAATGAAGTGGGAAGTTATCATTGATATTGCACCAGAAGACTTTCGCCTCGCCAAATGAACTACTTGCTTGTATCTGCTGAGATTCAAGCTCAGCAATTCTCTTCATTAATATCTCGGTCGTGCGCCAAGTACATTTGACTAGGTTCGTGAATTCGTATTCAGTAGACCAGTCAAACGAACCGCCAGCGTCACTAATTATCACGTGGCTGTTGCGGCTACTCGTTTGCAGCGATACGAGCTTTCTGCAACCAAGATTGTCGTAGACGCCTCCGTCAGTTAGTGCATGGTCACGAAACTCATTGTTGAGAAATGCAAAATCCCTTCCCGCAAGCTTCACAGGTGGAAATACTGGTGGAAATGCAGAAGAAGCAGCGACAGCAAAATCGATTGGAATTCTTTGCATCGCGAAGCTTTGTTCAACACCCGAACTTTTATCCTCCAACTCGAGGCCTCTTGAAGTGAATGAACACAAATCACCTGTCGTCATACTCGTCGCTAGAATATGTAGCTCTGGTCGCACTGTACCTTGGGATAAACTCGACCGAAGCTCATGCAGCGTTTGATTTTTGTAAAGTATCGCATACTCACGACGAAGCAAGTTGATTCGACTAAATTGGTCTGGACGAAATCTTGGAAAAATCAAAAGCCAAGACAAGAACCAACGAAAAACAACACGGCGTCGAACATTAGACATAGCGAACTGTACTACTTCTTGCGCTGCAGCGGAAAAATCCTCTTCGGTGCCGTTGTATCGTTCCCAATTGAGAACAAGGTGTGCCCCCAAAATGCTGCCACCGGATACCGAGCAGATCCTCGTCACAGATTTTAACTCGCCAGTTTCGTAAAGAAATCGGATGACGCCAAGATGATACAGTGTTGCTCTGAAGCCGCCTCCCGAAAGCGCCAACGCTATACTCTTTCGATCACTAATAGGAACTCCTTGCTCGGATGTGTTAGTCATTTCGAAACTCGTTTGAAAGAATCATTTCGCAGCCATCTTGGCATATGAGGATGGTTAGATGGCGTTACGTAGATGAAGCTACTTCCCTGAGTTGGTCCAGAAATACACTAAAATGCTCATCTTAAGCCATCGAGGGATTTAGGCGAAAACCACCGTTGCAATCCTCGCTAAGTCGTCGACACCTTTCGCCGCTTCGGAACGAGATTCTAACCAATCTCAATGATCCGTGCAGCTATGAAATTGTTCAAAATTGAGCGCGGACGAGTGTAGTTAGCAGAGTTCGAAGTTTGTTTCAAAAGACCTTGAGGAATCGGAAGCCTGGCGGAATCAGTTACGTTCGAACCCTAACAAAACTGCGGATTTCTTGATCGTCAATTACCATTTGGCGAACAGCGAAGCTGCATCGAAGTACAATGCAAACTCGATTTTTGGTCTCGTTAACACTTCAAATTACATGCTGCAGCAACTCTTGAGCCATAACGATGGAATTCCTCTCGCGTATCGATGAACTGCTCGTTGTATGGGAAGAAAAACTCGCTGCAGGATATTCGGCTACTCCGGAAGAAATTTGCCAATCTTGCCCCGAGTTGCTCGAAGAATTTAAGGCCAAAGTAGCCGCATTACAATCCATAAACCGCATGTTGGCTACAGAAGTGGAGCCCAATAGCGAGCAGTTTCCCCCAGCGATCAGGCTTTCTTCTACTGAACCCATCTCTGCGTCCATGCAATACTCTGTGGTGAGCGATCACGCCCAAGGTGGTTTTGGCGAAGTTGTAATCGTACGAGACGAGACACTCAATCGGCGAGTTGCTCTCAAGCGAATGAAGATGGGATCGCAGGCGGACGCTCGACGTCGCGCGAGGTTCCTTCGCGAAGCAAAGATCACTGCTCAACTCGAACACCCTGGTATTGTTCCTGTCCATTGCATGGGCAATGACTCGACCGGTAGCCCATTCTATTCCATGCGATTCGTGAATGGCGAAACACTGGAACAGTCCATCGCGGCCCTCCATCGCCCTCACCAAAACTCGGATGACAATTACCGTTTGCGCAGGCAGTTGTTGGGACGCTTTATCTCGGTTTGCAATACAGTGGCCTACGCGCACAAGCATGGCTTTATTCACCGCGACATAAAACCTGCCAATATCATGGTTGGACAATTCGGGGAAACTCTAGTTGTCGACTGGGGCCTGGCAAAACGAATTGATGATCGTACTCCAGAAATCGATCTGATCGCCACGGTTACCTCTGGATCGAGCGAAGATACACAGCGTGACCCTTTAACAATTGAGGGAGCTGCCGTCGGGACGCCTGCCTTCATGAGCCCTGAACAAGCTTCAGGTCTATCAGATCAGTTGACTCCGCAAAGTGACATCTATAGCTTGGGTGCGACTTTATATGCACTATTGACCGGAGTGACTCCGCCCGGCCTTGGTAAACCTCAAGCCTATATCAATCGGATTCAATTTGGCCGATTTCCGCCTCCTTGTGAGATTGTTCCCGATGTCCCACCCGCTCTCAATGCCATCTGCTTGAAGGCCATGGCGTTTGAACCCAGCTCGCGTTATGCATCAGCCCTTAGCCTAGCGGAAGACATTGAGAACTGGTTGGCCGACGAACCCGTATCGACATGGACCGACTCGCTATTCACTCGTTCTCGCCGCTGGATTAAGCGGCACCAGACGATGGCTGTATCTGGCGCGATTACTGGGCTGGCTTGTCTAGTCGGGGCCGCTGCCATAACTATCATCACAACAGCGGCTAATGAACGACTGCGACAGTCTAACAAGAATGAACAAACAGCTCGCGAACTAGCGGACGACCAGAGCGACTTGGCAATGCGCAGTTTGCAGTCGGTTACATTTGAGATACAAAGAAAACTGCAACATGTACCAGCAGCACAAGAAGTGCGAGTCCGATTATTGGAAACGGCCTTGCAAGGCCTGAACGAAGTCGCTGCCAGCTTGGAACGGCGATCGCAAATCGACAACAGTCTGTTGATTGCTCATCGTGATCTGGGCGATGTCTATTACGAAGTAGGCAACGTAGGAAATCAACCAGGAGTCCAGTCGGCTCGCAAACAGTACGAGTTGGCGCAATCAATGGCTGAAAAACTTGTCGCAGCCAATCCTACCGACATCGAGGCGCGAAGACAATTGGCAATATGCCTGCAAGAATTGGGAAAGCTGGAATCCGTTGCAGGCTCAACCGATGTTGCGCAGCGCTATCACGAAGAAGCTCTCCATCTTCTTGAACAACTCACATCGCTTTCGCCCACGAACGAGATGCTGCTGAAGAGTCTAGCAATATCGCACAACATGATAGGCGATCTTGAATCGAAACGTGGGGCAACTGAGAATGCTTTGCAACACCATCGTGAAGCGTTACGTATTCGGGAGGAGCAATCCGCTCGACTTGTTGATGACATGGATATTCAGCGAGCTTTGATCGTATCGTGCAACAACGTTGGCGAATTGTCGATGAGCACCGGCGATTTGCGGTCCGCTGAACAGTATTTTACTCGAGCCTTTGAAGCTAATCGTAGACGAGCCGATACTTCGCCTGATGACTTCGAAGCTCTGCGCGATTTGTCTGTTTCGCATTACAAACTCGGCAAACTTCAGGTAGAACTTGGGGCCAAAGACAGCGCGCTGAAGCACTACTCAGAATCGGTCATGCTCGACGAACGCAAGTTATTGCTAGATCCAGCCAACGCGTTAGCACAACGCGATGCGCTACAATCCAATTTGAATTTAGCAAAAACTCTCACGAGTTCCGGCAAGTCTTCCGAAGCGGAAAAGCCATTGCGAAGAGGGATTTCTCTCGGCGAGCAACTCATCGCGGCCGATCCCAACGATCGACGGCCAATACGTAGCTTGGCGCTTGCATACGGCAATTTGGGCGATCTCTTGGGCGAAGCAGACCCCAATGCAGCTATCGAAGATCACCGTCGTTGCTTACAACTTTTTCGGCGAATCGCCGCGCAAAATCCAAACGATGCCAAATCACAATCAGATCTGGCATTGGGTCTGACGAAAGTCGGCGACGGCCTGCTCGCGACCAAGCGCATGGGCGAGGCGCTGGAGTACTACGAACAAGCCTTAGCGATTCATCGAAAGCGCAGCGCGGCTAACCCTACCGACGTCACTGCCCAACGCAACTTGGCTGCATACTTGCAGCGCGTGGCCGTAGCCTGCCGAGACAGCCAACAAATGGAAAAGGCTGACCAGTGCTATACGGAAGCGTTGCAAGTGGTAGAAGATCTGGCGAAGAGTTCGCCTAGCAGCGCTCAAGTGCAAATTCTGTTGATCACCTTGCTGGATTCACGAGGCGTCTTCGAACATGAACGGAATCGAGACGAAGATGCTAAACGATTTTTCGTTCAGGCTCTGTCGCTCGCCCGAGTTCAACAAGAGGCCGGTAAACTAACCGGAGCCGACGCTGGCTGGGTCGAGTACATCGAAGAACATATCAAGAACTTAGCCCCGCAATAGTAGAGGCACTCGGCTAGCGCCTGCTGTTCAAATGAAAATTTGGGTAACAACTGAAGCCTGGCTGCGTCAGCTACGAGGTGATGCTAACGCTGAATCGTCGTTGGTTGCGAGGCAGTTGAGGCAACTGGTGTTGCTCGGTTCGGATAGAACTCTGCCCAAATCGGCATGTGGTCGGAAATCTTTAGGGCTTGATCTAAGCCAATCCCGAAAGCCGCTTGAAAGTCCAGCGTTCCAGCACGTCCAGTAAACTCTTGCGTGTAGGCTCGATCAAGCAATACGTTGTCGAGCGTCTTATCCTTGCGAGTCATGGTAGGTATGGTTATTGTCGACTCCAAGCCTTGAATCTTTTCTAATCCAAGCAGCTTGCCTGGACCTGCGTTCAAATCGCCAAGGATAATTACGTCATCGTGGCCAACCTGTCGGTATTCGAAGTCGCGCACGCTGACGAACAGATTTGCTAACACATTCAGCTCTGTTTTCACTTCGTCGGGATCAGTGTGAATGTTGATCAGTGAGAACGAGAAGGGGTTTTGCCACTTAGTCTGAAAACGACCTACGTACGGCTCGCGATGAAGTAGATCTTCTCGATCGTTAACGATGTAGCAATAGCTCTGGCCGCCGTTGATGCGAGTAGTGTCAAAGATGAACGCGTATTGCTCGAAGTACTTTCGGCCAACGGGGTCGCTGATCGCAAGTGCATAGCGTCCGCCGTTTTGATTTACTAAGCGTAACAGTTGCTGAATCGCTTGACCGCTGCCATCGGTAATCTCCTGAATTGCCAGCACATCATATTGTTGTACGATCTGCGCGAGTTGCTCCATGACTCCAGGATATTTTGTTTGGTCTAGTTTGGATGGGCCCAAGCGCTGCATGTTGAAACTGCCGATCAAGATCGTTTCGTCGGTTCGCTTGGGCATCGAGGCCGATTGCTGGATCTTGGCACTAGCTGTATTGGCAACCGGATTTAAGGGTTGAGCAACAGGACCCTGCTCACATCCTAGGTAGCCGCCTAGCCCGAAAAGAGCTGCTACAAGTAATGGATAGAAAGGTAGATTGCGCATCCCGTTGCCTCCATGCGTTGGGATCCTTGAAGAGCCTTTGCCAGTCAGCTATTCGTACTTTGTTTTATCCAATTATTTCGATGGCATTGCGAGCCAATCGTTGCAGCCGGGCATCAGTGCTTTTTGTGGCTTGCTCTAGAGCCTTCATCGTTGACTCCTCGGCGTGACTCAAATTCTGAAGTGCCTTTGCAGCCTCTTGTTTCACGAGCAAGCTCGGTGAGCTTGACAGTACCTTTGCCAAATGACCCTGAAACTTCTCGACGTCCTTGGCTTTACCGAGCGCATAACAACTCCAGCTTGCCACGAACTCACAGGAGTGCTTGCAAAGTGGAACGATTGACGCGGCTAGTGAATCTTCGATCTGCTCCAGCGTTTCCATGCACTCGGCCGCACAGGCGCGAATTTCGAGATCATCCATTGCAAAGCTCTGGACAATCTCCAGCAGATGTTGCTTGATCAAGCTGGAGTCCGAAGACCATTGATTCAACTGATCTAGGCTAACAGTATTGGGGGCAGTTGTATTAACAACAGTAGGATTGGCTGGGGTGGTATTGGCTGTAGTAGTCGTAGAAGTGGTAGTCATCTGTATTCTCGTCGATTAGTTGCAAAGCAGTGCACTCAAGCTGTGCGCAAAGTAGACGCTTATTGAGGCGAACACTGAGGGAGCGCGATACATGGGGGACATGTGGTCAGTAGCAAAAGCCAAGAAGTGACCACCACCCCAGTTTTGAGGGTGAGAAAATTGAGTTTAGAAAAAAATTGCTCGGAATCGTGTCCTCGCGCCGTTGGGCTCGCGTGTAGTACTCTGTAGGCAGGCTTTGGGGAGGGTAATTGCGAGCAAATCCCGCTCCAAGGAACGTCGAACGTTTCGGCTCAATTTAGTCCAATGAAGGTGATAATCGTGAAAAAACTGGCACTGTTGTTTCTCGTTGCAACTCAGTTCGGTACCGGCTCGCTGTGGGCTCAAGAGCGTGGCGAAATGCTCGAGCGGATGTTCTCTCGGATGGATAAGAATGGCGATGGATTTGTTGAAGAGAGCGAAGCGCCTGCCGAGTTTTGGGCTCGAATGGGCAAAGCGGACAAGAACGGTGACGGCAAAATTGACAAGTCAGAAGCGGCTGAGGGAATGAAGGCCATGGCTGATCGGGGCCGTGGTAGTGGTGGTCGCCCTGGTGCGGGTCGCGACGAGGCTCGTAAGCCTGAAGATAGACCAAACCGACCAGACAGCGCTAAGGATTCTGGGGGCAAAGAGAAGCGTTCGGCGGATAATCCAGGCGATGATCGCATGAAGCAGATGTTTGAGCGTTTCGGCAAAGATGGTAAAGTCGCTTTGGCAGATTTGCCAGCGCCACTGCGTGAAAGATTAGCTAAGTTTGACAAGAACAATGACAAGTTTCTTAACCGTGAAGAGCTAAAGGATGCGCCAATCAATGAGATGGGCGACCCAGCTCGTATGCTTGAACGAGTTAAGCAAGTCATGCAAAATTTGGATAAGGATGGCGATGGTAAAGTTGCTATCGCCGACATTCCTTCTGAATTCCGAGATCGCATTGCTCAGCTCGATAAGAACAAAGATGGCGTGATCGAAAAGAGCGAGCTGGCGGAACTCAAGAACATCGTCGGTGGTCCTGGCGCAGGTGGTGGACCAGGCAATCCTGGCGAGAGAATTCAACAGATGTTCGCTCAGTTTGATAAAGATGGCGACGGCAAAGTGGCATTGGCGGATCTGCCTGAACAAATCAAAGAGCGGCTGTCTCGCATGGACAAGAATAACGATGGACAAATTGAAAAATCTGAACTAGCTGGCATGGCTGAAGAGATGAAGAAGATGGAAGGCCGCTTTGATCGTGGCGAAGACTTGTCACCTCAACAGCCCAAGCGCCCAAGTGGTTCGGATAAATAAAGGTCCGGGTTGGAAAAAAACAGCCGCCAGCCGTTAGTCTCCGGTTCTTCGGGGATTTGCCGTGTTGCGTAGCCTTACGAAAGTTGTAGTTAGATCGAAAGCTGCCTAACAGTGCTTTCTCAACGCAGGCAAAACCGTACGCTAACGCGTGGCGGCTAGTAAGAACCGAACGGCTCGCGTCGTGATGTTGGAAGAATATTGAAGTCGGCCAAGAGTGGTCAACCTACCATTTTGAATTTACACGAGGTTGTCGAATGAAGACCAAGTTTCAAACTTCGAAGCTTTTGGGAATCGTTGGCTTGCTCAGTACGGCTCTCGTCGGCTCAGCGCTTCCCGCCAACGACGACCTCACGTCCGAGCAATCGCGATTTTTTGAATCGAAGATCCGGCCAGTGTTGGTTCGGGAGTGCTACAGTTGCCACTCCAATGAAGTAGGCCAAGTACGCGGTGGCTTGTGGCTGGATACTGCCGAGGGCTTGCGTTCAGGCGGAGATTCGGGACCCGGCGTCGTTCCCGGCAAGTTGGATGAAAGCCTGTTGTGGAACGCGATCAACCACGTCGACTTCGTGATGCCCCCACGTCGAAAACTGTCCGACGAAGTTTTGGCAGATTTCAAAACGTGGATCGAGATGGGCGCTCCGGATCCTCGAAAGACGCGACAAGCCGAAGTTCGCCCAAGCCTTACAGACGAAGACATTGCTAAGGGTCGCGAATTCTGGTCGTTCAAGGCTCCTGTTCGCCCCACAGTTCCGCAAGTGGGTAGCGACTGGGCCAAAAGCGATATCGATCGATTTGTTTGGGATAAGTTGGCCGCTCATGCACTCACGCCCTCGAGCGACGTAGATGCAGAAACGATGTTGCGGCGGCTGACTTTTGACATCGTCGGACTACCTCCAACGATCGAACAGATCAAGCAGTTCGCGAAGGCTTGGAAGTCCAATCCAGATAAAGCCATTGACGAGGTTGTCGATCAATTGCTCGAATTACCTCAGTTCGGCGAACGGTGGGGCCGGCACTGGATGGATCTGGCTCGATACGCTGAATCTACTGGTCGAGAAGTAAATCTAACCTTTCCACACGCTTGGCGATATCGCGATTACGTGATCGATTCATTCAACAAAGACAAGCCTTACAATCGCTTCGTTCAAGAACAGATTGCCGGAGATCTTTTGCCTGCTCCCACCGACAAACAATGGGCTGAAAACTTAGTTGCAACCGGTTTTCTGACACTCGGTCCAAAGGCCTTGAACGAGCAAAATGGACGGCAATTCGAACTAGATCTTATTGATGAACAGATCGATGTGACAACCAGAGTCATGTTGGGCGTGTCTGTGGCATGTGCTCGCTGCCATGATCACAAGTTTGACCCAATTCCTCAAACCGACTATTACGCACTGTCAGGCATCTTTCGTGGCATGTCGACTCATTATGGCACCTTTAGAACTCAACAAAATCGTCGCCCAAGTAACTTGATCGTAATGCCTGTAGAAGACAAAGTTCATTTCGAGCCTGAGATTACTCGAAAGCAGTTGGACGAACTGAAGGCCGAACTGGCAGAGAAGCGCAAAGAGCTTCAAGAAGCTTTGTCAGCGCGCCGCGATCGCAAATCGGATGATCCCAAGAATAACACTCAAAGTCGAATCGCACAGATTGGTCAGCTCTCGACTGCGGCTGGTTTGCTGCAAGCCAAAATCGACTCCTATGATTCAAAAGGCAAGCCTCTATCGCTTTGTATGGCGGTGCAAGAGACAACTCCTGTTAACGCGCGTTTGTTGGAACGAGGGGAGTTCAGTAAGCCCGCTCAAGAAGTCGAGCGAGGGTTCCCAAAAGTTCTGTGTAGCAAGCCAGTATCGATTCCGAAAAAATCGACAGGGCGGCTTGAATTTGCTAAATGGGTCGGCAGCTCAGACAATCCACTCACGGCTCGCGTGATGGTCAATCGAGTCTGGCAACATATGACTGGAAATCCAATTGTCAGAACTCCTGAGGACTTTGGTTCCACCGGACAGAAACCAACTCACCCAGAGTTGCTTGACTTCCTTGCGGTGGATTTTATGGAGAACAACTGGAGCATCAAAAAGCTAGTGCGAAAGATTGCTCTGTCACACACCTATCGAATGAGCAGCGATTTCAACAAGCAGAGTTTCGAGGCTGATCCAGAAAATCGTTATCTGTGGCGAATGGAACAAAAGCGACTGGAAGCCGAAGCTATTCGCGACAGCATGTTGGCTATCAGTGGTGAATTGGATCTAAAGCGCCCCAACGGTTCGGTTATCGCTCAAGCCGGTACTGCAGTTGTGCGGGAAGGCAACGTTTTAGCGTTCAAGGTAGGTGGCAATAGCGAAAATACAATCGTCAATGCTTCCAGAGGTCGGGATCCTTTGCTGGGCAGCATGTTGTCTTCCGGTGTTCTAAAGGCGACAGCCGACTCGGTTGAAAAGCCGGTGAACTATCGCAGTGTCTATCTGCCCATCGTACGCGATAACATTCCGAGAAGTTTAGACGTGTTTGATTTCGCGGAAGCCACAATGGTTATTGGCGTACGAGAAACATCGAACACTCCCGACCAAGGCCTGTATTTCTTGAACAACGACTTCGTGATCGATCGCGCTGAAGCAATGGCTAAGCGATTGATCCGACATTCAGGAAATCTGAATGACCAAATTGCAGAAGCGTTTATGTTGGCTTATGGACGTCCTGCGACAGCTAATGAAATGCGGGCTGCTGGCGATTTCTACAAGAGCTTTTCAACATCTGAGTCGGATCGTTCCAGCGGACCTAGTCGACGCCCGGGTCCAGGATTTTTCGGCGGTCGAGGCGGTTCGAAAGATCCGCATATCGAAAAGCTAACGGCGGTCTGTCAGTCGATAATGGCTTCGGCTGAGTTTCGTTACGTGAACTAGTCGACGCCGATGATTTCTGAGTTTGTTAGGCGTTTTTCCGCAACAAGAATACAATTTTTCTCTAGGTTTCAAAAGGGTTCAGTCATGCAATCGATCAATGTCACTGCACTCTCCCGTCGACAAATGTTGCAACGGCTTTCTAGCGGTTTTGGCTTCCTGGCGTTTTCATCCTTGGCTACGATGGCAGCAGCCGATGAAACTAAGTCCAGCAACAATCCGCTATCGCCTCGACCAAGTCATTTTCCTGCGAAAGCCAAGAGAGTCATCTTCTTGTGCATGCGAGGTGGACCATCTCATGTGGACACGTTTGACTACAAGCCTGAACTAGCAAAGCTGGATGGCAAGAGTGGAAAATATCGCGGCACTTTGATGAAGTCGCCCTGGGCTTTCAAGCAACAGAAATCCGGTTTGTGGATCACGGAGTTGTTGCCCAAATTGTCCGCGATGTCCGACGAGTTGTGTTTGCTGAGAGGAATGCACACCGATCAGCCTGTCCATACCAGTTCTATGACTCAGTTGCACACTGGTAACGCACAGTTTGTCCGACCCTCGTTAGGAGCTTGGACTCTGTACGGACTTGGAACAGAGAATGACAGCCTTCCGGGTTTCGTATCGCTAAGTCCTGCGGCTGGTAGCGCACAAAATTATGGCAGTGCATTTCTACCGGCAATCTTTTCAGGCACGACTCTTGGTCGATCTTCGCGAGGCCCAGGTGGTGACCGACCAGGACGCGGGCAATCGGGCTCGCAAGTTCCTGACATTCGAAATGAAGAACTGTCCTCCAAGCAACAACGTCAACAGTTGGACTTCATTCAAAAACTCAATCAGGAAAAGCTAAAGCAAGAGAAGGAGCATCCGGGAGTCGAAGGCGTCATCGAATCGTATGAGCTAGCGTTCCGTATGCAAACGGCCTTGCCCGCACTGATGGATATTTCCAAAGAAGATGCAGCAACGCAATCACTTTACGGCATCAGCGGAAATGGACCTGGAAACAACTTCGGACGACAATGTTTGTTGGCTCGGCGATTTGCTGAGGCCGGAGTTCGCTTCATTGAGGTTGAACATGGAAACTGGGACACTCACTTCAATCTGTCAACTCAGTTGCCAAATTTGTGTGAACAGATTGATCAACCGATTGCAGGATTGTTAACCGATTTAAAACGACGTGGACTTCTGCAAGATACGTTGGTGATTTGGGCCGGCGAATTCGGTCGAACTCCGTTTGCGCAAGGCGGCGACGGTCGAGATCACAACAACAAAGGCTTCACGACCTGGATGGCTGGCGGTGGAGTCAAGGGCGGGTTCAGCTATGGCTCTACTGATGATACAGGGGCTGAAGCTGTGGAAGGGAAGTGCCACATACACGACTGGCACGCAACCATTCTCCATCTTTTGGGATTGGATCACACTCAACTTACTTATCGATACGCTGGACGCGATTTTAGGCTTACCGACATTGCGGGAAATGTCATCAAAGACGTTATTGCCTAACACCTTTTGTCGGTTCAAGTTCGGATCGTAACGATCGTAGCAAGTTCATTAACTACGATTGCTTTCTCTATTAGGCAATATCTTCCCTTTAGATTTGCCTTTTGCCGTGTAAATGGTAATTGCTAGAGACCTTAAATCTCCGATCCACCTCATTGTTGCGTTTCGTAGCTAGCCCCTTAACGAAACCCGGAGTTCGGAGTCTGCCCGTACTTCGCATAACGCATTTCCATCGCTAGGGGCTATCGATGACCGAGTTTTCGGTTTCGATCGAAAAATCTATTCAGACCATCGCAACACTTGCAAGAAATGCAGAGTGTACTGCGGATGAGCTTCGTGATGGTCTAGCCGTACTTTCTAAAGAGCTCGATCAAAACAGGTTCGGTGCGTTAGCCTTGATCGCTGAAACCGTTTCTGCTGGCTGTGCAAGTACGGCGCTACAGAACCACGAGCTAGAAATTGCGATTCTTGATCTGTGCGAACGATTAGTAGAGGCGGCTCGAACCGAAGAACCGTTTAGTTTTGAACGCGCCGATCCAAACCTGATTGGCTTGATTTTTCCTTCGGAGCCCGTCGCGACTTCTGGAACTGTAGCTTCCGGAGCTGTTACTTCCGCACTTAATACAGAGGCTAACGCGAATCAGCCTCTCGAAGCATCGAACAGCGCTGCTGTTGAACCGGCCCAATATTCGAACTTTGAAGAAGACGGGCATTTAGTGATTTGCGCATGTGACGATCATGAACTTATGCAACAGTTCGTCACAGAATCGTCAGAGCTGATCGAGAAAGCTCAGAATCTCCTGCTCGCGATTGAAAATCGACCGACTGACAAAGAAAGCCTTGACGAACTATTCCGCTTGATACACTCCTTAAAGGGTGCCGCAGGAGTATGCGAACTAGACCAATTGATCGACATTACCCACGTTGCTGAGAACGTGCTGGCTAATGTGCGAGATGGGAAACTCAAGCTCGTCGGCTCAGCCTTTGATGTGATACTTCGAGCCGTGGATTTTCTAATCCTTCAGATACAAAGTCTCAAGAGCTCATTCCAAAACAAACGCCAACTCCAGTATCCGTCGCCACCCCATATTCTGATGTCATGTTTGAAAGCTGTAGACGAAAAAGGACAGGCCAGTTCTGATCAACTGGCGGAACTGGATATTATCCTGGGCAAGGAGTCGAAAAAAGATGCGCAGTCTTCGTCGAGAGGAGCTTCGGCCGATTCCTTGCGAGTTGACAGCAAGAAACTAGAAATGCTCGTCGATTTGATTGGCGAATTGGTCATCACTGAAGGCTTCGTTCAGCAGGAATTGATGGTTGGAAAAACAAATCCTTCCAGTTCGGCGGGAGTTCGGTTAAGAAAGGTGGTTCGCGATATTCAGCAGCTCAGTTTGTCGCTGAAGATGGTGCCAATTAACAGTGTTCTTCAGAAAATGACTCGCTTGGTCCGCGAATTGTCGGCGAAGCTGAACAAGCCAGCTCAAGTAGTTATTCGCGGAGCAGATACCGAAGTAGACAAAACCCTACTTGAATCACTCACCGATCCTCTGGTTCACCTGATTCGGAACTCGCTAGACCATGGAATTGAATCATCAGTTCAGCGGCGAATCGAAGAAGGAAAGCCAGAAGTCGCCACCATCGAAGTAACCGCAGAACATCGCTCTGGCAACATACACATTTCAATTTCAGATGATGGCGCAGGTCTGAATCGGGAGAGAATAAGGCAACGAGCGATTGAAAGTGGGCTAATAACTAAGGAAACACGACTTTCCGATGACAAGATCGATGAGCTTATCTTTACGCCTGGTTTTTCGACCAGCCAAACTGTTTCGGTAATCTCTGGGCGCGGCGTGGGCATGGACGTTGTAAGGAAAAACGTCGAGGCTCTCCGAGGTAGCATCTCGCTGCAATCATCACCTAATAAGGGTACGACGGTTAGGCTGGAGTTTCCCCTAACGCTTTCGATTATTGACGGTACTGTCGTGAGAGTTGGCAGTCGTTGGTTCATCTTTCCAACCGTTGGCGTAATTGAACAGATTGAGTTGGATCAATTGGAACTGCAGTCCATTCAAGCTGGCAAATACGCTCTTTTCCGTGATCACTTGATCCAAGTCGGCTTCCTAGGCAAAGTTGTAGGTGCAATTCATCAATCTAACCCAACTCGAGGACAGGTTTGTATGGTCGTCGAAGCATTTGGACGCCGCCATGGACTTGTCGTAGACGAAATCATGGGCCAGCAGTCAATTGTAATCAAACCACTTGGGCCAGTTCTGCGACCACTGAACCTATTTGCTGGTTGCACTTTACTACCCTCCGGAGAGGTCGGATTTGTGTTGGACATCAATGCCGTGTGCAGGCGCATCAGTACGGAACAAAAGAGTACTGCCTGTGGAGTTATTCAATAATGACACAGATGGCCACCCTAAGAAATACTCAACTGAACAAAGAACCTGAAGGAAGGACCGTAGCCTACTTAGTCTTTCAGCTTTCAGGCTCCTATTACGCCGTTTCGGTAAGTGATGTACGTGAGATCATCACTTCCATCGAAATATCGGCGGTACCTGGTAGTCCAAAGTACCTGGCTGGAGTCGCGAACCTACGCGGCAGAGTTTTGCCTATCATCGACTTAAAGAGAAAATTCAGCTTCGATTCCCAATCGACCAACACGCGAGAGTGTTTCATCGTCTTAACGACTCCTAGTGAGGAAGGCCCGCTGGAGTTCGCAATCCGCGTCGACAACGTTCACGAGGTTATCAAGATATTCGAAGAGCAAGTCGATTTGGCTCCAGCCATGACAAGCTTTGCAAATCAATTAGTTTTTGATGGCGTCGCTCACACGCCCCACGGAGTAAGGATGATCCTAGACACCAAATCGCTTGTTTCACAGTTACAGCAAGACATTCGAAGCATCCAAAACTCCGGCACTGCTCAATCCAACTGCCCAGATGGTTCTGAGTTTGGGCCTGAAGCTTAGACCGAATTTGATGCAAAAAACAGGAAGGTTCATACGGGTGCTCACATGAAGATATCAGGAAAGTTGTTTTTCCTCACAGGAGTTCCACTCACGCTGGCACTGACACTATTCTTCATGATGGTTAAGCAGTCTTGGCAGTCGCTGCAAAGCAAAGACCTATCCGACAAACTGCATGAGTGCATTCAACTGTCGACCGATGTAATCAGGAAGCTACAAGCCGAGCGCAACTTGTGCGCAGCGTCCGTAAGTAGAGACATACGCGAACTGACGCCGAAACTAGTTGAAGTATTCAAGGATTCTGACGAAGCTTCGCGAAAATTTTACAATGTTTCAGCTAAGCAACAGCATGAACTTGAACTGCCAATTGCACAGTTTCGGAAGTCGCTCCAACTATTGACAGAACTGCGCCAGGATGTTCTCAAGCCTGAGTCTGACGTCAACGTAACATTAAGTTCCTACAACCACTTCATAGAGATACTTTTGAATGACTTAGAGGGATTTATTGACAGTTCGCGAGATACCGAGATCATCCACGAGTTCGAATCGATCTCCTATTTGCTGAGAGCAATCGAGCTATTGGACCAAGAGCGCGGGCAGGTTGCATTTGCACTCAGCAAAGGCAATCTTGGATCAGTCAATTTTGACCAGTGGAGCCGCTGGATCATTACGCAAACTATCCACCTTGAGGATGCTTTTACAGAATCTTCCGATCCGCAGACTAGACTCGAATTGCGAGCCATTCCTCGCGGCGAGCAATTTACGATTCTGAATGAGCTTAGGGATAAGTTGCGTCAGGCACCGTTCACCGATGACCTCCAGATCAATCTCGAAACTTGGTTTAGATCCGCAACGAATGTCTTACAACAATTGATTGAAGTACGGGATCGCTCGGCAAGTCGAGTAATACCAAGGCTAGTTCAGCAATATGCGTCACAACGCAACAACCTAATCTTTCGAATAGCATGCATGTTGATCTTATGTTTGACCGTTGCCAGCATGACCACGTACGTTGCTCGGCGACATTTCATTCAGCCGCTCACTCAGCTAACTCGCGTCGCACGGGATGTCGCCGAAGGCAGAATGGACACTCAACTGCTCAGACGTCGAAGAGATGAAATCGGCGATTTGATAAATGGATTCGATAGCGTTCGAAAATACTGACAGATTGCACTCCAAGATACGAGGGCAGATTCAAGCTGCCTGTCGCGGCAACATTTCTTATAAGTGCGATGAAACCAAGTTCGCCAACGCTTACCGAGAGATAGCGTCCTCACTGAATGAACTGTCAGGAAGATTGACTATAGTTGATCACGAACTACTGAATGCAATTTCCGAAATGGCTAAAGGAAATTTCACAAATCACTTGGATGGCGAGTTCGAGGGCGACTTTGCTGAGATGCAGCGAATGTTCAATTCTGCCATTGATCAAATCGCTACTGCTCTACTCCAGGTTCGTGGAAATAATCAGGCGGCACTGAGCAGTTCCGATCACGTTGATCAACTGGTTGCGTCAGTAACATCTTTCACCTATGAACAATCTTCGGCGCTAGTTGAAATTTCAACACATTTGGAGGAGATGACTGCAATGACTCGGCAATCCTCCGATAGTGCAGAGAAAACGCGACTGGTCGCCGAAAGCACTCGCGAGGCTTCCGAGCGAGGGGCTATTAAGCTAGAAAATCTTGTTCAAGCAATCACCTGTATCAAACAGTTAAGCGAGGATCAAACCAAAGTTCTCAAGACGATTGATGATATCGCCTTCCAAACAAACTTGCTCGCTCTAAACGCGGCTGTTGAAGCAGCCCGCGCTGGTGAAGCCGGAAAAGGGTTCGCCGTCGTTGCCGATGAGGTACGCAATCTGGCTCTTCGTTGCGCCGACGCCGCAAATACCACTAGCCGCATGGTTGAGCAAACTAGAAACGAAATGACAAACGGAGTCACTCTCGCTACGGAATTGTCGACCATCTTTGAAGGAATTTGCTCTTGGGCTGAAAAGAGCAACCAATGCGTCAATGAAATCGCCCTGGCTTGTTCTGAACAAGCGCTAGGAATCGCACAAGTAAGCGTGGCAGTTGGCCAACTCGAGAAGAGCGTACAGAACTCTTCAAAGCAATGCGCTGAAACCTCACGCGAAGCCGTAAGCATGCGTCAAATCATTCAAGAACTCGACGACAAAATGGCAGCCTTTAAGCTGGATACAAACGGCGCGATTGATTTCAATTCGGTTGTTCAATCTGGAGAAACTCAGAATTCTCATCATCGTGATCACCGACTGCAAAAACGCGCAGATGCCCTTTGTCCAACCGGATCAACAGTGACGTTACCAGATATTCTAACGGTAGGGAGTTAACGGCAATGAACGTACTAATCGCAGATGACTTAAGCCTGATTCGTACCGTGCTTTCCCGAACGTTGGAAAAGCACGGCGTAGATGTGATAGATCACGCCGCCGACGGACTCGAGGCAATGAAACTTTTGCAAAGCAAGACGTACCACCTGATCATCACGGACCACTATATGCCTCATCACTCTGGCATCGAAGTAGCAATTGAAGCAAGAGTCAGAGGCTGCGTTGGACCGATCATCATGCAAACTACAGAAGCTCAGAAAATTCACGTACTTCGGGCTCTTCACGTTGGCGTAACAGATTACATCGTTAAACCGTACACCTGCGAGTATCTATACGATCGGCTGGAGAAGCATATTTTCAAAGCGGCCATGCTGGAAACGGAAGAGATTCGAGAAACAAAGCGCGGTACAACAGTCTGATGCTGGCAATCCGTGTTCAGGAATAGGAGTGAAACATGAAAGCGTTGGTTGCTGATGACTCTGGTGTCGTTCGTTGTGTGATAAAGCGGGCACTCAATGAACTTGGCGTTGATGACATCGATGAAGCCGCGAACGGATCGGAAGGAGTATGCCTGATAAAGCACGAGAAGTACGATCTGATTGTCACAGATTGGAATATGCCACCTCTATCTGGACTGGATTTAGTGAGGGCAGTTCGAGCAGAAGGTCAGAATTGTCCCATCGTGATGCAAACTACTGAGGCCTCAAAGCCACAAGTGCTGTTGGCAATTGCTGCAGGGGTGAACGACTACATCATTAAACCCTTCGCAAAGGAGGCTATGATACAACGACTAGAGCGCATCATTACAAAAGTACGCGAGAGCAAACGTAACTCAATGGCGACAGAACCACCAGTTCCTGCTTCGCAAAACACCTAGTTCCGTATACACCAACGAGTCTTAGCTGATTCCCATTTTTTGAATGGTTTTAATTGGTCAGGTGACGATTCCTGAGCAATGTTTTACGAGTTGAAGTTCTGAATTGCCCCAATTTGATCACACATATTGACGAGTCAAGCTCCTAGTTTGACGCGGAGATCGAGCTATTTTTGGGGACGTCCAAGATGAGACCAATATCAAAGTCCACTCTAGCGAAAGCGTTCTTTTCGGCTTGGGCTACTGTCTTGTTAGTAATCTGCAGCAGTCTGATGGTTAGTCATTGGGTCGCCTTGCCAGTTCCGAAAAACGCTCAGATGTTGATCAACAATACTGTTTCGACGTCAGCAACTACGCAGGACATAAAGGTATTCCACATCTTGCTTAAGTCCTGTCCGTGCTCTCGAAGGATTGTCAATCACTTAAAAGTCAGACCAGCGATTCAGGGTGTTAAGGAATATGTGGTTCTAGTCGGTTCACCCGGTGAAATGTCTGAGTACGACTGGTCTTTTCCAGTTCACTTCGATGTCTCTTTCCAATCAAAAGAAGAAATCGTTCGAAAAACGGGCATCGAATCGGCCCCTTTACTGTTGGTAACCCAAGCAGATGCTGGCTTAGTTTATTCAGGTGGCTACACGAATCGGAAGCAAGGCTTGGAGATTCAAGATTCTGAGATAATCAATGCAATCAAGCGCGGAATTCGTCCAAACCCGTTACCGGTTCTAGGCTGTGCAATTTCGAAGAAGCTGAAGTCAGCAATTGATCCACTTGGACTGAAGTATTCACTCTAGATTCCAGCAACGGGTGAAACAGGACGAATAGAAATGCTTTACTATCACTTGAAGAACTATCTGAGTCTTCCGAATGAGTTGACTGAGTTCGAGTCGAGATATCTGCGGCGAATGAATCGAATTGCAGATCTCTTCTTCCTCATACACATTCCGCTTCTGTCACTGCTTGCCTTCTTCAACGCAACCAGTGCTGGATTAGCATTTCTGCTGTCGTCGATAACTGCAACTGGCCCATTGGCCGCTAGGTTCTTATGCTCAAATCCCAGGAATGTGTCGATCGTACACGGCGTCACATCGATGTTCATGGGAGCCCTGCTGGTTCACTTTGGTCAGGGGCCTGTGCAAATCGAAATGCACTTTTACTTCTTCGTACTCTTAGCACTACTAGCGGTCTTTGCGAATCCCATGGTGATTGTAGCGGCCGCATTAACCGTCGCGGCACATCACGCAGTACTTTGGTTTCTACTCCCTTCGAGCGTATTTAACTATGCTGCGCCGATTTGGGTAGTAGGTGTTCACGCTTTGTTTGTAGTGCTTGAATCCGTTGCCGCCTGCTTCATCGCTCGCAGTTTCTTCGACAATGTTATTGGCTTAGAGCGGAAAGTGTCAGAGCGAACCTTTGAACTGGAAGCTCGCAATGAAGCAATGCGGAGAATCCTCGATACAATCGACGAAGGCATGTTCGCCGTTGATCTCACAGGCAGAGTTGGGACTGAACTTTCCATGGCTGCCGAAGTGTTACTTGGCCCATTACCCGACAGTCGCCTAGCCGTTGATTGGTTGGGCGGCAATGATCAATCGGCTGCAGACTGGTTGCTTATCGGACTGGATGAAGTTTCCGCAGGCATCATGCCCCTAGAAATTACATTGGATCAACTTCCTAAGCGATGCAGCGCGGGAGCAAGAACTTTATCCATCGATTACAGTCCGTTATTCGAAGACGGACAACTGAGCGGTCTGACTGTTGTAGTTCGAGATATCACAGCCGAAGTGACTCGCGAGCGGCTTGAGGCGGAGAATCGCGAGATGTTGGCGATTATCGACCAGCTCTCTTCCGACAAAGAAGGCTTTGTTCAATTCTTCGAAGAGGCGGACGGCTTAGTAGAGGCGCTTAAGAGCGAAAATCGAGACGACAGAAATCTCGTTACGCGAAGACTGCACACCCTAAAGGGCAACTGCTCTATCTTCGGGCTCGATCGATTCGCATCGAGCTGTCATCACCTTGAAACTATCATCGCCGAAGAAGGTGCAGTGCCCGCCAATGCTCAATGGACGCAACTGTTCGGAGCTTGGGCGACCATTCGAGGACATCTTCGAAGAATGCTGGCCGAACACGAAACAGGTATCGAAGTAAGCGACGAACAGTATCAAGCTTTTTTGATTGGAATCCTAAACGAGGAATCAAAGCAACGCCTAATACCAATGTTGGCTAAGCTGGCAATTGGAACCAACTGAACGACGACTGTCGCGACTGGCTGAACAGGCCAAGCGTTTGGCTACTAGACTCGGCAAAGGAACGATCGAAGTTGAAGTTCGTGATAACAAACTTCGTATCGATGCCGAACATTGGGCCAAGTTCTGGTCAACTCTCGTGCATGTGATTCGCAACGCCATCGACCACGGCCTAGAGTCTTCAGAAGAGCGAGCCAGCATCGGTAAGTCTGACACAGGTAAACTGACTCTCTCAACCGAACTCGAGGAAGGCCGATTCATCGTAAGCATTTTCGACGATGGTCGTGGCCTGAACTGGAATAAGCTCCGTGATCTAGCAACCGTTCAAGGGCTTCCCGCCGAAACCGAAGCACACTTAATAAGCGCGCTCTTTCATGAGGGACTATCAACCGCAGAATCAATAACCGAAATTAGCGGTCGAGGCGTCGGGCTTAATACCGTTAAGAATGCTTGTGACGAAATGTTTGGCTGCGTACAGGTCAAATCAATATCGGGGCAAGGCTGCGAGTTCAGATTCGTATTCGACTCCCGCTGCATGGCACCCAAGCTATTCAAACTGCTTGCGGAATATGGAATCGATCAATCCACCATAACCGAATCAGCAAAACTCAACTCCTAATCAATATGGAAGGAACGACATATGCAACAAGTCTGTTGTGAGATCATCAATCAAGAATTTCGGCAATCCTTAGCGGATTTGATCAATCACTACACAAACGAAGAACCGAATGTCAAGGAGTTATTCGATTCTAGCGTGAGTGGCGAGATCACAGCGATCATTGGATTGGCCGAGCCACAAATCGCCGCTTCGATCAGCTTAACGGCTACGAAACTTGTCGCCCGAAAACTCGCGATGCGGGACGATGCCAATCCTCGAGACTGGCTAGGAGAGTTATCCAATCAGCTTGCGGGTCGATTGAAAAACAAAATGACCGCTTATGGCCACTCACCAAACCTCACAACGCCTACTACAGTCACTGGAGCATGGCTTTTGGTTGAGCCTCTAGAGACTCAATCCTATTTGATAGTGGCCGAGTTCTCTGGTCATCAGATTGCCGCACAGCTTATCTTAGATCTCGCCGAAGATCTTAAGCTCGAGAAAAGAACCAGCCAGTCATCTGCTGAAGAAGGTAGTTTGCAACTGTTCTAGGTGATTTTGAAACCAGTCATTGTTCACCAACCGTACAACCAATTCAAACACATACTTTTTAGGAATTCATAGCATGTCCACTACTGTATTAGTCGTTGACGATTCTGCTACTGTACGTCAACAAGTCGCTACTGCACTTTTGCAGGCTGGATTTCAAGTATTTGAAGCGGCTGACGGAATTCAGGGGCTCAATAAAGCAAAGCAGGGTGGCGTAGATTGCGTTATCACCGACGTCAACATGCCCAACATGAACGGCATTGAGATGGTTACCGCCATTAAGCAAGACTCAGTTTGTTCACATTTACCAATTGTCATGCTAACCACTGAGGGCTCAAAGGAGTTGATTGCAAAAGCGAAGCAGGCTGGCGCATCGGGATGGATTGTCAAGCCTTTCAAAGCAGACATGTTGGTTGCGGCAGTTGCTAAACTTACAGCAGTTTCCGTCTAGTGCATCAAATCGCGAGCAGAATACAGCGAAAGTCCGGGAGCCTCTTAGCGTGTCAAATCGCCTTTTATTCACAGACAATCAAAATGATTCAGCTCATCAGCGAGTTGGACTGAGGATTCGTTTTAGTGACTGGCTTACACGATGTGGGTTAGCCTGGAAAGCGCTGTCCTGCCAATGCTCCACCACTCTGAATATCTGCAGTGATCTTCTACAAAATCCCGTTTCACCAACGGCAACGCAGAAAGTGATAGTGGATAAGCACTATCTCGATCAGCTTGAATCGGAAACCGCAAAACTTCAAGTTGACAATCGACAATTGGCAGATCAGGTGGAGTCGCTGGAGCACTTACAACTGCAATTGAAACACATTGGATTGACCTTTCTGGATCGAATTGATGGTTCGTTGGAATCTGCCAGAAAGGTCACTGAGGCTGCGGCACTCACCATTGGATCTAATGTTTCACGACTTTACGAGACAGCCGCGGAAGATAATATTCTCGCCAGCAAGACGCTTGAGGCAATAGTGGGCCAGTCAATCGACTGCAATGAAAGTCATTCCCAACGCGATGAAATACTGGCCGAAGTCATTATGGAACAAGAACAGAGCACGAATCGCTTCGTGACAAGCGCTCAGCAGTTTTTCGACGCTCAGTCAAAAGCGGCTACAAATGTCCGCGATGCTTGTGTGTCGATGCGAGAGTGTGTGGCGAAAGTCGACCAACTAGTCTTTAGCAGCGAACTGCTTTCTTTTAATATTCGTTGTGAAGCTGTGCGACTTGGCAATGATGGTAGTCCGTTTGCCGTTTTAGCGGAGGAAATGGTACGCTTCTCGCACGCAATCAAGTCAGCAAATTTGGACATCAATGAATCGCTACGAAGCCTTTCAGACCTAATGAGCGTCTACTACGATGACTCGCAAGTCATGAAAAGTCAGATCGACATGTTCGCCGTCGATCTTGGTCAGCAGATTCGACGCGTCCAGCACAAGACTTCACAACTCACACAAACTCTCGAATCAACGCTGCAACATATCACCACCAGCAACGGAAGCTTGATGAAGGCATCGCAGGATGCACTTTCTGAGCTTCAATTCCAAGATCCTTTAGCGCAGGATTTGCATCGTACGCTTCACGAAGCCCACAAGTTACGGGCTCTCATCTTAAGTGGACGAGTCCAAGATACTCACTTGTCCGATCTCGATCCGACGGTCGGCAGCGGTAAGGAACCGGATCAAGAACCAGGTCTGGTCGCGCTGTTTTAACACTGGACTATTCTTCCCGTAGTTCTTTCCCCAGTACGTTGCTTCAAACTAGTCCGTCATTTGGTGACCTTGCCTTGATTGATTGCCAATGATTTTCTGTATTGGCTCTCAGTTTTCACGTTAGCCTTAAGATTTATCAATGCAAGCCGAGTGATTAGATCCTTACTTTGATGGACTGTGCGGTTACAATAGAGAACCTAACGGCTGCGCTCTTCCTGCCGTACGCCGTCCGCACACCATATCGCTTGGAGTTTGACTTTGCTGAGCATGAGAAATTTCTTGACGGTTGGGTGTTGCGTCCTGCTCGCGAGCATTTGTCCTAAAGCACATTGTGAAGACGGACCGGCCCTGACATTGCTCAAACAACACTGCTACGAATGTCACGCCGATGGCTCCAGTGAAGGAAATTTAGCCTTAGATCAATTGCTCTCCCAAGCTCCAACTCAGCAGACTAAGTCCAAGTGGTGGAAGGCGTTAGCGAACCTGCGGGCTGGAACTATGCCTCCGCCGTCGACGGGCACAAAGCTAACCAAGCCTGAACTTCAAACGTTGTCTAACTGGCTCAAGTTCGAGGCTATGGGAATTGATCAGGGCAATCCTGATCCAGGTAGAGTTACACTCAGACGGTTGAATCGCCGCGAGTATGCCAATACGATCCGCGATCTACTGGGTATAGAATTCAATGCGGACATCGTGTTTCCGCCAGACGATACGGGATTCGGATTCGACAATGTTGGCGACGCACTTAGCCTTTCCCCGATGGTAGTTGAGAAGTTCCTCGCAGCCGCATCACAAATAGTCGCCGATGCGGTTCCGAAAACAAACTACGAGATTCCTGAGTTGCACTATCGAGCAGCCGAGATTCGATCGACCGAAGGCCGTAATGCTGACAACATGCGCATGAATCAAGCTCACAAAGTTGGTTTGTCCTTCGATCTCCCTCACGATGGCATCTATCAGTTGGAAATTGTCATCAAATCGGGCGGATCATTCGAATTCACGCCTCAACGTTGTACGCTGTCTTGCAGGCTGGATGACCAACAGTTGTTTCAAGGCGAATACGGTTGGGATGAATCGAAACGACATCGCCAAAGATTTACGATCAATTGGAAATCCGGCAAGCATCGTTTTGAATTTGAAGTTACCCCGCATGCGTTACAGGAAAAGCAGAAAGATGATGCCTTCGCTGATCTTGACATTGAGGAGGTCATCATTCGCGGCCCCGAAGATCGACAGTACTGGCGTCATCCGAAAGGCTACGAGCGTGTCTTCACGCGTGACCGAGCCCCAGAGGATCAGGCGGGCCGTCGTGAGTATGCCCGCGAAGTTCTAGCGACCTTCGGACTTCGAGCGTTTCGTCGACCGGTAGATTCAGCTTCGCTAGATCGCTTAGTAGAAATTGCAGAACAGTTCTTACAGCAACCAAACACGAACTTCGAAGCCGCCATCGCAAACACCCTAGTTCCCATGTTGGCCTCGCCGCGATTTCTGTTTCGCATTGAAGATATCGAAGATTCCGGCGATCAGAGCAAGTTTCCTTTGATCGACGATTATGCCCTCGCCTCGCGTCTCTCCTATTTCCTGTGGTCCTCGATGCCCGACCAGGAGCTTTTCGAATTAGCCAAAGCCGGCAAGCTTCGTGAGAATCTCGCCAGTACGGTTGCCAGAATGTTGAAAGATCCGAAATCAAAGTCGCTAGTTAGAAATTTCGGTGGTCAATGGCTTCGTACTCGCGATGTTGAGAAGGTCTCGATAGATCCAATCGTAGTCAATGGCCTACAAGCTGAATATGAAGAACTGCTAGCTTTTGTTCGCAGAAATCGGTTTGGACGTCGCGCTCCGCAAAACAACGAGCCTGTTGATCCAGAGGTTGAAAAGAAACGAAATCGCTTTGGCGAGCTTAGGCAGATTCAAGGAATGTGGGACGCAGACATTCGTACTGCGATGCGTCGCGAATCGGAAATGCTGTTTGAGTTCATTGCTAACCAGAATCGTGACTTGGCGGAGATCATTGATCCAGGATATACGTTTCTCAACGAACGATTGGCCAAGCATTATGGCATCGAAGGAGTCAACGGTAATGAGATGCGCCGAGTCGAATTGCCGTCCGACAGCGTGCGCGGTGGCATTTTAACTCAGGGCACAATGCTCACCGTCACATCGAATCCAACCCGCACAAGCCCTGTAAAGCGGGAACCCTGTATGTGCTGGAGAATGTACTTGGCACTCCCACACCGCCAGCTCCACCCAACGTTCCTGCACTAGAGGATTCATCAGGTAAATTTGGTGATCGTACGCCAAGCTTGAAAGAGCTGTTGGCCGCTCACCGCGATTCGGCTTTATGCTCGTCATGTCACTCGAGAATGGATCCATTGGGATTGGCCTTAGAGAATTTTGACGCTTTGGGTGTATGGCGTGAGAAAGAGAATGGCCAACCCATCGACGCAAGTGGTCAACTAATTACAGGGGAATCGTTTCGGGATTTTCGAGACTTGCGCAAGATCATTGCCAATGATCGTCGAGAAGACTTCTATCGCTGTGTCGCTCAAAAGATGTTAGTCTATGCTTTAGGGCGTGGCACCGAGTATTATGATGAGTACGCATTGGATCTTCTAGTTGAACGGCTAATCAATCGTGACGGGCGATTTGAAGAGTTGATCTATGGGATTGTAGAGTCGGCCGCATTTCAGCGACAACGCCCGACAGCGACTACTGAAAAAGTAGCTAATGTTCCTTAGCTGAAAAGCGATAGCTGATCGTTGTCAGAATTACAGATTCGAGTTCGCGAATTATTCAAGGTTGATGGTCATGTCAAAACGAGCACAAGTTCAAACTAGCAGGTCAAACTCGAATGGCTCCAACTCGAATGGCTCCACAGCAATCAGTCGCCGGACTTTGCTTCGCGGTTTAGGCGCAGCAATCGTACTTCCGCACTTGGAGTCGTTGGCAGGTCAGCCTGCGATCGTGAATCTATCTACGCCCAGCACAACCGTGGCAACATCCTCCTCGGGTGTTCCGCAACGAATGGCATTCATTTCTATTCCTAATGGAGTTCAACAGAACCATTGGTTTCCAGTGGGCGACCCAGCGGAGTTCAAGCTGAACAGCTCGATGCAGGGCTTAGAGTCGTTAAAGAAACATGTCCAAGTGATCGGCGGGTTGAAGCACGAGAACGCCACGGCAGGGCGCGATGGGGCGGGAGATCATGCTCGTGCTAGTGCGACATTTCTGACTGGTGCCCGCGCGCGTAAGACCGCTGGCTCAGATATTTACGTTGGAACTTCAGTGGATCAAGTTGCCGCCAAGAGCTTAACCGGAACAACTCGCTTTCCATCGTTGGAACTAACCTGCGATGCGATCCGCAACTCTGGAGGCTGCGATTCAGGTTACGCTTGCGCCTATCAATACAACTTGTCATGGAGCTCACCCACGACTCCTGTCACACCAGATGCTAATCCTCGATCCGTGTTTGAGCGTCTTTTCGGGGCTGGCTCGCCGGAGGAGCGTACCAAGAACTATTTGGTGCGACAGAACACACAACGCTCCATTCTGGATTTCGTGCTAGAAGACACCAAGAGCATGCAAGGTCGACTAAGTTCTTCGGATTTGAAGAAGCTGGATGAGTATTTGACGGGTGTTCGGGATATCGAACGACGTGTCAAGTCGGCAACACAGTTCAACTCTATTCCGAATCCTAAGGTCGATTCGCCTGAGGGAATCCCACCCGTATTTGCCGAGCATATCGACATCATGTTTGACATGATGGCCCTAGCGTTCCAAACCGATTCGACGCGAGTTTCAACTCTAATTCTTGCATACGACGGATCGAACCGAACCTTCCCTGAAATAGGAATTGCTGAAGGACATCACCACCTGACCCACTATCAAACGCAGCCCGAATTGGCTGCCAAAGTCGCTCGGATCGATCAATTCTATTTGGATCGGTTTGCGAGATTCCTTGAGCGGCTCAATTCGATGCAAGAGAGTGATGGAACTTCGATTTTGCACAACTCGATGATCGTTCACGGCGTCGCCATCGCAGACGGCAATCGACATAGCCACGACAACTTGCCTGTAGTCTTGGCAGGAAGCGGCGGCGGCAAGCTGCAGTCAGGAAGATTTCTGAAAGTGCCCGATCAACCGATGTCGAATTTATTCGTTTCAATGTTGGATAGTTTCGGTTGTCCAACAGAGTCCTTCGGCGACTCCGATGGACGATTGAGCATCTAGGCTCTACGATTGGTCAACTGCACTGATAAACGATATGCGCCCGTCAGTTTCGATCGCTGAACTTTTTGCACTGACCGCGATCAGTGCAGTGGCAATTTCTACAGTTAAATGGATTACGGTCGAGCCATACACAATTCCTTATTTGCTCATCGCTGGCACGATCATTAGGCTGACGATTCGCCGAGCGTTTCGGTGTTCGCGCGGTCTAAGAGATTTCCTAATTGGCTGGATTGGGACGACATCGATTCTTCTGCTGATGATTCTTTTTGCAACTAGTAGAAATGAACCGGGGCGCTGGATGCGAGACATGGCTGACGGACTCGCTCTGATCTCGTTGCTGCATGCGATCGGAGTTTCTACGTTAGTTGAGATGTTGCTGCCTAGCTGGCTGACTGTCCGAGAAGCAATATAAACGAGGCACCAACCGGTGGAGCTTCGACGTTTCATCGTGAAATTCAGCAAATTAGCGGTGATTTCAACCACTCAACTCTGCTGTTAGCAGGCATTTTTGGTTGACCTCAGCTAACAATTCATTGTATCCTTAAGGGGACTCTTATCTTGGCGGGCGGTTAGTAGAAGGATGGACACTATGGCAGACTCGAACAACAAGTATCCGCCTGTACCTCCGCCGCCAGCTCCTGGTTATGTTCCTAAGGCTCCCCAACCCCCAAACTCTCAAGCGGTTGTGCCACCGCCGGTAACAACACCTCCAGTAGCACCACCACCTGCTCCACCTGCGGGTCGACCTATCTCCTGGCAGACGAATCAACCCTATGTGCCAGCTAATAGTGTTCCACCAACCGGGTATGGACAGCCGGTTGTTTATCAGCCGGTACTACAAGTGCCGTTTCAACCAGCGTCTTTCCAGCAGGTTCCAAGTCAGCCAGGCCAACCAGTTCCGGTTCAGTACATTCAGCCTGTGCCCGTTCAAATGCACGCAGGAGCAATTCAACCTGTGCCTGTCGGCCAATCAGGCTATGCTCCCGTTCCCGTCAATCCAGCTCCCGTCAATCCAGTTCCCATCACATTAGCACCGGTCAATCCAGCGCCGAGTACAACTCGCCAAACCACGACCACATCTCGGCGGCCGAGTAAAGTTACTTCGTCGCCGGCCTCAAGTGAATCGGCAGCGTCTGCGATAGCTCTACATCAGCAGCTCAGCAACGCTCGTGGACGCCGACGTCGCTCAATGGGCGGTTACTTTCGTTCAGCAGGAGCGAGACTCGCCGAGCGAATCAAGTTGGCTAAAAGAATGCCAGCTTGGATGGTCAGCTTCATATTTCATCTATTGCTTTTGATCATCTTGGCATTGATACCGATTCCAGGTATGGGTGGATCGGCTATCACTTTGCTTTTCGGTGGTGACACCAATGGCATTTCTGACTTTGAACTTGGCGGTGGTTCTCAAACGGATTTGGATAGCGATCAGTCGCTTCAGAGCGTCGAGGTATCGCAGAGTCAAGTTGATCTTGCAAGTGTCTTAACTCCAGTAACCCCTGTTTCCGTTGATAACACCAAGATAAAGCCTGAAAGCATCAACAACATGCTTAGCGCTGAAGTGCCAAATGCAAACTTTGGCGAGGAGATCGCCAAGCAACTCAGCAACGGCTTGCGAGGACGGCAAGGTGAGAACAAGGGTGAACTACTTCGTCGCGGCGGCGGATCAGCAGAAACAGAAGATGCCGTCGAGATGGGCTTGCTGTGGTTAGCTAGACAACAACGAAGCGACGGAAGTTGGAGTCTGACCGGGCCATATTCCAGCGGCGGAGTGCACGAAAACACAATTGCTGCAACCGGAATGGCCCTGAATGCATTCCTGGGAGCTGGCTATCATCAGCTTGAAGGGAAGTACGCTGGTAACGTGCAGCGAGGCCTTAACTACCTGATCCGCCAGCAGAATGAAGAAGGATTTTTCACCACCGGAAAAGAACAACGTGATCAGCGCCATTATGCTCAGGCTATTGCTACGATCTCTGTTTGCGAAGCCTACGGATTGACCGCAGAATACAAACTCCGTGAACCGTGCATGAAGGCAATCAAATACGCCGAATGGGCTCAAAGTAAAACGAAAGGATGGCGTTATCAACCACGAGAAGATGCGGATGTATCTGTAACGGGTTGGTTTGTCATGGCGCTGGAAACCGCCAAGTTAGTAGGCCTGAAAGTTAACGAAGAGAAGCTTGATTCGGTAAATACCTACTTGGATTCGGTCGGACATCGCGATAACTCAGCTTATGCTTATCAAGAAATTGTTGAGCCTGATTTGACGATGACTGCGGAAGGTCTTTTGTGCCGAATTTGGCTCGGCTGGACTAAGACCCATCCGGCTCTCAGAAAAGGTGTAGAAGAACTTGTAACGCACATACCATCGGAACGCGATCGAATGCAAAGCGTTTACTACTGGTATTATGCAACTCAAGTTCTACACCATTTTGGTGGCGAACCCTGGGATACTTGGAATGCTCAAATGAAGAGAGCCTTGCCAGCGATGCAAGAAAAATGGAGACGAAAAAGGCAGTTGGTCTCTAGCCGAGATGTTTACGGCACGGCGGGCGATTGAATTGTACACAACTGCTCTTTCCATCTACTGCCTTGAGGTTTACTACAGGCACTTGGCCATTTACGACGTCGACTAAAAAATGGCCTGTCGTAGTACGCGTCAACTAGTTCAGGATCTGCAACGTCACCAGAGGTTGTTAGTCATCGATGATTTAGTCGATCCCAATTTGGAACTGGCTGAAATTCATCGTCGAGTTTATCGAAATGGTGGTCCGGCACTGTTATTTGCCAATGTCAAAGGCTGTCGATTTCCAGTCGCTTCCAATCTTTTTGGTACTATCGATCGAGCACGCTTTATCTTTCGCGAGCAGATCGAAGCCGTAAAAACCGCCGTTCGATTGAGGGCCGATCCGACGCTGGCACTTCGGTCCCCATGGTCCTTCGCAAATTGCCCTGTAAGGTTGCCTTGCGGACGATGCCTGCAACGAATCACCCGCACTCCACAGTGCCCAAAACGAATGCCAGCTGAGCGACCTGCCGCAGATTGTTTGCTGGCCCAAAGATGGTGGAGCATTCGTCACATTGCCTCAGGTACTAAGCCGAGCACAGCAGGATTAGTTCAGGATCAGGATCAGTAGGCCTAAAGGGGCTGAATTTAGGAATGTACCGCGTGCAGCTTTCGGGTAATCAGTACGTTCGAGATGAGGAATGTGGTTTGCATTACCAGATTCATCGTGGCATCGGAGTGCATCATACACAGGCAGTTCAATCGGGAGTTGATTTACCAGTTAATGTCCACGTTGGTGGTTCACCTGCAATGACTTTGGCTGCGGTCATGCCGCTGCCGGAAGGAATGAGCGAATTGGGTTTTGCTGGCGCTCTTGCTGGACATCGAATTCCCTTGTCGTGCCAATCTTGGTTCGCACCGATTTATGCTGACGCAGATTTTTGCATCGTTGGAAGAATTGTTCCCAATCAAGTTAAGCCGGAAGGTCCATTCGGTGATCACTTGGGCTTCTATGCCAAGGTTCACGATTTCCCATACATCCAAGTCGAAAAAGTCTCTCACCGCGATGATGCCGTTTGGCCAATGACTGTAGTTGGTAGACCACCACAGGAAGATACTGTATTCGGCGAATTGATTCATGAACTGACCGGCCCAATCATCCCGACTGTCTTGCCAGGCGTTCGACAGGTGCACGCGGTTGATGCTGCTGGAGTCCACCCTTTGTTGCTGGCTGTCGGCAGCGAGCGATACACACCCTATCAATCCAATCATCGTCCTCAAGAACTGTTGACTCAGGCTTGTGCCATTTTAGGGCAAGGACAGTTGTCGTTGGCTAAGTATCTGTGGATGATCGATGGTGGCGATCCACATGCTCCTGACGCAGAAAATATCGCAGAGTTCTTTCAGTATGTGCTCCGCCGAGTTCAATGGCAGCGAGACTTGCATTTCATTACACAAACTACGATCGATACGCTGGACTATTCCGGTGATGGCTTGAATCAAGGATCGAAGTTGATCGTCGCTTGCGGGCGCCAAACCATTCGAGAGCTTGCCAATGAAGTGCCGAGTAGTTTTCCGCTACCCAGCGGATGGACTGATCCTAAAATCGCGGTTCCAGGCGTGCTGGTAGTCCGTGGCGAACCTCACAACGGTCCAGATGCGGCAGTGCAACTTCAGAATCAGTGTGATAGCGTGACCGATTCGAGCAAGTGGGAGCAATTCCCGCTGATTGTCGTAGTTGATAACAGCGACTTTGCTGCGCGAAACCTTAACAACTTCTTGTGGGTATCCTTTACTCGAAGCAATCCGGCTCAAGATCTTTACGGATTGTTGGCTACAATGACACACAAGCATTTTGGTTGTAGCAACGTTGTCATTGACGCTCGCAGCAAGCCGCATCATGCCCCAGGTCTGTTGGAAGATCCCGACATTGTGGCTCGCGTTGATGCTCGTGCTACACGAGGTGATGAGCTTTCAAAGTACCTTTAGCGTTTTAACCTTCTCGAGGGGCACTAGTGTCACAACGGAGCCTGAAAAACTTCTCGTTGCGAAGCTTGATGCTTTTGACGGCAGCTATTGCCGTGATTGCAATCTGCTTCAAGAAGGGATTGGACGTTCAGTCGTCTTTCTATGGCGTTGGCACAGTGCTCGGAGCCGCACTTAGTTTCGCTCTCGCCGTCGTATTTGGTCAGGTGTACTCGCCAAACCGAGCCAGATCGTTTCGCTTGCTGGTTGTACTCGCGCTGCTCATCTTGTTTCTGCTCGTTTTCACAGGACGTGGAAGATAAGCAGAGTTCAACGAAATCAAAATGCGTGTCTAGAGGAAGACGGGAAGTAAACCGTAGTGGACGAGGTTACGAGTCCCATCGCCAGTGCGCCGAGGGAGTGAATGTACTTGGTTGTGTTGTGTCTCCAATCAGTCGATAAAGTGCTAGGAGGGCTCGAAGTTTTCAATGTTGAAATCCAGTGAATTCTGGAATCACAAGCGATCCGAGGCAAGTCAGTTTTGAGCGGAGGTTCAAAACGGCGAATAGCAAAATGACGGAGGGTCAAACGCAGGTGAAACTCAAACGGAACCGCTGGCCCCTTTTTTCCCTCCGCGCAAATGCTCGTTGAACTCGCTGTGCGACCCTGCCCGCGAATTGCATTGAGCGGTCGGTAGCCAGTTTCAGCGCGCGGGAGGGTCCGTGAACTGAGGAACTCTGGCGAGTCCCGGTACTAAACCCTCATTGCTCAACTCTCACTACTCAAGCCTGCTTAGACTTCCAGGAACAGTCGAGTCGGATCTTCGCAGATCTCCTTGATGGTTCGCAAGAAAGTGACCGCTTCGCGACCGTCGATGATGCGATGGTCATAGGTTAAAGCTAGATACATCATCGGCAGAATGACAACTTGACCGTTGACAGCCATAGGTCGCTCTTGAATAGCATGCAGTCCAAGAATTGCACTTTGAGGAGGATTCACAATTGGCGTACTCAACATGGAGCCACTTCACACCGCAGTGCTTATGTAAAAGTACCGCCTGTTAAGTCTTCAGGCATCAATCTGTTTCAGCAGCTTTGGCTGCAAAATCGCCGATCGTTCGCTCGACCTCCGCAAGCGTCAGGTGCTCGGCATTTCACCTTTGGGAACTACTAGTCCCTTTCCTCCGCCGATTGCAATACCGATATCCATGTAGTTTCGATAGACGATGTTGTTGCCTCGAATCTCCGCATTCACTGATGGGAATCGACGTAGAGCTTCAACGCTGGCCTTGGCGAAGAAAGACATGAATCCGAGTTTCACGCCATGACGCTGTTGGAATGCGTCTCCGGCCGCCAGCTCGCAGGTCCATGATCGGCTGCATATTGACTTCGTTGAACGTAGTCAACAATGCAGCAATTGTGCCGAGCTTCCACCAAACGATTAGCGATCGTTCTGCGTATCATGCTCAGCGGCTTGATCTCTTCCATTCTCCGAAACACCCGTCGAAGTGCTCGAGGAGAAGGGACTGAGACCTGCAACTGTCCTTGTGATTTTGTGGTAGGAGCAGTTGGTTGAGCCGCTGGTGCTGAGGTAGCCGCTGGAGCCAGCGGTGTCGCAGTTTTACTACCCGCCGCCAATGCATCTTCCTTGAGAACTCTACCACCGGGTCCAGTTCCCTTCACGTCAGCAGCAGATAGTCCTTTTCATCGAGAATACGTTGAGCAGCGAGCATCACGTGCCCTGCAGATGTTACCGGAGGCCGCTGGCGACATATCGCAGTTGCCCCAGGAGCTGAACTGCCAGTAGCAGCTCCGCCCGATGGTGATGCCGCTGGCTCCAACGAGCAAAGCACTTCGCCAACGCTGGCGAACTCTTCGACCTTTTTTCGAATGTTTCGAATGAAACCTGCGTCCGGTGCCAACAGTTGTACGGCAGCCTTTTCAGTTTCTAAATCGGCGATCGTCTGATCCTTTGAAACCCAGGCACCTTCTTGAACCAACCACTGTCCAATCTGAACCTCCGAAATGGACTCTCCAACCGATGGAACCTTGACCTCAATCATTGATGACTCTGCTTTCGCTTACGTGCTTGCGAACTTGTATCTGGTTATCTGTTTGTAAAATGAGCCTTTAAGAAACTCGTCTCGAAAGGCTGAACTAAGTTGTACAAAATTTGTTCGGGATCTTCAGTGGCGAAGGAGCATTACTTGGCAAATGCTTCGTCCAAAAGATCCTGCTGTTCAAGGGCGTGACTGCGATTAGATCCTGTGGATGGGCTAGCAGATTCAACCCGAGAAACTCGTCTGAGTTTGAATCCATTGTCGACCAGGAAATCGCCAAACTGAACCTTCATGAACTGCCAAGCACCCATGTTGGTAGGTTCTTCTTGAACCCAAACAACATCTTGGCAATTCCTATAAGGCTCAAGGGCCTTCAATACCGTTGCTCCATCTAATGGATAGAACTGTTCAACGCGAAGGATGGCGACGTTGTCCACCTTCAGCTTATCTCGCTGCTCAATTAGTTCGTAGTAAACCTTGCCGCTGCACAGGATTACTCGATCGGTGTTCCAAGGCGATTTCCGTTCGTCCGGCAATATCTTCTTGAAGCTACTTTGAGCCAAATCGGCAATTGGAGAAACCACTTGTGGATGCCTCAACAAACTCTTTGGAGTTAAGACAACCAGTGGCTTGCTCCAGCGGTACTTGGCCTGTCGTCGCAACAGGTGGAAGTACTGGGCCGGCGTTGTAGGCTGCGTGACCTGCATGTTATGCTCGGCGGTCAACAGCAAGAATCGCTCCAGCCGCGCCGACGAGTGCTCTGGACCAGCTCCTTCGAATCCGTGTGGCAGCAGCAGAATAATTTTGCTTAGCCGTCCCCATTTGTCTTCTGCGCTAGCAATGAATTGGTCGACGATGACCTGAGCCACATTCCAAAAGTCGCCAAACTGAGCTTCCCAGATCACCAGCCCCTCAGGGCAATCAAGCGAATAGCCGTATTCAAATCCCAACACACCACTTTCGCAAAGCGGGCTGTTGATCACATCGAAACGACCTTGGTTGGCGGATAGATTTCTTAGTGGAGTATGCTTATTACCATTTTCAGCATCATGCAGAACGCTGTGCCGTTGGCTAAATGTTCCTCGCTCGCTGTCTTGGCCACTTAAACGGACGGGATGGCCTTCCTGTAACAAGCTCGCAAGGGCAACTGCTTCTGCACTGGCCCAATCCA